>JAYZAY010000059.1:0-110470 GCA_036339465.1 Myxococcota bacterium | reverse complement strand
GCCGCTGGAGCGGGTATTCTCCCTGGTGATAAAATCATTGCCATCAACGAAGAGATTACCAAGGGCCTCTCATTTGGAGATGTCATCACCCGCATCAGAGGAAAAAAAGGGACTCAATTAAGTCTAAAACTGAAAAGGAATGGCCGTACCATTTGGCTCCTGATCCCAAGGGGCGTCCTGCACCTCAAGGGTGGCGACTATATTCCCGACGATGGCAACAACGATTAGTTCGAGCATTTAGCAAATCCCAACAATCATCCAATAAGACCGCTTCGAACCAGTAGAGTTAATGCACCGCGCCACTATGCATTAATTGGAGTGGTGCAATTCCCATTTGGTTCAGGGAATGCTCCCAAGCAGCATCGGACGCTATCGAAAAAAGTAGGTCTTCTTCGGGGTAGGTAACCAACCATGAACCCGATGTTACTTCCTCCACCAATTGGTCAGGTCCCCAACCGGCATATCCTACACACACATTCATATCCAAAGGCGGCTCCTCCACCAACATCGTCACTGACTCCAATGAATAACTAAGACAAATACCGTCAAACACTTCTTCTGTCTCAGGCCCCATCTGCCCCGATTTATGTAAAATAAAGGCTCGGTCAGTTTGAACCGGGCCTCCTTGATAAAGGGACTGAGACCTATCACTTCGACAATACATTTCTTGGGATTTGCAAAATTCTCCCATGCTCAGTTCGATGGGTCGGTTGATGACCAATCCCATGGATCCCTCTTCGCTATGTTCCACCAACAATACCAAAGCCCTAAAAAAATTAGGATCTGCCAACTGCGGTACAGCAATCAGAAGGGCCGGTGCTTTTAACTGAAACTTGTCGATCATCATTCCTGATCATACCTATTCTTTCCCCAACATCCAAATCAGAAAAACGCAATGTTTATGAAGTGAGGTATAAAGATGAAAATGAGGAGGAAATCGATCGAGCCACCGACCTACATCGGAGTCAAGTGGTAGCCTGGGTAGGCACCTACCTACATGGGTACATTACCGTTGCGTTTTTCTGGCAGCGACTCTCTTTTGGCTAGCACTGCTCTCAAACTGCGATAAAGCGTAAAGCGGGTCTCGGCCGGCTGAATGACAGCGTCTAGGAAACCGCGAGCCTCTGCGACCCCAGGATTTGCAAAGCGCTCATTGTACTCATCACTGAGTTCCTTGGAGCGATTCGCTGGTTCAGGATGATTTTTGAGTTCTTTCGAATGCAAAATCTCAACCGCACCACCTGCTCCCATCACCGCAATTTCAGCTTGAGGCCAAGCGAGGTTGATATCTCCACCCACATGCTTACTACTCATCACAATATAAGCACCACCGTAGGACTTCCGCAAAATAACACTTAGTTTGGGCACCGTGGCTTCACAATAGGCATAGGCTAATTTCGCACCATGATCGATAATCCCCGCGTGCTCCTGCTCTTTTCCTGGGAGAAAACCGGGAACATCGATCAAAGTCACAAGAGGAATACCAAAAGCATTACAGGTCCGAACGAAACGCGCCCCTTTACGAGCCGCATCGATGTCCACAACACCTGCCATAAACATCGGGTTATTTGCGACAACACCAACCGGATACCCACCAAGCCTCGCGAAACCCACGCGAATATTTTGCGCCCAATTGCCTCGAACCTCTAAGAAGCTATCGCGGTCAAATACGGCATCAATGACCAATTGAGCATCGTAGGGACGATTCGTTTCTTTTGGGACAATCGATTCCAATTCAGGAACCTTCCGATGCGGCAGATCGTCGGTGGGGAGAAAAGGGGCATCCCCAAAATTATTCGCCGGTAGATAGGAAAGTATTTCGCGAGCAGTCTCGAGTGCCTCAACCTCACTACCGGTCAAGAAATGGGCAACCCCACTCTTCTCTGCATGAACTCGCCCGCCTCCAAGTGTTTCCGTGTCGACATTCTCACTGGTAACTGCAGCAACAACCTTTGGCCCGGTCACAAACATATAACTCTTTTTATCAATCATCACCACAAAATCGGTAAGCGCTGGTGAGTAGACAGCGCCTCCGGCCGAAGGTCCCATGATCAGGGATATTTGCGGTATCACGCCTGAATATGCCACATTTCGGCGGAAAATCTCACCGTAACCCGCCAAAGCCTCAACTCCTTCTTGAATCCTAGCACCACCAGAGTCGTTAATACCCACAATTTGACAACCTGATTTTCCGGCCATATCCATAATTTTGACAATCTTTTGGGCATGGGCCTCACCAAGGGAACCACCCAGCACGTTTCGATCCTGCGAATAAGCATAGACGGTTTGACCATTCACTTCCCCAAAACCACACACAACTCCATCACCTGGAATTTCTCTCTTATCCATCCCAAAAGACCGTGATCGATGATGGATGTTCTTATCCAGTTCCATAAAGGTACCAGCATCAAATAGCTGCTCTAAGCGACCCCGAGCCGTTAACTCCGCCCCCCGCGCTAGAACAGGTTTATCCTCAACTTCCTTCTTGTCTTTAGTATTCAATAGTGAAGACATTGTTATTCTCCTATCTCATAACGCGTACCTGCGACTATCGAGGTGAAATGCCCCACCGGCATCTCCTCTGTTGTTTTCGGCCGAACCGTACCCGTCGATTCAATCATCGACAATTTCACTCGGGCCAAAACTCGGTCCCCAAAGAGATGTACAGTCACCTCTGAAACCCCTGCACCCAATTCCAACAACCTCATTTTGAGGGAATCAGCGAGGGTGACACTCCAAATTCCTTCGTGTTTCTGAACTTCAATCTCCCTGAAATCTACCCGGGCACCTATCCCTAAGGCTTTCATCAAGGCCTCCTTAACCGCCCAACAGGCAGTCAACAGCCAAGTACCTCCTGACTCCCAAGCAACCTTTTGTTCGTTCTCACTAAAGTAGGTCTTCCCCCAAGACGGGTGCCGAGATTCAACGGATTCAACATCAAGACCCAATCTCTCTTTACTACACTCACCAACCTGAGCCAAAGCCCACCCCGCACTATGGGTGATAGAAATCGACCATGCCCGGTTTAGCTCTCCTCCAATAAGAACTTGCGGCTCGCCCAACGCATTGGGCTCCACGGAAATATGATGGGCTGGAACCCATATATTCTCCTCCTGAAACAAACGTCTTTGCAGACTCACTTTCGAGGCAATACGGCCCGCAGACCAATCCAATCGACGTTTTTCTGACTTCTTTTCAGAGTATGTCGCCATCTCCTTATCCGACAAATAACCGAGTAAAGCTCGACCACCGTCAAGAGTAATAGACCTCTTAATTTCCTGAATATGAATCAAGGTTGCATCGCCACCTAGATCCCAAGGGGTAAAGTTCGCCGATTCATCTTTACTCAATTCGCGAAGCTCAACGGTCTCGTAGCCTATCATCGTATCGCAAAGATTACCGGAGGTATCGTACACCCAAACATCGATCGCGCCAGAGCCTTCTAGAGATTGACTAACAATTGCACGAACGGCATATTCGCCCACCACTGCACTGCGCCGCTGAACTTTCGCAATTCGCGCCGGCAAATTCATCTTGCCTGTGGTGTTCATTTCCCAAACACCCGCGGTTTGAAAACCAAGTTCCCGAGCAGCAGGAGAAGTTGTCATGGATTCCGCCGGAAAATTGCGAACCCACCCAGACTTAAAATCAAAGCTATGTGCAACCGCACCATTTGCGGCCAAGCTCTCGACCCAATCTATCACTTGAAAACTCTCGCCATGAAAATAGAGGTCGTAAATCGATTTACGGGTAGGCGTACAAAACTCGGCAACGGGGTATCGAACGAGTTCAGAAGGCGACAGACAAGAGATGGACGACTTCATCTCAAAATGCGACTTGGTTCGTTCAAGTCCCTTAGGTGTCTTAAAAACAGACAGCACTTGAATATCAAATTGCGTTTCCGATATTTTCTCCACAGAGAATTCAACAGTCAGTTCCTTGCCGTGATGAAACTTAATTGGAGCCTTAAACTCAACCTCCGTTATTTCAACCATGGGTTTACCAATAAAGTGTTCGGCAGCTTGAACACCAAACTCCACACCCAAAACGCCAGGAAAAACAGCCACCCCATCAATCTTGTGGTGCGCCAACCCTAAGTCCTCTTCTGGGTGAAACACTTTCCGAAAGACACATCTCTGTCCATCAATCACCGCTGAATCAAATGGAGAACGCTCCACGATCTCCTCTAAATCGAGATGACCCATGGGACGGTAACTGGAAGGGGCAGGAGTAAAGCCACCCAACTCCCCCGCCACAACAAACTCACCGCCCACCGAGCTCAAAGCCAATCGGGCCCCTATTTCAGCACCCAAAATCGCAGGGAGAAACTCAACGCCAGTACTCTCTAGGCTAGCCTTCACACCGGATTTCATCGCCATACCGACGTCGCCCCATGCCGTCCAATCAACATGGACTGCATTGTTATGTGAATTACGGCTCCAAGGGGCCAAGGCATCGTTGGCAGCGGCATAATCTGTCTGGCTGGCATTTCCAAAACGACCCGCGACAGACCCCATGGTGAGGGTGCGGCTGGGTTGAAGTTCATCCACAAGTATCCGAAACGCCTCGGCCTTCGGCGCAAAACTACGCATTAAAGAATCATCATCTTTGTCCACAAATAACTTAGATTCTTCAATACCTGCACCGTGAATTAAGAGCCCTACTTCACCATATTTCGTTCGGATATTCCTGACCAAGCCCTCGATGGATTGTTCATTGCCTAAATCACAAGAAACGTAATTGGTGTCGGCACCCATCTCATTCAAACACAAAACATTCTCAGCTATTTCAACCTGCTTTGCCTTAGCGGCAATCCAATCCTTCACCATCAGTGGTGTGACCTTGCCGCAAGCTTCCGACAATGATGTCTTAGCCTGACGTTTCTTTTCCGCCTCACTCAGCGCCATAAATTCGACCGTTTCCGGACTCGGTAACGAAGTTCGCCCCACCAAAACAAGTCTTCTAATTCCTTTTTCGACCAGTCTCTTTGCGATCTCGTAAGTAACACCTCGCGCCCCCCCCGTCACCACAGTAAGACCTTCAGGAATGACAACTTCAAGATTTGAAAGCTCTTTAGAATCCTCTAGGTAGGACACACAGCGCCTCCCCAGAAAATAGCTAACTTCTGCACTATCCCCCAAAGCCATTTCACTTAGGAGCGCCCGCCTACCTTCGTGGGTTGCGAGAAAGGACGATTCAGTCTGAATATGCACACAACGAACGGCTGCCAATTCTCGATTCAAAGACTTTAGCCACCCCGAAAAGAGTCCACCAATATCAACCGGAATACTCGGAGTATAACCAAATCCGCGGTCACCATTACCGAGTGATAGAACGCCAACGGCCTCTAGCTTGTTTGTCCAAGCTTGCGACTTCAATATTTCCCGGATCATGGCAATGAAACGTTGCGCTTGATTCCGACGACTTTGGTAAGAGTCACAGTGCCAAGTGGGACTATCGAGTAGGAAGATCCCGTGGACTGGAGAAAGGCCGGCACCCTCCATACCTGTATCATCGGTAACAAGGGCATTTCCGTCTGCGTTATTTACTTGTGCTCCACTTAATTCAAATTCCTTTCTAAGCTCTTGCTGAATTCGGCTGTCACCTCCCAAGAGCCATACCTTTTTCCCTTTCCAAATAGAGGTGATGTCCGTCAGATTTTCAGTCCAACCAAACGCCACAGGCCTAACTGAGAATGAGCCAAGGTCTAATTTCGGAGCTTTAACGTTATTCACCGTTTCGGTTAAAGCCTCATCTTCAATGGGAGTTGGAATTTTCGCAACGGTTTCTAGAGAATCGGCCTGGGTACTTAAATCGACTTTGGCTGCAACATATTGCGTAATTTGTTCCAAGGTTTGATAATCGGAAAGATTGAAACTTTCACTTTGAGCCAACCCATAGGCCTCTCGCACGCGAGCCATAACCTCAGCTTGCTTAACGGTATCGATTCCTAAATCCGCTTCCAGTAATAAATCATCTTCGAGTTCCTCTGGCTCATAGCCCGTTTCGGCGGCGAAAATCATTTTAATATTGGTCATGTAGTCGGTGGAATCGATTTTCATCGAGACACTTTGGGCGGATGAATACACCAAGTCATCGGACTTCTCGATGGATTCAAAGGTCTGCACAAACTGAACGATTCGACCTACGGTATTCAAATCGGCCAAAATGAAATTTTCGTCCCGTTCTAAACCAAACTCTTCCGTTAAGAGACTAAAAACCTCTGCTTGTTTCACCGTGTCGATCCCGAGATCTTCTTCGAGAAGATGGTCGTCCTCGAAATCAGACGGCGTATAACCAGTCTGCTCACAAAAGATAGTCAGAACACGGGCTCGAATTGCATCTTCGGAATATTGAAAGGAGGCAATATGCGAACGAGATAAGGGAGCTTGGCTATCAATAGGAGCGGCTGAGCCATACTCATGGGCTGTGTCAGAAAGCTTTGAAAAGATGAAATCCACCAGCCGATCAATCGTATTCAATTCACTCAGTGGTTTCAGTTCGCCGTCGACAAGTGGGTATCGATCTCTGACCATGGCCAGTATCTCAGCTTGCTTGACGGTATCGATTCCTAAGTCACTTTCCAGGTCAAATCCGGGACCTAATTCACTTTCTTCATAGCCCGTTTCTGTCACAAAAAGAGACACTATCTCCGTAAGAAGTTCTGAACGTTGTCTCGAGGGTTTCTGGTCGCCACGAACAACAAAACCCGCATTATCTTCAGTAACGGCCTCCGCACCTGGATCAAAACCCCGCCACAACTTCATCTCATCCAAAGGCTTCCCCGCTTTCTCAACAATCCGAAATTGGCGATGCTCGATTAAGAAAGCCGGCTCTTCAAGCCCTGACATCTCCTTGCTCCATTCCATAAATCGTACTTTATCGAGCCACCGATTTTCCGAAGTGGCGATGCGCCGATAGCCATTAAGAGCCAATTGGGACCCAAAACCGGCCGCAAATCGAATACCGATGTCTCGCTTCTGATCCTCTTGTCCCCGAGCAAAATGTAAGTCTGAGAAGTCTGGATCCACTTCGGTGAAATTGGCAATCGGTGGAACAAGCCCCCGCTGCAGCCCCTTCACCGCCACGGCATCCTCAAGGGATGCGCCCATGGGGTGGCCGGTAAAGCCTTTGGTGTTACTAATAAGAACTTTACCCACTTCGTCGCCGAAGACATCGCGGAGTGCGTCCATTTCGGCCGCTGAACTCCCGCCCCTCGCGGGGGTATAGGTTTCATGGGACATAAAAAAACAACGACGCGCTAATTCAGCACGGCTAATTCCAACTTTAGAACAAAGGGTATCGATGAACTCATTGAAGTTCTCTCGAATGGAGCCAAATTCCAATCGTGTGGCATGAAAGGCACTGTTGGCGAACCTAGACGCCAATATTTCCACCAAAGGTAAGATTCCCCGAGCTCTACATTCTGCATCCTTTTCCACCACAAATGCCGCAGCACCGCAGCCCATAATCATACCGTTGCGATTCTTTCCGAAAGGAACCGCAGCTTTGGTCGCATCCGTAGCAACACTGGCCGCACCAGTGGCGAGGAATCCTGCACCGAGCCACGCAAAGCTCGATTCATTTGTTGCATCGTCAGCGGAGAGAACAACCACTCGATCACAACGCCCCAAAGTAATCCAATCACTGGCAATGCCAATAGCTTGCGCTCCCGCTGCACAGGCGGCGTTTATTTGGGTATTGGGCCCCATGGCTCCAACCACCTGTGCAAATTGAGCATGACCCAGCGATAGGATCCGAAAAAGAAATTTCCGGTCGAATTGATAAGCGACGGACTCACCGCTCGATTCGTTTTTCGCGGCTTGTTTATTGAATTTCGTCACCTCCGCGATTAGCTCATCCAAGCCTGGAAAGGCTGAGGCAAAAATAACGCCGGTTCGCTTCCCTACTTTTTCAGGAAGTCGATAACCGACAAAAAGTTTTTTACCTGTGGAAGTCGTTCGGTATCGCGGTACGAGGGGAAGCCCTGCGTCTCGTAAGGCTTCGATCCCAGTGGCAATCGCCAATTTAGTTGTGGCATCAATGGCGCTAGTTAGTGCCGCATCCACACCATAATCTTCCACCAAGTCTGGCAAATTCAACTGACCACACAATTGAATCACTTCGTCACTGGAGGTCATGGTTTCGAAGGTACCATTGGCCTTGTCAACTCGGGTGATATTTAGGCTTGCCATCTCAGTACGGGTTTTGTGGGTCAAATGACGAATGAAATTCTTTCCCCGCAGGATTTCATCAAAGAGATCCTCATCAACACCACCACAGGCATCCTCCCTCGGCAAGGCCACACCGAGACCACTGACCACAGTCTTTGTTTGGCTAGAGCCTGTGGCTAGATTGAGAGGCTGCGAATTTACCGAAGGTGCAACTTCTGGGCGTCGCTGCACTTCCGAAGGCTGAGTCCCCGCAAAATCGATCGTCATCCCACGACTGGACAAATAGGCCAGTGAATTGAGAAAACACTCCTGACCACCCAACTTATGGTAATTGGTGAAAAGAGCTACGTGTTTTCGGTTTTCCAAAATGTTCGTCACAAAACCAGTGATTGCCTTTTTGGGACCAACTTCGATAAACGTCCGAACCCCCCGTGTATAGAGGCTATCCACCTGCTTAATGAATTCAACAGGACTCGCAAGCTGCTTGGTCAATAGAGCCCGGATCTCCTCAGGGGACTCGGGATATTCCTCACCCGTTACATTCGAAAGAATGGGAATACCGGCACAACGTATATCCAAATTATCGAGGACTTTTCTCATTGGCATCGTGGCCGGCGCCACGATCTCAGTATGAAAAGCGTGAGAGACGGGAATGGTCCGAGAATTAAAACCAGCAGCGACGCATTTTTCAATCGCCTGTTTCACCGCTTTGGTTTCCCCCGCGATAACGGTTTGCTTAAAACAATTCTTATTCGCAGACACCACATACCCTTCAACAGAGGAAATAATCGGCTCAACTTCCTCTACGCCCCCCAAGACCACCGCCATTAATCCACAATCATCCACTTTCACACTCGCCATCTCTCGACCGCGAGCACTAACGGCATAAATTGCATCCGCAAAGCTCAAAACACCCGCAGCCACACACGCCGCATACTCACCCAACGAATGGCCCACCACATAATCAGGCCTAATCCCATGGGCGAGAAGTAGCCTCATGAGTGCTATATCCGCTGCCAGCATGGCGGGCTGACAAATTTCGGTTTGCCGTAAATCAAGATCGCGTTGTACCGGATCACTCATGTCCGCTGGCCAACAAAGCTCAGTCAGCTTACGACCAATCATCGGTTCTAAAATCCCGTCAGCCTCCAGGAATGTATCCATGACAACGGGATAATCCTCAGCGAGGTCCTTACACATATTTAAATACTGTGAACCTTGCCCAGGAAAGAGAAATGCAATCTTTCCATTGTCTAAATCTGAATCCGCCGCAGAGAAATAGACACCTTTGTTGCGCAGAATACGAGGACTTCCTTTTTCGATACCCTCGAGCTTTTTATCTAAACTCTCTTTGGTTGGTGCGGCAGCGACGAGTCTTACCTGGCCGGTTAAGGAAATCTTCGCCTCAGCGGAGGCATCGGCATACTCAATCTCCGTAAGCTTATTCAATAAAGCGGTTTTATCCACACCTTCAACCGCAAGATAAGGAAACATTTTCGCTGGCAAGGTCGCATCCACCGCCGTTGTGGCCTTAACCGGGGCATTGCCAATCCCTTGGCCCCAAGCCACCGAAACTCTGGATTGTACGTATTGAGCCACCGCGGAAATCGTCTGAATCTCCGATAGATTAAAACTTTCCTCTTTTGGTAAGGAGTAAGTTTCACGTATCTGAGCCATAATCTCTGCCTGCTTCACCGTATCAATACCGAGATCGGCCTCCAGGAGATAATCCGGTTCTAATTCATTGGCCTCATACCCTGTCGCCTGAGCAAAGATCTCTTGAACACTGACAATAAGACCCTTGAGATCGGATGTAGGCTGCGCGGATTTACGGGGGGTCACCATGGTTTTTTCGTCTTTCTCTTGGCTTATCTTAGTATTTAATTCTTGTGATTTTTCTGAATGCTCTTCGAGAACCACATGAAAGTTCGTTCCACCAAATCCAAACGCGCTGACACCGGCCCGACGAGGACACTCGGAGTCATTCCAGACTTGGGTCTTGGTATTTACAGACAGATACTTCTCATGAAGGGGAGACCCAGAAGTAGGTCTTTGGAAATTGGTGCTCGGCGGTAACACTTTGTGATGGAGCGCGAGACTTGTTTTGATAAGCGCTGCTGCCCCCGCGGCACCTTTAAGGTGTCCAATCATGGACTTAACGGAACCAATTGGAATTTCCTTGGGACTCATACCAGACTCCCGTAGCAAATCCGTTAACACCGAAAGTTCGACCCTGTCACCCACAGGCGTCGCAGTACCATGGGCCTCAAATAATCCAACCGAATCAATGTCGAAGTTTATTTTTTCGTAGGCACGTGCAACCGCAAGCTTTTGCCCCCGAGGATTAGGTGCGGTAAGCCCTTTACCCTTGCCATCACTGGCTGAGCCAATACCGCGAATGGTCGCATAAATTTTGTCGCCATCGGCCAGAGCGTCGGAGACTCTTTTTAAGACAAGAATCCCAACCCCTTCTCCCATCACGAAACCACTGGCACGGGCATCGAACGGCGCACTTATTTCTGCCGACAATGCACCTATTTTTGAAAACTTAACGAAAGTTGGCGGATCCATCTGCTGATCCACCCCACCGACCACCGCCATATCAAATTCTTCGAGCTGGAGACCATCAAAGGCTGTTTTGACCGCGGCCATTGAAGCAGCACATGCAGCATCTGTCGTAAAATTCGGACCACATAGATCAAAAGCATTGGCCACCCGCCCGGCAATGCAATTGGACAATTCACCGGGCATAGAATCTTCGGTAATCGGGGGAAGTCTCTGCTTGTATGTGGATTCAATCTCCTCCACGATGGACTTCACCTCCGAATCGGACAGGTTCTTTTTCTCAAGACTATTGGAAATCAAATTCCGCATTTCGGGAAACCAAACCCTTAGATTCGTTTTGTCCTCGAACTCCCCACCCATGGAATTACCCAAAATCACTGCCGTGCGTTCACGATCAAAACTTCGACCGATTTTAGCATCTTGGCGCAATTGGAGATCCGCATCCTCTAGGGCATCCGCCACCGCCGTCAATGCCAATTTTTGAACATTATCGACAAAATCCGCTGTTTTGGGAGGGATTCGAAAACGCTTGGATTCAAAGGGGACTTCATCCAAAAACCCACCGATCTTGCTGTATGTTTTATCGGGTTCAGTCTTGATTTCGGAATAGTAGTCGTCTGGGTTCCATCGTTGAGCGGGTACTTCACGAATGGCACTTTGACCCTCACATATATTTTTCCAATAGGTCTCTATATTGGAGGCTCCTGGAAGGCAGCCCCCTAGTCCGATAATGGCAATGGGTTCACGGACAGTATTTGTGTTAGGTCTAGACATTGATATCCTCGAAAAACCTGGACTCCACCCGGAGCAATTGAACAAAATGAAGTGGATTAGTGCTGGTGACAGCCTCGAGCTTGGCCCCATTCTCTCGACCAAGAGAGACTCTGACGTCGCCACGACTTGTTTCGCCAACCTTCAGTGTCATCCTTTTCCGACTTAGTCGCCTTAATTAATTGCGGGAGTTCTTGGGTACTTCTCGGTGAATCTATCTCAGTTTGACCATGCATTCTCATGGAAACCCTCCTATGGTAATGGGGCCAAGCACGCACAAAGCATGCCATCTTTTAGCTCCCCCAAAAAACTCGGCGCCTCAGAACAATGTGTAGGTAAGTGTCTGATAGGGCGTCTATTTTGGGCTATTGAATTGGGCACCAAGAATACAAACAACTTATTTAAAGTGCGAACTATATTCCGAATCCCTATTCAGTGAATAGAGCCCCATCAAACGAAAATTAGACGGAAAATCTAAAATCAAAACGAATTTCCCATACATCGACCCGTGGGGCCCCAAATCGTGCCAAAACTGAAATAAATCGCTGTTTCGGTAGGACCAAAGGCCCATGAGGACGGGATTTCGCCAATTTTGAAGTGCGAAAATCGTTTCACGTCCAAAAACCACGGGTAGGCGCTTTTCCAGCGCCAAAATTTAGCCAATTTAACAAAGAATCGCTAGGTTCAAGTATGCATGAAACCGGTGAGCAAGCAAAACCAAAGGCCCTACCTAACCCCGACATCCCCACGGCGCAATTGGGTCCGTCCCTGGTGATCGATGGAGAAGTTAATACCGACCAAAATCTTCTAGTGGCAGGCATCGTCAGGGGCCGACTGCGAAGCCAAGCTAAATTAACAATTGCGCACTCAGCTATTGTGGAAGGTCCCATTCACGGCGCAATCGTCATCATTGAAGGACGGGTTTGGGGAACCATTCAGGCACGGGAAAAGATTCAGCTCATTAAGGGAGCCACCGTGCATGGCGATTTGATGGCTCCTAAAGTGGATATCAGCGACGGGGCTACCTTCCAAGGCAAGTTGCTCCTAGTAGATGACCAAACACAGGGTATTGAAGGATGAATCTATATTTATGACATTTACAACGCCACAGAATGGTACTTCAAAAGAATCCATCAAGTTCCCGGATGCTAATTGGCTCATCTTCATCGGTGTGGTGCTGCTTATGGCACTTATGGGAAGCTGCACCACACCCGTTAGGCAGGTAAATCTCTTCGGGCCAGTCAAACTTCTAAAGACCGGTGATTACCAAGAGGTCCTCGATACCTGGACCCGGAGTGCGAAGATTTATCGGGACTTGGACTCCAAAATGTTTCTAACCGCAACCTTTCACGCCCCCGAATTTCGAAGGGTATTTGCCTTGGCCTTTCCCGACATCTATGGCCATGGAGGTGAAATAACCCGACGCGAATTAGTGGAACTCAGCGGTGGCGTAGAACACTACCTCAATTTTTTCGTATCCGCCTATACCCACAAAGTTCGCTGGAACGATTTGGCAAAGGAGGATTCCATCTGGCGGCTAGAACTCGAGGGCTCCAATGGGGTCATTGTGTCCCCAAACGAGATTATTCAGGTGAAAATAGATGCCAACCTTAAAGCCGTTTACCCGTACATTGGTGCGTTTGATATGGGCTACCTCGTACGATTTCGGCTCACAGATCCCATGAACCGACTGATTGCGACCCCTAAAAGTGAATTTTTAAAAATGCGAATTGTGAGCGCCCTAGGCAAAGCCGAGCTGGAGTGGAAGCTCACCCCATCGAGCCCACAGAAAGCGCCAGAATAGTCACTAAGGCACCATAATAATAGAAGTTTTTTATTGTCTTTCGTCTTTAAGATGATCCGAAAATAATAAAATTCAAATCAAGACCTTGCAAAATCCCTAGTGGCCGCCCATATTGGCCTCGATTTGACTCTCATGAGTGAGAGCACCTACCTCATTAATTTATAAGGAGTTCTGAAATGAGTGACAAAGTACATACGCTGACAGATGCGGACTTTGATAATCAGGTTCTACAGTCCGATATTCCCACTTTGGTCGATTTTTGGGCGGAATGGTGTGGCCCATGTCGAACCTTGGCGCCTGTGGTCGCGGACTTTGCTGATTCGAATGACGGTAAGGTCAAGGTTTGCAAGATGAATATCGATGAGCACCCCAATACACCAAGCAAATATGCAATCCGTGCCATCCCCACTCTTTTACTCTTTAAAGGCGGAGAAGTCGTTGAGCAATTGGTTGGACTCGTCACCAAAGACAAACTCAATGAAGCGATAACCCAGCACGTCGGCTAACCTCAAATCTAGCCCAAGACCTAGGTTCTTCTCCCGCTCCTTAGATCCACATTCAAGACCAAACCAATCCCAAGTAAAATCGTAAGTAGGCTCGACCCACCATAGGAAAATAATGGGAGGGTCAGACCGACCACCGGAAACATACCGATCACCATTCCAATGTTGATCACAAATTGCCAGAAAATCATCGCCGCTACACCCACAGCAATCAACGCTCCATGGGTATCCCGAGCCAATGCTGCCACGTTGATCAAAACAATCAAAAGGACCGTATATAAAACCAAGAGTCCCACACAACCAGAAAAACCCATCTCTTCGGCCCAAACACTAAAAGCAAAATCCGTATGCTGTTCAGGCAGAAAAGAAAGCTGAGTTTGGGTACCGCCCTGATGACCTTTTCCCCAAAACTGCCCAGAACCCACAGCTATCATCGACTGGACCGCATTCCAGCCTGCGCCATGAATAT
Organism: Myxococcota bacterium; assembly: GCA_036339465.1. Taxonomy (GTDB): domain Bacteria; phylum Myxococcota; class XYA12-FULL-58-9; order XYA12-FULL-58-9; family JABJBS01; genus JAYZAY01. Next base: position 96,184 of record JAYZAY010000059.1, on the reverse strand, counting down.
CGTGCTCCGGATCGAGAAACGTTAGAATTCGACGTTTCTGGTAGTCCTTCAATACGACGAACCAGCCCACCACCGATGAAGCAATTCCCAAAACACCCAGAACCAAAATGGAACGAGCCCGAATCCCCACCACCATGATCATAGACATCCCAATGAGCGCAATCACCCCCGCCGTTCCCAAATCAGGCTCCACCAAAACCAAAACCACAGGGACCCCTAATAAATCAACGGGAGCAATCAACGAATCCCCAAACGGAGCCTGAGTTTTGGTGTTGTGTAGAGACGCCACCAAATAGCCCAGCACCACCACCAACGATACTCCACGATAAAGAATTTGTGCTTTGAATTCCCCGTAGATATTTCCGGGTGCCGCACCTTCATAAAGACCAACTAAAATGGCATTGAGTGGATCACTCAGCCAAACTTCGTCCCACTGAAAAATAATGCCACTTACCGCCGACAACGCCACCACGCTGATAAAAGTAAGTAAGCGGTTTTTCCTTTTCGGTGGCCAAGGCTCGAGTAGGGCCTGTGCCTGTGCCCAACGAACCACCAAGAAACCGGTTCCAATGGCGCACAGAAAGATCAGACTCAAGAGACAAACCTTAAACCACTGGACTCCCAGAGTCGGATCGGGCAAAACTTGAACTCTTTCTCGAATCGAGCGGGCTAGAGTTCCAATGGGATCGGCGAAACCAGGACGCTCCCAAAAGAAAACGACGGCACCCAAAAGCGCCAACGGCCGCGACGGATTCAAAGGTCGAAATAAAAGCGTCAAAGAATACCCTTGTTCGGGCACCCTGTGAGAGAAATATCGGGCCAAACACAATATTGTGGCCAATTTAGCCAACTCGGAAGGCTGAAACCTGAGGGGCCCGATCCACAACCATCGCTGAGCCCCACCAGCGGAATGTCCCAATAAAAGAACGGCCACCAAGAATCCGCAGACCACAAAAAAGATGAAATATGCCGTACTACCATAGAGCCTGTAATCGGGAAACAACATCAAGACAATCACGCCCGAACCGCAGAGCAGCCAAGCCAATTGGGTGAGATAGAGAGTGGGTTCTTTAGTGGCCGCCGAGGAATGGAGATTGTAAACCCCAAGTACGGCAATCATGCAAACAAGCCCTACCAAAAACCAGTTCAAATTCCCAATGGTGCTGGTGCGTCTCTTCATTCGCTCGCTCTCGGGCCATGGTCACGGGCTACCATTTGACGGGTCCGTAAACGTTCCCACCCATCGATGACCTTGACAGCAATGGGTGCGGCTTTCGAACCACCATGCCCGGAGTGCTCGTTGAGGACCACCACCACAATACGAGGTGAATCCGCTGGTGCGAAACCCACAAACCATGCATGGTCGCGAGTCACATACGCCATATCCTCGGCTTTCTCGCGTTCGGTTCCCAGCCGTACCACCTGCGCAGTCCCTGTTTTGCCCCCCATGGTGACAGTCCTAGACCGACGCCAATAGGCGGTGCCCCCTGGTTCTTGCGCTACCGCCACCAATCCATCTTTGATGAATTGAAGAATTTCTGGATCCACATCGAGGGTTCGCAAGATCCGAGTATCACGAATATCTTTAATCTTTGGGGCTTCACCTTCAACTTTCGCCAAGAGAGACGTCAAGCCTGTGATTTCATTTGTCTGGAGAGTCGTTCGCGTGACGCGTTTATCCGCAGTTTCAATTCGATTCACAAGATGAGGTTCAACGACTCTCCCCCCATTCACAATGGCGCCATAAGCCACCGCCAACTGAAGTGGGGTCACCAAAACATCGCCCTGACCAATGGATGTGTTCAACGCCATCCCCTTTTGATAGCCTCCACTGCGTCGATGGGCGCGATTGTGGTATCGACGGTCAGGCATGACACCCGACTTTTCATTGGGCAACCCCAACTTCGTTTTCTGTCCGAGTCCGAGGGCTCGACCCCACTCGGCAATCTTGTCGATTCCCACACGCATGGATACATCGTAGTAATAGACATCACAGGAAACCTTCAGGGCGTCCTTTAGATTTACATAGCCATGCCCCGCATCCTTATGGCACCGCCATCTACGCCGACCCAATTTGTAGTGACCCGGACAATAGATTTTTTCTTCCGGTGTAATGGCTCCCAAAGCGAGCCCAGCCAAACTCGTCACAATCTTAAACGTCGACCCTGGCGCATAGAGACCTTGGATACTGCGATTCAGCCAAGGCTTGAGTAGATTTTCATCCAGGACCCTTTTTTCATCGGCCTCCAAAGCCCCACTCACAAGGTTCGGCTCAAAAGAAGGCACAGCGACCATGGTCAAAATGGCACCGGTTTTGATATCCATCACCACCACACTGCCTGCGGCCCCATCAAAAGCTGCTTCGGTCATCGCCTGAAGCTCTCTATCAATGGTGAGGTAAAGATTGTTTCCAGGCTCTGGTTCCTCTTCCCCAAGCTTTAGATATTCATCACCAAAGGCACTTTGGGAAAGCAACCGTCCCTTAGCATCCACCATAATATTTCGGGAACCATCCCGACCACGCAATTCCATTTCCAATTCGCGTTCCAAACCAGCCCGCCCCAGGATAGCACCCTTACGGTATCCCCCTGGATTACCCCGCGCTCTTTCTCGCTCCAACCACCCTCGGTCAATCTCGTTCACGTACCCGAGGATATGGGCTCCTAAAGAGCCATTGGGATAAGCACGACGACGCCCATCCACGATTTCAACCCCGTCCAAACGCAATAAACTACGCTCGGTTTCCACAAAATCCATTTGGGCGGGATTCAAATCTTTGAGCCACACCAGCTGACGAAATCGGTTTAGACCTCGCTGTTTTTTCACCTGCTCACTAAACCACTTGACCTCCTCCGAATCCACCTTCAACCGTTCACCAAGGGTGGTTAGAGTCGATAGCACTTGCTCAGCATCACCCAAAAAGTAGGGGGTCACGGCCAAATCGAAAGAGGCTCGGTTGTCGACCAAAATCTGACCGTCTCGATCGTAAATAATTCCACGATCGTGAGACACCACGACACCCTGCACAAAATTGGACCGCCCTCTATTGGCCAACTCTTCTCCGCGAAGGAGTTGTAACCAATAAAGCCTCCCACCCAGTACGAGCGTCGCCAAAACCACGATAGCCACTGCGACAAAAAGGCGGGTACGAAAGAACTTGAGCCCGGCTCTAGCTGGCAAATCGTGACTTAGTTCCACAACAACGCTCCGGAACGCGGAGGTTGAACCCAAGCTTCCAATCGACAAAGCACAGGGTAAGATAAAACTGCCACCAAGCCCGTGATAAAGCCAGTCGGCAACAAACTTGCAGTGGCCCAACTCGAAAAAAACGCATCACCCCGACCACCCCATAACATCCCATACATCAGCCCATGATGGGCCACCGTCACCAATGCCACCACGCTTCCAAAAAAGACAATCCCCCCCCTAGAAAACGCACCCGTGGTCTGCCTGACTCCAAAAGCACATAGACAAAGACTCAGGCCGTGAAATCCCAAGGGGGCCCCACTAAAGACATCACATGCTACGCCCAGGCCAAGGGCGGCAAAGCTCAGAGAGAGAAAGGAACGTTGAAGCGCCCAAAAACAAACGAAGACAACCGCAACATCGGGCATGACGCCAGCGATGTTCCAGCGAATACCCAAGGTGGATTGAAGAGCCACACATGTCCAAGCCAACCAAATGACAAGACCATGCTTCACCGGACCTTACTCCCCTCGGCCAAAGGTGAGGGCGACTCACTCGTTTCCGTGAAGTCACCACTCCCAAGAATCACCAGCACCATTTCCAATTTGCTAAAATCAACCTGGGGTCGAGCATCGACGGTTTTATGCACCCCATAGCCTTTGGTTTTGACCTCGGTCACCACCGCCACTGGAAGTCCTTGGGGGAAAACTTTACCGATGCCACTGGTCACGATCAAATCACCAGGTTGAACTGCTGCGGTTCTCGAAAGACGAGACACCTCGATGCCAAGAGTATTGCCGCCCCGTCCCTTCACTCTACCGCGAGCTCGCGTCCGCTGCACCAAAACATCAACTGAATGGTTCGCATCGAGGAGCAAAATGACCTCCGAAACATCCCCATTAATTTCGGCGACCCGCCCCACAATGCCCTCGGCTACCACCACCGCGTCTCCCACCAAAACGCCATGGGACTCACCAATGTCGATCCGGATGGAACGAAAAAGAGGATTCACCGACAAGCCGACAACCCTGGCCACATATGCCCGTGAATTTTGCAATCGCTTGGTAAGAGCCAACAATTCCCGAAGACGATTATTTTCCTCACGAACTTCACTCAACACCGACAGCTCTCGTATCAAGGCTGTATTTTCGGAACCGAGTTGCTCGTTTTTTTCCACGACACCAACTAAATAGACATAACGATCCCAAACAAAATTCATGCCATTCAAGGTGCGATCAACAATAAGATGAAAAGGGTAGGTAACCGTTTCGACAACTTGACCGAGCCAACTCTCCCCTGCACGGCTATCCCACTTCGCCGAAACGAAGACGCCAATCGCCACCAGGATAGCACCCACCAAAATGACGTCTCGGTGCCGACGTATGAATGACTGTCTACGCTTAATGGACCTTCACCTGTGATAAGAGCTCTACGTGTTCAAGAACTTTCCCTGTTCCTATAACGACACACGAAGATGGGTCCTCCGCAATAATCACCGGGAGACCCGTCTCTTCGCGAAAACGAAGATCTAGATTTGATAATAGGGCTCCACCCCCGGTTAATACGATACCTTTGTCGACAATATCTGCCGCCAACTCTGGGGGGGTTCGCTCTAGGGCCACCCGAAGGGTATCGATAATCGCCGACAATGGCTCAGCCAAAGCTTCGTAAATTTCCTGGGAGTTAACCTCCACATTCCGCGGAACCCCGGCCATCATGTCCCGACCCTTAATCATCATGGTTTTAACTTCATGATCGTAGTAAGCCGTGCCCACAGTCTTCTTAATTTCTTCGGCCGAATTGGGGCCGATCAGTAAATTGTAGCGTTTCTTGATATGCTGAATGATGGCTTCATCCATTTTATTGCCACCGACCCGCACAGCTTTGGAATAAACGATACCGGCCAGGGAAATCACTGCCACCTCAGTGGTGCCACCACCAATATCCACAATCATATTCCCCGACGCTTCCACCACGGGTAAGTCGGCCCCGATGGCCGCCGCCATAGGCTCCTCGATTAGGTGAACCTCGCGAGCGCCCGCGCTCAAGGCACTTTCACACACCGCACGTTTTTCCACTTCGGTAATGCCGTTGGGAACACAAATAACCACCCTCGGCTTCACCATTTTTCGGCCATTTAATGCCTTTTGGATAAAGTGGCGAAGCATGGCTTCCGTCACTTCGAAATCGGCAATGACCCCATCCTTGACCGGCTGAATAGCGGTGACGTTTGTAGGCGTTCTGCCCAACATCTCTTTTGCTTCACTACCCACCGCGAGAATACGTCGTCCCCCACGACCATCATCTTGTACCACGACTACCGATGGTTCATTGCAAACGATGCCTCGCCCATGGGCGTAAATCAACGTCGTCGACGTTCCGAGATCGACTGCTAAATCACTGGTAAACACATTGGAAACCCAGCTAAACACTGTAGAAAACTCCACGCTTTGAAAAAACTCGAAAACCGGGACCCCGCCGCCCAGAATCAGCCCGCTTGATGTCCCGGGGCTTCCTAACACCGCGAGAGTCCCACAGCAAGCATTGACGGGGTCCAAAGGGGATTCTCCGGGCCTTATAAGCCACACCCTCCCCACTTTGCCCTTGCCCCACCACTATCACTCAGCTAGGCGAGAGGGATGAGCGAACTGGAAGCCAAAGTTCGGGCCTTAGCCCAGACCCAACCCGGAGCCACAGCCCACGATGGCACCCGTATGATTCGAGTGCCAGGTCGACTCCACGGGAAAACGGTGCTCACCTGCTTGCAGGCCCTCTGCCCCCACATACCAAACGAACGCTGGGTAGAAGCCTATGCCGCCGGAGACCTGGAGGTCGATCACCGGAAATGCGCCTTGGATACCCCCATCGGCGCCGGAGCCATCGTCTACTACACCAAACGCCAAATAACCGAGCCACTCATCTCGCCAGACATTCGGGTGCTCTTCGAAGACGAAAGGGTGGTCGTGGTCGCCAAACCAGCGCCCTTGCCAGTCCACCCCAGTGGCAGATTCGAGAAACACACCCTGGTGCGACTCTTGGAAGCTGTCTGCCCTGGAGAGAAATTCCTGCCGGCCCACCGCTTGGATGCCGATACCAGCGGCATTCAGGTATTGACCAAAGACAAAGAAACGGCCCGCTTCATCCAGGGACAATTTCAACGCCGAGCGGTGAAAAAAGCCTATTTACTAAAAGTACGAGGGTATCCCCAAGCACTGCGCTTTTCGGTGGACGCCCGCATCGAGAACAAACCAGGCAAACACGGACGGCGAGAGGTGTCGGAGAGGTTTGGGGTGGAAGCCCTAACCCACTTCACCTGGGTAGCATCCCTACCCAAAAACGAGTCCATCTTGATGGCGCAACCAGTCACAGGCCGTACCAATCAAATCCGAATCCACGCCAATCACGTGGGCCATCCAATCGTGGGGGACACAGGTTATGGGTTGGAGGCCAACGATGCTCCTGAAATGGTCACGGGCAAACACAAACTCTGCCTTCACGCCTGGTGTTTGAGTTTGGAATATCCAAGAGGGAAAATTGCGACCTTTAGGCTGCCCGCCCCAGGGTGGGTGCCCATGGGGATACACTGACAAAGATTGCTATTGCCATGGTCGGTTACTTCTTTATGTTTTTTTTCGCTGGAATTTATTTGCAATTCCGCATCCTTCACAAGCCATCGGGATAGCCCCTTCAACAATCTGTTGATTCATTTTTCTGCGGCCTTCGTCGAGTTTTGAAAGCGGCGTGTTACGAATATGGCCCAAACCAGACAGCGTCGTATCCTTGATGGTGCAGCAAGGCATCACGTCGCCAGCGTAATTGATATAGGTACCGTGCAAAAGCCATGGGCACCCCGACTCACCGGGCTGGATACTTTTGCCCAAGGCACGATAAAACGACGAAATATTTTTCTTGTTTCTGAGGATTGATTGCAACCCATCCATTCCGCGCAAGGTATTGTTGTAGGCGTGTAAATCCTCGTGGCTGAGAAGCTGGCGTTTCATATCCTCATCATAGGCACGTGTGTAGACAGCCATCTTTTGTAAGGGCTGGACAAAGATCCCCGCATCGAGGCCCATCTCACCATAAAGCTCAATCATACCCGGCATAGCATCAACTGTTTTTCGTAGAACCGTAACGGCAAGCCCAATGGTTGGAAACTTAAGACCTCTCTTATTTCGCTCCTTGACGAGCAACATGAGACCCTTTCTTACTTTTTCCAGTTTACCTCCTCTGATCTCTCGAAACATTCGAGGCTCCGCCGACTCCATTGAACAATGAATGCTCATCACTTCGAGGCGTAGGATCGCATCAATCATTTCGGTGGTTAGTAAACTTCCGTTGGTGATCAGAGAAACACGGATATTTCTTTCTCGGGCCAGTTCAAGCATCTGAACAAAGTTCTTGTTGAGAAGAGGCTCCCCCTCCCCCTGAAGTTCGATATGCTCTAATTGAGGGTGCAACTCGAGAATCCTTCGGAAACTATCAAGGGAGAGATCTCCTTGGGACATCTTTCGGCCAGTACAAAATCCACAGGTGAAATTGCACCGTGTGGTGGGCTCAATCTGTGCAAATCGGATGGTCAACGTTTTTATACCTTCCTAAGCTATATCAGCTCAATCCTAGAATGGATTGTGGTTTTACGCAGCCTTGGTTTATTTGGGCATCCCAATATAAGCAAGCAGGGAATCGATCACTTCCTATTGGGTGACCTTCTTGGGCGGTAAGGGGAAAAATACGCTGGTGGTCGCTACATAATCATCGTAGCCAGGCCGTTTCGACATGGTATGCTCAAGCATGGGCACCCCTGAGACCCGCAAAAGAAAGAACATCATCAGAAAAGGTCCTGGCAAAGTCCACCACGCTCCGCCGCCACCACAGGCCACCAAATAAACCCCATACCAAATGCAGGTATCGCCAAAATAGTTGGGGTGGCGGGTGTAGCGCCACAACCCCGTACGCATGATTTTGCCTTTGTTGGTGGGGTCTTTCTTAAAAGCCCGAAGTTGAGCGTCGCCCACAGCTTCAAAGAAAAAACCAATGCCCCACACCACACAGCCCAATATGGAAACCAGTCCAAATCCCGGAGCGGTGGAAACAAGGCCAGCTTGTACCGGTAACGAAATAATAAGGACCAAACAACCCTGAAGCATGAAGGTCTGGAGAAAACTCACGAAAGGATATTTATCCCCCCAATGACGCCGAAAAGCCCGATACCTAAAATCCTCACCGTGGCCGATATTGCGAATCGCTAAATAGAGGCTAAGTCGCATACCCCAAATCACCACCAAAGCCACAAGAACCCAATGCCGAAAAAGAGGTTGCTCCAAAGCATGGAGCCCCAAAGCCGCCACCATGCAATACCCAAATCCCCAATAAAGATCGGCAATGCTCGCGTCCCGCAGGGGCAAACTAACCAGCCAGAGAAGCGTCATACTACCGAGCACCCACATGCCTGCCGGCCCCGCGGCCTGCTCCCACACAGCGTTCATATTTTCAATCATCGCAGTTATATCCATGTCTTCTTCACTTAACTTTATTCCCCCAGGCTCAGCAAGTGCCCCACAGCCCTATCGAGCGTTTTCCAAGATTGCACCAACCAATTTAGGAGCGCCTCTTCATCCACAGGTACCTCAGCCCGGGAGACGCGCCAGAAACGGATACGAATGGTACGATGAATCAAATCACCACAGACCAAATCCCAAATATTGCCCACCGCCTCCAAACCAGTGTGGGCGCAAAAAACAATATCCGCGTCAATGGCGGTCTTCAATAGAGCCACCGTACCTCCAAACTTTGGCGGCAACACGTGTTCATAGAGATGGGGATCGGCCCGCCCGGAACCCTTGGTGTAAGTTGTCCGCAAGACCTCAAGCTTACTCCGCGTGAATCTCGTGCCTTCGGGAAAAATCACCACGCCCGATGAGGAGTCGAGATCCATTCCCACCTTTTCAATGGCGCGCAGGGCTTGAGGGGAGCCTCTCGTATTCCTGGGAATGAAGGCATTGGGCAATCGGTTTCCCACAATATCCAAACATGGGTCCCATTGTAGGCTTTCCTTCATGACGAATCTGAGATTATGGTGATAGCGATTGGCGACCAGTGCCGAAGGCAAAAGACTGTCGGCGCTGCTCACATGGCGGGTCAGCACAACCAGGGGCCCCTCGGCTGTCGCCTCCACCCCTTCAACCTCCATCTTGAGCGAAAAAATACGTTTCAACCCAGAGAATATTGAACCAGACCACCATCGCTGCAAAGCTAAATTCCACGCGACGTACGTCTTTTCTGAGGTCCCTGGAAAAAAGCAAAGTCCGCCAATCACCAAAGCACACACCACTCCCCCCAACTCGCAAAAAAGAAACCAAGCGATGAACACCACAAACCGGCTTCGGGGAAATTTTTCCCGATTCATGAGAAAATCCACACCCACCGCTATCAAAAGCAACAGGGGCCCCGTCATGAGGATCACCCCAAAAGCGGTGACCACAGTGAAAATTGAAATCGCTCTTCGAATCAGTGGGGAAGGCATACCAAATGCACCATCACGCCCTAAGACGCGTGAACTTCTCGGCTCTTAGCCTTTTTCGGACGCTTCGATTTTTTCGCCTCTTCGGCCAAAATCGTTTTCACCCCCGCCCAAGAGCAAATCGGGCAGTCCTCAGGGACATGACCACGGGCCGGACAATACTTTCGACCGAAATAGATAATTTGTAGGTGCAGGTCATTCCACAAATCCTCAACGAATGTCTTTTTCAAGTCCACTTCCACCTGGTCCACATTCCTACCCCGAGACAGCCCCCAACGCCGGGCCAATCGAAAAATGTGAGTATCCACCGGAAAAGAAGGCACCCCAAAAGCCTGACTCATAACCACCGACGCCGTCTTATGACCAACCCCCGGAAGGCTTTCCAAGATGGCCATGTTTTTTGGCACCACCCCACCGTACTCCTTCGCCAACGTGATGGAGAGCTTCTTGATATTCTTTGCTTTGGTGGGCGCCAAACCACAGGACTGAATAGCGGAGAGGATTTCCCCCTCGGATATCTCAGCCATGGCCTTGGGATGATTGGCCAACCGAAAAAGCCCCGGTGTCACCCTATTCACGCGCTCGTCGGTGCATTGGGCAGACAATAAAACCGCCACCAAAAGGGTGAAGGCATCCTCGTGATTCAGGGGAATGGGGGGCTCGGGAAACTTTTCCTGCAGGATATCAACAATCTTGGCTGCTTTGTCGCTCTTTTTCATAAGTCTCTAGTAATCACCCAGCGCAACATCATCAAGGGGCAAGCCACGAAAAGAGAGTCCATCGAACACTTGAATTCCCCCATGTTTGCCCGTCAACTCATCGAGGTAAATCAATGATTTAGAAACTTTTACTTGACGGAGACGGACCAGGTCAGAGATGAAGCCCTTTCGAAATGTAATGATGACTTAGCACCGGAGGTCTCTACCCATGACTGAAAAAACCATTGTCTTAGCCTATTCGGGTGGCCTTGATACAAGCTGTATCCTTAAGTGGCTAAAGCTCAAGGATTTCCGCGTCATCGCCTTCATTGCCGACGTGGGACAAGAGGAGGATTTCGAGCAAGTCAAACGCAACGCCGAAATCACCGGCGCCGATGCTGTGGTGCTTCGTAACGTCCAGCGCGAGTTTGTGGAAGACTATATCTACCCTTCCATCGCCGGCAATGCGATTTATGAAAACCGTTATCTCTTGGGAACTGCCCTCGCCCGTCCGATTATCACCAAGGCTCAGGTAGAAGTCGCCCGGGAATACAACGCGACACATGTTTCCCACGGCGCTACAGGCAAAGGAAACGACCAAATTCGATTTGAGTTGGGCTACGCGGCCCTCGCCCCCGATCTCGAAGTCTATGCCCCCTGGAAAGACCAAGAATTCCTCGATAAATTCCAGGGTCGGACCGACCTCATTAATTTCGCCGAAGAACACGGCATCCATATCCCCGTCACCCTGAAAAAACCCTACAGCACCGACGAAAACCTGATGCATAAAAGCTATGAATCGGGACTCCTCGAAGATCCAAATCACATCGCCGATGATGCTATCTTCACCGTGTGCACCAACCCAACCAAGGCACCGGATAAAGTAGAAACCATCGAAATTGAGTTCAAGGATGGTATCCCAATTCGGGTCAAAAGCCAGGAAAGCGGCCGCGTAGAAACAGACCCACTCCCCCTCTTTCTCTTTCTAAACGAACTGGGCCGAAAGCATGGCATCGGCCGAATTGACATTGTCGAAAACCGCTTCATCGGTATCAAAAGCCGAGGCATCTACGAAACCCCCGGAGGCACCATTCTCCATATCGCCCGTCGAGATATCGAAGGCATCGCCATGGATGCAGAAGTTCTGCGGCTAAGAGATATGTTCGCTCCGAAACTGGCTGAAATCATTTACAATGGATTCTGGTTCAGCCCCGAAATGGACTTCCTCCAAGCCGCGATTGCCAAAAGTAGCGAGCTCATCGACGGCGTGGTAACCCTCAACCTCTACAAGGGCTCAGCCATGGCGGTAGCGCGACAATCTCCAAGCAGTCTTTACAATCAGGACCTTTCCAGTATGGACATCGCCGGTGGATTCGACCAAACTGACTCCCGAGGATTTATTCGAATCAACGCCATGAGACTAAAAGCCCATGGTGTGATTCTCAACCAAAGTAAAACGAAATAAGGCAAAAGTCTGTGAGGCTCGAAGCCGATCCAAGGGCTAGATGGATACACCTGAAATCACCAGTGCCGACCGAAGAAAGTCCCTCCAAGAATTGCGCTGTCTTGAGCGTAAAAACGCGCAAACAAGATTAGTCCCGCCGGAAAATGCACGCTGGCATGAACTTTATCTCGAGTTTATCACCTATTTATATGATGTGAAGCAGCCTGCGTTTGAAAACCGGCAATATATCCGGATACCAGTCAAGAGATCCGGTCAATTAAGAGACGAAGACAAATGCCATCCCATCGCCATTCGGGATATTTGTATGGCCGGCGCGTGTATTCTATACGATACGGATCTCCAGCCCAAGGCAATCTCAAATCTAGAATTCAAACTCCAACACCTACGGTGGCATCAACTCTTTGTGCCACAAACCCTAGAGCTTCAAGCCAAACTTATCTGGCATGCCCCTGAAATGAATCGGATCGGATTCAAATTCATCAATACCACCCCCCGCCAAAGACATTTGCTAGAAAATGAAGTCTTTCGCTCACTCTCAAAACTCGTCAATGAAGAGGTCACCCCAAACCAAACCAGCCCTCTCACCGAAACAAATCGCTCATGATTCACAAACAATTGCGGCTGAAAATGATTCCGGCACGAACACTGGTGCTCACCTTGGTTCTATGTGTGTCTGCCTGTAGCTATCAATGGGGATACCAGCATAAACCCCACGGCTTGGAAGCCATCGAGGTCCTCCCCGTCAAAGAAAAAGCCATCGTCGGGACAAGCGCCCACCTAACCCTCGAACTCCAACGGGAGTTGAACCGAATCGGAATCCCAAAATCCAGTCCATCAGATCAGGTCGGCACTTTGCACTGTGAAATACTTAACTCCAACACCCGAGCCACCTCTCTCGCCAATGCCGATCGCTCATTTAAGAGCTACACCATCAATATGAAAGTTCGAGTCACCCTAGAAACAAAAGACGGAAAAATCCTCTGGAAAAAAACGTTTACCACCAACGAGGACTTCTTGCGCGCCGTAGGCTCTAAGGTTGATCCCATTATCGATACAGAAACCGGACGACAACGGTCTTTGATCCGTATGAACCATGTGCTAGCACGGAGAGTTATCGACACCCTAAACCGCGAAGGACGAAAGCCTGGAAACCCATGAAACCCTGTCACGAACTCCTCAAACTCATCCAAAACCAGCAAGCTCCGTCTCTATTCGCGTTGATAGGTACAGATAGCTGGTTATTACAATCCAACCTCAAGCAAGGCCTCGACTTGGCCGTTCCCGCAGCGCAAGATTTTAATACCACTATTTTTCAGGCCAAAAAATCTGCAATCACCGACGTGATTCAGGCCGCACAAACCCTCCCCATGATGGCGAGGTTTCGCTGGATCCAACTCGAAAATATTCATCTCCTCCCCAAGGCCGACCAAGAAGTTTTGATGAAATACGCCGCCTCTCCATCGCCCTCAACCTATCTCTGTTTATCGGGTGAGAAACTCGACCTTCGAAGTCAATTGGGAAAATGGCTTAAGAAGCAAAATGCCATTTTTTCAGCCAATCCTCCCACCCGCCGAGAGGTCACCGGCTGGATCCTACTTCACGCCAAAGCGAATAACGTTCAAATTCGAGGGCCTGCCGCACAAATTCTGGGGGAATGCATCGGCACAAATGTGGGCACCCTGCATCAAACCCTTGACCAACTCCAAACATATGTTGGGGTGGGCCATGAAATTACCGAGACCGACGTCGCCGATGCCCTCCGTCTCACAAAAATTCATAATGTCTTCGAACTCACAGATGCCCTTGGTAAAAAAGACCTTCCTCGAGCCAGCCAGCTGGTGATTCAACTGCTCGATGCTGGCGACAACGCCCTAATGTTGGTGGTCATGATGGCGCGGCAAATCCGACTGCTCCTCAGCACCCACACACTTTTGGAGAATTCCTGCCCCCAAAGAGAACTTCCTCGGGAATTGGGGGTTCAACCCTTCGTCGTCAAATCACTACTACAGCAAGTTAAATTCTACTCACAAACCCAACTCCTCAAAGCCCTGACCGTTCTCGGAGATATGGATTATACCCTAAAGTCTACACGACTCAGCCCCAGCCTCGTTATGGAACAAGGTCTTCTCAAATTAATCGGCGAGGAATCGTAACGTGCCTGCAATCAAAATAAGACTCACCTTGGTGCTCACCCTCATTTTTAGCACCTGTCTATTTAGCGCCTGTGAAAAATATCCGGAGCTTCCCAAATCAACACAGGCCACGGGAAAGCTCACGATTCTTGACGCCTTGGGGCAAGACCGCAAAACCGGATGGTGGCCCCGAGTTCAATTTGACAAGGATGAGCAACCTCATCTCGCCTATTGTGACGTCTACCATGGCAACTTAATGTACGCAAAGCGCAAAAGTAATGGGACTTGGATTACCAAACCACTCGTCACCGCTGGTGCGGTCGGAAAATATATATCCCTGAGCATCGATCCCAACAATCGCGCCGCCCTCCTCTACTACGACCAAACCATGAAGTACCTAAAATACTCCTATCAAATCGAAGATGAAGTCTGGAAACATGAGAACGTCGCCTGGGGTATCGAAGCAGGTATGGGAAACACACTTCTCTTTAACCCCAAAAAAGAGCCCGTAGCCTTCTATTATCTCCCAAGCGGAAAATTTGTATACGCCACCCGACAAGTCGATGGCACCTGGTCTAAAAGCGTCCTTATGGAATCCACCGGCAGTTACTACGTCAAAACCAGCGCCCTCTTTGACCACGAAAAACTTTGGGTCAGCTTTATCGATTGGAACTTCAAGGACACAATCCTCCACATGGGCCTTCGCGACAATGCAAAGTCGGAATTCAAAATAGGTATCGTAACGGAAAAAAACGGCCCCGGCTGGACCAGCAAGCTCCTTATGCTTCCAGACGGCATCAAGCTCCTCTATTCAGTGAATCGAAAAAAACAGATACATCTCTCCCACTTCGGACCCGAAGGTTGGGTGACCGAAAACCCATTGATTCCCTTTGCCCTAAGCTTCGATGCCGCAGTCAGCCCCGATGGAGAACTTGTTGTAGCATACGAGGATCTTAGCACCGCCTACAACGAGCCAAGCCCTCTGCGTTTGCTGCGTAAAAAAGGAAAGACCGTCAAACTAACCACCATCGACCAGTATGGCCCCGAGGGCGACCACATTGCCATCGCCATTAGCCCTAAAGGAAAATTGGTGGTGGCCTATCACAGCATCCAAAATCTTGGTCTGAAAGTTTACGAAGAAGATTAAACGGAGTGCCGGCCCCGATTCTGCCTCGACCAATCCATAAATTTTCGGCGCCACCCAACAAGGCTTTCCTTATCGGCCACATCATCGCCATAAGATATTTCCTCAAAATCCTTGAGTAAAGCAATGAGTCGTTTTTGGGCTGTGGCGCCCAGGTTTCGTTGCATTTCTTCAGATTGTGCCAAATTTAGAAAACTCTCATGGGGTAACAATGGCCGTCCCAACCTGCGTCCGATAAAGGATTCTAAATGACGTCGTAATCTTTTTTCCTGTGACAAACCAACATTATTGACCACGACCCAAAAAGCAATTGCCATCAATCCTACAACAACACTCCACATAAGAAGAGCGGGTATTTTTTCTTTCGCTCCGTCCAAGTAGGTCTTAGAATCTCCTAACCAATCACTGCCCATCTCCAACATAGAGACCTGATTCCCAATCCCAAAATCAAGGATATACTCGTCCCAATAACGCCTCATCTTTTCAATGAGATACTCGCTTCCGCTCAAAGTAATCAAGCCTTGGTCGCCCGCAACCGTTGGATCAGCCAAGTGCCAATGCCCCTCTTCATCCAACCATTCTACCCAGACATGAGCATCTCTGCCCATAAAAACAACAATGTTGTCTTCCCCATCCCAACTGCCGCCATAATATCCACCCACGATACGACTCGGTATTTCAAGGGCCCGTAAAATGGTGACCAGAGAAAGAGCGAAATACTCACAATGCCCAGTCCGATTCTCAAAAAGGAAAGACCTCCGCGGCTCCGAAGATTTTCGATTCTCTGATTCCAGTGAATACACAAAATATCGATTCAAAAACGCGATCACCTTTTTGACTATCACTTCGGGACTCTGCGCTTCGAGATCTTGCTCTTCGATAATCGGTTGAACAAGATTCTTTGACGCTTCCGAAATGACACGGTGATGGTTTAAGAAAGGACAAGAAGGATTCGACAGACACACCTGATCCCCTAATGAGCCAAGTACGTCACCATTGGCAAAAATCTCTCCTCTAACACCATACTTGACCGGCGCAATTAAAGCTTCGGTACTCTCAATCTCTCCAAACACACCCTCTTTCCACCCGAGACGACTCACACCCCCTTTAACACCGTATTTTAGAAATTGAACCATTGAAGGTTCCCCCAACACAAATAACGCCCGCGACAATGTCGGCTGAGCGTACACCTCATATTCGTACTCGTCTCTTGCCAACTTACGTTTCATCCGACCAGCAGATCCAAAAGAGCGAAAAATCGAGGCGGGGCTCCTGCTAAACCCAATGGGTGATATCCGGTCATAAATACTCCCTCTCAAGTAAAGTCCCTTAGAAAATATCATTTCATCCAAACCGTAGACCCGGCCCAACACATAATTGTCCTCACTTGGATCTAGGAATGATTGCTTGAGAGAAACATCCTCTTTCATATTGACGGACTTGCCCCGTAGAAATCCCCATGCAGGACTTCCAAAACGAGGGAAACCCACAAAGACACTCCCCGCAACCATAAACACCACCACCGATATAAGCGTTAAATAGCCAGCCAAGGTCCAAGACATATTTTCGGAATACTCAGCAGACGCGCCTCCATTGGCACCAGAACCTTCAATTCCTGAATTCGACGTCTCAAAATGCAGGGCAACCAGGGTCCAAATGAGCAACACCGTATAGAGGGCCAAAAAGACACCGTAACTTAAATCAAAATTAAGCACCCCTCCAAGCAAGATTAGCCCGCAACTTAAGAGAAGCACCTGATAATCGTGCCTCACGCTATCTGCCGTAACCATTCGTCCCAGTAAAAGCCATAGGACAGATTCAGCAAAAGCCCTACCAATGTCCTGAACGCCGAATTGCACAAGTGTCATACTGCCCCCGAAAAAACCCACAACGCCTAAAACCACACCAATCCATGAATGTGCGTGAACCCCTTTTCTCCGCATCCAAAATCCCATCAACGGACCGATCATCAAAAGTTCGTAGGCGTCCGGAACACCAGCAGACAAAACAACCGCACAAATCCCGAGAAAAGCATTCAGGTAAAGAGAACCATAGAGCCATAAGTTCGTGCTCATATATTTGGTTCCATCATTTCGTCGAGCAGGCCTATATCGATGAAATGCCCGGTGGTATTGTCCTTAATCTCAGTGCCAATATGCAAAATCGAAATATTGCTGGAAAATGACTCTCTCCTCGTCGGGGCAGAGGGGTCCAATTGAGCGAAAACGCGAAGTAGCTGATAAACATCTTTCCCATGTGACTCAAAACGACAAGATATGCCAGGAAGAGAAAAACCCGACAAAATATCATTTAGATACAAGTATTCAGTGAAGCCACAAACCAAAGCGACAACCTTTTCCATTTTAAAATTCGAGGCGTGGGTATCCAAGGGGTCCCAACTCAGCCAAACCGCACCACCAACATCACGCGCAAATTCACGAATCACAAAGCGCCCCAATTGCATCGTTTTTTTCCAGTGGACCCAACGAATGTCATCGCCATCTCGATACAACCTAAGCCCCCAAAAATCGGCCCCTATCCCTCGTTGGGGGATATCTGAAACCTCCTCTAATCCAGATAAAGACCGCCTCTCTCCGCAATATCGATAAGACTGCGGGGCCACCAAGACCTCATAACCAGTTGAGAAACCAAAAAACCGTTCCTTGATAAAGAAGCCAAAAGGGAAAGCCGTCGAAAACGCAACCCTTTCCAACGTAAAACACCCTCGCTCGTTGAACGAAGTATCCAAATAACAAGTCATTTTCGCTTCTGGACTGATACTTGATTCCCAAGTTGCGATCCGGTGCTCCTCCTGGTTTTTTTCACGCAGAAGGATCTCCACCCCAACCGAAAAACAAGTCCAATATTTCGAGGGGTTAAAAAGACTAAACCGTAAAGAAACTTCACGCCCCACCCTAGCGATGGGAGCATTATCTATTTCCATGATAATTTTCCGCAGTGTCATTTCACTCATAACACCGGAGACCAAGATTAACCCCAAGGATATTCCCCAAACGAGATAGAGGAGATTGTTTCCTGAATTCACAGCAGCCAGACCGACAAAGAGGGAGATCCCCATAGCTGTTTTCCCCTCTTTCCGCACTATCAAGCGGCGACCAGGAGCAGACAAGAATCTTGTTAGGAAACTCATATCTATTTATCTTGGTATCCTGACGGTCTTAATCAAACGGAAGAGAATATTTTGTTTGTCTTCAAGACTTTGGGCCCCCAAACCATTGAGGCGAATTCGATGTGCCAAAGAGGGAATCAACATACCATAGACATCATCGGGAGCGACGTAATCCCGGCCATCCATCCAAGCGGAGGAGCGGGCCAAGGCGGCCAAGGCCATCGCAGCTCTGGTTGAACAACCTAAAGCGATCTCAGACGCATTACGTGTTACCTCCATAATCTGAACCACGTATTGCGCCAGATCCTTATCCATGAAAATCCTATCGACCTCACAGCGCATCGCGACCATCATCCCCGGCGTTAATACCGAGGCCATTTCTGATAAAAAACCTTCAATCGCAGAGCCCTCAGACAGCAAGCGCGCTTCAACATCAACCGATGGATAACCCAGCTCCAGCGAAAGCATAAATCGGTCGAGCTGGCTCTCCGGCAACGGATAAACTCCGTGATGCTCCAAGGGATTTTGGGTCGCAATCACCACAAATGGCTGAGGCACTTTATGGCGAAAACCATCAACGGTCACCACTCCCTCCGCCATGACTTCGAGGAGCGCAGATTGAGTCTTGGGGGACGCGCGGTTGAGCTCATCCAATAAAACAACCTGATTCATAATCGGGCCGGGCACAAAACTCAGCTGCCCGGTGCAATCCGGTCTTACCATCCCCGTAATATCCGAAGGTAATAAATCCGAAGTTAGCTGGATCCGCCCAAATCCGGCCCCAATCACCTTGGCCAGCGCCGTAGCCAGTGTGGTCTTTCCAACCCCTGGAACATCCTCGATTAGAAGGTGGCCACCCGCTAAAATGGTCGCAAATGCCTGATGAATCGAAGTATCCTTCCCCCAAACAGCTTTCTTAACCGCTTCAATCGCCTGCCCGAGGGCTGTACGATAGTGATTAGGAGTGGCCTCAACCCTTGATTTTTTCCCAATAGTGTTCGACATGAGATGCACCAAATCCCAAGTGGGTTCAACATAACTTCAGCTAAGGGTAAGTGTAGAACATGACGGAAGATAAAACCATCTACCTAATCGATGGAAGCGCCTATATTTTCAGAGCATATTACGGGATTCGCCCACTCTCCACCCGCGACGGCATCCCCAAAAATGCCGTGATAGGCTTTGCTAGAATGGTGGGCCGATTGCTCAAGGAAAGAAAGCCTAGTTATTTGGCGATGATTTTCGATGCCAAAGAAAAAACCTTTAGGCACGACATCTACGACCAATATAAAGCCAATCGAGACAGCCCCCCTGAAGATCTCATCCCCCAATTTCCATTAATTCATGAATTTGTCGATGCCATGAACATGCCCAATATTGCCCGACCCGGCTTCGAAGCCGACGATGTCATAGCGACCCTCGCCACCGGAGCTAGCCAAGCAGGCTTTAAAGTTGTCGTGGTCAGTGGGGATAAGGACCTGATGCAATTGGTAACCGACAACATCACACTCTACGATCCCATGAAGGAAGAAGAATATGGGCCAGAGCAAGTCCAGGAAAAATTTGGTGTCCCACCCCATCTCGTAGCCGACGTACTCGCTCTCGCCGGCGACACCAGTGACAATATTCCCGGCGTACCAAAAATAGGCCCCAAGACCGCAGCGAAACTCCTCACCGAATTCGGAGACTTTGATACACTTTTGGCGAAATTACCCAACCGCACAAAGCTCAAAGCCGCCGAAAAATCGATCCTCGAAAATACCCACCTCGCACTTCTATCCAAACGACTCACGGTCCTCAATTTGGACACTCCTGTGGAATTTTCTGCCAACGAGCTTAAACGGCGCCCCATAGATACCCCAAAACTTGAAGGCTTCCTCACAAAAATTGAAGCACCCCGACTCCTCCGAGATCTCACCAGTACAAGTATCACGACAGAAAGTATCACGACAGAAGCGAACACTTCCGAAACAGCAACGGCTGGCTCAGCCATTTCCACAAACCCCACACCCGCACCAAGCCCTACGCCAGAGGCCATCGAAACAAAGAATTATCGACTCATTCTCGATATGGAGAGCCTCAATACACTCCTTGACGAATTAAGAACGACGACCCAATTCGCCTTTGACCTAGAAACAACCTCACTCAATGCACATCAAGCCGATATTGTAGGCATGTCATTTGCCGCCGATGGTATCATCCCCGCATACATTCCCATCTCTCATTTGTACCTAGGCGTCCCCAAACAAATCCCTCTAGACCGAGTCCTCGAGAAGGTATCACCACTCCTCAAAGATGCTTCCATAGGCAAAATAGGACAAAATCTAAAATACGACCTCAATGTTCTGGCCCGCTATAATATTGAAGTTAACGGCATTCACGACGACAGCATGCTGGCTGCGTACGCCCTAGAAACCACAAAAGCTTCCTATTCGATGGATAATTTGGCCAGGGAATACTTAGGCCATCAAACCATCACCTATAAAGAACTCACCGGTACGGGGAAAAACAAAATTGCGTTCGCGGATGTCGCAGTAGAGCAAGCTGGCGAATATGCCGCAGAGGACTCTGAAGTTAGTAGAAAACTCGCAAGAACTTTGAATTCAGAGTTAAAATCGAAAGGTCAGGAAGCCCTTTATCGTGAGCTTGAACTTCCCCTTATGGGTGTACTTGCCAAAATGGAGCAGGCCGGTATCCTGGTCGATACTAAGCAACTCCAAAGCCTCACCACAGAGTTTGGGCAACGGCTTCGCGAAATCCAAGATCGCGCATACGATTTAATAGGCGACACCATTAACCTAGCCTCTCCCAAACAACTCTCACATCTCTTCTTCGAAAAATTGAATTACCCCGTTATCAAAAAGACAAAGACCGGTTATTCCACAGATCAAGAAGTCCTCGAAACGCTTTCAAAAGACTACGAACTTCCAAAAGTGATCCTAGAACATCGTATGCTCAGTAAGTTGAAGTCCACATATGTAGACTCCCTTGCCCAGATGATTCACCCCAAAACCAAGCGTATCCACACCAATTTCAATCAGACCGGCACCGCCACCGGTAGACTTTCGAGCACAGATCCCAACTTGCAAAATATCCCGATTCGAACCGAAGACGGAAAAAGGATTCGAAAAACGTTCATCGCCGCACCGGGGTATCAAATATTGGCCGCCGACTATTCCCAAATCGAACTTCGTGTCATGGCCCATCTTTGCGAAGATCCCAATTTCATCGATGCCTACAAACGCGGTGAGGATATTCATACACGAACCGCCATGGAAATCCTCACCAATGGAGAAAGCCCCACCAGTGACGACCGTCGTCAGGCCAAGGCTATCAACTTTGGGATCCTCTATGGTTTGAGTGAATTCGGACTGGCAAAACAGCTAGGAATAGGGCGCGAAACAGCCAGGGACTTCATCAAGCTCTATTTCTCTCGATACCCAAAGATTCAGGACTTCCTAAACAACTGCATCGAAGACGCACGAGAAACTGGTTACGTCACCACACTCCAAGGTCGCCAACGGGCCTTACCCGATATCAACAGTAATAATCAAAACGTACGACGTGCCGCAGAGCGGATCGCCATGAATACCCCCATTCAAGGAAGTGCCGCCGATATCATAAAAATGGCCATGCTCCGCGTCGACGAGGGGCTTAGGCTAAAATCCCTCAAAACCCGTATACTGCTTCAAGTCCACGATGAACTGGTCTTTGAGGTTCCCAACGAAGAATTGGAAGTGGTATCACAACTGGTTGAGAGAGAAATGAGCCAAGTGGTACAACTTCATGTACCATTGGATGTCGCTATCGGCACAGGTATCAATTGGGCAGAGGCCCACTAACGGGTCGTCGGATCAAATGAGAGCAACAAGAGCATGGCAAAGAAGAAAAAGCGTTCATCATCCTCATCTCCACCCTCAGACAAAACGGGGTTGGCCCCATTCAATCGGCCCTTTGCAAACCTCAAATTGCCATCTCAAAAAGAGAATACCTCTAGAGACGCTAAAGTAGAAGGCCCAAAGAAAACGATAACATCTGCGACAAAATCTGCGACAAAATCAAGTCAACAGGTTTCTACTCCCAAAAACCAACCAGAAGAACTCCCAGTGGCCCCCAATGAAACCTCTCTCTTTTTATCTGCGATCATAGGCACGAGCCCCATCGAAGGCCGCCTGGAAAAAATAAATAAATCCAAAGCGGGTCAGTATGTCGAAAATGAAAACGCGATGGTGGTCGCTCAACTGCAAGCTTTGGTTGAAAAAGAGAGAACATGGGAAATTGAATCTGAAGACGACAAAATTTCGGGGAGAGCAAATGGCGTGAATCAACAACTCTTAGACGACCTGGAAAAGGGCCGGTGGCCCGTCAACCGGAAACTTGACCTCCATGGCTTCACCCTAAGCGAAGCATTTCGCCTGCTTCAACGGTTTCTCTTCGACGCCAGACGCGACGGCGAGCGCTGCGTTCTGATTATCACCGGCAAAGGACAACACTCAGAATTTTCCCATGGAAGACTTCGTGACCACGTCCCAGAGTGGCTAAGTAAAGAAAAATTAGGTGCTCAATCATTGGCCTTCACCAGTGCCCCCACTCAATTAGGCGGCACAGGCGCGCTACTGGTTCTACTACGCAAAGCACCGCAATCGAGATAAACCACCAATGGACATGACCCACATCAGCCTTTTCCAAGCTCTGAGCCTAGCCTTCTGCCTGGAGATACTCTTTCGCTTCCCCACAATGAGATTGGCTTGGGCAGTGGTACAAACCCTCTTGGCCCACTTCCAAGTAACCACCGAAAAAATACTCTATCATCCGACAGGGGGAGACTTTATCCAAGAAGGTCTGTGCCAACGTTGTGGAGATTGTTGCGAACACATCGTAAGCACTCCCCCAAAAATACTCACCCAAGGCCTGGGATTACGCATCTACGTCGGCTTCCATAAATTGGCGCACAATTTTTCTGTCAACTATCGGGGACCCAATCGCGAAATTGTTTTTAAGTGTGGCCACCTGCGAAATGATGGCTCTTGCAGCATCTACTGGCGCCGTCCACTACTCTGCCGACGCTATCCCCTACCCCCGGATAGGGGCCAACCCAAAGTACTGCCCAACTGCAGTTACTTTTATACCCCTAAGGTGGTGGCCAAAATGCAATCTCGAACATCTCTTCACATTCTAAATCCCACAGTCGCCATGCATCACCCCACGCCCATAACCACAGAGAAGAACAGTCTCGAAGGTCAGTATCAACCCGTGGAAATATGCCCCGAAAACCTCCGCACGGCCAAAGATTTGCCTAAACCATAAAACAAGATAGAAAATGCCCATGCTAAACCCTCGATTCCCTTACTATATTCTTAGTCTTATCCTCTTGGCGATAAGCTGTGCCGGCCCCAGCAGCACACGAGCTCTAAGCCGAGCTGACGGCCCCCTGGTTATGCTCAAGGAGCACCTAGGTAAAAACAGTCCCGCCCAATTGAGAAAAAATATCCTAGGCGCGGCCCAAGAATTCATGGACGGAAAAAACCCCAAAGCCAATGGTTATATTTTTGAGGCTAATCCCATCGGCTTTGTTCGCGCCGCATACTGGCAAGCAGGCATCGACCTCTTCGACGAAAATCTATACGAACAAAAATCTCTGAAGGGTATGGAAATCCTCTACCGTTCAACCAAAGTGAGACGAAGTTTTCATAGGAACACGCCCCAACCCGCAGATCTCGTCTTTTTTGCAGAAAAAGTATCTGCTTCTCAAAAGATGCACCAAGTAGGCCTGGTCGAAACAGTCGAAAAAAATGGATTGGTTGGGGTGGTCGGATATTTTCTAGGGGGCCCCAAACGAATCACGTTTAAATGGCCCGTCACGAAAAATGTGTCTCAGGATGACATTCTTGGCAAAATTAATTCATTCCCGGCTGGAAAACTCGTGATGCAGTTTGCCAGACCTCTCTAGCACAGCCTAACGACCATCAAGAAATCTTCCGCAAACTCCCTAAGAAGCCTTAAAGCGAGATGGAAAATCTTCCGCAAACTCCCGATCAGGGTGAAGGGCCTTCGCTCTTCCCAAAAGAGGCGCTTCAGCTTCTTCATTATTCGGATCTGTCACACAACAATCCACAGGACAAACCGCAGCGCATTGTTCTTCCTCAAAATGCCCTACGCACTCTGTGCATTTCATGGGATCAATGACATAAACTTCGTCGCCTTCTCGAATCGCCTCGTTGGGACATTCAGGCTCACATGCCCCACAATTAATACACTCTTCGGTAATCATTGTTGCCATGGTAATCTCATCCTTCCGATCAAAATACAGCCATCAAATGAAGGCATCGCTTTCTCATGCGCGCCGCTCTCTGCTACACTATTAACTCAATATTTGTCATTATTCAACACGCGCCGTACATCATCATGTTCTGAATCGCCGCCCATGGAGAAACCATTCACATTGTGGGTATTGTGCAATCGACATCTCCTCTCAACCGTGGAGATTTCGATCCCGAAAACAGCCCACCCGGCAATATTCTCATATTTCCCGTATCCCTTAACTTTGGCAGGCGGTCCGGGTGGCTCCGCTATTTTCTGACAAACACCCAGAAATTCTTCAAGCCCGGGTTCCCCCGCAACCAAGGAAGATGAAGCAAATCAAAGCATCGACGGTTTCTTAACAAACGCAACCGACCCATGGGTCTGGTTGGCAGGAGAGACTTCTTGTCGCACCTATTTCTACGGGACCAGCACAAACGCCCCTCACTCTCGCCCCATCGAAAGAGCGCCAAAGAAAATAGCAGTTATCAAGACGATAAATCTGGCTTTTGACTCCATCTACCTTCCGCTCCTCAGGATGCATTCCTTTGAATCTGTCCTGGTTATGAATGCCTAGGAGCTTGGCCCTGTTTCTACGTCACTATTTCTGTCCAAAGCGTTACCAGATTTCGGCCTGAGTTTTTTGAGGCATAAAGAGCTTGGTCTGCGCGAGCAAGCAAATCACGAACCTCACTTCCATCACTGGGGTAGAACGCAACGCCGGCGCTGATCGTCAATTTACCATTTGGCTGGCTGTCTTCATTGTCAAATTGTACTTCTTCTACGGTCTTGCGGAGTTGTTCCGCCAGCAAAGACCCGTCTTTGGGTGGCGTATCCAGCAACATCACCCCAAACTCTTCGCCTCCATAACGACCGATAACGTCGGTGTTCCTAAAACACCCCTGAAATACCTTCCCCAAACGAACCAGAAGAGCATCGCCTGCGGGGTGTCCGTGGGTGTCGTTGTAGTGCTTGAAACAATCCACA
Source organism: Myxococcota bacterium (assembly GCA_036339465.1). Lineage (GTDB taxonomy): Bacteria > Myxococcota > XYA12-FULL-58-9 > XYA12-FULL-58-9 > JABJBS01 > JAYZAY01. The sequence continues at coordinate 70,619 of JAYZAY010000059.1, read as the reverse complement.
TCGAGTAGAATGAGGGTGAAATTATGAGGTGTCCGCGAACCCCTGGCAATCTCAAATTGAAATTGCTCCATAAAGTGTCGGCGGTTGGATAAACCCGTCAAGGGATCTGTTCGCGCCAATTGCTCCAATTGAACATTGGCATCCCGAATTTTCAGGTTCGAGTCCACCAATTCGGTGGTCCGCGTCATCAGCAAGTTCTCCATATTTGTCGAATACGTCTGGATTTCATCGGCCATGGAATTGAGCTCCTTGGCCAACGCCCCCAATTCTCCACCCCCCGGACACTCAATAGCCCGAACGTCATGAATACCATCAGCAAATCGTCGCGCCATTTGCTGCATTTGTAAAACGGGGTTTACGACCATGAACGAAAGCACCTTAAACACAACAGTGCCCGTAAAAACCGCCACCAAAAGTCCACTGAGAAGGGCCAGGGTCTTTCTGCCTTCAAGCTTAGCTTCTGACTGCACCAAGGAAAAACCCGCGACCAAAGTACCGAAACGAAGACCACGCACCACCGGTACGGCGATCTCTATAATTTCTTGATTCCCCGCAAAATGGAGACGCCATTTTGGACCTTGCCCTTGTGCGTGCTGGCCTAGCCACTGTGTATTGAGCTGCGTCCCTCTTTGGGAGGCGCCGGTATGCGCCACCACCCGATCATTGTTGTCGAGCACCGAAAGAAACTCCAACTCTAAAGCATCCTGTGAATCCACTAAATTGGCGATGTAGGTATCGAGGGTCGGATTATCCTCATTGGCCAAAGCAATGCCGTAGGGAAGAGCAAGGACTTGTAGAAGTGCAGTCCCCCGCTCAACCAACTCCTGGCGGATAATCTCGCGCTCGGTCTCCACACGAAAGTGGGTCACCAAAAACTGGAGCACCGCCACACAGCCAACAATCACCAAGCCAATTTTGAGCCTTAGTCCCACGAAACTCCTTGTAAACACATCCTACTGATTTCTAGGGAGTGTGTCGACAAATCTCTACGCAGAGAGCAGATCTCAACAACGAGAGAATCACGAGGTTTTTTGCAGGAATAATTGACAGGATTATGCTCACTTGGTAGACCCAGTCCGCTTTTGCGGCGGTGGCGGAATTGGTAGACGCACCAGCTTGAGGGGCTGGCGGTAGCAATACTGTGGGAGTTCGAGTCTCCCCCGCCGCACCAAGCGGTAACTTAAGAAACCTGCTCGATTATTCCTCAACACAATAGGGTGGCCGAATGGAAGTCCTAGAGACCCTCCTTTATATTGCTCATATTTTTGTCTGTATCTTGCTGATACTCGCTATCTTACTGCAATCCGGAAAGGGTGGTGGAATGGGCGCCGCCTTTGGTGGCGCGGGCGCTCAAGTCTTTGGTGGCCGAGGGGCCGGCGACTTTCTCAGCAAGGTAACCACAGGCTCAGCGATCATATTTTTTCTCACGTCCCTGGGCTTGTCAATCATGAGTTCTTCAACCCAGGATTCTTTGGTTAAGTCAGCAAAAGCCAAAGAGACTGCCAGTGCAATAAAGGATGAACCTGCCGCTGACACAGAGACACCAAAAGCAGACGGTGAAGACACTTCAGCCGAAACTCCAAAAGCGGAGGTGGAGGCCCCCGCCAAAGCCGAGGACGCTGCAACAGGAGCACCAAATACTGAAGCGCCAAACGCGGAACAAGCGCCCAAAACAGAATAACACGCCTTCGCAAATGACCATCGGGCGCGCAAAACGAGGTGTTCTACCACCAAACTCGTTGGCTGCCGCCTGAGGTTTCGAGTCACGCCCAGTTAAGTATCAAATTGATTCGATAATGGCCTTAAATGACTCTGCCTTGAGACTGGCTCCCCCGACCAAGGCACCATCAACGTCGTCTTTGTTCATCAACTCCGCCGCATTGTCTGGCTTAACACTACCGCCGTAAACGATTCTCATGGATTCCGCGAGGGTACGATCTCGGTATCTGAGCCGTTCTCGTAATATGGCATGAACCTCTTGCGCCTGTTGGGGGCTCGCAACTTTCCCCGTCCCAATGGCCCAAACCGGTTCATAAGCCACATCGACCTTCGCCAACTCTTCAAGGGATAATTGAGCTATGGCCGCCTCTAATTGGCCACCCACCAGCTCGTTTGTACGACCGGCTTCTCGATCCTCAAGTTTTTCACCAATACATAGAATCGGTCTCAATCCGTGGTCAAGGGCCAATTTAAGCTTCTGGGCCACCGACGCATCGGTCTCATTGAAATATTCTCGTCTCTCGGAATGGCCAATCAACACCCGATGGCATCCGAGAGCCGACAGCATGGGAGCGGCTATTTCTCCTGTATAGGCTCCCTTAAGCTCCTGGTGCATATTCTGCGCCCCCACTTCCAAGTGAGAACCGTCGAAAACTTTGATCAGGGCCTCTAAAGCCAGATAAGGTGGAAAAATTGCAATGTCCCGGTCTCGGAATCTGGAGACAACATTCATTAACTCTCGGCCCGTTTCGGCTGCCTCAGCCGAAGTTTTATGCATCTTCCAATTACCGGCAAACAAATAACGCTTCTGTCCCATGATGAGCACCTCCACATTCAAAAAGGATTGAACAATCCATCAACGCCCCACCAGAAGGCTCCTAAACCGATCCCTGGAACCACTTCAAGTCCAACCCACTAGATTTCGCCGAAAGAAGGGCACACCCATAGAACAGATAATTAAGGCATGGATTTTAATAGAAACGATAAATGGCAGCATTCAAGCTCAGGGTCGTGCTAACCACGGCTTAGGACGTCAATACCGGGTAAATTACCGTGCTCCAAAAATTCAAGACTCGCACCACCACCAGTGGATACGTGATCTATCTTTGAAACAATATCCGCCTTTTCAACCGCTGCGACAGAATCACCACCACCAACCACGGTGTAACCACTGCAATTGGACAACGCAGCCGCCAAGGACATGGTCCCCTTCGAAAATTGGCGCCACTCAAAAACACCCATAGGACCATTCCAAAAGACAGAACCAGCTCCCGCAATTTGCTCTCCATAAAGCGCACAGGTATCCGGCCCAATGTCTAGCCCCATCCACCCCGCTGCGATAGCCGCTTCAGGCAAGACCTTGGCAGAAGCATCTTCACCAAAATGGTCGGCCACCACATGGTCCACGGGCAAGAGGATCTTCACGCCTCTCATTCGGGCCCTCCCAAGTACATCCGTGGCCAAGCGGAGACAATCCTCTTCAACCATGGAAGACCCCACAGACACACCACTGGCTCTCATAAACGTATAGGCCATTGCCCCACCTATGCAAAGCGTGTCAACTCTTTGAAGCAGAGCATTCAGTACACCCAGTTTGTCGAAAACTTTTGCACCTCCCACAACTGCGACAAAAGGTCGGGCTGGCTCGTGGAGAAGCTTATTCAAAGCTTTCACCTCGCGTGAAACCAGGAATCCGGCTCCAGTTTCGGTTAGGTGCCGCGGCATGCCAACAATGGAAGCATGGGAGCGATGCGACGCCCCAAAAGCATCATTCACATACACGTCAAAAGGACGTGCCAGCTCCCTAGCAAAATTGGAATCATTGCCGGTTTCACCGGCATGAAATCTAAGATTCTCCAGAAGAACGACACCATGAGTCACCTGCTTCAACAAACCGGCAACACCGTCGCCAATACATGAATCCGCTAAAGCAACATCGGTCTCGAGCAACTCCGACAACCTTTGCCCAATCGGCTCTAAAGAGAAATCCGGGTTCCGCTTTCCTTTGGGTCGGCCCAAATGAGACCCTAAAGCGACTTGAGCTCCTTGTTCCATTGCATACTTGATAGAGGGAATGGCCGCTTTCAAACGAGCATCACTGGTGACGATGCCGTCTCGAATCGGGGCATTCAAATCAAGGCGTAAAAACACATTACGTCCACTCAGAGCGAGTTGTTCGATGTTGGGAATATCGTTCATCCAAACTGAATCCCTTGAGCTAATGGAAGCTCTTTTGAGTAGTTAACTGTCTGTGTCTGTCGGCGCATATAAGCTTTCCAGGAATCTGAACCAGATTCACGACCACCACCGGTTTCTTTTTCCCCACCAAAGGCCCCGCCAATTTCAGCGCCACTGGTACCTACATTCACATTTGCAATACCACAGTCAGAACCCATGGCCGAAACAAACGTTTCCGCATTGCGTAGGGAATCGGTGAAAATAGCACTCGATAACCCCTGCTCCACCCCGTTTTGAATCGCGATAGCTTCTTCCAATTTTTTGAAAGTCATCACATAAAGGATTGGAGCAAATGTCTCTTCTTGAGTAACCAACATCTCGGGGTTGGCCTTAACGATTGCTGGCTCCACATAGCCGCCACCGGGATATTGCTCACCGGTGAGTCGCTTACCACCATAGAGAAGTTCCCCGCCCTGCTCAACTGCCTGAACGAGGGCCTTTTCATAGGCTTGTGCTGCATCTGTGTCGATCAGCGGCCCCATAAGCGTTGAGGATTCCAGAGGGTTACCAATCCGTACTTGACCGTAGGCTTTGACCAAACGCGCCACAAAGTCATCGGCAATACCCTCTTGCAAGAGTAACCGCCGAGTCGTCGTGCACCTTTGGCCGGCTGTTCCAACCGCACCGAAGAGGACCCCGCCTAGGGCGAGTTCAAGATTCGCATCGTCCATCACCGTCAAAGCATTGTTGCCACCTAGCTCCAACAAGGACTTACCAAATCGCTCAGCTACAACCGAACCCACACGGCGCCCCATGCGCACCGAGCCAGTGGCTGAAATCAGCGGCAGTCGCTTATCGTGAATCATGGTTTCACCAATGGGGTTTGCTGTCCCAACCGTCAGCCCCATCACGTCGCCGTAACCATTCTCGCTCAGAACTTCTTGCGCGATTCGTTGAACAGCCAGAGCACAGAGTGATGCTTTCTCCGAAGGCTTCCAAATCATCGTATCCCCACAAACCCCAGCGACAAACGCATTCCACGCCCACACGGCAACGGGAAAATTGAAGGCCGAAATAATGCCAATAGGTCCTACCGGATGCCATTGTTCCACCAATCGGTGTAGAGGCCGTTCTGATTTGATATCCAATCCATAAAGCTGGCGTGAAAGTCCTACAGCGTAATCGGCAATATCGATCATCTCTTGGACTTCGCCTTCGCCTTCAGCCGTAATTTTCCCAACCTCTAAGGCAACCAAACGGCCCAAAGCTTCCTTCTTCTCCCTCAATTTCATCCCAATCTGACGAATGATCTCACCACGCTGAGGCGCTGGTAACATTCTCCACTCGGTAAAACTGCCTTGGACCCTCTGGACGACGGTTTCATAATCCTCTGCCGACGCCATGCGAACCTTGGCAATCAACTTGCCGTCAATGGGCGAAATACTCTCAAGCCACTCGCCATTCGCTTCACTATAATCTCCGCACAAAACGCCAGAATTCTCGAGCCCCAGACCCAGTGCTCCCAAAACCTCTTCACGCATAATTCTCACCTCAGAGTAAATGTTGGGAGCCCAATGCCGGGGAGTTTAGGGGAGGTCAACCCCTCAGCCCCTGTCCAAATGAGATGCTTGACGATCCTTCAAATGAGATGCTTGACGATCCTTGTATCACTCAACTATGGCGGCTTGAGATAAAGGAGCCCACTTGATCCATATCGTCCTCTTTCAACCCGACATTCCACAAAATACAGGCAATATTGGTAGACTGTGCGCAGTCACCCAATGCCGCCTGCATTTGATCCATCCTCTGGGATTTCAAATCAACGACAAACAGATCCGTCGAAGCGGTATGGACTACTGGTATTCCCTAGACGTGCACGAACACGAATCCTGGGAGAACTTCGAAAAGAGTGAGCACAAGCCAGACAGGCTATGGCTTTTCACAACAAAGACAGAAAAATCCTACTGGGACGTATCCTATAAAAGCGGCGATGGGCTTCTTTTTGGGAAAGAAACAACAGGAACTCCCGAATGGTTGCACGTAAGGATTGGTGACGCAAAATGCGTCACCATCCCACGATACAATAAACAACTACGTTCTCTAAACCTCTCTACAAGCGTCGGCGTTGCAACGTACGAAGCACTTCGTCAAACAACTATTTCGCCTCACGATCTATGCGACTGAACTGACTCCACCTTGGTTCCACTGGGCTTTTGCTTCATCCAAGTTCTCCTGCGAGAGAGCTCCCATTTCAACCAATATGTCACTCAATCCCATGTGCCGTCGACGGCGTTGGATTGCTAACGCTCGTTGCAACTGTTCTTCTAAAACAACCTCCTGCTCAATGAGTAATTCTCCTAAACGACGGGGGCGAGCAACCACCGCCTGACAAACCTCCCTGATTTGGATCTCAAGGGCCCTATCGAGATCCCTTTGGGTTACCATGCCAATTTCCAACAATATGGCGCCAATCAAAATTCGAGAGTATTCGTTTTGCCGCTCCGCGGCCTGCTCCATGACACCTTCACCAAAGTGAAATCTGGAAGCCAAATACCTATCGAATGACTCATGACTCATTCTGACCTCAGCACCCTATTTATTGCAAACGTTCCCCACCTAGAATGTTACGTCTCCCAACTCAAAACTGTCAACTTAAAAAATAAAAATCTCCCGTTTCAAGCACTTATAAGACGCAATGCATCAAGAGATGAGGTTTTGCATGGACAAATACATGCAGACAATTACCCACACACCAACAAAAAAAGGGGCAGCCTTGAGCCCCAAAAGAACCGGTAATCGGAGTCGAAAAGCCAGAAGACTCAGTCTTCGGGAGAAAATAAGCAGAAAGAGTTGTGAGCAGGTATGATTATTGGGTACACAGTATCACACGAGGTACGTACTATGTTGTGGGATCTATTAACGAGGGGGGGCGTTCTGATCTATCCGATCGGCCTGTGCTCCCTTGTCACTGTCGCTGTATTCATCGAACGCCTCTGGCACTTGCAGAAGTCCCGGATTATCCCGGAAACTTTTACCAAACGTATTGAGAGCCTCATTGTAGATGGTCGGGTATCGGATGCTCTCCTACTCTGCCAGGAAAGCTCAAACCCCATGGCCAACGTCTTCTCCGCTGCCCTGAGCCAAAAATCCCTACAACGGGCTGAAATCAAAGAGCTGGTAGAAGAAACAGGCAAATACGAAGCAGCTCAACTGGAAAAATATATCGAAATACTGGGGACCTGTGCTGCCATCACGCCACTGCTTGGCCTTCTTGGAACAGTTATTGGAATGATGAGTGTTTTTCAGCAAGTCGAGGTCAATGGGCTCGGTGACCCATCTCTCTTCGCCAGCGGTATTTGGCAGGCGCTCATTACAACTGCCGTAGGAATCAGTGTCGCAATACCCGCTTACATCTTCTACAAATATCTCCAAGGTCGCGTAGATCTTCTTCTGTTGGAGATGGAGGAGCGAGCCCTTAAACTGATCGACAAGGTATGCGCCCACCCATGAACTTCTCGATACGCGCAATCCGTAAAAGAGATGCGGAAATCAACCTTACCCCCTTAATCGATATTGTTTTCATCCTGCTGATTTTCTTCCTTATTACCTCTACTTTTGTGCAAGACTCTGGAATCAAAGTGGAGTTGCCGCGAGCGAATCAGTCAAACCCCACTGGAACCAACCATCAAATTGTGGTGACAGTAACAGCCGAGGGTAGAATGGTTTATGAAGGCGAGGCTTTGTCAAAAAATGAGCTCCAAAAGAAATTAAGTGGGCTCTATAAGGAAAAAATTGAACAAGTGTTTATTATCGAAGCCGACTCTACAGCCCAACATGGTATCGTGGTTTCAATTATGGATTTGGCAAAGGAAATAGGGTTTCAAAGCCTTGCCATTGCCACAGACTAAACAATTCTAAGCCAAGTCCGATCGGCCCACCATTTAGCTCGCTCTCTTACTTCAATTAATTCTCAGGAAATCATACAAGCAAGGCGACACTTTCTTGCTCTTGCAAATTGAAAATTCTATCCTACCAATCATGTCTTTTCTTCGCTCCATCTACATCATGGCGTGCATCGCATTGGGCTCTTATTGGATCGGCAACTCCCTTGTGCGACCAGATGGCCTAGAAAAACACAGAACCCTCAGGAAAGTTGTTCACGAAAAGGAAGAATATTTATCAAACTTGGTACTCGAAGTAGACGCGCTAGAAAAAGATATTAAGGCCTTTAAATCGAGACCCAATGTCCAGAAACGGATTATCCGAGACCATCTTCAGCTCGTAAACCGGGGCGAAATCGTCCTCGACCTAAAATCAGCGTCATTGCCTCAAACAACGAAATAACTCAAAGTAGCTCAGTGTCGAAACTACCTACCATCAAGAAATTTGGAGAATACATCGTTGAATCCGGTCTAGGCAGAGGTTCCTCGGGGCTTGTCTATCTGGGGCGCCACGAAAAGCTTCAGCGCAAAGTGGCCATCAAAGTTTTTCAACCAAGCCATCTGCAAGATACACGGGCCAACTTCAGGTTTCAACGAGAAATCCAAGCCATTTCCCTCCTCGAACACCCCAATATCGTTCAATGTATTGACCACGGAACCACCAATGAAAACCACCACTACTTGGTCATGGAATACTTAGAAGGGAAAAATATTGGGGACCTGCACCGGGATATCCCAATTTTTCCGGAAACAACCATTGCCATCATCGGATTAAGTTTGAGTTCAGCCCTCACCCATGCACACGTGGCTGGGATCGTCCATCGAGATCTAAAGCCCGAAAATGTTTTTATCAGCGGTCAACGCGTCGTTCTCGCCGATTTTGGAATTGCCAAAGGCTTCAAGGCCAACGGCTTCATGGGACAAGACGCGGCTACCCCCACAGAAATAGTAGGTACACCCGGCTTCATGGCCCCAGAGCAACTCCGCCAGGCTCAACTCTCTGCACAAACAGACATCTTTGCGCTGGGGGCCCTCCTCTATTTCATCTCAACCGGTAAACTGGCATACCCCGGCACCAGTCCCTACGCCCTTATGCAAGCAATGAGGGAAACCCGTCCCGTACCAATCACTGAATACCGTCCCGAATTCTCCCATGAATTTTCGAAATTGATTCAGGATTGTCTCTCATACAACGAAAGTATGCGACCATCCTCAATGAGCACAATTCACGAGACACTCCGAATACAGCTTTCCAAATTAGACTACCCAGATTGGGGACCACTCCTGGAACAATTTGTTGAAAATCCCCACCGCTTTAAAGACAACGACCGTTACAAAAGAATCGCATCCACAAAAATCCTACTTCGCAATAAATTGGCTCAAGGAGAACTCATTGGGGTGGATGCAATCAGAAATCAATTAAGAGCACTGGCTCCCGATGACCCCGATGCGGTGGCATTTAGCCAAGGCTTCCAAACTCGGTTGGAAAACATCCATGATATCGAAGCCCCATTGGAAAGAAATTTTGCGTTTAAAAGCCTATTTCTAATTGCTTTCATTGCACTCGTGGCTTTGGCGTCGGGAATATGGCTCAACCAATCCCCGTCTTCGAGCCTTGCCATACCCACCCTGGTCCCCACGAAAACCGCCACAACTTTAAATGCTCCAGCTCATACCAATGTGTTCGTCGACGGAAGAGCCATAGGAACAGCTCCAACATTCCTTCCCCTTCATCTAGAAAAAGGAAAACACCATATCGAGGCATCGCATCCGAAATTGCGCACCCTATCCAGCGAGGTTGAGATATTAACAGCCAACCCTCACAAAGTAACAATTGATTTCAAAAAAAGAAGGATCACTGTGATGGAAGAACCTTGATGCCTTGGTCCTCCATTTCATTCTTGAACCAAGCAACCAAAGGAGCGGGAGTTCTTCCTACAATGGGACGCCCCAATCGATAACCCAAATGCTCGATAAATTCCATTCGGGTCTGATCAGAAAATTCAAACTTAGACCAGAGAATTCTCCTGGCATTGTTTACAATAAAAAGCGCAAAGTTTCGGCCATCCAGATGGTATCGAGAACGAACCAGTCCATAACGGTCATACAGCAATTGAAGCGGGTAATCTTCTAAGGTTTTCCGATGTTGTTGAAGCCATCTCAAACCCTGTGGGTTTGGCCCCAACAAAACACAAATAATTCGAATAGAAGCTCCCGCAAAAGACCGTTTTAGGGCGCTCCAAAACGCAAACTCCCTATCCCAAGTAACATCCATTTTTCCCAATAAGATGAGAATTGTATCACCTTCGTAACCAAGACTAGGTTCAGTCCCCAATGAAATATCTTTCTCCAAAGAGACCAAGGTAGAACGAGAATCCGGTGAGATGAGTTTCAATGTAAATGACGGCGCAATCTTTAGCTGCTCCACGGCCTTAGCCAACACGGCACCCGGAAAAAATAATATGAGGCAGAAAATTACAAACGTACCTGCATTGACCGAAGAGCAATATCTTAACATCACTTAAGTTTTGGAAGATGCTGCACGCCGCCGAGAACCAGCTTTGCGTTTAGTCTGTACTTTCTTTTTCGTGGGTACTTTTTTCGAGACTCGTCTAGTGCTTGGTTTCTTCTGTGCTGTTTTGGTTTCACAACTACCCTCTGACGCCCGGACAGGTAAGTGTAATCCCTGTGGAAAAGCAACTTCCATGACATCTTGATAGTTAGAAACAAAAACAAACGTGAGCTTTCGAGAAACTTCAATGGGAATTTCCTCAACATCGACTTCGTTTGCCAAAGGCAGAATCACCGTATTGATACCTTCCGCACGTGCTGCCACAACTTTCTCTCGGATCCCCCCCACAGGCAGAACCTCACCTCCCAGCGAGATTTCCCCAGTCATCGCAAGCCGCGGCGCCACTGGTGTTTCGGTAAGCAATGAAAGCAACGCTGTCGTAATTGTGATACCCGCTGATGGCCCATCCTTGGGAACCGCTCCGGCAGGAAAGTGAACATGAATATCGCTTTTCTGGAAAAACTCCAATGGCAAGCCCAATTCCTCAGCTTGGTTCTTAACATAAGACAAGGCAATCTTAGTCGATTCGGTCATCACTTCCCCAAGCTTACCTGTCGTTTTTAGGACTCCTTTACCCGGCATGCGCGCCGCCTCAATGAAAAGAACCGCACCACCAGCTGGAGTCCAGGCCAGTCCCGTCACCAATCCGGGACTCCCCTTGCGCTTTAAGCGATCATCGTAAGCTCTGGGCCGGCCCAGATATTGAGAAAGGCTATCTGGTACAATACCAGCCTTAAACTCGGTCCCACCAACAACCTCAACCGCTCGTTTTCGGCAAAGCTTTCCAATTTGACGATCGAGCTCACGAACCCCTGCCTCATGGGTATATTGCTCAATCAACTGCCTCATACTACGCTTTCCAACCGAAACTTGTCGATTCGTGAGGCCGTGTTCTTTGCGCTGCCGCTTGAGTAAATATCGGTGGGCAATCTCGACCTTCTCTTCTGGAATATATCCAGGCAAATCGATAACTTCCAGACGGTCTAAAAGTGGACCTGGTATTTGGGACTTCACGTTGGCAGTCGCAATAAACATGACCTGACTTAGATCAAAGGTAAGATCGATATAATGATCAAGGAAATTCTCATTTTGCGAAGGGTCTAGCACTTCCAACATTGCACTGGATGGATCCCCCCTCCAATCGCTCCCCATTTTATCTAACTCATCTAGCATCACCACCGGATTAGACGTTCCCACATGTTTAAGAGCCTGTATCAAACGACCAGGCATTGCTCCAATATAGGTCCGCCGATGCCCCTTGATCTCAGCTTCATCCCTCATGCCCCCCACGGAAAAGCGATAGAACTCTCTTCCAAGCGCTCGGGCAATGGATTGTCCCAAAGAAGTTTTGCCCACCCCAGGCGGTCCGGCAAAACACAGTAACGTCCCCCTATTTTGTGGGTTCAATTTTCGTACGGCCAAGTATTCAAGAATTCTCTCTTTAATGTCTTTCAAACCATAATGGTCTTCATCCAAGACCTCTCTTGCTCTAGAGATATCGATCAACTCCTCACTGACCTTTGACCAGGGTAAACTCGCAATCCATTCTAAATAAGAGCGAATAAGATTATGCTCGGGAGACTCAGCAGGAATCAGCTGGAGTCGCTTCATCTCTTCTGCTGCTCGATGACTTGCATGTTCGGGTAAGCCAGCAGCTTCAAGTTTTTCTCTAAGTTCTTCTACTGCTAAAGCAGTGGGGTCCTTTTCTTCTCCCAACTCGACTCGTATCGCTTTAAGCTGTTCTCGGAGCAAAAATTCTCGCTGATGCTTTTCGACCTTCTCACGAATCTCCTGGCTAATTCGATTGCCAACCGTCAGCATATCTAATTCACGAATTGATACTTCCAGCGCCAATCGCATACGATTGGCTAAATCCAGCTCCTCCAAAAATCCTCGCCGTTCCCTAAAATCTCGAGACAAATGCTGGGCTACAAAATCAGCGAGAATGCCTGGAGACTCGATAGACAAAGCCGTAATTTTTACTTCCTCAGGAATTCCACTATGTGCATCAAAGAAAGATTGCAGTGTCAATTTAACCTGCCGATAGGTCGCTTCATAAGACGCCTCATCGGAGACTATCTCTGTCGGGTAAGTCACACGAAAAACTGGAAACGGTTGGATTCTGACCAACTCAAGTGGCTGTGCACGCCGTAGAAGGTGCACAAGCGCCGACATACGACCATCGGGGAGCCTGAAAACCTTCAGGACTCTGGCTAGAATTCCCACTCGACTCAACTCTGAAAGTTCTTCGATCGGATATTCATCATCATCTTCTAGTTCTTTTTCTTCGTCCCCAACTTCTTCGAAAGCATCGTCGTCTTCCTCCCCACCACCAACAATCTTTAATTCCATCGCATCAGAAGGATGCACTGCCTCCTCTGCCACAAAATCTGCCGCTACACGCGCCAATTCTGAACCGTGCCCGATTCCTTCAATATCGAGTAATTCCCGAGGGTGTTCCGACTCATCACCTTTTCGAATTCGATTGATCAACAAGAAAAAGCCCGCATTACTTTTGGCATGAAGAACTGCTTGCTGACGCATTTTCGTGTCCAGGAGAATCGGTACCATCGGACCGGGAAAAGGGACCAATTCGGTCTGGACAATGGCAGGAATCACCACTGGAGGCTGATCAGCCAACCTCACCAATGCATTGGCCTTTGTATCAACCACCTCCAAAATTTCTGGCGTTGCCTCAGATTTCTTTACCATTTTTCACCTAACTTTCCGAATATCCATCAACATCAAAATAAGGGATTAAGCAAACTTGTTAAGTTTCTTAGAATACAACCTAGCTTGGTTCTTTCCACGGTTTTTTGCCTCGTATAAAGCCACATCTGCAAGTGTCAGCAGCTTATCCGGCTCACTCATTTCCTCTAAATCCGAAGACGCGATACCAATCGAAGCCGTAACGTTCAAGGTACCTACGCTTGTGGTAATCTCAGTTGCAGCAAGTTCGGCACAAATACGTTCTCCAACCTGAAAGGCGTCTCCAGCCTGAGTTCCCGGCAAAATACAAGCAAATTCTTCCCCCCCATACCGAGCCGCCGTATCCATCCTCCTCATATTTTGCCGAACTACCCCAGCCGCCATCCGTAAAACCTGATCGCCAACTTGGTGGCCATATTGATCGTTCATTCTCTTAAAATTATCTAGATCAAATAGTAGCACTGAAAAACAAGCCTCATACCGAAGTGATCTTTGCCACTCCTCTAGAAGCCTTTGGTCAAAATAACGCCTTACAAACAATTTTGTGAGCCCGTCTACGGTTGCCATTTCATATAGTCGGGCATTTTCGAGTGCCACGGCTGCCTGATCCGCAATCGCCGACAACACCGTTGTATCAGCCTTCGTAAAAGCCCCCATCACCTTACCCTTCACAGCCATCAGCCCAATGGCTTCATCGTAAAGCTTCATGGGAACCCCCAGCCACGACAAAAACCGTCCGTCTCCATAGGAACCACCTCCCACAAAACGCACATATTCGTATCTGAGATCGTCGATCAAGATCGGTGAACCAGACTCGAGCACTCTCGTCGGCAAGTTGAGGCCCACAGGCAAACAGTGCTCTCCTTCCACATCACCACGGCCATCAAAAACCACGCAATGAACCGTATCTCGCCCCTGAGAGAGTCGCCCCAGCATAAAGTATGATTTAGAACCCACCAACTTTTGTACCGAAGCAGCCAAATTTCGAACGATTTTATCTTCCTCAAGACTCGAAGACATCGATCGCCCAACCTCATAGAGCGCTTGTAAATCAGAAGCCCTTCGAATTGATTTTTCGCTCACGATAACCAGGCGACGAATCACCCCATTGATCATCAAAGCGACGCCCCCCAACAAGAGAAAAAAGCCAAGTCCTTGGTACCGGTAGGCCAACACCATGGCCAAAGCTAAAGGCATCAAAAAAACTTCTTGCCCAATGAGCTTTGGTATCGAATCACCAAGTGCTTCGGTTTCTACGCCTTCCAACCAGTGCCCCCATCCAACCAAAACATAATGAACAAAAACAAAACCGCTCGCGAAAATAAAGAGCATCCAGATAAGTGAAACGTTGTCGGAGCCCAGCATCCACCCATCACTGAATAAGGCCCCCATGAAAATAAGCACCAAAACCGGTAAGCCACCCTTATACAAAATCCCCGCGACTCGCTGAAGGCGCGGATAATATGTCACCGCACGACTTCTGCGCTCCACAGGGTTCCTAAGAATCGCGTCAATAGTGAGCGTTAAAGCGGCAAGAGAAGCGGCCACCAACGTCCCCCAAATGAAAACCATTGCGATATAAAAGACCGAATCCAACGCTATGCGCGCCGAGCCCATATACCGGAAGGCCAACAAGCGAGCACATGTAACCAAGCCCAATACACTAACAAACTCACCACCCTGCTGCCATGGCTCAAATCGCCCCGGTAGCAAGTCTCGAATCATAAAAAGCAGAAACCAGCCCCCAAGTCCCAGCAAACCGATATAGACAATATGCAAAAGCCCGTGCATTGAATTCACCGGCAAGTCTGAATCTCTATTTATCACCCGATTGCTCGCCTATGGGTCTCAGTGAAATACATAGCAACCAGAACCAACATGGCACCCCTCTGAAAATTAAGACTCATAACGAAAAGCTCAGCCAATGTCATCCGTAACCAGTATTTCGAAATCATTGATTTTCACAGAAAGTCTGGGCATGGCTTGCCAATGAACAAACTCCTCGCGCGAAATTTTGGGATAGGGGCCTTGCTATTGGTCCCCTTGGCCCACAACAGCCTTAAGCCCCCTCCTCTTTACGCACAAACACCATCCTCCCCACAAGCAGCGAATGTTCAAAGCCAATGGAACCCCCAGTCCATCCCTAGCTGTACCTCCGTCGATACCCATCACCCCCTTGTTACCTCCGCAGATTTACATGCCTTCCCACTCAAGCACCCCTGCTGGAAAGCCCAAATCTTGCATTATCTCAAACAACTCGTCCAATTCCGTACCGTACGAATAAATGAAAGCCCCAATGAACATGGCGGATTTCTAAAAATGAAGCAATTCCTGATGGATTGGGCAAATCACTTCAATCTAGTATTCACCAGCTACCAAGATGATGAAGTTTGGGAAATATCCACAAGCTCGGGTCCCAGGGATATCGCTTATATAACCCACGCTGATGTCGTTCCCGCCACCAATAGCATGACCACCCCCTTTCAATTGGTACGAAAATCGGACCGCTGGTGTGCCCGAGGGAGCGAGGATAACAAAGGGCCAATCGCTGTCGCCATGACCTTACTCCCAATACTAAAAACCACAGCGGCCCATTACAAAAAGAATATTTCACTTCTCATCGGTACGGGTGAAGAGACCAATTGGAAGGGCATGGAGACCTTCGCGGAAAAAACTCCAAGGATCCCGTTTCCGATCTCTCTCGATTCCAGCTTTCCAATCGTTAATGGCGAATTTGGATATGTCTCTTGGTATCTCGAATTCGGACAAACCGGCTTAACCCTTCCAAAGACATCACCATTCAATCTTGACTTTGCTGGCGCTGGCCAAACTTTGAATCAAATCCCACCCGATGGAATCATCCGAATCGGCATTGACGCCCCTCTATCACTAGAAAAAGCCAATGAAATGGTTCGAGATCACATTGAAAAAATATCAAAAACGTTTCCTGCGGATGCGTTCGAAGTTTCTCTAGAATCAAATTCCTTGGAACGATGGCTGATGGTCCGTGTGAAGGGCCGGGCGGCCCATGCCTCAACCCCAGAAGAAGGTAGCAACCCAATATGGTTTCTAGCTTCCTTAGTAACGTCTTTAGGCGTCAACCCATCCCCGACCCTAGATGCCCTTACATTCATCGATAAGTTTTTGACCAATGACCACTACGGAGCAAAACTTGGTATCTCAACGACACACCCACTCATGGGAAAACTCGTCATTGCGCCGACAATTCTAAAGCATCAAGAAAAAACGATTCTAGTAGGCATTAACATTCGCCGCCCCATAGGAGAATCCTCTGAAAATTTTAAAGACAAGCTGGTATCCGTCAAACACAACCTTCAAGATAATTTCGGTTGGCAGCTCAAAATGGTTCGTGAGCCGTACGTCGGAGAAGCCACTTTTACATCCCCAGACTCTCCGCTCCCCAGAATTCTGTTGAAGGCATACCGAAAAGTGAGTAACGACCAAATCAATAAAGCAAAATCGGTCAGGGGTGGAACCTATGCAAAACTCTTTCCGGGTGCCATCAACTTCGGGCCCTCCCTTCCCGAAGATCAATACACCGGACACACCCAAAACGAGTGCATCAGAGATAAACAAATCGCCACCCTATTCGAAGGCTTGCTCCTAGGCTCATGCGCGCTGTTTAACGAGACCAGAGAATAAGAGAAAATCCGTTAATTCAACGAATTTGGTGCCGCCAAAGTAAACGCAGGAATCGCAACATCCAGAAAGGAATCCGACTCGATCTCCATCCGATAGGAGCCTTCCATGGTTCCCACTGGAGTCCCCAATGGACAAGCGGAAGTATAGGAAAAACTGTCCCCCGGTCCTAGGGTTGGCTGAGCTCCAATCACGCCAGCACCGCGAACCTCTTGAACCACGCCAGCACCGTCGGTAATCACCCAATGTCGAGTTAATAACTGAACCGTTTTCAAACTATGATTCAATATGCGGATCCTATAGGCGAAAAAATAGACATTTCGCTGCGGTGCTGATCGCTCAGGAACAAAAAAAGACTCTCCCTGAACTTCGATTCCCTCTGTGGTCTTGGTCGCTAACATGAAATAAGTTCTCCGTTACCCGATCGGTTTTTGGGGTGGGCAGATACGACTGTATTTTCACGAACAAGAAAGGGATATCAAGAGGAAAAGACGCGCCGACATAAAGCAACTTTGGGGAAGGGGGAAAACTACCATGTCGGCGCATCACCAAGGAAACTTGCTGGGAAAAGCGATGTTTCCGAGGAAAATCAAATTATTCGGTCTCAAGGGTCTTGAGTCGCTGGTTCATCTCATTGACCTTGCGATTCAAGGACTTAAATTGCTTAGAAACACTTTCTACGTCTGACAACTTGGCAATCTGGAAAGCAGACAAAACGCGCGTTACAATATTCTCAACTTGCTGCTCCAGCTCGTTCCGGTAGTCGCTCAATGTCACAACTGTGCCGCTACCTCGCACTTGCTCCCAAAGCTCATTGGCTTTCAGTCGACCCATAAATTGATCCAGAGAGTTCTTTACCTCTGAAGCATTCAAACCTTTTTCTTCGACCATGTCCTTAACCGCCGCGACCAATCCCTCTTCGGCTTCGGCAAAGCTTTTTATTTTCGTTTGAAGGATGTTCAACCACTCTTTGGCCGATTCTGTAGCTTTAGCTCTAGAATCAATGGCCTTAAAGGTAGGCGTTTGCTTAGTTTTTTGTGTATCAGACGCTGATTTCTTCTTGGGCGCCTTTTTAGCTGTAGATTTTGTTGCTGACATCGTCATCTCCTAATTTTTGGGGAAGCCACTGCTTTAAGACCTCCCCCGACACCGAAATGCTGCT
The DNA here is from genome assembly GCA_036339465.1 of Myxococcota bacterium. Taxonomy (GTDB): domain Bacteria; phylum Myxococcota; class XYA12-FULL-58-9; order XYA12-FULL-58-9; family JABJBS01; genus JAYZAY01. Next base: position 52,678 of record JAYZAY010000059.1, on the reverse strand, counting down.
CTGCGTCAACAGACGCTATAACACAACGCGTCATGGTGTCAAGAAAAAAAATGAAGCCAATTTAGCCTTTGTCTAAAAAACCTTAAGTGTCTGGTATTAAACACTTTAGTCCCATGTCGATAAAAAAGAACCTTGGGATTTCTTGCGCTTTTTCCCCAAGTGGATTACCGAGTTTCAATCACGAAGATCTTCGAGGAGACCCTAGAAATGGCAAATTTCAAAACAGATACCACTCTGAAGTTTATCACCACTAAGGATGGGGACGTAGAGGAAGCAGAATTTTCGGCCGGCGATGAAATCGAAATCCTAGAAACCTGGGAAAATCATTATCTAATCAAAGACGATGATGGCCATTACTTCAACGTCGATAAGGGCCTCTTAGACGAGTAGGTACCCGTACCCTCGCAGTTTTGTCTTGGGCAACGGAAGTACCACTTCGGGCAACGAGAGCCACCGAACTCAACTGTGCGGATTGCCGTCCGCCACCCCCTTGTGTTACCCAAGCGCCCATGACAATAAAAACAACAATTGAGCTTCGACAAGCTTTCCTAGATTATTTTGCGCGACAAAACCACGCCATTGTAAAATCCTCGCCCCTGATTCCAGCGAACGACCCAACTTTGATGTTTGTCAACGCTGGTATGGTTCAGTTCAAAGACCTATTTGTCGGCCGCGAAAAACGCGCCTACAGTCGCGCCACAACTTCTCAAAAATGTCTTAGAGTATCTGGTAAACACAACGACCTCGAACAAGTTGGACGCACAAATAGACACCACACGTTCTTCGAAATGCTTGGAAATTTTTCTTTTGGCGATTATTTCAAAGAAGAAGCGATACACTTTGCCTGGGAATTCTTAACCAAAGAACTCCAGGTTCCAAAAGACAAGCTTTGGGTGACTGTTTTTGAGGGCACCTCAGATATCCCCCCAGACGCCGAAGCTAAGTCCCTGTGGAAGAAAATTTCTGGACTGTCAGATCATCGAATCATTGAAATGGGAATGAAAGACAATTTTTGGATGATGGGAGACACGGGTCCCTGTGGACCTTGCACAGAAATACACTTTGATACCGAAACAGGTTCGGACCCTACTCCAGACGATTTCGAAAACGGTAGAGTCATCGAAATTTGGAATAACGTCTTCATGCAATTCGAGCGAAGTGCCGACGGTCTTCTAAACCCTCTTCCTGCACCATCCGTGGATACGGGTATGGGACTAGAAAGATTGGCTGCGGTTATCTCTGGATTCAATACAAACTACGATACCGATGCCTTCAAGGAGCTCATACATAAAACCAGTGAGCTTGTCGGCAAGAAATATCAGTCGAGTAATGCCGAAGACGATGTCTCAATGCGCGTCATTGCCGATCATGCTCGGACCAGTGCTTTTCTGATTGCTGATGGCCTACAGCCTTCAAATGAAGGTCGGGGCTATGTCATGCGGCGAATCATGCGCCGCGCGATTCGCCATGGACATCGCCTGGGTTTCGACAAGCTATTCCTCAGTAAAATATGTAAAGACGTTGTGGAGCAACTCAGTCCTGTCTATCCCGAACTCAAAGAAGCTTCCTCTTTAATCCAAAAAGTAGTGGATCTAGAAGAGCAAAACTTCCGTCGAACGATGGATTCCGGCCTTAGAATCCTATCCGAAGAGATCCGTCATTTACCCGATGGAGAAAAAACACTTTCCGGCGAAACTATTTTCAAGCTTTACGATACCTACGGATTTCCCAAAGATCTCACAGAGCTAATCGCTTCGGAGCACTCTCTATCCATCGACCATGCAGGTTTCGATGCCGCCATGGAACAACAGCGCTCACGTAGCCGAAACTCCAAAATAGGCGAAGAAGCGGTGGCCGATGTTTACATGGAAATCGCCCAAAATCTCGGTCAAATTTCTTTTGTGGGCTATCCCGATGAACAAGTCCCGTTGGCTGAGCGTAGTGGTGAATGGCAGATATTCGAAGTTGACGGAATTGAATACCTAACCACCAAAACTCAAATAAAATCCATCATTCAGCGGAACCAGGAAACCGAAAATTCCCAACCGGGCTCCATCGAAGTTGTTCTGAATCCGACTCCATTCTATGGGGAATCCGGCGGACAGCTCGGCGACCGGGGCATGATCTTTGACTTAGACGGCAAACCAATTGTCACCATTAGCGAATCCCGAAAGCCCATCTCTGAACTTACTGTGGGTCGGGGAGAAACCAATACCGAGAACCTCCGCCCGGATGACCACGTCTGGGCTGGATATGCGGTCCATGAACGCCGCCAACTAAGAGCCCACCACTCGGCGACTCACCTACTACATGAAGCACTTCGAGACGTTCTCGGAAATCATGTAGCCCAAGCTGGATCTTTAGTTGAATCATCACGACTACGCTTTGATTATTCACACTTTGAATCAACACCGTTTGAATCTCTCGAACATGTAGAAGCAATCGTCAACAAGGCGGTACAAGCGAGACTTCCTGTCAGTACCGATATCCTCCCTTTTGAAAAAGCAAAGGAAAAGGGTGCCATGGCGCTCTTTGGAGAAAAATACGGCGATTTGGTTCGCATCATCACCATGGGAAATTCAATCGAATTCTGTGGTGGAACCCATGTCAATAACACCAAAGATATAGAGTTACTTCTCATCCAAAAAGAAGAAGCTATCGCGAGTGGCGTGCGCCGAATCGAAGCCGAAGTGGGCGATGCTGCCCAAAAACGTATCCTTTCCCTACACAAGAAACTTCAAGAGCTTCAAAAGTATCTCGAAAACCCGACCCACGATCAGCCCCTCCATAGTGACACCATCGTCACCGCGGTTCGCAATTTGATGCAAAACTACCAAGAACGAAAAACGAAACTCGAAAAGATAGGGACTACTCCCCAATCAGCAAATTATGAAACAACCCCATTTCCCCAATCTGAAAAATTTGCATTTCCGGAAGCCAAAGAAATTAGGAACACGTGGGTTGCTCTAACGCGCCTCATGAACGGGCAAGATTTCGGTGACGTTCAACTCAAAACCGATACCAGCCGCAACTTTTTGGGGGCGGTCCAAACCATTCAAAAGACGAACCGAGCAAACGAAAAACTAGAACGGCAAAATCAAAGCTCAGAACTTAATTCACTCGCTGACAAACTTTTGGGCGAAGCCAAACAAGTACATAATTATCAGCTCATTATGGTCGAACTCGGCGAGATCCCTTCCAAAGACATGCGTGAACTCGCCGACGGCCTGCGCTCCAAACTATCAAAGTCGGTGATTTGCTTAACGAGCCAGAATGATGGCAAGCTAGGTCTCTTAATTGGAGTAACCAAAGATGCTATGAAAACGTTTAATGCCGGAAAAATGATGAAGGAATTTGCCCCCATCGTAGGTGGGCGAGGTGGCGGAAAACCAGACTTAGCCCAAGGGGGTGGGACAACCCCAGAAAAGACCAAAAACCTCTTTGAAGCAGTCGAAGGATTCGTAAAGGAAAAAGCATCCACAACGGATTAACACCATGGAAAAAACCGGGGCACCGCGCGTGCCTGTCGCAATATCAATTACCATGCGCTATCCGGATCGCCAGGTCGTGGTCATCGCCACAATTCGTGATCTCTCCGCCACGGGAATGTTTGTTCAAACCAGAGAATTACCCCGAATCGGCGATAGCGTTCGGTTTAACTTCGAGTTGGAACGTCCCAAGGAGAAAATACAAGGGATAGGAATCGTTCACTGGCTCCGAAATCTTTCCGAAGCCCATGAAAGCGGACAACCAAGTGGAATCGGACTCCATTTTTCATCATTCGCAGGAAAGGCTTCCCGCCACATCGAGCGATATCTCATTGCTCATCTCCCCAAAGCCACAGGAGGGGGGGTGAGAGAGGCCAATCCCGACCTCGCGCGATTCGAAGCAGAGAGTCTGACCGACCTCTACGGACAACTGTTCGAAGAACAAGATGAACCTGTGAGTCTTCGCAGGAATATCGAAGAAAAAATCCCATCAAATGACCTCGAAATCTTGATGCAGAAGGAAAAACTCGAATCAGAAATCTCTCACGAACAAAAGACCTCGTGCCACACTCAAGAGAGCAAAGAAATGCTTTCCCAGGCAGAAGAACCTGCTGAATCACTGGGAACAACTGAACCCGAAGCATTGGCAAGCGATACTCCAAATATCCTTGAATTCGACTGCACTTTTGGGCCGCGACTCTTAAACTGCGGTTTGTTGACCCGGGAACAACCAGAGCTGGTTTCAACCACTGTCTTCGAAGCCCTAGGAAACGGGCGAACACAACAATTCTCATACGAAGCTCTGCCCCAATTACTCCCATCGTCAACGACCGAGACCAATCTACAAATCAAATGCATTGTTCCTGACTTTGAACTCGAAAATTTCAACACTCTAGATTTTGGTGACCCTAGGCTCACAGCCATTCCCGAGAGCCGATATGCTTTTGAGAAATTCGGTGGAAACAGGGAAAAGAAGGACGGTTATACTTATATTCGACAAGGTTTATGGGAATTTAGCGCCTATCAATATTCAGCTGATACACCACAAGCCCCTGGGATCTCCCTCAGGCTCCCTGAGCTTTCCATTGAACAACTACTTCTTCAACTCAGAAAAACCCTCATCCCTACCATTTCGGACGAGCTTGGCTATGAATTAAGCGACAGTGAATTTCACCACCATCAACTGGTAGAAACCTTTTCAGGTATTCTCCAAGGCGCCCAAAATATCAACGAAATCCAGGTGGACGAAGTCACACTCACCCTACCGGAATCAATTCTTGGAGGATTCCATGGGCATATCGTCAAACTCTTCCAAGAGAGAGTCTTGGCGCATCTGGTTCTAAGTTTGGCCCCAAAAAGTCCGATACTTTGGGTCGTAGAGGGGCTACAAATCACCCCTTGGTTCGAGGCGATCAGTAAAATGACCGAAAATCCCCCTATCTCCTTGGTATATGCGCTTCCTGAAGATTTATAGGTTCTCAAGTCACAAAATTCTCCTTGTCCCCCTCACCACAACCATGCCCAATCCCCTATAAAGACACCCATCTCGCCTCAAAACAGATGAAAAAATATTACAATACTGGCTTAGAAGTGGAGGTGCGGTAAAATAGAATAGGATTCCAACCTCAAGGTAATGATACACCATGATAGAGAACTCATCACATAGATTTTCCGATAAAGTCGTAGCCTATCTAGCTGCAGTCGACACCTATGTTCCGGCAAAGGCCGAGGAACTAGAAGACCTATATCCTCTTTTTGCAAGACAACTATCCCGATCGCTCGATGGCCGTTATCTAGAAAAACACCCCCCAAAGGAACTCCTACCAGCGATCGAGCAACTACTTGTAACCTGCCTCGATCGACGTGATGAAGAAATCATCGTTCAAATGAAGCCCATCGATGACGGAACACATACACGCGCTATCTTGATCACTGCATCCAAAGATCAGCCATTTATTATCTCTGTGATTCGCCTGGCCCTCGAATGGAAAAGCGTTAAAATCCTCAGAAGTTTCAACACGATCATCCCCGTTCGTCGAGAAACATCCTCCGGCCGAATCACTGGGCTAGGAATCGAAGATCAAGAGCCCGAATCTTTCCTCTGGGCTGAAATTGAAGGTGAGAACTTACTCGAAAGACAAAAGAGCATTGTCGAATGTATTTCGGCCCGGCTAAAACAAATCCAACTTTCCGTTCTCGACTATCCCAGCATGCAAGATTCGCTCACAAAATGTGCAAAAACATTTTACGCGCAAGCAGAAAAGGAGAACAATCACCAATACCAAACATACGCGCAATTTCTCGATTGGCTACAATCAAAGCATTTCGTCGTCTTAGGCACAAAATGGATCGCCTTGAAGGAAGAGGCGCAAAACAATACGATGAATCTAGGCATAGGTAATCAAGAAAGCTTGGTAGAAACCAGTCTTGAACTGGGCCTCAACGAGGAAGACAGTTTACGAGAGCTCGCCAAGGCACCATTTCTTAAGATTCAAAAAAGTAAAGTCGAGTCGTGGCTTTATCGAACCGGGCCCCTTAATCGAGTCGCCGTCAGCACACTTGATGCCGAGGCAAATCCAGATGGTATTCTACTCATTGAAGGCCTCTTCACTTTCGAGGCCCTAGCTGAACCAAAAGCATCAGTCCCGATGCTCAATCAAATGATGCAACGAATCCTTGAGAATACGGATGCACGGCAAGGGAGCCACCGGCACCGCACAATCCGTAAGGCATTTAATTCGCTTCCCTTGGATTATCTCTTTGCCCTCGATGAAAACAACATTACTAAGCTTGTCGAAGAACTTCTTAACTCAGACGCCGAAGAAGGTATTCAGATACACACCAGCCTTGATCAGAAAAACCAATCGGCTTTTGTGTTTGTTATCTTACCACGGTCTTATTACAGTGACGATTTAAGAGGCGGCATTCGTCGCCTTCTTTCTTTGAAACTTGGTTCACGCTCTGTGGACGACGGAGTTTATTCTGGCAATGGACAGTCTGTCTCCCTGCACTACTTTTTAACCGGTATCCACGACGCCCCTGCAAACATCGTTGAACAACTGCAAGAACAAATCAAAGAGCAGGCTCAGCCGTGGAGTATCCGCTTAAAAAATCAAATCTACCTTCATTTCGGCGAGACACAAGCTCGTGAACTATTCTACCTATACCGCGACGCTTTCCCCGCGCGTTACCGAGAAGAAACCTCGGTAAAACGGGCCATTAAAGACATCGAAATCCTACAGTCCCTAACGGAGGAAATGCCCTACGTCTGCGAGATTTACCGGGAAAAAACAGATCAGCGACTTGACATCACCCGCCTGAGATTGGCGGAGACAAGTTCGAGTCTTCTCTCAGACATTTTACCGATCCTAGACAACCTCGGCCTCGTCGTGGTTGACCAATACCCAACCAGCGTCCTTGTTCCGGAAAGGCCCGACCTCGTCGTCTCAACGTTTAGAATAAAACCCGCCGCAAATATTAACGTCGACCTTACAACACGCCGAAACAGACTTTCTTCAGCCATCACAGCCGCCATGGCGGGAGCATGTGAAAACGACATCATGAATCGACTTCTCTTGAAGTCTGATATTCCCTGGACTTACGTGAGTCTACTACGTGCCTACCACCATTACGCCTGGCAACTTGGCTCTCCCTATGGCAAACACGCTACTACGTCTACTTTGGAGAAAAACCCGACCCTGGTTCGCTCCATCACTGAATTCTTCCGCGTCAAATTTGACCCTGAATTACAGGGAACCGAAAAGGGCAAAGTCTGCCCCACACGCCAAGAACTCGTGGACAGAGCAAGTCGGACACTCCTCGAACAAATCGACGAATTGCAAGACCTCCAAAGTGATCAGATTTTTCGCCGACTCTACAACCTTGTGGATGCAACTCTCCGAACAAATTTTTATAATCGAGATCCACACAAACAACCACGCATTGTCCTAAAGATGGAACCCGCAAGAATTGTGCGAATACCAGAGCCTCGGCCCTTTAGAGAAATCTACGTCCATCACCCTCTGGTGGAGGGACTGCATCTTCGAGGTGGCATGATTGCTCGCGGTGGAATTCGCTGGTCTGACCGGCGACGCGACTTTCGCACTGAAGTACTGGGTCTTATGCACACCCAAAACCTCAAGAACGTTGTGATTGTTCCGGAAGGTGCAAAAGGGGCGTTTATCGTTAAGGGAACTTACGACGATCCACAGGATTTTAGGAAAGCTGGCGTTGAAGCATACAAGATTTTCATTAATGGCCTTTTGGAAGTTACCGACAACCTATCCCAAGGCAACATCATTAAGCCCGAAAATATCCTTTGTTATGACCAAGATGATTCATATCTTGTTGTTGCGGCCGACAAGGGAACGGCGGCTTTTTCAGACACCGCCAACGGGGTAGCCCGCCAAAATCAATTTTGGCTCGACGATGCGTTTGCGTCCGGAGGTTCAAATGGATACGACCATAAAATCGATGGGGTCACCGCCAAAGGGGCATGGGAGAGTGTTAAACGACATTTTCGCGAAATGGGACTTCATCCGGAAAAGGACGTCATCACGGTTGCTGGTATCGGAGATATGTCCGGAGATGTGTTTGGCAATGGACTCTTACTGTCCAAAACAATGAAGCTTTTGGCCGCTTTCGATCATCGAAATATTTTCATCGACCCCAAGCCCGATCCTACCACAAGCCATGAAGTTCGGCTTAAGTTATTCAACATGAAAAGAAGCAGTTGGGAGGACTACCCCAAAGACCAACTTAGCCCCGGTGGAGGCATTTATCCCAGAAATTCTAAATCCATTGCCCTTTCCGATGAAGCGAAAAAGGCTTTGGGGATTAAAGACGACAAACTTAGTGGACCGGATCTTATCAAAGAAATCCTCAAAGCACCGGTCGATCTACTATGGAATGGGGGTATCGGCACCTACATTAAATCCGATAAAGAAACCAATCTTCAAGTCGGAGATCCATCCAACGACCAAGTACGCATTGACGCCCCTCAGGTCAGAGCAAAGGTGATTGGAGAAGGCGGAAACCTCGGCATTACCCCCCAGGGACGATGTCAACTCGCCGCTAGAGAGACCCGGCTAAATACCGATGCCGTCGATAATAGTGGTGGCGTTGACCTTTCTGATCATGAAGTCAATATCAAAATATTATTGAGTAAGCCACAAGAACGGGGGGACCTCACCTCCGAGCAACGAAACATACTGCTCGAAGAGGTGCGTGCAGACGTCAACAAAACCGTTCTCGGAAATAATTGGAAACAAGGCCGAATGTTGAGCTTAGACCAAATACGCTCTCAAACAGATCTTCCTCGCTTCCAACGCGCCATCGAGCAACTGGCAGCAGACGTAGGATTTGATCGCCAACTGGCAAATCTTCCGACAGATCCGGAGTTAGATCTCAGAGCACAAAATGGCATCGGACTCCATCGTCCTGAACTAGCTTCTCTGGCATCTTACGCAAAAATGTTCATTCGACAAGAGCTCGTTGCCTACCCAACTCTGATTCCCAAAGAACTTTGGACACCCTACCTTCAAGACTATTTTCCTGAATTGCTCCAATCAAAATTCCCAGAAGAAATACTCGCCCACCCACTTGCTCGAAATATTGCCGACACGATGCTCACCAACACCATCGTGAATGATACGGGTGCGAGTTGGATTAGCGATATGCTCCTTCAAACTGGAGGCAATACAGTCGACATCTTGCGAAGCCACCTTTACGCATCGAAAATCATCGAAATGAATCATGTTAAGGAGAAACTCTTTGAGATTGAAGCAAATCTAGATCCCACAATTGAGTATCTGATCCGAATGCAAATCGAACATGCGTTGAACCGCACCTGCTTGTGGTTAATGCGTAACGAAACAATGCCACAAAAAGACTCGTTTGAACAAAACGTAAAGTTCCTCCATGAAAACCTAAGTACGCTTCTGCCTCAAGAAGACGAAGAACGCCGAGCCGCTTCAAGCCTCGATCTCGTGGGTGCAAGTGTTCCTGAAGATTTGGCAACACCCCTAAGCAAGCTCGAATACGTCGACGAAATATTGGACATCGCTGAAGTTTTATCCAAAGTAGAGACGAATATTGAACTGGCAAGCAAACTCTATTTTATTGCCGGTGCCCAATCGGGTCTACTGGAGTTTATTCGGGGCGCAACCCAGAGCTACAATACCTCTAGGCTAGAAAAACCAGCGAGAACCGCCCTTAGGGGGCAATTGCGATCAGCTCTGGTAAACGCAACCGCCCTTATACTTCAAAGCGGGCAGATGCCTGAGAATTTGAACTCACAAACGCTAGAATCCTTCCAAAAGGTTGCCAGAGACCTTTCTCCCCTCAGCAACGGTCGCTTTGATTTAAGCTCCTTGGTTCTGGCCGTCGATAGGTCACAACATAATTTGGTCTTGTACCAATCAAGTCAGAAGCTCTAGGGAATTCTAGGAGATCCAAAAAACGCTCTGGCCAACAATGAATCTCGATTGGGTAAGGTTATGGAAATCAAGCACCACACCGAGAAACTTGAATTCGGAAAACTGTGCAAACTCTAGAACTCTTTAGACTCTCGAGAAAAGGCGAATCACACCAAAAACGTTGACATGCCAAAGACAAGAGGTCTAAACCCAAAGACATGCCTCGACAAAAGGATCAAGAGACAGCCAAAGGACGACAACGTCACGAAGAGAAATATCAACGCATCTTGAATGGAGCGATGGCGGTTTTCGCTGAAAAGGGATTTACCGAATCAAGAGTTAGTGAAATCGCAGAACGAGCCGGCGTTGGGGATGGAACCATCTACCTTTATTTCAAGAATAAAGATGACCTCCTCATCTCCCTCTTTGAAGCCAAGCTCGAAGAGATTAACGCCGGATTGAGCCAACAGATAACCGAACAGATGAATCCGAAATTGCAGCTGCAAACAGTGATCGAGTATCACCTTAATCTGGCTCTTGAGAACCCTCATTTGGCGGCATTGGTAACCCTTGAACTTAGGCGCAGTGGCAAGTTCATGAAAGAATACGCCAAAGAGCAATTTTTCGAATACCTTCAGCAATGGACACTGGTGATCGAAAACGGTAAGGAAGTTGGCTTTTTCCGGAAAGATTTCAGCACCGGTATCCTTCGAAATATCCTCTTTGGGGCACTTGACTACGTCACGGGTATCTGGGTCAGCAATCCCAAACGCAAGGCTTCCGATCTGCATGAAGTTGCAAAACAACTAGAAGAGCTCATTCTAAGAGCTATTAGCGCCGAATCATGAAAGTTTGAAATTCGCTTTTTGAATCCTTCCATCGAATCTCTACATGCTGAACCTCTGCTTCTGGCGGGCCATGCTGAACCCATTCGAATAAATATTCCAGAGCGTAGCGCGGACCTTCCGCAACAATCTCCACCCTGCCATCAGGAATATTTTCAACGAACCCCACTAAGTTTAGGCCCTGAGCAACTTCCATGGTCGATGCCCTGAAAAAGACGCCTTGAACCACCCCTGTCACTAACATTTCTGCCCGCACCGATATCTCCGACATTTCCGTGCCCCCTAAGCGTCAATTCAATTTTATGACCAACATCATAGAAAGAACAAGGGAACGAACGCCACGATAATCAGCGCCGTACCGAGTACGGCCATAGGCAGTAGAATGCGCTCATGTCGTGCCCAAAACCCTTGATTTGTCGATTCGCTGTGGTCATCCAATTCCGCCTCTCCCACGACCTGACGCGTTAAGAGATGGTTCAGCGCCACCGGTGGAGTCAAATAGCCCAGCTCAAAGGCCACTAAAACCACCATCCAAAAGTGTACCGCATCAATACCGTTTCGATACGCCACATCCGCAATAGATGCCGATACCAAAATAACTGCTCCATAGGGATCCATGGTCATACCAATGACCACCAGTACCGCCACCAAGAGCCCCATCGTAGACCAAGCCGACCCCAACGCCTGAGGAAAGAAATTCATAATTTCGCTTCTTTCAACGATGCCCCCTAAACAAATTGAGAGAGCCATCAACATTAAGAGGGCCCCAATGTGCGTACTCGTTTCGGAAGTCGCATCTGCACATGAACGTCGGAAACCCAACACAGCCTCTCCGGAAGAAGCCGGGAGTTTCTTGGCCTTTCTCTTATCAATGGCGAGAAGCACGAGGAAAATAACGGGGAGAATAGAGGGCGCCGTATGCTCATTCACGGGTGTGCTTAATACCAATTCATAGAAAGCCAAAAAGCCAAGAGCAACAAGAAAATATGGAATGAGTGGCTTGAGCTTATCCAGAGACGCGCTAAATGCGATACTGGGCTCAGACAGCTTCCAAGAGCTGGTCTTCGAAAACCAACAAGCGACCATAAATAAAAATGCGGTCAAAAAATAAACACGCCAGCCCCAGCCAAACAACTCATCAGTCGTAACTTGTTTGTTTAAAGAGGCAACAATGACCACTAAAAGGCACGGTCTTAGAACAACACCGAGACTACCAGACATTGCGGTAGCGGCCAAAGCGAGTTGCCGACGGGCCCCCGCTTTCCGTAATTCATCATAGATGACTGCCCCTGCAGCAATAACAAAGATTCCAGATGCACCGCTGTATGCCGTCGGAATTGCAGAGCCCGCCACAATGACAACAGCCAGGAGTTCCGGCGCGAGCTTCCAAGGTCTAATGATATCGAAAATCATCGAGGCAAGATTGGTCTGCTTAAGTAACATACCCACCCAAACATAGAGGCCCACCGCCAGGTAGAGCATCCGGTGCTCGGTGAGCTTCCCTAGATAGATGGCCAAACCAGCCGGATGCGATTCACCGATGAGAAAATAGAAACCAGCGATAAGTGCCATATAGGCGTAGAGCGGGATGGTCAAAAGAGCGTGGCCAAGAGTTCCCTCTTCGCTACGGCCTGAACCGACCACCCTAAGATTACGAAAATGCACCAGCGAAACCACAGACATTCCCAATATCCATAACCACTGCATGGCCGCGGTGTCTTGGATATTTTGTTCCGTATCAATGGAACGCAAACTATAGAACGAAGCAACAATCAGTAAGGAAGCCACCAATTGACTAAGACTCGAAACACGCTGGTCCAAAGCTGAACCTATGGGTCGGAGCGAAATATGGTGTTGCCGAATAGTGGTCACCAGACCCGAAAAAATGATCAAAATGACGAGGATATAGTGTGAGAAATGGTCAATCCATTCAACGAGACTGGCGACAGAAGTCTCAAAGGCTCGATAAACCCTGACGCCTTGGGTTATCCTTCCACTCGCGGTCTCATAGCGCCGGTGACTTTCTTTACATTCATTCAATAGAGACTTCTGAGCAATCACCAAAGTTTCGCCGGCCAGCTCTTGTTCTTCGTCATCAAAGAGATCGTCAAAGTCGTCGTCATCCGCCCCTGGGACAATGGCGGCCGCTGCTGCCTTATTCGCCGCCGCTGCTCCTTCTTGTCCATCATTTACAGCTGCAGCCGCTGCAGCGGCTTTCTCTGCTTCAACAGCCTTCGTGGCTGCACCCAATTGTTTTTCCAAAACATCCAGATCGCAGGAGGGTCGTTGCGGATCAACTCGCAGCTGAAAATACCCAGGCCACATGGATTCCCCCAGAGCCTGTAAACGAGAGTGACTTTTCTCAGCTGTACCGTAAAAAACAACCAAAAGCAGCAAGCCTAAAATACTGAAAGTGGCGGTTCGGTCGAGGATATTAGGCGGGAGGGGGGATTGCATGGGTGTCTTAGTCTCTCAGAATGGTGGTTGGGTGAAATCCGAGAACCTCGTCGATAAACAAGGATTAACTTACCTATTCAAGTTTGCTTACGCACTCTGAGCGACCACGGTCCACCTTGCACCGCACCTTCCTCAATAGGCTGAGCATCTTTCTATCGTAAACCTTTTCTTGGTCTCGGAGGCGGAGGCGAGTTTCCTGGAACATTTTCTCATAACGAGCTTGATCATTTGCGGGAATCTCAATCCAAGTGGACTTAGGAATTGTGCTCTCTGCTTGCATCGATAATTTCAAAAATCGGTCGAAGTTTTGCGCGGCCCAACTCCGAGAACTTTTCATAAAGACATCGGAAAAATTCTCTGCCCTCGTCAATACTTGAAAAGTAACTTGCGCAAGAGGAAAGCGAATAACGCCCCCATTTTTACCTATCCCCTTATGGAGCTCCAGAGCCTGATAGGCAGTGGCCGGGGCATAGCATAGAGCCACGTTTTTATTGTTGAACATTCCAGCAAAAGTTCCCAAATCAGCGCCCACCATAGAGGCCCCAACGTGCTTTGCCATCACTTTAGAGGCCGTATCGTACTCCAAAACAGCCAAACGTTTACCTGCCAGCTTCTCAACCGTATTGATGGTGCGGTCATTGACAAAAAGAAGTATTGAACCACCTGGAAAAATCGCGGCTGTTTCGAAAGCCCCCGTTTTCATCAATTTTGCCGCCTTAGGATTCGCCAACGACCTGACAACCCTCTTCAAGTGGCTATAGGTTGGAATCGCACCCATGGCTTCAATCGTACCCGTAAAGGGTTGGAAGCTTCGAACTCGAGGACCCGTCAGAACGACCGCATCACATTTGCCCGCCTTAAAATCTTCAGACGCGGTTTTTTCATCGGTATAGGGTTTAAGCTTAAATTGTACGCCCCAACCCGCCGCTGCTGTCCGATAATCCCGTAACATTTGAAAGGCATCACCATTGGCACCAGACGGGTCGAAAACACAGAGATTACGTGCGGACGCCCCGGCGACGGCTTCGGTATGAACAAATAAAAGGGCGAGTAGAATCAAGAGCATTCGAGCCATAGTCATCTCCTAATAATTAACTGGGTTGGAATACATTAACCATCTAGTCCATCGAAAAGGTCATCGCTATCATCCACCACAGGTTGCTCCAAAAAATTTCCCAGCTGACCGAGAGGAGTACGATACCCCGTCTCCTCCATCCAAATAATGTCCGACATATGTTCAACTTTTCTATTGGCATATGCATCTAAAAGGCGCCCCTCGTTCAGTATCTGCTTTCCTTTAGCCACATTGACGTGTCCTCGAATCACTTCCTTCAATGCTGGGCCTTGACCCAACGCATGCGCGGCCTCCACTAAAAGTGCGCGAGCCAATCGTACCCCCGCTTGATCGCCCTGCTTTACCGCGGCATCCAAGAGCTCCCAGCCATCTTCGCCCTCCGGACCGCTACCCGGAACGCTCAGGTAAATCACCGATCGAAGTGCTTGGGGCACTCCCCACCATTTAGCGCTATTGAAACACTCGGATTCACGAGCCACGGTCACCAAGATACCCATATCAACCCCGACCGCTCCAGAAGCGGATCGGTCGTGAAGTAAAGCTTGGACACCCGCCGCCAGTCCTAGCAAGCTTAGTAATTGATCTTCACGATTTTCAAGGGCGCACAAATCACCCGGGTATGCAACACGCATCTCCTGGTAGGATTTCAAAAAGCGAGTCGCTGCACGTACGTGCGCTCGTTTCTGTTCGATCCTATGATCATTGGCAACCGTTGCCGCCCCTGCTTTAAGCGCCCGAATATGGTTCAGCTGAGACGCCTGGGATTCAAACTCAGCGCACATACCCGCGGCGAGATAAGTCACTACCGCAGCCTGATGAGGAGCCTCAGTCACCCGACCAAAGCTCATTAGAAGATTGCCAATGGACCGCCCATCCTCGCAGGCCATATCTAGGTCGCTCGTAGATAAAACGTAGGGAACCATCTCATCAACGGCATAGCTACCAACCGCATCTCCAACCATACCATAGAGACTGCACCCCGAAGTGGCGAGCATTATTACACCGGTTCCAATCAACAACCCAGTATTCTTCACGATTCTTCTCTCCTTATGGAGGAGCTAGATGACTCAATCATCATCAGCACAAACACACCTATCCATTAGCGATGCACCAGCCGGTAGGCAAACAATGGCAACAAAAATGCTTACTGAAATGACTCAGATGCCCTCGACACACTGGTCTGAACCATCTCGAGTAGTTCATTCTCGCTCAAGACAGAGATACCCAATTCAGCAGCTTTCGACAACTTAGAACCGGCTTTTTCTCCTGCCACAAGAAAATCTGTGTTCTTGGATACCCCTGAAACCACCTGGCCTCCATGATTACGGATGAGCTCTTTGATTTCGTCGCGCGTCATTCCAGAGAGTTTGCCAGTGACACAAAAACTTTGCCCGGCGAAACGCTGGCTCGCTGCTTCTACTTCGATTGATTTTGGAACAATTCCGAAGAGCTGCATCCGTTCAATCTCTGCAACACTGCTCGGATCTCGAAAATAGGTGTAGACGGCTTTGGCGACTTCTTCCCCGATACCATGTACGGCTTGGAGTGTGTCCCAGTCAGCCTCTTTGAGCGCTTCGATAGACTGAAAATGCTCACACAGAATTCTGGCAACGTGTTCACCCACATGACGGATCCCCAGGGCGAAGACAAAACGAGGCAATGGCCTGGTTTTAACGCTATCGAGAGCGGCCAAGAGATTACGCGCTTTTTTTTCTGCAAACCCCGGTAGTGGAATGAGGTCTTCCATGGAGAGCTTAAACAGATCAGACATCCGTTCTACGTTGCCTTCATCCACCAAGAGTTTAACCAGCTCCCGCCCCAATCCATCTATATCCATAGCTCTTCGTGAAGAGAAATGTCTAATAGACTCTTTGAGTCGAGCTGGACAAAGTGGATTGGGACACCGAACGGCCACCTCACCTAGGCTTTGTTCAACCTTTGATTCACAAATCGGACATACAGCAGGAAAATGGTATGGCTTGCTGTTTTGGGGGCGATGTTCCACAATAGCCTGGACCACTTCAGGAATGACGTCACCAGCCCTTTGGATAAGCACGGTATCACCAATTCGGATATCTTTCCGGTCCAGCTCTTCACGATTGTGTAGGGTCGCCCGCGAGACCGTGACACCACCAACGCTGACAGGTCTTAAATGAGCAACTGGTGTCAAAGCACCTGTCCGCCCAACCTGTACTTCAATGGCTTGCACAACCGTTGTTTCTTGCTGAGCTGGCAGTTTATAGGCCATCGCCCACCGCGGAGCTCGGGACACTTGACCAAGGCGAATCTGTAGCCGGTGGTCATCGACCTTGATAACAACGCCATCAATATCAAATGGGATCTGGTCTCGCCCAGCTAGAATATTATCATATACCCTTTGTACTTCCGCAATCCCGTGACAGACATGGGGGGTAAGAGTGGGTAACCCGTTTTCTTTCAACCACGCGACCAGTGCTATGTGGTTTTTGGGCCAGGGCTCGTCACTCAAACTTTCTGAAAGCGCGTAGAATACCGCTCTTAGGGGTCTCGTGGCGGTTACCCGCGGATCCAATTGCCTGAGAGCGCCTGCTGATGCATTTCGAGGATTCGCAAACACTGGCTCACCAATTTCAAGACGTCGTTTATTCAGGGCTGCAAATTCTGCGCGAGTCATATAGACTTCACCGCGAACCTCAACCAAGTCGGGAACATCTCCCCTAAGTCTAAGGGGAATAGCTGCAATAGTTCTAGCATTTGCAGTAATATCTTCACCCTGATGGCCATCACCTCGGGTCAGCGCCAGGGCGAGGACCCCGCGTTCGTATTTGAGCTCAATCCCCAGACCATCGACCTTGGGTTCGACGGCATAATCAATGAAAGAATGAGAATCCCAATTGAGTTGGCGTTTCAAACGAGCATCAAAATCCTTTGCACCGGTGAAATCAAAAATATTACCGAGGGAAAGCATGGGGTATCGATGAGCCACGGGCTTCAATTCCGAAGCAGGTGCGGAACCAACTCTTTGGGTTGGAGAATCTTTCTTGATCAGGGCTGGCCAATCCGCTTCCAGCGATAGCAATTCATGAAAAAGACGATCGTACTCCGCATCAGATACCAACGGCGAATCGAGAACGTAGTAACGATAGGCGTGGTCGCTTAGGACCGTAGTGAGTTGTGCCACACGTTCGGCAATATCTGAAGGTGCTTTCGAAACCATACAGTAAAGGAACTTTGTTTGAGTCCGTATTTTGGGGCTACCGACTACCCTGCCCCGACAAGGATATTACCGAGAGCTAGTTCTTAGAGAGCGCGCTGGCTCCTCCCTCTAGCGTTCGGCTTACTTGCTCGATAATGAAAAACTCAATGACATCCCCGAGCTTCAGATCGTTGTAGCCGTCTACGCCAATTCCGCATTCCTGTCCAGAATCAACTTCCCGAACGTCGTCTTTGTAATGCTTAAGCGATGAAAGCTTACCTTGGTAAATTTGCGCGCTGTCTCTGAGGACTCGAACTTGGGCAG
This sequence comes from Myxococcota bacterium, assembly GCA_036339465.1. Classification (GTDB taxonomy): domain Bacteria; phylum Myxococcota; class XYA12-FULL-58-9; order XYA12-FULL-58-9; family JABJBS01; genus JAYZAY01. The sequence continues at coordinate 34,898 of JAYZAY010000059.1, read as the reverse complement.
CCCGAAGTGCCTTACCATCCAGTACCCTAGATCCACCAATCACACCGATCTTACTGATTCTAAAGAGTTCGCGTATTTGTGCACGGCCAACGACTTTCTCCACCGATTCTGGTGACAAGAGGCCTTCCATAGCTTTCTTAACATCATCGATCATTTCATAGATAATGCCGTAGGTTCTGATTTCAACCCCTTCGCGATCAGCAATACGCTTGGCATTTGTGTCAGGTCTTACATTGAAACCAAGAACCAACCCATCACTCGCGGAGGCCAACATAATGTCCGACTCCGTGACACCACCAACACCGTCGTAAATAACCGAAACTTTAACTTCATCAGTTGAAAGCTTCACTAAGGCCTGCTTAACCGCCTCAGCCGAACCTTGAACATCCGACTTTAAGACAACCTTCAACTCAGCGGTTTCACCTGCGTTCATTCTCTTCATTAGATCTTCGAGAGACATCCTCGGCCCAGGAGCAGAAGCCTTGGAACGTTTCTGTTCCTGGCGATACTTCACTATATCCCGAGCCGCATCCAAATTCTCGACCTTATTCATCAGATTCCCTGCATCAGGAACACGATCAAGACCAATAATTTCAACAGCCACCGAAGGACCGGCTTGCTTAAGGGACCGCCCCAAATGGTTTGTCATACCACGAACTTTACCAGAGCTTTCACCCACAACGATTGCGTCCCCTCGCTTCAGGACACCATGCTGAACCAAGACAGTTGCGACCGCTCCACGCCCCTTATCCAGTTTGGCTTCAACAACCACACCCCGGGCCTCACAATCAACATTGGCTTTAAGCTCAAGAAACTCAGCTTGCAACATGACGTTCTCAAGCAATGCCTCAATCCCTGTTTTCTTGATGGCTGAGGTCTGCACAAAAAGGGTATCACCTCCCCAAGCTTCCGGAATTAGCTGAAACTGCGAAAGCTCCTGAGTAACCTTATCGGGGTTGGCTGCAGGAACATCCATTTTATTCACTGCCACTATAATGGGTACACCAGCTGCCTGTGAGTGCCGGATTGCTTCCTCGGTCTGTGGCATCACGCCGTCATCGGCGGCCACTACCAGAATTACAATATCCGTAACTTGGGCTCCCCTAGCACGCATCGAGGTAAAAGCGGCGTGACCGGGAGTATCTAAGAAGGTTATCGAGCCGCGTCCCTCAAGCTCTATTGAATAGGCGCCAATATGTTGGGTAATGCCACCCGCTTCACCGTCGGCAATCCTGGTACTTCGAATCGTATCCAAGAGCGATGTCTTGCCATGATCGACGTGCCCCATGATGGTGACGACTGGAGGTCTCGCCACTAGCTCCTCATCGCCAAAATCCTCTTCAGCAGGCCCTAAGAGCTCCTCTTCCGAGAATGCCACTGACTCGATCCGATAATTAAATTCAGACGCGATCAGTTGGGCCGTATCCTGATCAATACTTTGGTTTTGAGTTGCCATCATGCCCAAACCCATCAATTTTCGAATAACTTCCACGGCCTTTAAGCCAAGCTGGTGAGCAAGCTCTGTCACAACGATGGTTTCATCCATCTTAATCACGCGCTTTGCCTCATTTGGCTCGTTTCGTACCGCCCGTTCGCCAGACTCTGCTCCGCTACCTCTCTTGGGCTTTTTCCGTTTAAGGCGAGATGGAGCAAAAGAACGCTCTCTCACATTGGAAAGAGATCGTTTCTGATTTGGGCCTCTTGCGCCACCAGGAGCACCCGGCTTCTTGCCTCTTCCAGCCCCTTGCCCAGCAGGCCCCTTGCCACCCGCGCCAGCGCGTTTATCCGCACGTCCAACCGCCACCATTTCGCGACCACGACCAAACGGATCATTGACAACACGTAACTCTGTCACCTGACCAAAACGTGGTGCACCTGGCCCGGTGTTCTGTCCACCCCCCGGTGGCCGTGGCCCTCGGTTTTGTTGAGCCGGCCCTGCGCCAGGCCGTCCTCCACCTTGATGGCCACGATTGGCTGGACCTCGGCGAGGCGGTAGACGCTGAGCCAGCTTGTCTTTATCGATCATGCGAACGACTTGTGCTCCAGTACCTGGTCTAGCAGGCGCACCGTCGCGTGAACCTCTTTCTCGCGCGTCAGGTCCCCGCGAATCAGGACGTCCTCGTTCTCCCCTTCGCTGGGAGTCTGTCACAACATGCTCTTTAATCGGAATTCGTTTTTTCTTGTGTGCAGTCGCAGCTGAAGATTGCGTCGATGATTCAGATTCGGGACTTAACTCGGCCTTCTCATCTGTTTCGGCGGTATTCTCTGCTTTTTTAACCACGTCATTCTCAGCGACTTCTTCGCTAACCGAAGCATCAGCGGATTGCTCTACGCCAGTGGACGATACTTCTACCGACACCGCAGAAGCAGAAACCTCAACAGGCTCCGAAGGTGGTTCGCCCATCTCGTCGGGCCCTTGTTCGGCCACAGCCACATCCATTTCAGCTTCCAGAGCTACAACGGGCTCAGCGGCAACGGGCTCAGCGGCAACGGGCTCAGCGGCAACGGGCTCAGCGGCAACGGGCTCAGAAACAACTGATTCGGGAGCCGGTTCCACTGCCTCAATGTCAGCTTCCAATTCCGCTCTTTGAACTTGGGAAGCCTCATCGGCTGCGGCAACAGCTTTTTTCTTCTTACGAACAATCATCATTCCAGGACGTTTAGGCTTGCTTGAAGCGGCTTCAGAGATACTCTCCTCATCACCACTATTCTTGCCCAATATCTTTCGAGCCGCATCGGCATAAACAGAACTTGAGTGGGTTTTCACTACCAAACCGCCCCTTTTAAGCCTATTAAGGACCTCTTTATTTTCTAGGCCATATTCTTTCGCCAGCTCGTGGACCCGCATCTTACTCATTGCTTTAATCCTTTAACTCTCGGCGGCTTCATTGCTACTCTTAGCGCCGATTGTCAAACCATTGCCACTGTAATTTCCAATGTTACCTCGCACACCGTTTGAGGAATCCGTTAGAAACTGTGACCAGTAACCGATCCGATCGGTAAATTTTGACTTTGGCAAAGTCACCAAACCAACTTGGTGCAACCCCAAAGCTTTGCTCAAAATATCCGGAGATGAAAACACGAATGTTTTAGTATCTTTCAGATATCGTGGAATTAATTCTGATTTCGAAGCCATCACCATAGATTCATTTAGATGATGACCACCACTTCTACGGCGTAGATCTTTAAGGCCGTCTTGACCGATCACAACAAGATTTGCCCTACGAGCAAGTCCCAATTGTTGATAGATCTCCGCGTATGCACGCGCCTCCAAAGATTGCCACCAATTTTCTTCAAATTTTAAATCCGATTCACGCACCGAAAACAGCCGGACAATCATCCGTTTATTCAGATGATCTGCACAGAGTTTTCGAGCACAGAGATAGCAGCTTCGACCTGCCAGCTTCGTTTTCGGCTCGAAAACGATAGCTCCGTCATAGACCTGAAATCTTACGAGTTGCGACAACCCTCGGTTTTCACGACAAACGACACACCGACGCTCCTGCCCCTGAGGCTTGAGCTCTGTCCCCTGCTTTCCAGGCAGCTTATGCCTTTTGACGTTCCGTAAAACCACTTGAGTTCCTCCGCCCCCATAACCTAGGCTTCGACCGTATCAGGAGTCGCAATCGGCTCATTGTCTGTAACAGCGATATTTTCCATAGCTGCTGGGTCTAGTTCAGTTTCACTGCCCCCAGTTGCTCCGGGTTCCAGCCGATCGGCATCCTCGGCTTTCACCGCTACGGCACCATCCCCATTCGCCAATTCTTCTTCATCCACAGGGATCTGAACAATTCCTTCCTTAATCCACAACCCTAAACCTTCAGCTCGCTCATTAAGCAGTTTTTCCTGCTCAAGAAATTGATTCGCACCATATCTCAGCTGTTTGATTTTCTTATCACCTAGGCCCGTAGTGTCGGAAAGCGCATCAATATCACACTCCGCAAGGGCCTCAACCGTGTTCAGACCCACCTCCGAAAGTTTGCCATATGCATTATCACCCAGGCTCCTTACCGCCCGTAAACGATTTTCATCATCGAGCTGTAAATGCGCCTGAAGCTCCTTGGCAACATCGGCTATTTCGGTCGCTATTTCCGCTTGTATCTTCAAACGGTGCGCTTCAGCTTCCTCGGCAGCCGCCACCGCTTTGGCACTGTCGAGCATGTTACGCACATTGTCAGGATCAACTCCAGGAAACTGTAATAGAAAATCTAAATCAATACTGCACAGAGAATCCGCACAACGTATGCCATGGTTGTAAAGGGTTTGAATCAAGAAATCATTACAACCCGCAACTTTACCCAAACTTTGCCATGCCCGATCCTTGATTTCAGAAATCCGAGACTCTGAATGAATGTCCAAGCGCCAGCCACTCAGCTGGCTAGCAAGGCGAACATTTTGGCCCTTACGACCAATGGCCAGTGAAAGCTGATCATCAGGAACAATGATCTCCATCGAATGATTTGATTCGTCTATCAAAACACGGCTGACTTCGGCAGGTTGTAAGGCATTACAGACAAAAGTCGCTGGTTCGGCTGAGTAGGGTACAATATCAATTTTTTCGCCGCGTAACTCTTGTACGACTGCCTGAACACGGGATCCCTTCATCCCCACACATGCGCCTACGGGATCAACGTCGCGATCAGTTGAGCTAACGGCGATTTTCGCTCGAGAACCGGGTTCACGGGCCGCACTTTCGATTTTTACAACCCCCTCCGAAACCTCTGGTACCTCAATATCGAAAAGTTTTACTAACAGTTTTGGGGTTGTTCGTGACAACACAATCTGAGGACCACGTGCATGTTCTTGAACGTCCAAAACATAAGCTTGGATTCTATCGCCTGTGCGATAAGATTCTCGAGAACACTGCTCCCGCAAGGGTAAGATCGATTCTGCTCGGCCTAGGTCAACAATAATATTTCCACGCTCAAACCGTCGTACCACACCCGTTACCAATTCATCCTTACGGTCCTTGTACTCACTGTAGACCAAATAACGCTCGGCATCGCGAATACGCTGCATAATCACTTGCTTAGCAGTCTGCGCTGCAACTCGGCCAAAACTTCTTCGATAAGTTCGTAGTTTTAGGATGTCTCCATACTCAGCATCCTGCTCTTTTGCCGCTTCTTCATCCTGAGACAGATAATAGATCGGAAAAACCATCTCATCACCAATCTCCACCTCAATTTCCATCTCTTCGCATTCCTGTGTCGAAATCTCATTGAAGGTATCCTCAACATTCTCAACCACAGTAATCGTTTGGCTTAAATCAACAGCACCTTTTTCCTCATTATATTCAACGACCAATTCGCGCTCTAGCCCGAACGCCTTTCGTGCTGAAGCAAGAATTGCTTCCTCCATGGCTTTAACCAAAACCTCTCGCTCAATTCCCTTGTCCCGACTTACCTGGTCGATCACCATGCTTAGGTTTGTATCCATTTTGCCAACCTCCGTATTCTACGGTTCTATTTTCCCTGCCGCTCTTAGTACTGAGGTACCAATCGTGCACGTTCTATCAATGTATAGGGAATCTCATGACTGGTCCCATCAATGCTGAGAACAATTTTTTCTCCGTCTGCCAATATGATTTCCCCTGAAAATTTCTTTCTCCCCTCGATCGCCTGGACAGTTTTAACCTGGGTAGGGAAGCCGACAAATCTTTTAAAATGCTCGGGTTTTACGAGCGGTCGGTCGAGGCCCGGAGACGAAATTTCTAAGCGATATCGCCCATCAACCCCATCACTTATCCCTTCAACATCCAAAAGGTCACTTACCCAATGAGAGACGAGAGCACAATCGTCAAGAGACACCCCCCCCTCTTCGCGATCTACATAAATCCGCAGTATTTTTTGTCCCGAAATATATTCAACCAGAACCAACTCAAAGCCATTCTCAACTAAAAGTGGGGCGCTTAGTTCATGTACCTTTGCGGCCAGATTTCCAATCAAGGGTTACTCCAAATGAACAAAAAAAAAGTGGGCTGGTGCCCACTTCCCGAAGCTCTGCAATGTTAAGTTGCACGCGGGAAGCCGCGCTGCTGACCCCGAAAGGTCAGTGTTCTCCCGGTGTTTTCCTCTTTCGATAAAAAACATCAGGATAACCTCGGCGTGTCATACTTCCGAACACGGTTGATGTCAACATCTCATCGCGGTTGCTGGTTCTGTACGCGTGTCTTAAGACTAAATATGTACCAAAAGGCTCTCGATTTCTAAACGATTTAGGCCCGGGGGGAAGCCATCCGAAGAGCTTCGCGCACCAAAACGGCAGGATCCAACTCCGAAGGGTATTCCTCAATAACTCGACCCGCAACATCTTCCGCTGTGGCGTCCTTGAAACCAAGATTGATGAGTGCGCTCACTATATCCGGGCCGATTCCCCCGATGAATTCACGGCCTGAAGTTCGCATTTGGGCCGACGCGCTCAAGTGTAAAACCTTGTCTTTCAAATCCAGCAGAAGGCGTTCCGCCTTCTTTTTTCCAATCCCTGGACTCTTCACCAATGCGGCACAATCCTTACGAGACACTGCTTCAATCAAATCTCGAGGCATCATCATGGATAAAACAGCCAAAGCAAGCTTCGGTCCAACCCCGCTCAAACCAATCAACATCTCAAAAACTTCCCGTTCTTCACGACTCGCGAAACCAAATAGGCGTAAAGAGTCCTGATTTAACTGGGTTGTGACCCAAACGAGAACTTCCTCTCCAATCGCCCCCAACTTCAGGAGCGACGAGAGTGGCATCTCCAATCCGTAACCAACTCCATGGCAATCAACCACCATGCCGGTAGCCCCTTTGTCGGCAACCAACCCTCGTAACATTCTGATCATTGAACTGTACTCACCTTTTCGATTGTAAATGAAGTGCCTGGAGCATTCTCCCCGAAGGCGTCGCTGACCGCTGGCCGTGAAAAAGGGCCATAGAAAGGGCATCACTCTCATCAAATGTAGAATATTCACGAATCCCTAAAAGCATCGAAACCATATGTTGAACCTGTTCTTTCGTTGCCCTTCCATAACCAGTCAGCCCCTTTTTCACCTCGGTCGCTGCATACTCAACCACATCCATTCCCCCGCGACTTAAGGACAATATCAGGGCGCCTCGAGCATGCCCCAACTTTAAAGCACTCGAAGCATTCTTAGCATGAAAAATTTTTTCAACCACACCCACATCAGGCTGAAATTGTTGAATAATTTTATCCATCTCGTTGGCCATACGCAAAAGGCGAGCAGACAATACAGCCCCCTTCACCTTGATCACACCAGAGGCGAGCGGGGCACACCTAGAACCGTTAAATTCAACAATACCCCAGCCCACATTGATCGTCGCTGGATCAATACCCAGTATTACCAAGTTAATGCTCCAAAGATCATCAAAGCTTCGCCTATGAGGCCATCAAAGCTTCAATTTCAGCTTCATCAATATCAAAATTGCCATGGACGCTAATAACGTCATCCAAGCCTTCCAATCGGTCAACTAATTGAAGCACTTTGGCAATAGAATCGCCGGGAACACAAATGCTGTTCACCGGCAACATCACAAATTCAGCGAGTTCAATTTTCACCCTAGCCGCTTCTAATCCATCAAGAACCCGGGCAAAGTTCGTTGGCTCACAAGTAACCATGATGGAGCCGCCTTCAACTTGAACATCCTCTGCTCCCGCTTCAATTGCAACCTCCATGATCTCTTCTTCGGTATGCTTGGCACCATCCAAAGCAAATTGCCCTGCTTTCTTAAACATCCAAGCAACACTACCCGAAGTTCCGAGGTTCCCACCATGTTTCGAAAAGGCTGCTCTCACTTCAGCGCTCGTTCGATTGCGGTTATCGGTCTGACATTCCACTAAGTAGGCTATACCACCAGAGCCGTATCCCTCATAAATAATCTCTTCGACCGGTGGACCATCCAAGGCCCCCGTGCCCTTTTTAACCGCGCGAGAAATATTCTCAGCCGGCATGCTATTGGATTTAGCTGCTGTGACCGCCGCTCGCAGGCGTGGATTACCATCGATATCTCCACCTCCCAAACGAGCCGCTATCGTAATTTCCTTCACAAGTTTCGTAAAAAGCTTACCCCTAGCCGCGTCAACCGCCCCTTTCCTTCTTTTGATATTTGCCCACTTACTATGACCGGCCATTCAGTACTCCCACAACATCATCGTCGCCCCCATATGCCGCTATCCGTAGACTTCTTACGAAAGCTAAAGCTCAATATCCAGTGATTCAATCATAATACGCACTAGATTTTCCGCTTCTTTTCTGAGGGTGCTTCGTTATTAAAGCCACTTACAGCCAGCTTAGCCCTTCATTGTCAAAGAAATCGATCCCTTAGTCACAACGTTGTTATAAGAACCTTCTTTACCCATTGAAAACCACCCCAACCAACAAGTTCACGCCTGACAGATTTCCCAACGCTCCTTACTGGTCTAAATTATCACAACAGTTAGGGTTTTAGACTCGATATTTTCCTGTCTCCACGCTCAAGTCTCAATCTCAGACCATTATTCTCTTGCACAAGGGCCCTTTGGAGGCGCCCCTCTCTCCCCGAAAAGATGAGCCGATAACCCAACATACACTGAATTGTATGTTGATCTTTAGAGAACTATCATACAGGGAGCGTCTCGAAAATTCGCTGCTCGAAAATTTGCTGGAGTTACCTTTGAAGATTCTTTTCGTAGATGATGAACCTCTCATCCTTGAAAGCATGCGAACCATGTTAAGACGGCAAAGGCGACGCTGGGCAATGGAATTTGTTGATTGCCCAGTCCGAGCCTCCGAGCTGCTTTTATCGAATCCCAACAAATTTGACATTGTCATTTCCGATATGAAAATGCCAAAAAAAGACGGTGTTTCAGTACTCGAAACAACGAAAAAATCACAATCCACAGCCGTACGAATCATGCTCTCGGGCTACAGCGATCAAAACGAAATCCTTCGAGCCATTCCCGTAACCCACCAATTCTTGGGTAAACCCTGCGACAAATCCCATTTGGTTGACACACTGAAGCGGTGTGAGCAACTTCAAGAAAGCACGATTCCTACGAATTTTCGAACCCAGCTTCACCGAGAAGCTGCGCTTTCGGCCGATGCCACGCCCCATGAAAAATTCCGAGAATCCTTGAGCAACTGTCATTCCGAAACATTAAACTTCATACTCAGCCATAATCCAGCCCTTGCTGCAAAGTTACTGCAATTGGTGAGTTCGTCATTTTTCGGAATGCCCAAAACACTTTTTGACCCGTTCGATGCCATTGACCACCTAGGCAACGAAATTATGGCGACCCTAGCCCAATCAAAAGTACTTGCTGACCCAATTAAGGAAAATAGGCCCAATACCCACCAATATCTCACCAATTTTGAACGGTGTAGCAATTTCATTGCAGACTTCTCACAAGAAATTTGTCAGCAACAAAATATTCCAGCACAACCTCGCGTGAATGGACTGCTCTCGTGTATCGGGCTCCTTCCCTATCTGAGAAAATTTGTCATGGATACCAAAGAAAAGGGCGAACAACCTGGATTCCCCACCCTTTCAATTTCCCAAGTACTAGAGGCTTCCCACTATCTACTCACCCTTTGGGGACTGCCCACAGAGCTCACCTCAATCTACCAAACTATCGCGACCAACAAATCGGGACCCATAATCGAAAAACCGGAACTATACGTAACTCATTTGAGCCTACTCACCGTTATCGAAACCATGACCAAATGGTCGAAAAAACATCATCACCTCTGCATGCTTGCCCAAGTTGAAACACAAGAGCATATTCAAAACTTCGACAGCTGGTATAAAACCCAATTGGGTAAAAAGTCCTTAGCAGATTGGCAAAAAGTGTGTGAAGATATTATTGGGGCAAAATTAGCCGAATCAAATAGGGAATGAAGGAAGCATAGAAATGCCGACTCGTAAGAACCCAACCATTCACAAGTCCGAAAAGAACACTCACAAAGCAAAAGTACTCTGCGTGGACGACGAGTCCATGATCCTTGAAGGACTCGAACTCAACTTGCGACAAACAGCTAAGGTTACCACCGCCGATGGCGGCCACGCAGCCATCGAGATTCTGAAAAGAAACGACGACTTTGATATCATTATTTCAGATATGCGAATGCCCGAAATGGATGGTGCTACATTCTTAAAGAAGGCACGCCAGTTAGCCCCACAAGCAGTGCGAATACTCCTCACAGGCCATGCGGATCTCGATGCGGCAATGCGCGCTGTAAACGAGGGAAAGATCTTTCGCTACCTAAACAAGCCGTGTCCCAAAAATGACCTCGTGGAAATCATAAAACTGGCGATGGAGGAAAAACACAAAGGCGACATTCAGCGGGATATCATGGAAAATACGCTCAAAGCATCGGTGAGAGTTTTGTCCGAGGCCATGGGTCTCGCCAGTCCCCTAGCTTTTAGCACCAGCAATAGAGCCGAAAAAATGGTTAAAAGACTGTGTCGGCATTTCGCAATACCCGAAACTTGGGAATTCGAAATTGCCGCCTTGCTTTCTCAGATAGGCTGCATCACCGTCCCCATGGAAGTTCTGAATAAATACGCTTCAAATATGGAACTAACCGGGGATGAGTGGGCAAGTTATTGTGGTCACATGGAGGCTGCAAGAAATCTTCTGGAGCGGATTCCCCGATTAGAAAGAGTCGCTTATATCGTCGGTGGTCAACTCACGCCTTGGAATGAAACCACATTTTCATTCGACGGAGAGGACGACCTGATTCAATTGGGCCAACAGCTTCTTAGAGCATGCCTACGATTTGATTTAGGTCTAGATAATGAGGCTGAAGTGGCTGCCATCATTAACGAAATGAAAGCAGAAACCCCCCCCTACCCTCCTGAATTACTCGATGCTTTTTTCCATATCGACTTCCCCCCCGACACATTTGTGGAAAAAACAGTAACACCAGAAGAACTCTGCACAGGCATGTTGGTTAAAACACCTGTTGATACCCTTCACGGAGTCACGCTTGCCACCGCCGGAACCCGCCTAGACTTTAATGATATCCAGCGCATCTGCCAATTTTCGAAAGAGCCCGGCATCATTCTACCCTTACATGTCTATATTCGGATCTAGTGAATAACCCCAGTAATTTTAGCTATCAAAGAAGATCTTCTCCAGTCATCGAACCTGCGTCAAGAGATAGCAGCCTAACTTTACTTGCTGATATACCGCTGCTATGGGCCGCAGCTGGGAGTAAGTTATGCGAAATCTAATAAAAGCGCTCGTGGTTGGAATTCTAGTTTGTCTAGTGCTCTATTTACCTGAGCTTCTAAGTCTCAGTGAATCCGTGGTACCTGGGGTCTTAGGAGTCATGATCACCTATTTTATTCTGGCGAGAGGCACCTTCAAGAAAGCAGAGTCCACCTTTACCGACTCCATGCAGTACCTCCAAAAAGCACCACCGAGATTTGACCTAGCCATTCAACAAATGGAAGCGGCCCGACCTTTGGGCAGGGACCAATTCGGAATCGACTCACAGATCGACTCACAAATCGGCGTCCTCTACTTCCTCCAAAAACAATACAATCAAGCCGTACCCTACCTCGAACGCTCTCTCGGTTTCGGTCATTGGATGGGTGGCGCCATGCTCGGCGTCATTCATTACAAGAAAAAGAACCATGATGAAATGAAGAAAACCTTTGAAGTTCTCACGAAAAAAGCCAAGAAACAAAGTCTCGTCTGGAATTTGTACGCTTACCTTCTCTGCCAGATCGGAGAACAAGATAAAGCACAAGCGCTTCTAGTGAGAGCTCTCAAGCCCACCAAAGATGACCCTAAGGTTAAGGAATCTCTCACGTCTTTGCAAAACGGTAAAAAGATCAAGATGAAAGCATATAAGGAGCAATGGTATCAATTTCATCTGGAAAATCCGCCTAAGCAATACCAGCAAACACCCGTTGGGGGAAAGATGAGTCGCGCTGCCGTTAAAGGACGGTGGTAAGGTTCACACCACGAAGAGTAGCCAAGAGTAATTGTTTCGAGTAGCATATCCGGCATGCTTAATACCTTCATTCTCAGTATTGGACTGTTTGCAACTTCACCTACAGACTCCGCTAATAAGCCAGTTTCGGTCCATCCAATTCATCATGAGCTAGAAAACATCGTAAATCATCCATTCTTGGAAGGTGCCAACGTATCACTTCATGTTCTCGATTTTGAAAAAGATAAGGTTCTGTACAGCCACAATCCCGATGAGAGTTTGATCCCCGCCTCCACCATCAAACTATTCACCACCGCTGCAGCCCTCTTTTACCTGGGAAGCGAATATCGATTCATGACTCGAATTTTCGGTTCGCCACCCAACGGAAATACCATCGAAAGTGACATCTACCTCCAAAGTGATGGCGACCCCTGGCTTGTCCCAGAACGGATTTGGTATCTTGCCAACCGTCTGCGATATCTTGGTGTTCGGGAAATTAAGGGCGACATCTATGTCGATAACTCCTATTTTAGTGGGCCCATGCACGCTTCAGGTGTAGAACAAGACCTCACCTCCAATGCCTATATGTCCCCCGCTGGTGCCGTAAGCGTCGGCTTCAACGCAGTACACGTACACATTCGCCCTGCAACGAAACTCAATGAGCCTGCCACGATCGAAATCGAACCAACCAGCTCCTACTTGAATATCCAGGGTGAAATCCTCACACAGGACAGCGAATCAACCAATCTAAAGGTCGACATCGTGCCCACTGGAGATAAAGCCACCGTCGTGGTGAGCGGTAAACTGAATGTCGCTGACGGTCCCCTAGGCTACTGGCGTAGAATCCCTCACAGCGCCTTACATGCGGGGGCTGTTTTGAAGGATTTATTGACGCAAACCGGGGTCAGAGTTCATGGAAATGTCAAAGTCGGGCATCGGCCAGAAGCCGTGCCAATCCTCGTAGAAATGGAATCCCCCAGACTCGCGGAACTCATCACGAAGGTGAATCAATACTCCAACAATTTCATGGCATCTCAACTGGCAAGGGCCGTCGGAGCAATTCGCTATGGCATTCCAGGAACTTGGGACAAGGGCAAAAAGTCCATCCATGACTTCTTAACAAAAGAAGTTGGGATCACCACCACATTTAGCATCGAAAATGCAAGCGGCCTTCACGATGTCAATCGGGTCTCAACACGACAAGTAACCAGGTTGCTCCAATTTATGCTCAAGAAACCAGAACTGAAAACAGAATACCTAGCATCACTTTCCATTGCCGGACAAAACGGAACACTCTCCACCAGAATGGAAGAAGGCCGCGCCAACAAACGACTTCGAGGAAAAACCGGAACACTTAAGATCGCTAGCGCGCTTTCGGGGATTGTTTTTGACCACAAAAACCGACCGTTTCTTTTTTCGTTCTTGGTGAACAACTACCGGCGATCCATACAGGATATTTGGCAAGTTCAAGACAACCTCGGAAATGTTCTTGCGACTCAAGAACCCGACAAAGAAAAACCGTCATCGCCCTTAGGCATACGCTCAAAAGAGCCGTGACTAGAAGTACTGACTTCAGTACACTCTTCATGAAATGAGTTCATTCAAACAAACACATCAACAACTCCACGCCGAACTTCAGGAGCTAAAAAAGATATTTGAACTCTACTTTTCAGGACAAGAGAGACGTGCCCCATTAAGAGAAAGGGACGTATTCAAACGTAAGCTTCGGGAATTGAGTGCCACACGCATCAGTAATACTGCAGAGAAGTTCCTGCTACAGAGCTTAAGAGCACAATTCGCGACTTATGAAGCCCGCTGGGAACGAACCGTACGCCAAATAGAAGAAGGAACCTACCACAAGCCACCCAAGTCAAAAGATAGAGCGCCTATGGTCTCCGCCCCCGAAAAAAGCGAAAAAAGCGAAAAAAGCGAAAAAAGCGTGGATAGCCTTTTGGCCGAGTTCAATCAGCTGAGTAAAAAAAATACAGGTAAAGCAATCAATCGAGATTCGTTCGCTTCGGCACTTTTGAAAAAGAAAAAAGAAGTCCAAGACAAATTTCAATGCAACCAAGTTTCATTCTCAATTCAAGAACGTGAAGGCAGGGTCATCATCGTGGCAAGCCCCGTGAAAAAATAAAAGGGCGGCTAAGCTCTAGCTAAAGTAACACCCTCCACAATTTTCTGAATTAGACCCTCCATTGAAACCAGCTGAGGGCCAAATGAAATACGAACAAACTCTCTAGCATCTGCTTCCGAATATCCCATCGCCAACAGTGCTTCCGAGGGAGATATTGACCCCGAACTACAGGCACTACCTGTAGCAATCTCATACCCCTCAACATCGAGAAACATCATAAGCCCGTCTCCCGGGCAGCCCTTCGCCCGAAACATGGAAGTATTGGCTAAACGGTCAACTTCAGAACCAATGATCTCAATTCCTTCGAGCCTCTCCCTCAATGCCTCTTCCATTTGATCCCGCTGAAGCGCAATTTCATTCCACTGCCCCAAATGGTCGTTGGCAGCTCTAAAGGCCCGAGCAAGGGACATAATACCTGGAACATTTTGAGTTGACGACCTAAGGCCGTTTTCTTGCCCGCCTCCACCCAGTAAAGCCTCTAGACCTAAGCCTGGCCGCGAAAAAAGGACCCCTACACCCGCCACTGCACCAAATTTATGCGCCGCCATGGTCCAAGCATCGACCCCATCCAAAAGCGATCTAAAATCATATTTCCCGCACAGTTGAATCGTATCACTGTGAAAAATCACACCGTGATCTGCGCACAATTTGGCTATCTCTGAAATTGGTTGGATAACACCTGTCTCATTCTGCGCCCCCATGACCGAAATCATTCTGACCGGCCTCTTTCTCACTTCGGCTTCAACAGCCTCTACCAATACCCGTCCATGTACGTCTATCGGCAACCGACCCAATTCAATTTGGCCTTGTGAATCGAGATATTCTAGGTTCTTGAGCACGGCTGGATGCTCCAGTGAAGAACTGAGGACAACATCTCCCTCACACCATGGAAACCCCAAAAGAAGCAGCGCATTGGCTTCAGTGCCCCCACTGGTGAAAGTGACCCAATCGGGACCCACTCCAAACCAATCCGCCAATTCCCGCCGACAACGCTCTAGGACTTCTCTGCCATTTTTCGCCAGCTCATGGGGTGAGGATGGATTGGCAATAAAGCGACACCCCTCTCGGTAGGCCTGCCACGCTTCCTGACCAATTGGGCTACCTGCATTGAAGTCGAGATATTCAGTCATGGGAAACCTAGAAGGGAAGAATATGGCCAGATTTACGGGCCTTTGTGCAAAGATAATCTGTGTTATGTGGATTCACATCAGTCAAGACGGGGATCCGGGCGGTTATATTGACACCAAATTCTCTTAAGCCACTTATTTTGCTTGGGTTATTGGTCGCTAAATGAATGGACCTCGGTCCAAACAGTTGAATCATCAGTGCCGAAACCCGATAATCCCTAAGGTCATCATCAAACCCCAAATGCTCATTGGCTTGCACCGTATCCAAGCCCTCTTGCTGCAAAGCATAAGCCCGAATCTTATTGCCCAAACCAATCCCGCGCCCCTCCTGCCTCATATAAATCAGCATCGCCTTTGGTTCACGCCCCAGCATCCTCAAAGCAATTTCGAGCTGGTCACGACAGTCGCATCTTAATGAACCCAGAACATCCCCTGTAAGGCACTCCGAATGAACTCTTACGGGCAAATCCCCATCCCCACCGACCCCACCCCTTGTCACAACCGCCAAATGTTCCTTAGCGTCCAAATTGTTCTTGAATATGAAAACCTCAAAATCACCAAAGCGGGTCGGCAATTGAGCTCGGGCAAAAACCTCAACCCTAACACCATCCTTTAACAGGAAGTCTCCGGGCTTAGGGAAACCATCCCCCTCCGCCGATAATGAAGTATTCAGTGACATAGTATTACCTGATTCCTCCAGCATGTTCAGGTGGAGCAACAATCCTCAATAATTTCGGGCATTTTCATTGAAGTCCATAGGAGTGAGACGTAGCACATCCCCTTGGAATCTGTAAATACCTAATTCAAAAAGATGCCCCCAGGGGCTATCATTTAGAGGGTGGAACCTGTCTGTAATTCAAGGACAAAATATGGGATAGGCATAGCTAGAATATAGGCCCCGGCTAACCAAGCATTAAAGCTGAAACGCCCTAAGCCTGTCGCGCGGCCGAAGCTTTCTGCTGGCGAAAAAACTTGACAGTATTGTCTAGCCCGTTCTCTAAAGTATCACATAGAAAGTCGCGAAATCCACTCTCCTCACCTCTGAGTGCTTCATAGTACTTCTGCCTATCGGTTGCATGAATCACCGCAGGAAAATAACGCATTCTATCCAACACATAATTCAAGAGTAACCGACCGATAATCCCACTAAATTTTGAGAACGGAAACACCCTCATAAACCGATGATGTACATTGGCTGCAAATTCCACTTGGTGAGTGTCCCGGCCAACCGGCGCATTGAGGTAATCCAATACACTCTTTAATCGTGTCTCAATTTGGTCTGGGTGAGCTATCTCGTGAAAGTAGGTTCTATGAATCGGAATATCTTTCCGGTACTGGCCCGACATTTCCCCGTGATGCAGTAGAATGCCATGAAGCTGTTTCAGGAATTTAATGGTGATATTAGATTTCGACAGTAGGGCTTTCTGGCGCATCAAATCGATGCACTGCTTTTGCGCCTTAATATCACGATAAGTCCGTAGTAGACTTACGTCACTCACAATTTTATTGTCCACGGCACTGCGAATCTCAGGATACGTCAAAACCACACCCTCAAGACCATTTTCATGATAAACCCACGAAATGTCGTAAACATTTACAAACTCATCCAAGTCCCATCCACTTAACTCAATGGTGTCTCGAACGTCTTCTGTTATCTCATCTATATCCAGATAGCGTTCTCTTATTGCGCTGTCCGGATCAAACTGGCTCCAATCCATTGATATCCCCTCTTCCCCTAAAGTTATCAACATCAAAAATTTTAATAATTACGGCATTCTGGAGTTTATCTTTAGCAAATCTGACTGTCAAAACTAATTTTAGTTCAAAATCGTTACAATGGTCGCTTCATGTCCTAATATTCTCTAATATGTTGAAATAACAAAGACTTATTAAACTCAAAAAAGACAACATGTTGATCATACTCACCAAAACATTTTCGGCAAGCGTCTCAAAATAGGTCGAAATAGAGGGAGACTCCCTACAAAGACCTACATCCTCTGCTTTCGCAATTATCCAGTCTTAATCAATATAATTTCCACTCAACTTATGACTCAAGACGTTAGCCTGCATGGCAAATCAATGTGGACTTGAACCACAATTATTGACATGACAGGATCCCATCATGCTCTGTAAAATAGTTTTTCTAGGCCTCCTGCTAACCACCCCAGTAGACAGCCAAACTGAATCTCCCACGAAAGATTCCTCGACGACCAAAATCGGCACTTCTTCTCCACCGCCGCCTCCCTCTAAAGAAACGGCACCACAGCCAAAATCGAAAACGGTTCCTCCCCCAAGGCAAGCAGGTGAAACAACCGGCCCTAAGAGGTGTCTGGCAATCGTTGGAACCAGCGATCTACATGGTCACATTGAGCCCACCAAAATCAGAGGTGGGCAAGCGATTCTACGTCGAGGAGGCCTACTGGCATTGTCGGGCTATATAGATATTCTTCGTAGTGAATTTAATAATAGAGTTCTACTAGTCGATGCCGGTGATATTTACCACGGAACCCTCATGTCCAACGAATCCCGCGGACGGGCCATGATTGAGGGACTAAATACTTTGGGGTTTCATGCTGCGGCCATTGGAAATCATGAATTCGACTTTGGCCCGCGCCTGAGCGGAGATACCGCGGATATTTTCGGCACCATCAAAGACCGAATCGGGGAGGCAAATTTTCCATTCCTGAGTGTAAACGTCATGGATGACACAACCGGTAAATTGGTGAAATGGAAAAATGTAAGACCCAGCAAACTCGTAAATATCGAGGGCATCCGTGTTGGAATTATTGGCGCCTCAACACAATCAACAGCCACCACAACCAAACGTGCAAATGTTGTTGGACTCAATTTCCCGAGCCCTGTTGTAGCTATCATTAAAGAAGCCCAAAAACTCCGAGCCCAAGGCGCGGAACTCGTCATCATCATTGGCCATATAGGCACAAACTGTGGCAAATACACAAACGCCGAAGACACGTCAAAATGCGACGAAAATAGCGAACTCCAAAGTATTCTTAACCAACTTCCCCCAAAAACCATCGACATTGCATTGGGCGGTCATACCCATAAACTGGTCGCCCACTGGCTCAAAGGAGTCGCAACTCTCCAATCCAGCTCCAAAGCAAAACACATCGTCTGGATGAAGGCATGCATTGGACCAAACGGCGGACTCGACAAAGAAAACTCAGAAATTAGCACGCCGCAACTAACCTGTATCGACACATGGGAGAACGGCACATGCCAATCCAGTAAACAGCCGAGTCTGGTTATCCCTGCAACATTTCTAGGCAAGAACATTTCCATCAACTCAGAACTCTTCAAACAAATGAAACCTTTTATTGTCCAAGCCAACCAGCGGTCTTCATCATTGATCGGCATCGAACTCACCAAAGACTTAAGCAGGCAAAGTAAAGCCAATGAAGAGAATCTTGGATCTATTGTCGCAGAATCGATACGACAATCCGTGAATGCTGATATTGCGCTTCAAAATCGTGGCGGAGTCAGACGCGACCTAAGTAAAGGAGCACTCACCTACGGCGAAGCGTACCAAACACTCCCCTTCGACAATACCGTCGTGACAATGGCCCTTACTGGAGCCCAACTCCAAGCGATGGTGGACACCTTATACAAACGGAAATACAAATTGCCCTACGTAGCTGGGGTCTCCTTAAAAAAAGAGCTCGGGAAAATTCATATCGTTCATCCCGACTCCAGTCTCCTGCAACCAACACGCCTCTACCTGGTGGCGACCAATGACTATCTCGCTACCGGCGGAGACGGACTTCAAACCATCCTCGATAATATTCCCCAATCCTCGATAAAATTTACCGAACATCAGCTACTCGCTGGATTTATTGGTTACCTACAAAAACTGTTTCCGTCGAATCATCGACAGGAGAAATCCACGAAAACTCCCAAGAAGAATTTGCTACCGTCGGAGCACGGTGGCCATAAGGAAACATCCCCGGAATCGACACCGGTAGCCGGCCATTAGGCACCACTTTCCCCAAAAGGACATTGGCCGCCGCTCTCTGGCTTGTTGCTTGGTAACTATACGAGCATAAAAAAGCATCAACCTCCGGGATATTCTCGATTAAGTAGGGTGAACCTAAGCTGACCCCTATCACCAGCTGAAAGGGCAGAAGCTTTGTCAACTCTCGCAAAATTTTGAGCTGATTTGTATTCGCAATCGCAAAAATCAATAACTCCGTATGCCTCAGCTCTTCAGCCAATCGCTGCGCCCACCAACGGGCCTTACGATAGCTCGGAAGCGACGGAATTCGGTGAATCGAATATTGGCCTGCCTTACTGAGTGTATTGAGGAAAACTCCTCTCGGACCCACAACATCGATCTTCCCAAACCGCTCCGGTTTGACAGGAATCAAATCCGCGTAATTTCTGACCAAGGTTACGGATTCATCGGCAATCCGCTGCACCACAGCATCATGAACCAACGAGTCTTCTTTTTCTATCGGCTTTCGCTCCTCAGCCCATTGATGAAAGAGCCCTCTACGATATTTCACCATCAATATCCGCCTAACCGAAAGATCCAAGCGATCTCCAGAAATCTCCCCCTTTCTCACCGCCCTCAGTAAGTGTCGATAAACCTCTTCACGACGATGACTCGTCCAAAGAACCATGGCCATATCTGCGCCCGCTTGAATCGCACGAACGGCTGCCTCACCGCTCCCGTAAGACTCCACGATACCCTGCATTTCAAGTCCATCTGTGATGACCACACCATCGAAACCCATTTTATGCCTCAACTCATCGGTCAAAAGTCGGCGAGAAAGAGTCGCAGGGATATCAGGCTTTTCCGCATACTTAGGAAGCGCAATATGAGCCGTCATCAACGCATCCAATCCCGCATCAATCGCCTGCTGAAACGGAACCAACTCCACCTCTCTCAGTCTTGTTGCATCGGCTCGAATCGAAGGTAAAGCAAAATGCGAATCATCACAGGTATCGCCATGCCCAGGAAAATGCTTGGCCACAGGCACAACGCCCATATCTTGTAAGCCACGTACCATCCAAGTCCCCAAGAGAGAGACAAGTTGGGGACTCTCTCCAAAAGATCGAATACCAATCACAGGGTTTCTGGGGTTAGAATTGACATCGAGTACGGGAGCAAGGTTCATATTGAAACCCAACCGTCGAAGATCATTGCCAACAACTTGCCCAGCCACATAGGCGAGTGTTGGCGAACGCGTCGCTCCAAGCGCCATATTCCCGGGAAGAACTGCCGCACCATGCCTAATTCGGACGACATTTCCGCCCTCTTGGTCGAGTGAAATAAAAATAGGAACACCCGATTTCTCCGCGAGCCCTTGTAATTGACGGGTATAACGTCGAACTTGGGTTGAATTCTTGATATTACGACCAAATAGAGCGACCCCGCCAACCCGGCGTTCCCCTACCCACTTAAGAGCGTGACGATTTAGCTCTTTTCCCGGAAAGCCAATCATCATGAGTTGGCCCACCTTTTCCTCTTGGGACATGGACTCAAGGATGACGTCGACGGGAGACTCAGCCACTGCGATCTTTGGCGATAAAACCAAGAAAACAACCATGGAGACGGGAAAGAAAATCCCTTTGAAAGAACTTTTCCAACCAGCATCCTGTATGGACTCAACGAATTTGTCTAAATGATACATTTATTCAAGATAACCGTTCACAATGCTCATGGGGATGAGAGCGCCACGCTCAAATTCGCAAAATTACTCGCTCGCCCAACTTCAAAAGGACGAACTCGATCCTTCGGATCATGAACCACGTATTGTTCCCCTATTACCTGAAGGCTCCAATTATCCCCCCTGAGCTGGGCCCGTACACCGCGCTTTGCCATGGGCCATATCTCTATACATTGTAACCTCTCCGCGCCATCAAACCAAAAATTATACGCTGTTCCGGGCATCAAACGGTGAAAATTTATGTGATCTGCGAATTTTTGGAGCAAAAGATGGGTCAAACTCCCCGAAATTCCCGCTTTCACTAAGACCCGCGTCGGAGACTGACCCTCTTCCTGACGAAGAATGAAGTCAGGCCGGCCCCCCTGCGGGGCAGGAATTTCCTGAATCAACCTTTCTTTCAGCCGAGAAAGTGCCCTAAAGGCAGTGCTCTCGCCTCTAACACTTTCAGCGCGATCTCCTGCTGGTAAAGTCACAACCTTCTCTTGTTGATGCTCCGCCTCACTACGAAAGGCCACCACTTCCCTCAGGGGCTCAGCTCTAGCCGGTGGTTCCACCGTTTTCCCCGGAACCTCTTCTCTAACCAATACACCCACCGCTTTCTTCGATGACGCTGCTTCCCTGACTGAACTCACGACTTCCTTCTCTGGGCTTTCCTTAGCCAGACTGCTGGGGGGCAAAATGTCATTATTGGACTCACGCTTCAAAGTCACGGAAGTCTTAGTCGTTGGATCTACGCTGAGCAATTTCGATTTGGTGGTGGGACTTAGAATGCCAAGCTTAGTACTTGGATCTCCATGATAAAGAATGACCGCCACATTAATTAGAATCAAACAACCCACCGTCACGAGAAACGAGGATGGTCTTTTAACTGCCGGCTTAGCCATTTTGGGTTTTAGATAATCTCGCATCATATAGAAATCGATCCGTACCTTATGGATCTAACACGGTGATTTTCCTGGTCAAAAATAACGCGATCAAAATAAGACACTTCTGGGCGAAGACCGCGCTAGATCATCAAGTTAGATCAAGTTAGATCAAGTTAGATCAAGTTAGATCAATCAAGTAAATTCAAGCCACCAGGATAACCATATGAAACGTAACTATCGTACCCATGCACCATAACACTACACGCTTCTGAGCAAGACAGGGTATGAAACCCATCGGCCACAGGCCCTCGAACCGCAAGCCACCCCGGCGCCCCAACAATCTCAGCAGTCTTGAATGCGGAACTTTCAAACACGGAAAGACCATCCAATAAAGCCAAAGTGCCGTGGCGAAGAGCAATAGAAACATAATCTTCTTCGTACTTGTTCGGCGCCAAAAAGATATAATCCTTGCGAAACTGCCTCTTAGGTACCGAGAGAATAAAAGCCGGATCACCGATTCCGGCATCACCTTCCCCACGACCTGGGCCGGGCGCCTGCTCGGCCGCCAGAAATTGTCCCACCATGATTGGCTTGGTCGCCTTAATCAAAAAATCCGCGTTGGCCTCGAATTCGAACCATTCTCCAGCATTCAATAAACGCTGACTATTCACAGGATCATCTGTGCCTCCATGACCCGCCTCCACCACCGAGGTTTCCCCATCGACAGCTAAATCGCCGGTTCGAACCACAGTACCATCCTGCGAAGCCATGATGCGCCACGCATCCAGTTCCTGCCCGCGAGGCTGACTTCTTACGGCCAAATATTCCCGATCCCAATTGGTGACAGGAAAGAGCTGTTGCTCTAAATGGTCAGCACAGCAGGTAATAAGGCTGGTCACAGAGCACGGTATGTGGGGCGAACAAATAGACAGGGTTGGATCTGTAGTACATGCTGGTGGCTTCTGCTCTGGCGTATTGCACGCAATGCTTGGATCATTCTCGCAATGCTGATTGACCACATCACACCGCGAAGTATTCGGTGTATTTGCTGCTTCACTTCCTGCATACACCAAGACTCCCCGATCCGATATAACACGTGAGCCTGTAAAATCACCCCCTATAAAGTTAGATTCAATATTCAAAACCTCAAATTGGGCCAACGAGGTTTCATAGGTTTCTCCGGGCTTCAAAGACGGAATACCGTTTCCCGGAAGGGTTCGGGTGGTTACCGTAACTTTTATATTCGCGGGTACAGGATCAACACCAACCACTGTGAAATAGGCCTTGAGCTCATCGAAAGTTTGTTCCCTACTCATGACCCAGAAATCCATTCCTGCCGTGGTCGTGGGAAGTAAGAGTGATGCATCGTTAGAAAAAACATCCACATTCTCTAGGGGATTGAATTGATAGGCACTGATGGGAATATTTGAAACAACTCGATAGGCCAATTTGGCTTTCGTGGTGCCGTTGACATTGCGAGCCGGCAACTCAAAAATCTGAATCCCTTGGGGTGGGATAACGGAAGCATCAACAAAACCATCGGGCGACACCGGCTGCCCGCACTCGTCAGTTCCTAAGGTCGGTTCCTTAAAAACGTCCGTGGAAATCAAAACGTAAGCTGACTTGGCGACTTCGGGGTTAGATAAAACCACCGCAAACTGGCTGTTCGATGCATCACAATATCTTGTGTTCCCAAAAATATCACTACCGCACGGTACGTCCGCATTATCTAGATCCACCGCATAAAATTCACATCCATAATACTCTTTTTGAACCGGCGAACAAACACTCACGCATTCGCCATTGAAACAAACCCCGTCTTGCCCTTCGTTCGAACAGCTATGGGAATAGCACATTCTGGTGCCCGATTCGTCGCATTCATAGACGTAAACTTGATTGTCCCCACACACCAACTGCTCTGGCTCACAAACCTTGGGTTCGCAGGCATCTCCACACGTTGGGTCATCGTCACAATCACCATTTTCGACACAGACATACCCTTCATCACACACCCCAGGCATCCAAGCCGAACCATCGATATTACACTGCTTCACCCCCTCGTCTTCACATTTCAATACCCCTGGCTGGCAAACGACTTCAGCCAGAGTAGATTTGGCACAGCCGTAACACTGTGAGAGCAATAAAATAATAGAGAACAGATTTCGTATTCTTCGCATCCCCAAGCCCCAGACTAATCAACACTTTTCGAATCCCAAACCACTTTCGTCCAGCCAGAACAACTCGTACCAAGACTTAGTCCGGCACGACCAACCCGTCAACGATTGAATAGAAAAACGGAGAGGAAACAAGTCCATGGAAAATTCGGCTTTCCCATTGACCTTACCGGTTCATTACTGCACGAAAGTTCTATGAAGAAGGAATTTCGAATTGCAATTGTAGGTGCCACTGGCCTTGTGGGCCGGGAAATATTGACAGTCCTCGAAGAGAGAGGATTTCCAATTGGGGAACTTAAGCTCCTCGCTTCCGAGCGGTCCGCAGGTCAGAAGCTGGATTTTGGAGATCGAGCTATTCCCGTAGAAATCGCCACTCCAGAAGCCTTTAAAGGCATTGATATCGCACTTTTCTCGGCGGGCGCTTCCGTGGCCAGGGACCTCGGCCCAAAGGCTGCAAACGCGGGCGCTATCGTCATCGACAACAGCTCTGCCTGGCGGATGGACCCGGAAATCCCCTTGGTGGTTCCCGAGGTCAACCCCGAAGATATCGCCAACCACAAAAACCGAGGTATCATCGCAAACCCCAATTGTTCGACCATCCAAATGGTCGTGGCCCTAAAGCCTCTCCACGACAAGGCCGGACTCAAAAGAGTGGTTGTGTCTACATATCAAGCAGTTAGTGGAGCAGGTAAAGAAGCGATGGAAGAGCTGAGCTCCCAGGTTCCGCTACTCTTTGCGGGCAAAGACATCGAACCGAAACTATTCAGCAAACAAATCGCTTTCAATTGCATTCCCCATATCGATGTTTTTGCAGATGACGACTTTACCAAAGAAGAATGGAAAATGATCCTCGAAACTCGGAAGATCATGCATCTACCCGAGCTTAAAATATGCGCCACGTGCGTTCGCGTACCGGTATTCAATGGCCATGCCGAATCGATTTCATCCGAATTCAAGACCCCTCTTAGCGCCGACGATGCAAAAAAGATTCTGCGAGAAGCACCGGGTATTTTTCTCCAGGACGTACCCGCAGAAAACATTTACCCAACCCAAACCGCTCTGAATGGATCCGATGCCACGGCTGTAGGCAGAATTCGAAATGACCCATCCTGTGAAAATGGGATCGCATTTTGGTGCGTTGCCGATAATTTAAGGAAGGGCGCAGCATCAAACGCAGTTCAAATTGCCGAAATCTTGGCCCGAGACTATCTTTCTTAAATGAATTTTTTATTCCCTGCTTCATTGCTTATAGGGTATGCCTAAAGAGTTTTCACACCCCTCCTCCAAAGGATCCTGCGGATGTTAGTATCTATTTATCTGGTCGCAATGCTCGTCAATGTGACCGAGAGGGACGTCACCCAAGAAGTGGGCATCGACATCACCTGGGACTACACAAGCTTTAGCCATCTGTCGAAGACCTCCTGCGACGAAGCCAATAGCGGCAGCGCTATCTCGGTCGACATTGCCATAGACAACTCCAACACCTTGGTCACACTCACCCAACCTGTTGATCTCTATGTGCATTGGGCGTCCAGTTCCACTGACTGTAAGCAGATCCCCGAAAAATCGGATACAAACGATGAAAACAAACTAGACCTATTAATCCATCAAAAATCACTCACAGCCGACGACCCCCCTTTTTCGGCAACCGATACGAAACTAACCTTCCCCACTGATCTATCAGACGACATTAGAAGTAGTTCAGTCGCTTTTACGGTTCAAACCGTGCTAGACCGCATGGCCGCGTATCATAATAACTCGAATGATGTTTGCGCTGAAGATTCCTCTCTCAGCCAAAAGTCTCTCTACCTTTGTTTCGGTTTCAACAGTATTACGAGCGTAAACGCCGTCTTAAATAACGACACATCTTCACAAATCATCATTGAACCAACAACCGAGCCCAATGGTTACATTAAGTTTGAATTTGATTCGAATGCTCCAGCAAAACCATCGGTGAGTACCAGTAGCTTCGATGGGGGTGTCTCATTGAGTGTCAGTATCGTCAATGACGAATACGATCTCCAAAAATGGGAGGTGCTCGTTGTTGCCGCCGACAGTGAATCCGATCAAGAAGATTGCTCGACATGGATTAACGTAAACTCGCCCATGGTTGAATATGCCACGACTGAATCGGTATCGACCCAGACCATCCGTGTATCCAATCTCCAAAACGGAACAGATTATCTCGCTTGCCTCAGGGCCGTTGACCATGCCGGTAATGCAAGTTCCTACTCCGATGTTGTTTCTTTTAAACCAACGGATGAATGTGATTTTGGCGAATGCTACCCCGGTGAATTAGAAACCGGTTATTGCGGACAATTACCCCCTTCCAACTATTGGGTTTTATTCATCATCATGGGTTTGACCTTTGTCTGCATGAGGAGACGCTTACCGAATCACTCATTCCTTATTCCACTCCTCTTACTCACGCTGATCTCAATGACACCATCCGCTTCCGAAGCAGGTGCCAACGACCATCCAACGAGTCGATTTGAAATCCGATTCTCTCCCTACAATCCAACCATCTCTGGCACCCAAGAAAATCGTGATTTCTACGACCTGATTTACCACAGCTATGAAGAGAGTCGTCCATTCGGGAATAATCCCGTCATGGTGTCCCTGAGCGAAAATTGGTTTTTCCATCGGTTTTATGGGCTTTTGGGCGTAGGTTTTGAACTGGGTTATTGGACTATCGGTGGACAAACTCGACAATGCAGAGACAGCCAAAGCCAGCAGATCGTGACCTGTGAACGAGGAAATACAAGAGCGGCGAATTCAGAAAAAGGCGCCACGCCGACGAGCTTCACGGTCGTACCCATCAGTGTCGATTTCATTTATCGTTTCGATTATCTCGAAAGAGAGTTCGGATTTCCCGTGCATCTGTATACCAAATTAGGAATGGACTATTACCTGTGGTGGAGCAAAACCGCCGGATACGTTGATACATTTCCCCAAACCGACGGATCCACTCAACTGGGACAAGGGGGGGTTTTAGGCTATCATGCTAACTTAGGCGTGTCCTTGAATCTTGACACCATTTTCGGTCCGACCGGTTCAGCGGGTATGGTTCAGCTATCCAATTCCCTCTTTTTTGAGATTCAAACCAGCCAGGTCAATCAATTCGGCAAAAATAAAAGCATCGACCTTTCAAGCAATCGCTATATCTTTGGACTCGGATTCGACTTTCGATGACCAGACCCAGCCAAAATATTAAACTTACCATAGAATACCAAGGTACCCAGTACTACGGATGGCAAAGACAAAAAGACCAGCCCAGCGTCCAAGAAGAAATTGAAACCGCAATCTTCAAAGCCACAAACGAAAAAGTCAATCTTTTCGTCGCGGGACGAACCGATGCCGGGGTGCATGCCCGAGCGCAAGTCGCCAATTTCTCAACCACCAGTCAAATTGGAGCGTGGCAGATTTGTCGAGCCCTCAACTACTACCTCCCCGACGATATCACCATCCACCAATCCGATGCCGTACCCGAAGACTTCAATGCCCGCCACGACTCCCTAGCGAAAAGATATTGGTATAATATCTACCGCGGACCACAACCCGCCGCCTTAGAACGGAAGCGGAGCTGGTGGATTCTAGAAAATATCGATCTAGACTTAATGCAAGAAGCTGCGAATAAACTTGTGGGTGAACACGACCTAAATGCCTTTCGAAGCGTTCATTGCGACGCAAAACATGCCATCAGGCACATTAAATCCATTCAAGTAGAAACAGCCTCCCGGATACCCTTGGGTGAAATCGTCACCATCAAACTCTACGCCAACGCTTTTTGTCGCCACATGTGCCGGATCATCAGCGGAACGCTGGTGGAAATTGGTCTTGGAAAAAGGGAAGTCTCTTCTATGGATCTTGCATTGAAAAATCGAAAACGCGAATTTGCAGGATCTACCGCGCCTGCCTATGGATTGACTCTAATGGAAGTAGAGTATCCCCACCAACCTTAGCATCACTCTGATTTCGCCTCACCCAGAACTGAATGAATCCACAACATCATGGCCTTCAACCCGAATGGCTTATCACCGAAAGAAATAGGTACCCCCATGGTTTCTAGTTTAGATATAACGTGAGCTAAGATTTTGCCGCGCTCAGAAATGCGGCTATACCCACGATGCCATAACGCAGCTCAGTTTCAGTCATTTCTAGGGCAATTGAACCAAAGGCTATCGAAAACTAGCGCAAACCAATGAGTACAACAGTAATGTTGTCAGTGCCACCATTGGCATTGGCTTTTGCAATCAGACTTTCACAGCATTTTTCGAGATCTTCCTCATATTCTAGACAAAGCTCGAGAATCGCATCATCTGTGAGCATTCCTGAAAGACCATCTGAACACACAAGATAGGTTTGTCCGGGGCGGGGCTCCCATCGACGCAAATCGACCTCCACGAGTGCTTTCATTCCCAGTGCCCGAACAATCACATTCTTATGGGGAAAGTTATCTATTTCCTCCGGCGTGAGCTCATGGACCTTAAGATAGTCGTTGAGAAGAGAATGGTCTTCCGTGAGCTGTTCAATTTTACCATCTACAATCACATAGGCCCGAGAATCGCCCACATGGCCAATATACAAACCATTTTCAGAGACCGATACCCCCACAATTGTGGTACCCATTCCCCTATACCTATCTTCGGATTGCGCTAAATCATGAACTCGTCGATTCGCCAGTTTGATGCCAGTGGAGAGTCGATTTTGGTCGTAATTTAGAGATTTATCTTCCCGAAACGGCCACGTGACCTCATTGTCCTTAGCTGTATCCAGGTAGAAACCCGCTAGAGATTCGACGGCAACTTTCGATGCCACCTCACCGGAGGCGTGTCCTCCCATACCATCCGCAACGATATAGACATTTTCTTCAGCTAGGAGGAAGAAATTGTCCTCATTGTGGGTTCGCTTCATTCCCACATGTGTCGCCCCAGCGTACCTAATCTTCATCCACAAACCTCAGCCAATTCCAATTTGTCTTTCAACACAAATTCCATAACTTTTGCTAGCATGGCATAAGCTCTCGATCAAGAACGCCAAAACTCCAGTAAGCACTTCGCCCTTTATTCAAAGTGATTTAGTCACCTAAGAAAGTTTAGGCCTCTGGCATCGAATACTGTTTCGTATTAATTGGTAGTTCAGAGAAAATGAGTCTCTACCCTGCTGCGGAGTAATCATGAGCCAGTTATTGAGCGGACTCCTTCAAGGAGACTTTACGGAGCTATCGAAACGATATGCCGACATCTTCTTAGCCGCCGGAGTCGTGATGATCATCGGTATGATGATTATCCCCTTACCGACCGTAATCTTGGACCTACTCCTCGTGGTCAATATTACCATCCAAGTCACCATGCTGCTCATCGCCATCTACATTTCGAGCCCTCTAAAACTCGCCGCTTTCCCAACCATTATTCTTATTACCACCCTCTACCGACTCGCGCTGAACGTATCGAGTACTCGACTTATCCTTCTTCAAGCGGATGCCGGGGAAGTCATCCGGTCATTTGGGCAATTCGTGGTCAAAGGTAATTTCGTCGTCGGGGCGGTTATCTTTCTCATTCTAACCTTGATTCAATTTATGGTCATCGCCAAAGGTTCCGAGCGTGTCGCCGAAGTTGCGGCCCGATTTACCCTGGATGCCATGCCCGGAAAACAAATGTCCATTGATGCCGACCTTCGGGCCGGCGCCTTCGACCTCGATGAAGCCCGTAAGCGCCGGGCAGACCTTGGGCGCGAATCCCAGCTATTTGGTTCCATGGATGGAGCCATGAAATTCGTCAAAGGCGATAGTATCGCCGGACTCATCATTACCGGCATCAACATTGTCGCCGGCATCATTATCGGAGTCACCATGATGGACTTCACCGCTGGAGAAGCCATTCAACGGTATGGCATTCTGACCATCGGTGATGGACTCGTGTCGCAAATTCCCGCCCTACTGGGCTCCATGAGCGCCGGCCTGATAGTCACCCGGGTTGCCGGCGAAGACGAGGACAGCAATCTTGGAAAGGACATTAGCACCCAAGTTCTGGCACAACCAAAAGCATTCGCTATCTCAGCGAGCCTTCTTTTGGGCATCGGCCTCATCCCCGGACTTCCCACCGCGCCATTCTTTGTCATGGCCCTCGTAGTCGGCGGGCTGGCCTATATACTTCTCCGCTCCAAAACCATCAGCGAAACCATGGAAGATGAAGGTCCTGCCAACGAGATTCAAGCGGCCGGCGAGGAAAATAGGCAGAAACAAATCCAATCCGCTAAGAAGCAGGAGGGCCAGGCCCAACAGATGCTTCCGGTGGTGACTCCAATCGCCCTAGAGGTAGCGGGGAATTTGATTCCTTTGGTTGAAGACGCTGGGGGCAATAAATTCCTCGGTGAAATGATCCCGATGATGAGGGACGGACTCTTCTACGAACTCGGTATCAAATATCCTGGGATCCGAGTTCGAGGCAACGAAAGCGATTTACCCGACGGGGCCTATATTATTCTCATCAACGAAGTACCGGTGGTAGCGGGGAATGTGTCCCTAGACAGCGTATTGGTCAACGATACGGTGGACCGACTGACACTCCTCAATATCGAAGGGGCGGAAGCGGTAAACCCCGCCAATGGCTCGGAATGCGCGTGGATCCCCAAGGAGTATTCAGCCATTGCCGAACAAGCCGGGCTCACCACCTGGGATGCCGGCGGTTATATGATCCTTCATGTGTCCAGTATTCTGAGAAAGCATTCAGCGGAATTCCTGGGTATTCAAGAAGTTCAGAATATGGTCGACCAATTGGAACAAGCCTTCCCCGCCTTGGTCAAGGAAGTCTTGCCTAAATCAGTTTCTCTCTTCCAGCTCACAGACATCATGCGGAGGTTGGTGGAGGAAGAAATTTCCATTCGGGATTTTCGTTCGGTACTCCAAGCCTTAGCCGAATGGGGACAGGTCGAAAGCGATACCGTCATGCTTACGGAGTATGTGCGAAATGCGTTGAAACGCTACATTTCCCACAAGTTTACGCGTGGAGGAAACACCTTGGTGGTTTACCTCTTGGACCCACAAATCGAGGAAACCGTACGAAGCTCCATCCAGCATACCCAAAGTGGCTCTTACCTCGCCCTCGAACCGGAAATTACCCAGGAAATGCTCACCGCAGTTCGTAGCGAAGTTGGAAACCTTCCCCCCACCGCCCAAAATCCCGTCATCCTCACCACGATGGAAATTCGGCGATACTTCCGAAAACTGGTGGAATTGGAATTTCCACACCTGGCGGTTCTTTCCTATCAGGAGCTCTCACCGGACATGAACATCCAGCCTATCGCCCGTATCAGCCTGGATTAATCGCAGCGTCGGCAATGCTCGCCCCCTGAAGCACCGTGTGGGTCAAGCAGCACCGTGGCCCATGGCGCCCACACCACCGTGCCCTTTTCGAAGCCCTGGAGACACACGACCGCTTGCTGCGAACTCTTTGAGGAGAGTGATATCCTCCATCCTTCTAGAGCGATTTGAACCTGTTGTAGGCTGCGAACAATATGACCGGCCCGTCGTTTGCCATTTCCGGTGGCCATACCCGATTCTCTAATCACAAGCGGAAGTTGGGGATATCTCCTGGAAAAGCCGCGAAGCACAATCTCGGTTCAAAAGCGACTTCGTAAAAGACTTAAAATTCTGACGTACTTCCGCCCCATAAGCCCATTGTTTCAGGTCTCTCGGTTACGCCCAAATAAAAATGCACATCTTCAAAATCGGCGAATTCTTGCACTTCAGCTAATCCGCGATGGCCAGGTGCATCTCAAAATGCTAGAGCGGCGCTAAATGGCCGCCGGCCTTAAAAACTGCCCAATGTGTTTCAAGGAGATATCCACCATGCTTTCCCCAAAACTTCAGATCCTCATCCTAGCCCTATCCTCCATGCTTGTTCTTACGGGCGCCGAAGGCGGCTGCGGCGGCACCTCCACGCCGGAACCCGAAATCGAGCGCCCCGTCACTCAGTGCCCAGACCAACAGCCTGAACCTTGGGAGGCATGCGAACTTGAATCCGACCAACGATGCCCCTATGGAAAAATCACTTGCTGCGACCCGCAGGGAGGCGAAGGCGGATCTATCTACAGCACTTCTGCACAATGTAGCGAAGGACGCTGGCTCATCGCCATGTCCATGATTCGTTGTAGGCACGGCTATTGGCCCAATAACTGCGTCCCTCCCACCCCCGAAGAAGCCCCTTAATCAAGCCCCACTTCGTGGTGATTGGCTGTGGGCGCCCGCCCCCAGAACCTCGACAAAGTTCCTCGCCTCCTCCACCAAGCCGAAGGCTTCGGGGAGGAGGTTTCGATGCTCAACATCAAACCCGACGCACTTTTATCTCGCCCCAAGATTTTCCGACCCGAAGGCTAAGGCGACGGTCAGGCGGCGTATGAGCTATATTTTGGAACTACATGGGCCGTTTAAAGCACACATAAACCACAAAATACCCATCACCAGCTGCTTCAGTTTGAACCAATTCCCAACCCTGCGCCCCCCACTCTTGAATCACGTCGACCCAGCCCTTGATTGTTGGATCACCCAACTTCCCAGTCCAGGCTCCAGATGTTTCCAAACCTTGACTCTCATAATTCACACAAGTCTGCTCCCACTTCGTGGCCGTCGACCCCACTTTGAGGGAAGGCACCGCAATCTGCTGCACCACCGAGGCGGTAAAGCAGCCCAAGGTAAACACCACTCCCATCATTCCAATTCGCCACAGATCTTTCATGAAAAATTCCTCCCAAAGTGTTTGGGGGAATTGAATCTCGGGGGGAGGGGGGGGGGGAAGTCAAGGATGGCCCGAATGGCACAAAAAAAGGGCCCGATGAAGGGCCCTTTTCGATTCCACCAATATGGACAAACGCGTGATTATCGCTTGCTGAATTGGAAACGCTTACGAGCCTTAGGTCGACCGTATTTCTTACGCTCAACTTTACGTGCGTCTCGTCGGAGAAAACCAGCCTTCTTAAGCATGTTACGAAGATCAGCATCCCAATCCAACAATGCCCTGGAAAGACCATGCCGAATGGCACCTGCTTGACCAGAAAGGCCACCACCGGCAACGTTGATGTAAAGATCGAAATCTTCGACCTTGTTGACCAGCTCAAGGGGTTGCATCATGACCATCTTGAGCGTTTCACGCCCAAAGTAGTCTCTCACATCACGCTTGTTGACGATGACCTTGCCTGAGCCGGGTCGAAGATAAACACGCGCAGTGCTCGATTTACGTCGTCCAGTACCGTACCACTGAGTAAGTTCTTCAGCCATTCTTCTATCCTCGCCTTATAGACTCAATGCTTTGGGCTTCTGCGCTTCATGAGGATGTGACTCCCCCGCATAAACCTTTAATTTTTTGAACATTTCCCGACCGAGAGGCCCTTTTGGAAGCATGCCCCAAACCGCCTTCTTGATAATTTCTTCGGGCTTTTTCGCTCGAACTTCCGCAACTGTCGCACTCTTGATACCGCCAACCCAACCGGTATGCCAGTAGTAGGTCTTCTTTTCTTCTTTACGGCCGGTAAGCTTTACCTTCTCAGCATTCACCACGACCACAAAGTCACCGGTATCTGCATGAGGTGTAAAAGTGGGCTTACGCTTACCGCGTAAAACCATGGCGATTTCAGTGGCCAATCGACCCAATACTTTATTTTCGGCATCAACCATGAACCAATCATGGTCAACTGTTGTCTTTGAGAAACTTTTCGTTTTCATCGTTCACCCTCAAACGTCGGGAGATGGTACACAAACCTGCTGCCCTTAAGGTCATCAAAGAGTCACCTTTAATCAGCTGCGGAGGGCGCTTGTATGAAAGGAATATGGGATTGTCAAGCAATCCACCGTCACTCAAGCCCTTCCATACCGAAAGATTTCGAGGAGTTACGATCTGTTTTTCAAGACACATCAGAAACCCCCAATTTTTTCATGCCCATGGCGACCAAAAATACCTCCGTAGACTCCCGTCGCGTGGCCTTAGGTCGCGCACGGCACACCTTGGTAAATTTCGCGCGTAAAGAACGCATTAATCCTTCGATTTCTCCACTTTCCAATAACTTAGCCACAAAGTGGCCCCCGGGTTTGAGATTTTTCTCCGCCAAATAAAGCGCCCGTTCCACCAAAGTCGCCGAGCGTAAGCCGTCCACGTCACGACTTCCCGTGGTCGCCGGGGCCATATCGGATAAGACCACATCAAATCCCGAGCCTACCCCAAAATCATTCACCTCAAAGACGTCACCAATCCGTGCTTGCGCATATGCCGGCAAAGCAACCTCCACCGGTTTGAGATCGTAGCCGATCACCCGCCCCTTTTCCCCAACTTTTTTGTAAGCATACATCAGCCATGCTCCAGGGGAACAGCCCAGATCTAAAACCGACATTCCCGACTTCAGTAACTGAAATTTCTCGTCCATCTCTTCCAATTTGTAATAGGAACGAGCAGGTTTACCTTCTCGCTTGGCTCGCTTGCCAAAATGATCCTGAGAACGTTTTGGGGATATCTTACGACCACGTTTTTTCTGAGACATCGTTTCCGCTACCACACCAGGGGCAAAGGTGAAAAGTCTGAAAGCTAGAGCGAAGGTAAATCCTTTTGCTGAGGACGCAATTTCATCCAAGTCTGGCCAAGCATCAAGAAAGAGTCCAGTGCCAAGGTCTCGGCTCGCACCGAGCCATCGATGCCAGCTTCATGCAAAAGCTTGTCGCAACACTCTGCACTGATCCCCAAACCACCTTTCAGTGAATTTCGAAGTTTCTTGCGACGCTGCGAAAATGAAGCCCGAGCGACTTTAACCAATGCTACATCCTCCTCGCCGCTCCAGGCCTCGGGACATCGGTCCAAGACCACCACCGCCGACGTTACCCTAGGCGGCGGAAAAAACGAACCTGGGGGCACGTCAAAGGCCTTCTCCACCGCAAATTTGCGCTGAAGTAAGATGCTCAGGAGCCCATACTCTTTGGTGCCACTCTCAGCTGCCATCCGCTGGG
>JAYZAY010000058.1:0-32041 GCA_036339465.1 Myxococcota bacterium | reverse complement strand
AAGAAAGCACTAAATAAGCAGCGTACTTAGAAGCACTAAAAGCACTAAATAAGCAGCGTACTTAGTAGAAAGCACTAAGAGCACTAAGAAGCACTAAATAAGCACTAAATAAAGCACTAAATAAGCAGCGTACTTAGTAGAAAGCACTAAGAGCACTAAGAAGCACTAAATAAGCAGCGTACTTAGCAACTTAGTAACTTCGCAGTAAAACTCTTCTCACTAACTCTTAGTCGCTTAGCAGGAGGGCCTACCGGTTTCACAAAGGCAACTACAATTGGCAGTCATTTGTAGCATCGTCATCACAAATATCG
The DNA here is from genome assembly GCA_036339465.1 of Myxococcota bacterium. Taxonomy (GTDB): domain Bacteria; phylum Myxococcota; class XYA12-FULL-58-9; order XYA12-FULL-58-9; family JABJBS01; genus JAYZAY01. The sequence goes on along the minus strand of JAYZAY010000058.1, from coordinate 31,730 downwards.
CAGTCATCGAAATTATAAGTCGGCGAACCCACGACGCAGATACCACGACAATCCATCTGCTCACCGTTAGGACAGACTGCCTTATATTCGCACTCACCGTTGGAATTCCACCAGAAGCAATCACTCGATGGGTCTGGGCATATAACTTCGCATGTATAGCTATTGTCTGTAGGGGCGTTGGTTATTTCTGTTTCGGTGCAATCGATGTTGGAGGTTGTTTCTTCGACTGGGATTTTCTTTTGAGGCATGCAAAGGGAGGGCGTGGTACCGGTGTCCACAATCGTGCAGGTTCGAATTTGGTGCAATCCACCCCACACACCCCTACAATCCTGTTTACAAGGCTCGCGGCCTGTGTTGCCGCCAGCACATATTTCACAGGCATCCACCAAAGCCGTGCCGCGCCAATCTCCGTTACAATCCTTGTCACAGGGCTCAATGCCGGTGGTTCCACCCGAACAATTGCCGCAAGGGTCTTGAATGGCTTCGCCTCCCCATATGCCCAAACAATCCTGCTTACACTCATCGGTGCTATCGCTTCCGCAGCTTCCGCACATGTCGAAGTATTTGCTGCAGGCGCCATTGATGCAATCTGAGCTGTTTTGTGATGGGTTATCGCGGCATAAGAATTTGTAATACCAAAGGCCAGTATTTCCGCCCACGCAGGCCTGGGAGAATGAAACGGGCGTGCCTGCGGTTGTGGAGCAGGTTTCACCTTGCTTACATTCTGACATGTAAGCTTCTCCACCCCAAAGACCAAAGCAATCTTGCACACACACTGGTGCGGCTTGCTCACTATTCCAGCAGTTTCCGCAGTTGTCCCAATTTTGGTCAGGGCTACAGCCATTAAAGCAAGCTTGATTCCAGTCCGTTTGGCATGTTCCGCATTGGTCAAAGATCCCATCTAGACTTTCTAAAGTTCTCTCGGATTTACATTCAAACCCATAGGGGGTGAACTCATCGGCGAGTACACCGTGATTATCGATTTCTCTGAAACAATAGGACCCATCACCGCAATACCAGTCGGGTACGGTATTGCCCTCGATGTTGTAGCCACTTGGAAGGGCAGGGTTTGAATTACAGGTGCGTGTGTCACTGCAAGATGCGCAATAGGCGTTTCCTCCGCAGACCCCGGCGCAGTCCTTGATGGTTCCGGGCTGGCCAGGGCATTGGCAGAGGCGAGCATCTGATTGTGGGGTTTGCCCTGTGTTGCCGCCGGCGCACAGGCCACAGGCATCGCGTTCGGCTCCTCCGTTGGGGTTACCAAAACAGTCCAGCAGACAGGGTAGTCCGCTTGTTAAGTATTGATTGTCGTTGGAGCTGTCATCGTCGCACACACCGCAGATGTCTGTGCCCCCCCCGCCTCCCCAAATGCCACATTCATCTTGAGCGCAGTTATTGGTGGGGTCGTCGTCGCAATTTCCACATTTATCTAAGGTGTTTGGGGCGCTGCATGGTGCGCAATCGGCCCCGTCGTCAATAAAGACTCGAGTGGTGTTGCCGCCGGCACATATTCCACAGGCATCCACCAAAGCCGTGCCGCCCCAATCTCCGTTACAATCCAGCATACATGCGGTTTTTCCCGTGGCACCACCGATGCATTGGCCGGGGCAGAACGGATCGTCGTATGCACTACCACCAACTTCCCCGAAGCAGTCTGGAGCGTAGGAGAGGCGGCCGGATTCACCACCCACGCAGCATTGAGGATCCCCTTCGGGATGGGGGCACTGGTCATCGACATACGCTTCGCCGCCCCAATCGCCATTACAATCTTTGATACAGGGCTGTTTTCCGGTGCTGCCTTCCACACAAACGTTGCACGCGTCGAGATAGGCGTGTCCGCCGGTAACGCCCTGACAATCCATACAGAGCTTAGTGGTCGCATTGCCGGCGCTATCACCGACAAATTGATTGTCATTGGTGGGATCGCCATCACAAACGCCGCACCGGTCCATTTCCCATTGGCTCATAGATGGGGTTTGAACGAGTTTAACCGCGTTGTTACAAGTGGTGATGCAGTATTGCCCGGCCATGTTCCCTTTACATTGAAGCTCATTTTCTGGTGTTTTGTCACATTTACCAACACATTCATGGTTGCAGAGTTGTCCCGCTACGCTTGCGCCGTATTCGTTGTTGGGTAAGCCTGTGCTCAAAATCGGACAATTTCCAGCGCAATCTCTTACCGTGGGGAGTTCTCCACTGGCAATACACTGGTTGCATGTATCTAGGAAGGCATCGCCGAGGTATTTGTCCGCACAATCCTGAGGGCAAATCTCCAATGGTATGACGGGGTTTCCAGAGCCATTGGGGTCACCGGTGTATTCATTGTCATTTTGGGGATCATCGTCGCACACGTAGCATTCATCAAAATAACCGGTCCCTCCCCAAATACCGCAGGGGTCTTTGCGGCAGTCGTTGGTGGGATCCGCGTCGCAATTACCACAATTGTCCAGGAATCTTGGTGGAGGGCATTGTTCATCACAAAGGGCTATATCGGTTACATGCACACGATTTGTGGTTCCCCCTGCGCACAAACCGCAGGCATCCTCTGCAGCGATACCGCCCCATATTCCGGCGCAATCCCTAGCACAGGCTACTCTTCCTGTGGTTGCTCCCGCGCATTGTCCACACATATCTTTTCGGGCTTGGCCACCCCATACATCGTCACAATCTTGTTTGCAGGGCAGTGTCTCGGTGGTTCCTTCCACGCATTTTCCGCATTGATCGATGTACGCCGTTCCGTTCTCGGTGCCATTGCAATCGAGTTCCTTTGATCCGGGGCCAGGCTCGGTACCACCACTGTTACCGCCACTGCCACTGCCACTGATATCTTGCCCTGCGACGAGTCCCGCGCTGTCTCTTACTTCGGCTTCGTCACAACTCGCCACTTGCAAAATCAAAGAGAGGGCAAATCCCACCAAGAAGGTCCGCTTTGGTGATGAAGACGAGATAAAATGTTGAAAAATCATGGATCTCATGCGCTCGACTCAGGGGTTCTTTTCGGTTGATCACCCAAAGTAAGTATAGCCATGCTTTTGGGGGCGCGGCAAACCAAAATGGTGGGGTCAAGCGCGGTGAAATGGGGTTGGATTAACTCGCTTGCCTCACATGTGGATGCTTCTTGGGGGGGACTGTCTACAAGGCAAGGATTGGGATGGGTCGCGGATTGTTGATCTATCAAAACGTGATTTCGAGGCCCAAAAGTTGATGTCTCGTTTTGGTGTTAGGGGCGGCGGGTTGGGCGCATAGTGGGAATGCGGCCATCCTACACGTTTTGGACCTCGTGGAACATGGCTCGTTCGATGGAGGGGTGTCGAGAGAGTAAGAGCCAGGTCCAAGCCCGGGTATTGGAGGTGGTTTCGTGCCCCGCCAAGAACATGGCCATGACTTCATTCCTGACTGGTGGCTCGTTCATCCCTGACCGGATTCATTCTTTGCTCCGAGCAGCATAGAGAGAAGGTCGTTGCCGCCCTCCCCTTCGCGCTTTTGTTTGTTGAATCAGGGGTACAATGAGTTGGTTGAGATTTTGGACAATATGCTTGAGACGGTGGTTATGGGGAGGTGGTATCCAGTGGGGAACATAACGCTGGTGGCTTGAGTCATTCCATCTAGAAAGACTTGGATCCGTTTGTGGTGGAAGGCGGGCTAAATGATTTTTCGTTGCCGTTTCCACAGGGGCCCTTCACTGGTGACCAGTCCCTCTCCTAGGATGGTTTTAAGGACCGCAAAGCCTGGGGTGTCTTTGGTGTTGTTCTTGGCATGTTTCATTAGGAGATGTTCAATCTGTTCGGGTTGTGGAAGGAGAATTCCGGTTTCTGCCCCAACCCCAAACTTGACGATGTCGCCATAGGTTTCAGAGAGGCTCATAAAGAAGTGAAGGCCGCTTTTTTGGAGCTCGTCGAGGGATTTAAAGAAACCTAAATATTTTTGGCCGGTGCTTCATTGGACAAGGGTAGACGGTACATGCCACGTTGGATGCGAGTCTATTATTTCGGGGTATTTTTGGGGGATCTCAAAGGGGGCCTGCCATTCGATGCACGGTAGGCCCTAAGGGGATAAGCTTAGAAGATTATTTCGCAGCTGTTTCGAGTTTTTTGAGCTCGTCGGCAACTGCGGTGATTAGCTGCTCAGGCTCCAACTTTTTGGTAAGGAGGCCATTGATATAGACAGACGGCGTACCTTGAACCCCGATTTTTTTGCCTTCTTGGTAGTCGGCTTCCACCTGTTTTTTGAATTTACCGGAACTCATGCAGGCTTGAAAACTGGCTTCATCGAGACCGGCTTCCTTGGCAAAGTCCGCGTACTTGTCGTCGCCGAGGCCTCTTTGATTGGCGTAGAGCACGTCGTGAAATTTCCAGAAGGCTTTTTGCTCATCGGCGCAAAGAGAAGCTTCGGCGGCTTTGCGGGCATTCTTATGAAAGGCAAGTGGGAAATGCTTGTAGAACACTTGAACTTTGCCCGGATAAGTATCGACCACTTTGCTGAGTCGGCTTCCCATTTGTGAGCAATAAGGACATTCGAAATCTGCAAATTCGACGATGGTGATAGGGGCATTGGCTTGCCCTTTGGAGGGTCCGCTTTTGGCGATTTCAACCCGAGGTCGATCAGGCTTGGTGAGGGTAATCTTGATGTTGGCTGCCGCCTTGAGGCCCGTGAAGTAGCCGTCGAGGATTTTCTTGTCGGCTTCGGCGCCTAGGAAACCCACGATGCGTTCTCTGAACTTTTCGAGGGTGGCGGTGGGGCCTACTTGGGGCTTGACGCGTGTTTCGAAGAACGCCTTGATTTCTTCATCGGTGGGCGCTTTTTTTCCTTCAAGTTGCTTTTTGACCACCGCGTCTGGATCCGCAAGGCTGAGTTTCTTGGCTTCTTGGGTTAGGAGCTCTTCCAAAACCATATTCTGGATGGCTTTTTCTCGAAGTTCGTAGCGTTTTTCTTCTAGCTCATCGAGTTCGCGTGTGATGGTTTTATCCACTTCGGCGAGGGTGATTTTTTTGCTGGTCACTTCAGCGACAACGGTATCTCCGGATGGGTTAGCTGCTTGGGCGGGTTGACCGACTTGTTTTTGGGCTGGATTACAGGCCCAAACCAAGGCGACGCAAGTGACGAGGACAGTAGATTTCAAGGTTCTCATGGTATTTCCTTCAAACAAATTGGCTTCAAAATAGCCCAGGCCACCGTGGCGGGGCGCTCGACCGTACTCGGATTGGGCGGGAAGCGAAAGTATTTGGTGCATGATTAGGGGTTTTTTTCTTGGGATTTTGGTTTTTTCCAGCCGATTTAGGCCAATGTTACCACCCTACTCCGGCACTGACATCGATAAAGGGGATCAATGGGTAGTGTGGTTTTTTGAGTTTGGGGGCGTGATGGAAATAGGCGGCGCCCAGTGTGGTGTCAACGCCCAACTCGATGCCGGCGCCGAGGGGGAACCACCATTGGACGGAGGCGGAGATTTCTGGGCCGGCGGTTTCGATGCCGCGGGGGGCGGAACCGAAGGCAAAGCCACTTTCGTCTTCGCCGATTTGGAGCTCGGCAAAACCGACGCCCAATTGGGAGTGTAGAGTTGAGTGCTCTAAGACCCATTTTTGGGTGGCCCATTTGGCTCGGAAATGAGCGATTTCCGAGCCGAGGTCTTTGTGGAGGATCCCGGAACCCGTACCGCAAGCTTCGACGCTGAAATCTCCCCATACTCTCGCTTCGAGGCAGATCTCGGGTCGCCGGTTGGTACTGGCGCTGGTGACGCCGATTCTAATATTGACGTGATTGTTTGTATCGACGCTCGAGTTTTGCCCAACGTTTACCAAGGGGAGCGAGGATTGAGTCGGGGGGGAGGCAATCCCCACGCCGGAGGTAAACACCATGATGATTCCCAGGAAGCATCCGGTTATCCAGGGGTGTTTGTTCGGAAAGAATGTCTTTTGCTTGTCTAATTGGTGCATTGCTCGGTTGTCCTCGTAGATGGGAATTGCCCATGGCGTAGTCTGTTTCCCCAGGGAGTAAGTTTTTGCGTGAGAAAATTCGATTACCTCACACCGACGACTCCGTCTTCCAGCTCCCCGGTTTCGGGCCACGCATAGGGACAAAATCCTAGGAGGGCTAGTGCAAAAATTAGATATTTTCGCTGCCCCAGCGCCTTTCCCATTCGGGTATGAAAGGCGCTGGGATGGGGGTTAATGGATGGTAATTGGGATCCGCCTTTTTTGAGCTTGTTCGCGTTTGGGTATTTCGATGGTGAGGACCCCGCGGTCGAATGAGGCTACGATTTTGGCTTCGTCCACGGCATTGCCCAGTCGGAATGAGCGCGTGAATTTCCCGAATTGTCGTTCTCGGAAGACGTAATTTCGCCCTTCTTTTGATTCGCTCGCGGTCCGCTCACCCGAGAGGGTCAAGGTGCCTTCATTCACATTGATGTCGAGATTGTTCTCGTCGATACCGGGTAAATCGGCCTGGAGAATAAATTTATCATCAAGCTCCTCTACTTCGACGGGGGGGCTAAATGAGAGCGCGCCTGTTTGTATGGTAGGGGCACGAAGAAAATCGTCAAGGTTTTTGGTGAAATGAATCAAGCCGCGATGCGGTTGTGATAATAGGGTTAACATAGTGATTTCTCCTTTGTTTTGTTTTGCGACATACGCTGCAATACTAGACTGGGGGCGTTTCCCGGCACGTCAATTGTTTTTTTTGTGGTCTTTTTTGTTCGGTTTGTGGCACCAAACGACTTTGACGCGATTGACATATTTGAGAGTGTCACAAATCATGGAAAATCCGAGAGTAAACCAAAAGCATCGAATTATGAAACCATCATTCGGCGTTTCGTCTTTGGTTTTCGATTGGTGGTGGTCCATTTTGCCACAGGGTTACCTGGTGCCACTAGATTACGATAAGCAGATATTTCGAGCGAGATAGGCGTTCACTTAGTTATTGTTGGTTGCTACCAGGAAAATTTTCGAAGTGGCGCCGTTTAGATTTCAGAGGAAAGTAGGGCGAGGGTCTCATTAATTACACTTCGAGTTCGCTGATTTGAGGAAATGAAATGCCCTTAGTCGCCCATTCACAACTTCCCTCTTTCTCTCGGTTAGAGTCCGAGGGCGAGGAGATATTGGGGCTAAGTCGCGCCCATGAGCAGCACATTCGTGAACTCCATGTCGGTTTGTTGAATATGATGCCCGATGCGGCCCTTGAGGCGACCGAGAGGCAATTTATGCGATTGATTGGGGGGTGTAATAAGATTGCGCAATTTTACGTCCACCGGTTTACGGTGAAGGGGGTTGAGCGGAGTGCAGCCACGCAGTCCTACATTGACCGTTACTATCGTGACTTCGCCGAGTTGAAGAAATAGGGTTTGGATGCATTGATTATTACCGGAGCGAATGTTCCACCGAGCTCATTTGAGGAAGCGCCATTTTGGGATGAGCTTAAGGAGGTGTTGGCTTTTGCAAAATCCCAAGTGACCTCCACCCTATGTGCGTGTTTGGCCTCCCATGCTGCGGTCTACGAGTTTTATGGTTTGGAACGGGAGCCCCTAGCTGAAAAACGTTGGGGCGTCTTTTCTCATCGGCTGCAATCCTTAACTCATCCGCTGGTTCGAAATATCAATACGCGTTTTGATGTGCCTCATTCTCGATTGAACGATATCTCGGCGGAATCTATGTTGAGCAAAGGTTTACATCTCTTGGTGGGGAGTGAAGTGGCTGGTGTCCATCTCGCGGTGAGTCCCGATGGTTTTCGCTTTGTGTATTTTCAGGGGCACCCCGAGTATGACCGCATCAGTCTTCTTAAGGAATATAAACGGGAGATTGGTCGCTTTTTGGAGCACCCTCGCGAGGACTAACCATCCCTTCCCGATGGTTATTTTTATTTGAGGGGCCAGGAATTATTGAATGATTTTCATCATAATTTTCTCGCGGGACCCAGGAATATTGTGGCCTTGGAAGGTTTTCCTGAGGAGACCATTTTGTCGCAGATTGATAATGCCTGGGGGGATACGGCCAAGAGCGTGTTTAATAACTGGTTGGGGATGACTTATCAAATTACCAACCAAGACCGTAGCAAACCCTTGATGGAAGGTGTAGACCCAAGCAATCCCATTGGTTTTTTGGACTCTTCGCGTTATTGAAGGCTTGGCTTTAGAACTTTTCCATTGATGTTTTTGAGATCGGTGTTACCCCCCCCCAGTGTTTGGGAAGTTGTTGTCATATTCCTCTGACACATCAAAGGAACCAATCGCTTCAAAGGCTTGTTTATGGGTGGGCCCAAGCTAAGTGCCTTTGGTCATGTTGAGTTTCAACAAAGCTCGGTTGCTTAGAATCCATAGGTCATCACCATGGGTTGCCAAGAACAAGAACTTAAGGCGCTTGACTTGGTGGGATGCTCAAGGTTTTTTCGCTCAATGTTGCCAGGTTAGTATCCAGAGCTGCTATTTCTGTTTCTTCTTCCGTAGAAAATTGAATGTTTTCCGGATCTTTATCAAGGTAGGCACTTCGTTTCTCTGTGGATACTATCTCTACCCTTTGGGGGCACTATATTCTTGGGCACTAGACCTTCCCTTTGATGCCCACTAAGCTTGGGGGAGAACCCACCATGACTGAATTAAGCGAACCCATAGCCGAGGCGGTTGAGCCGGTATCTCTCCAAGCAGCTTCGCCGGCCTCGGGATCGAGTGCCTCCGAAGTGCAGGGCGGCAAGGTCGACGAATTATTTGGGCGGCCCTTGGGCCATTTGGTTCAAGCGCTCTACGGCACCCGGGAAGAGGATATTGAGACGGCCCTGGGGATCCAAAAGAAGACCGGGGCGAAATTGGGTGATGTCTTGGTGGAGCAGGGATATATTTCGGAAGCACAACTCTCGGCTTGTTTGGCGGTGGCGGCAAAAAAGGAAACCACCTTTTTATCCCACGCTTTTCTTTCTCCCCTCAAACATCATTGGTGGGGGCGCCATTTTCAATTGTTTATCGAGGCGCTGTTGATCACGGTGATCAGTTTCCTTTTTGTCCATTATGTGGTGGGACTCCGAAACAGTGGACTCATCGCCCTTTTTCTCTTTTCCGCCGCTTTGACCACCCGTTTCAATGTGGTCTTGGCCGACGTGGATCTCAAGAATGAGTTGGTGGATATTTTCGCGTTATTCGCGGGGATTTTAGTGGCGTTCGTAGGGGTTGCCCTTACCATCGAACAGGAGGTCCTCCATCGGGTTTTCGGTTTCATCTTGGAATCGGCGAATTTATCCGACAAGAGCACTCTGGAGCAGCGTCGTTTTGGGCAATTTTCGTCGGTGTTTGTGCACAACTTCAGTGTTTTCATGACCATGGGGGTCCTCTCCTTTATCTATCGTGCCTACGCGGCGGTTTTAATTCTCGCTTGGAATGCGTGTATCTGGGGACTCACCCTCACCATCCTCTTCAAGCAGAGCTTGGGGATGGTGGATGCCTCTCCACTCATGTACAGCCTTAAAGCTCTCATCGCAGTTCTGCCCCACCTAACCCTGGAAACCATGGCCTATATCGGCGGTTCTATGGGCTCCATTGGACTTTCGAGGCTATTTCTCTGGCACGATTTTATGTCCCCTCGGTTTAAGGAGGAGAGTCAACGGTTTTTGAAGATGTTGGGGGTGGCCATCTTCATGCTGGTTTTAGGGGCTTATGTGGAAGCCCACTGGGTGAAATTCGTGCTGCATCAATTCTAGTTTTTTGGATGTCCAACTTGATGGCCATCTCCGGAGCTTTTGCGGTCCTTTCCTGGGCTTGGGATCGACTCGGTGCTCCTGGGGCCAAGCCCCAAAATTACCTGTGTCCATTTGTTAACATTGCGTGATAATGTTAACGAATTGAGTCTTTTTCTCGGGGGACGATAAATGATAACTCACTGAATAGATTATCATTATTCTCGTCGAAAACTTGGCGCGATATATGCTTGTACAGGTGACATACGTTTACTTCCACAGGAGTGATGAGAATGAGATTCGTTAAAGGGTTCATGATATTTTTGGTTTTGCTGTGGGGGCTGGCATGTAGCGACAGTCTTAGCAGCGACAGTGCAGCTGAGAGTCGTTCGTATGCTGGCTCAGGTGGGGCTTCCTCCACTGATACTGCGACGTCGGCCGATATTGGAAATTCCAGCCCTCGCCAGGAGGATTCTGCGACTGAATCATCCCCCTCCATAGGCAATTCCACCGGTTCCGATGAATTTGCTGAATCTGACGACGACGGGACTTCCGCTGAGGAATCTCTAGATGATCCGACGGCTGGCGAAGAGGTTTGGATCCAATTTTCGCCCGATGATTCAACGAGTATGGCTTCGGCTCAATTCTACAAATTGGATCGAAGTGTGGGGCATCGAAATCTCAAGCCCCACGAATTTGTGAATTACTACGATGCGCCTAAGGCGTTGTATGACCAAGAGGAATGGGCTTATGAGAGCGCCGACAGTTCGGGTATTGGCTTGGCTTTGAAAGCCACCCGACGGGAAATCGAATCCGCACCTCAAGTGGATTGTGAGGTTGGCGAGGATTGCGCAGAAGCAGAATCCAACGATGGTTTTGATTTGCTCTTTCAAATGAATGGCGACCAAATCACAACCGATATCCGCCGCAACTGGCATTTAGTGATGTGCGTGGATGTTTCTGGTTCCATGAGTGGAGACAAAATCGAGTTTGTTCGAAAGGCTCTGGTCAAGATGCTACAGCACCTAAAAGAAGGTGACCACCTTACTCTCGTAACTTTCGATAGCTCATCCCATGTCATCTTTGAAAATAAGGAATTCAGCGAATCCGAAAATGATATTCGGGAAGCATTTGAAGCGCTTCGACCAGGTTCAGCGACCAATATGCTCGCGGGTTTGAATGAAGCTTATCGTTTGGCGCAGGCACATTATCAAGAGGGGATGCTTCACCGGGTTCTTCTTTTCGGAGACGGCCGTGCGAATGTGGGCAACACCGATATTGAGCGGTTTGCAGGGCTAACCCGTCGTGAGCAGCAGGAAGGCATTTATCTTTCTGGATTTGGTGTGGGTTATGATTACGATTGGGAGCGTATGGACCAACTCACCGATGCCGGTAAAGGCGCTCATGTCTTCCTGCCCAACTTAGACGAAGTTGAGTTGATGTTTGGTGATTATTTCTCGAAGATGGTTGAAGTGGCTGCGGATGAAATCAGTATTGCCATGACTTTTCCTCCCGGAATTCGCCTTGAGTCTTTCAGTGGAGAAGAAGTATCCACCGACCGTGAAAATCGCGTCCAGAATATCATCCTGGCCAAAGGCGATGATTTGACCTTTCTCGCGCGCCTTTTGGTGAGCGATGATGAAGCTTGGGATAAGCCCGCAACTTTGGAAATCGAATACCGTCCCTTGGGAACTGCGGAACTCGTTACTCAGAAAGTTCAATTTGAAAAACTCAGTGAAATTCTCAAGCCCGAAGGGCAACTAATGCAACGAACCCAGGCTGTGGTTGATTTTGCCGATTATGCTTGCGGCACGGGCAGTGATACCGAAGCGAAGCGAACCTTGGAAAATTACGAAACCAATCACACATTGGATTGGGGGCTTGAGGAAATTCAAAGTCTTCTGCGTTAGTTCCCTCTCCCTACTGGTATCTCATCTATGGGATCCGCTTGTGGACTGGTACTTCGGCCCGGGATCCATATTGATGGGTTTCAGCATCCAGTATTCAATGCCCAGTTCTTGTCTTACGACGATCCCCATTGGCAAAGCGTGGTGACGAATCACAGGTTTTTCACGTCGTTGTCATTAAGTATGAGGCCCTAGAATTGGGGTGGACCTTCGGTGATATTTAATTTCTTAAGCGCTTGGAAGAGTTCTTTATGGGCTCGCTGTTTTTTCGTTTCGGTTTTGGCTTTGGCGGTGGTTCGACAGAGTTGACGTAGATATTGTCGGTCGCCGGAGGGAGAGTGGGACAGCAATACCCCTAGGGCCACATCCCCATGCTCCATCAGGGCGGTTCTCCAGAGTTCTACGGCGCGTAATTGGTTGGCTTTGCTTTCATTGCTTCGCTCCACTTTCTCCAGGGCTTCGGTGCCCTCTGCTTCTTCCCATTTCCGGAAGAATTTGGTGATAAGTCGAATTTGTCGATTGCGGGCCTTGCTGGGTTTTAAGGGGCGGGCGACAGAAATCGCAGCCTGCAATTCGTTGGGGAGATTAAGTGGGTCTAGCTCCTCGGGGTTCATTTCCACGAGTTTCTGCGTTGCGGCTGCTAATCTTTCCTCGTATTGAGTCGCTTCACGTCGAAGTCGGGCGCTCTCCCGTTCGGCAATTCCCCCTTCTTCATCTTCCGGTGACCAATCTTCCCAATTCATGGTTTCGGGTATGGGGCCGAAGAATCAAAGTGTCAACCTGATTTCCCCGATTTCTGGTTTCATATCTGCGGATATTGAGAGAGAAAAAACAAAACTCAGCCCTTTGCCCCGCCACGGCATCAAAAAAACTTGAAACTGCCTTTCAAGGAGAACCATCTTTTGAGGCAAGAAGTCTTTGTCTGTTTGTAAGGGCTTTTTGCCTCTCTGGGTGTGGCGATACTTCAGGCCCTGTTCCCCCCCCCCTGCCGACAAGATTTTCCCACAAAGCGACACTGAAAATGGTCGCGCAAGGCCACTTCCCGTTTGACGGCACTCGGAATGTGGGGGTGTTATTTTCTGGGGAGATACTTGTTTTTTGCGGGGCTCTGCGACTTGCTTAAATTTGGCTGTCATTTGCGCTTCAATCAGCAGCGTTAAAGATTTAGCCAACACCTCCCAAATTCCCTCGAACCCCTGAAGATCATCTCAAAAATCCCTAACCCAAAATACAAACCCCAAAACTGGCGGTGCTCCTGGCGGTCTTAGGTGTGGCTTTAAGTTAATCCCAAGATCGAACGCGCGCCTCCTTTTATGTGGCTCTATTCCTCCCCTCTTCAGGGAATCTGAGGCGGATAAGCTTCGGACCAGCCCAGGACATAAAAGCGTTGTCTATGGATCTTGATTGCACTTGGTGCAAACCGGGCACCTAACTTTACACCTTAAATCGGCGATGCCCTCTATAGCTCGAAACGCATATAGCATCATTGTTCAACCCATGAGTTGTAATCTGGATCCTTAGCGCCATTCATTGCACTTTTTTCTTTCCTGCCGATGTTAATCATGATAGCCGGGGTCATCTTTGGTTGATGACAGATTTGGTCATGTTTATTGATTGGCCCAATCTTCTGGTTTAATTACTTAAAATGGATTCTAAAAATGAAAGTGTATGTACTCTATGAGAATGAAGAATGGATGCCACCACTTCGCAAAGCGTTGGCGCAGCGGAACCTCGAAACTGAGGAGATCTTTCTGAATGGTGGGGTCTTGGATTTCGGTGAAACACCGAAGCCTGGGGTTTATATCAATCGAATGAGCCCTTCCTCCCATACCCGCGGTCATCAAGCGGGCGTGCGGTTTGCGAAGGAGTATCTTACTTATCTCGAATCTTTCACCGGTTGCCGACTCATCAATGGTTCGCAGGCCTTTCGTCTCGAAGTCAGCAAAGTTCATCAGTATGCGGCTTTAGAGGCCTTTGGAATTCGCACCCCTCGCACCATCGCTGTTACGGGCACCAAGGACATGGGCACGGCTTCTCGGGTTTTGAAACCACCCTTTATCACGAAGCATAATCAAGGCGGGAAAGGCTTAGGTGTTCAGCTCTTTAGATCCCACGAAGGGCTCGACGAATTTCTAAAGGAAGGCAGTTTTCAAGATTCTCCCGATGGTATTAACTTGTTACAGCAGTATATTGAGCCCGCAGAGGCTTTTATAACACGGGTTGAAATGGTTGATGGTCAGTTCCTCTATGCCATTCGTTCATCGACTGAAGATGGTTTTGAACTGTGTCCCGCAGATGCGTGCGAAATCGGTGATGCTTTTTGCCCAGCACCCGACTCCAAAGCAACAGCAGACGAGAAGTTTAGATTGAGACATGAAATCACTGCTGAAGACCCCTTGGTGAAGCGCTATTTGGCCTTTATGAAGGCCCACGAAATCGAAGTCGCAGGCATTGAGTTTGTGGAAGATTCCGAGGGAAATCGATACACTTACGACATCAATTCGACGTCGAATTACAATGGTAAGGTCGAGGCAAAGCTTTCTGTTGCAGGGATGGATGCCATTGCGGTTATGGCAGAACGAGAGCTGCAGTGCCTGATTGGGCACGCGGCCGCCTAAAAGTGCCGTGGTTGCGCCTTATTTTCTTGCTAAGACAGTGCCTATTGGCTACGCGTAGCGCCACACTCTTACCCACTTTTGTGCTATTTGGAGATATACTATGCGAATGAAGTTCATGGCGTTCATGGCGCTTTTCGGCCTTTTGGTTTCTACTCCTTCTTATGCGTCTGAGGACTTGGTCAAAGATGGCTGGGAATTGATTTCTGAAGATGAAGGTTTTGTTACCCATCGTAAAGAAGTGAAAGAGAGTAATATCTTTGCATTTCGTGGTGAGATGATTGCTGACCTTCCCATCAGTATGGTGATGTCGATTTTTCTCGATTCCGCGCGCCGAAATCTTTGGGTGGACCGTTTCCATAGTTCTAAGGATATTGTTCGAAGCGGGGAATTTGATAAGACCTATTGGATTCGTTTTGGTCTTCCCTTCCCTATTTCAGACCGGGACTATGTTTTACAAGCGACTGGCAACATGGACAATGAAAACCGTGTTTTCACTGCGCATATTCGTTCGGTTGAAAATGAGAATCGTCCCGAAGATGACTGCTGCGTGCGGGCTTCCGCAATGGGTACCTATTATCGATTTAAAGCCATTCCCGGTGAAAATAAGACCAAGTTAGAAGTTGAAGTTCATACGGACCCCAAGGGGCTGCTGCCCGGTTGGCTGGTCAATTTGATTCAGAAAAATTGGCCCCGCAAAACTTTGACTGGCCTGGTTCGAGAAGCGCAAAATGCCCAAGAAGCACATCGAAAGTTTGTTTCATGGCAAATTCCACCAGCGGCGACCGAGCCTAAGACCAACGATGTGACTGCGGCAGCGACTGCTGATGCCGACAAAGCGGCTCCCGCAGCAGAAAAAGCAGCTGAGACCGCAAAACCGGCCGCCCCAGGGGCTCCAGCAGCCGAAGAAAAAGCAAATAATTAAGACTGTTTTGGACCGTCATGTGCTTTTCTCCCCTTGCCTCTTTCATTTTCCGTTCTCTGCGCTTGTTGAACTAGATATCCACTCGAACCCTGAGTAGTGGGTTCCAAAGTTAGAATCGTTACATATTTCGATTTCAAACCCAAAAGAGGAAAGTCCTATGGGGGCTCAGGGCCGAGGATACGGCGGCTCATGATATTGTTCTATTCCTATTCGACTCGGACCTTGAATTGAGAGGTTCGGCGCTAAGACCCACACTTTACGAGCACCAGGGAATTGCGGTTCATGAGAGCAGCTAAACGACTGTGACCCAGAGATTCGTGGACATATTTTACCTGATTCACAATTCCCGACTTAAAGTGGTTTGAGCGGGCGATTGTCACGCATTTCAGGATTGTTTTCTAGGGTGAACAATCCCGACAAAGAAAACCCTTTCACCCGCCCTCAGGCTTTTCGAAAACGGCTATCCCATGGGCACGTTGATTAAGCGTGAGTGTAAGGGCGGTGCTTTGATGGATTTTGGACTCGGTTATTGCAACCAGTCATTCAATGTCTCATTTATCAAAGTCGTGAATAGTTCGTGAATTAGAACCGGTGATTTCGGGTTTGGTCTCTCAAGTTGGGGCCGAACCCTTCATCTCTTTGTGTAAAGGCCCGTGATGATCGGTTTTCAGAGAATTCCAGGTTAAAAAGTTCGAGTTTTGAAACTTCAACAATGACTGAATGATGAATGGTTCGTAGTCTCGAACCGGATTTATTGATGTGCCCTGTTTTTATTGGAGTTAATGGTGGCATATTAATTGCTCTTCGGGTCGTGTAAGGAAGGTTTTAATGAAGTTTATTGTTATTTCTATTTTGATAAGTGTTGGGACGGCGACCCCGAATGAGTCTTCCTCCTCTGAAAGCGCTACGGTTTCGAACGAAGAAGCACCCGCAGACGTCTCCTACTGGAACACCTTGGCAGAGTCTCTAACCTTCAATTATAGCTTTACAAACTCTTTCGGTATGAGCAATTTCATGCCGGGCGAAAAACGAGCCGCCGTGACCCACGCAATCTCCTTGGGAATGAGTGCGAAGCTCACGGAGGAGGAACGATTCTCCCTCTCTGTGGCTGGCTCGGGTGAGTTTTTCACAAAGACCGGCGGCGGAATGGGCCATGTTTTTTGGAGCGATTCTGGTACGTATCTGAGACTTTCGACTTCCCGAGTGCCTGAACTTGAAATCGAGGACTATAGGTTCTCGCTCTCCCCTTCCCTGATATATTACTTGCCCGTTAGCCGGTCGAGTCGCTTGGTCACCAACAGCCGAGGCCGCCTTAGGTTCGGTGCTCCGCTTACATGGTCTTGGAATCCAATTTCGGTGTCTCTGACAAATTCCCTTAGCTACGCCTTCTACAAATATTCCCACATTAGATACAACGATAAACCCGATGGTGACAGGAGCCAAGAAGGTTCACTCTTAGCGCCTCTTAGTTTGAGTGTGGGTGGCTCGATTGGTGTGAGCCATGAGGGCTTTTCCGGTTCTGTTGGTTACACCTTTATCAAAAGCCGCACTTTCGAAAACAATGCAGGCGATGCTTTCTGGCGAGACTACGCATCCTTCGGAATGTCTGTTGGCTACAGCGCTCTAGACTGGCTCAATCTTGGCCTGAGTTACGCTTATGGTTATGACCCGCTGGATAATAAAGGCGACATTCGAAATCCTTTCTTCAACCCGTTTGCAGATTACTACAACGCATCAGAACTTAGTTTTAACATCAGTGGTTCCTTTGACCCGTTCAACAACGGTGCATAAGGGCGCTCACCCAACCCTTTGGAGTAGATAGCGATGAGAGCTTCTAGACTTACTAAAATAATTGCTTTGGTCGCGGCGGTGGCATTGATAGCACCGGGCTGTACGCAGCGCCTTGGTGATATTGATCAGACCCGTCCAAATATTGTCGACAAGTCCCTCTTTCAAGGTGAATGGTACTATCGTCAGATGGTTACCGATATTCCTTATTTTGGTGCTTACCTGACCGGGGCTATTATTGGTTCAGCCACCGGACTTTCACGCATTCGCTGGGAAATTCGCGAAAAGGAACTTATCGCCATTGATATGGATGAGATGTCTCCGGGGCGAAATGATATCGATAAGGATGACATGCCTGAGGAATTTATTGTGGCGCGTTATCCGATTCTGGGCCATATGGATGTTCGCCGTCAATACGATTCCCAGACCGGTGAAGAAAACAACGTTCTTTATGAAGATGGGTCATCGCGTAAGTGGTATGACCGAGAGCAAATGCTGGTAGATTGGTCTCGAAACCAAACTGGCCTTGCGGATATGTTGGGGCCCACCGCCAATCACATGGTACAAACTGAAGCCTCCAATGATGACGACCCCTATCTGCTCGATATTCAAGAGGACCACATCAATGTGACCACTAAGCACGTTATTGGAATGGGTGCGTCTTCCATGATTTCGGTATTCACGTCGATTTTGAAAATCGATCCAAACAACGACTACCAAGAGCTGAAGCATCCAGCGCAGGTACCGCAGCGGGATGCCTTCGGTGAACTTATCACCGATTCTCGTGGTGATCCCATCTTTGTCGATGTGTTTTCCCGGTACGGTTTTTTCCAGACCGAAGTTCAGAACTACGACCAATTTGATGGTGACACTTGGGCCACCCGTCACTACCGAGCCAATCGCTTCAACATGTGGAAAAAGAACGTCGACGCAAACGGTGTGTTGATTCCGATTCAAGAGCGAGAGCTCGATCCCATCGTGTATTTTATGGCTGAAGATTATCCTGAAGAGATGATTCCCGCGGCCAAGCGAATAGGCCAAATTTGGAACACCGGTTTTGTGAAGGCTTTGACAGACGTTGGTTATCCGACCCATGAACAAACAGTGGCTTTCGCAGTTTGTGCCAATCCTGTCACCGAGAACTCTCCTGAGGTTTGTCGAGCTAAGGGATTGGGAATTAAGCTCTTTGGCGACCTTCGTTACAACTTTCTTAAGCTTGCGCGTCCTGCGGGAACTTCTAACCCACTGGGTTACGGTCCCGGTAGTCACGACCAGCGAACAGGTGAAACCGTCAATGCATGGGCAGTGACTTACTACGCGGGATTAAACAGCTACGCTAAACGTGCTTTGGATATGGTGAAACTTTATAATGGGATTTACAGCAAAGACAGCACGGAGTGGCTAGAGGGTGAGTACTTCAAGGGTCTCCAAACTTCTCTCGACAATCAGTTTAGCCGAGAGCGTTCGCCTATGTCCGGTCGTATGCCAGCGGTTGATTCTGAACTGCACGCTTTCAACAAGGAAATCGATAGCAATCTCGACAAACTCGAAATGAAGCGCCAACTTAAGGAAATCGAGCAGAATATGCATCAAGCCCTTAAGGGAGATTCCGTGGCGAGCAAGCTTTCCAAGGAAGCTCAAAAGCATCACCATGCATTCCACGGATTTGATGACGAAGCGTTTGAAGGATTTGTGGACCCCAATATGTCAGCCAGCAAAACCGCAGAGCTGCTTCGCAATTTACGTGAAAACAGTGTGGCGGGCACCGGGGAGGCAATTTTTGGTAGAGAACAAATCCTGCAGGAACTCGGTGAACAAACCGTTTACATGCAGGAATTCCTTGATCCTACCGTGGGTTATATTGCGGCTAGAATCGCGCGTCAGTATCCTTATCCTCCAAAGAGTGATCCAGACTACGATGCGAAGGTTCTTGCAAACGATGAGAAAATCCTCAAGGCTCTACGGGACGCAATTTATATTGGCGTTCAGCTTCACGAAGTGGGTCATAACCTCGGCCTTCGACACAACTTTGCAGGTTCCACCGATGAGATGAACTACATCCAACCAGGTGTTTCAACCCCAGTCGTCCCCGATGATGTCTTTGTGGGTGAATCCGGCGATGGCATGAAGGGCTATTGGGATGCGGTTCTTACCAATGAGGACGACATTCCTGCTCGCCTAGAGTATCAGTACAGCTCTATCATGGATTACGGTGCGAACTTTGGTTCCGATATCCATGGTCTAGGGGCCTATGACGTGGCTGCCATTCGTTTCGGGTATTTCAATCATATTGAAATGTATGACAATGGCCATCCCCTTTTTGAGCAAAGTCGTCAGGGACAATTGGCGAAGGTCCAGACTCGGTCTTATGCGCCCTTTGATGCCAACCGTGTCTCATTCGACCAATATGGTTTAGAGATGTACCAAGATCCTCAAGGTGGGAGCAAGTACCTCAACAAGCATGAGTTCTGCACAGATACCTTTGCCGATGGTTTTAATTTAAACTGTAGTCGATGGGACGTTGGAACTTCTCCTGTAGAGATTGCTTATCTCTATGGTGAGCGGGTTCGTCAGGCCTATTGGATGAGCAACTACACCCGGGGCAAGGTGACCGGTTATAGCAGCTTTAATGGTGGCTTGATTGGTGGCCTCTTTTCTCGCTACTTCATGTATGCGACCCGAGCTGGCCTTCTCGCTTCCTATATTGGTCAAATCTATGGCTACGATGCCCATGAGGCACTGTCTTCTGATAATCGACAGCTAGGCTACTATTATAGCGTGGCAGGCTATGCCATGAACGAAGTGGTGAACACCATTATGACGCCGGACGTAGGCAGTCACTCCTGGAGCACCCAAGGCCAAACTCCGGTTCTTTATAAGAGTAATCGTGGTGGCGCGGCCGCAAACTTCACCAACTCCGATAGCGCTCACCCTCGGTATAGTAAGTATACCCTCGCCAAGGATGAGTGGAGTACGGTCAGTCGGTATGGTTTCTACAACAACAAACTGGCCGCTATCATTTCACTTTTCAGTGGATTTGGCACCAACCTAGAGCAGTTTATGATTGGTGAGGTAAACAACCGTTATAGTTCTATGTCTTTGGCCAATGCATTCAAAGCAGAAACCGTGGAAATCCTGAAGTCTCTCCTTATGGATGATACGTCTCGTTATGCGCACCTGCCTTTATCGACCACGGGTTCAGTGGCGAGCTCAGGAGATCAGGTACGTGAAGCGGTGGCATCCGATAGGATCATCAATGATATCCTGGAGGCACAAGGAAAGAATAGCGAAATGTCTCGGTTAGCGAATCAAAGAGGTGGCTGGGATAAGGTACCCAAGATTGACAACAATCGTACCGATTACGAGATGCAGTATGCATTCATGTATGCCATGTCTTACCTAAGAAGCATTTATGACCGAACTTGGAATAACTACCTTTTCCTCCACCAGGCGGGCGACAATCTTGGCCGGGAATATCCAGACCCAAGCCGTGTGGTAAGGTGGGAAGATGATGCAATGGGTGTTATTTGGGAGGCGTATCGCTATGACACCATCAAGAGTATCAACGGTCGGAATGTTGACCCATCTATCGCGGCGGATTTTATCCAAAGCATTAAGGATACCGTACCTCAGCTGCAGGACAATCAGCTTGATAACTACTTAAGTGAAGTTCGTTACAAGCTCGATTTCCTCTACAATATGAACATCTATCAGTAAGGTTGATTTTCCACGGGACCGGCTTGCTTTCCTTCCCTTTTTTGCAAGCCGGTTTCTCTTCCTCTATGCCCAATTCTTCTGCTTATCTCTTTCCGCTTTCTGTAGCGATCCAAACGGCGATAGTTGCAAAACCGAAACCTGCAAATTGACAGCCATTGTCAGATAATAAATGTCCGATAATCAGAATGATTTCAAACGAATCGCGCAAACAGGCCATATTCTAGCTTCTGCGAAAACATAGGACTTTCACCTAATGATTAAGTAGTCATATTCCTAAATCAAATTACGTGTCTCTGTCTATGTGTCCGTCTTTATTCATCATTCGATAACGAGTAGATGTCCGTTGGGATTCGAAAGAAAAGGAGACCTAGATGAACCTAGAGCAGATCAATTCTGGGGATACGGCTTGGATTTTGGCGTCAACCGCCTTGGTGATGCTGATGACTCCTGGGCTTGCTTTTTTCTACGGTGGCTTGGTTCATCGTAAGAACATCCTCAATACGCTTATGATGAGCTATGTCGCTCTGGGGGTCATTGCTATCCAGTGGGCCGTGATTGGCTATAGCCTCTCATTTGGAGCGGGCAATGCTTTTATCGGTGATTTTTCTTTTCTCGGATTACAAAACGTGGGCATTGAGCCTCAGGAAGGTAGCACGATTCCTCATGTTCTTTTCATGGCTTTCCAAATGATGTTTGCCATCATTACCCCGGCGCTAATTTCAGGCGCAGTGGTGGAGAGAATGCGCTTTAGTGCTTATATGATTTTTATCTGTCTCTGGAGCTTGGTTGTCTATGCTCCTCTCTGTCATATGGTTTGGGGAGGTGGTTGGCTAAGTCAAGCCGGAGCTCTCGATTTTGCCGGTGGGACAGTGGTTCATATCAGCGCCGGTGTGTCAGCCCTGGTGGCGGCCATGGTCATCGGGCCTCGAAAGGAAAGAGAACATCGTTCCATCGAGCCTCAAAATATTCCCTTTGTGCTCTTGGGTGCAGCCCTACTTTGGTTCGGATGGTTTGGCTTTAATTCAGGCTCCGCTCTAGCGGCTGATGCGATTGCCGGCAATGCTCTGGTGACCACGAGCCTCGCTGCTTCCGCTGCTTTGACGACTTGGGCGCTCCTAGATAAAATCTTCAACAAGACCATTTCTGCAGCAGGTTCTGCCATTGGGGCTGTGGTTGGTTTGGTGACCATCACCCCAGCTGCCGGTTTTGTCACGCCCATGAGTGCTATTGTCATGGGTGCGATAGGCGCGGCGGTTAGCTTCGGAACTCTTCGTATACTCCGCGGCTCTAAACTGGATGATTCCCTTGACGTTTTTGCTTGTCATGGAATGGGCGGTATCGTTGGTTCTATTCTCACCGGCGTATTTGCGACCACTCAGGTTAATCCGGGCGGAACCGATGGATTACTCTACGGCAACGCCAGCCTCATGATCCCTCAATTGGAGGGAACTTTTGCGGCGATTTTACTTGCGGCTGTTGGCACTGTGCTTTGTTTAAAAGTAACGGGACTTTTTGTGGCGCTCCGTGAGGATGATGAGAGTGTTGGGCTCGATCTCAATGCCCATGCGGAGAAGGCCTATGGGTATGTCGGTTCCTTGAGCATAGGACAGCTGGCTTTGAGTAAGGGGATGATTAATAAGTCTACGTTGATGCTTCGTCTCGAAGAACAAAAGAAGACGGCCAAAAAGCTAGGGGAAATCTTAGTTGGTGCGGGAGATATTTCAGACATTGAGCTCCAGGGCTTATTGATTGAGCAAGCGACTGCTTAACTCGGATTTGGTCCAATGGTTCTATGTCCTAGTGTGCTCTTTAAAGAACCTGATTGACGGTTTTTTTATCTCTTTTCTCAACTTCAAGAAGAAGCACCACCCTGCGATTGGCCGAGCGATTTTGGGGGATGGGTTTTCCCGTTGTATCGCGATTTGGCCTTTTGGGCCGGGTATGGGCATAGCCCACGGCCTTGAGATTTTCTTCTTTAATCCCACCTTTTACGAGCATTTTGAGTACATGGGTGGCTCGACGAGATGAGAGTTCCCAATTTGAATTTCGCCCTCTTTTCCGATTGGGAACATCGTCGGTATGACCTTGAACTTCAAGTTGGTAGGGATAATTAAGCTCTGTGGTTTCTATGACTTGTGCCAACGAACGCAATATGACCCTCGCTTTGGGTTTGAGACGCCAGGAACCGGTGGCGAAAAAACCCTTGTCTGCCATTTCGATGATGACGCTTTCATTGTTTTGGGTAACATCGATAGCATCCTCAACGGCATGGGTTTTGGCCATGGATTCGATGGCTTCTTTCATGGTCTGTAAGGCTTCTCCTCTTTCTTCAGCGTCTTTCTCCTGGGCGGCCACTTCTTCTGCAGCCTCGACTTGTTCTTGATTGGTGGGAAGTCCTCCTTGACTCCGGGCCAGGAGTATCACGAAAAATGCCATAAGGAGGGTAATGGCATCTGCATAGGTTGCAAGCCAACTTTCTCCATCATCTTCTTCGGGATGGCTTTCCGATATGTCGAATTCGGACATGATTTTCTCTTAAGCCGCTGCGCTTACGATTTTGGGTTTGCCCGAGCTATCACGAGAAGCCACTCTAAAATACATATCGGGTTCTAAATAACTATTGAGATGGTCTTCCATTCGGCTGGGGGAGGCTTGTTCGTCGAGCATAACCAAAGCCTCGATAATCATTTTATTGCGAAAACGAAAGAGCTGCTCTTTCTCCATCAACTTGGAGGATGCGGGTTTGTAGATGAGCTGGGTGAGTAGCACGCCGTAAAGCGTGGTGATCAGGGCCAAGGCCAATCCTTGACCGATTGCTTCGACGGTACCGCCGAGGCTGTCGAGCATGACCACAAGCCCGACTAAAGTGCCTACCATACCAAAAGCAGGTGATATTTGGGCCATGCGGTTGAGGATGGTGACGGGGCGGAGATTTCGTTGGTGCGCATTTTCGAGGGTTTTTTCCAAGAGTGTTCTCAGTTCCTGACTTTCATAACTTTTCAGGAGTAATTCAGCGCCATGGGAGAGAAAACTATCCCCTTCCCGGGCTTCTTGAAGATGAGATTCAAGGGCGTGGAGCCCTTCTTTTCGAACAATGTTGCACCATTGAATGATCAACTCCACATCCTCAAAGAGGGTGCGTTTGTTGACATTGGATGGCTTGAGGATCATGGCTGCTTCCTTGAGTGCGCGAATGACGTCCTTTTCTTGATATGAGACAAAGATAGCTGCAAGTGTTCCCCCCATCACCAAAAGTAGGCTGCTCAGGTTGATAAACATCCAATAGTTGTCGGTGTTAGACACGATGGAAAAGACGAAAAGCCCAACGCCTAGAATAAAACCGGAAACTGTTCCAATGGATAAATTCACTAAAACCTCCTGGGGGTTGGGTATGAACCTCATTGGTTGAAAGGCCAAGTTAATGGGGTAAAGCTCTTAAGTCAATTTGGAGATGGGTCCAGCAGATCATTGCTCAGTGGTTGCTGAGATAAAAACCATCGTGGAAAGGGTTTAGGCGCGGTACTATCCAAATTTGTTTTGGGGAATTCTCCGGGAAATAGGCTTATTTGCATCAAGGGTTTTCTAGACAGAGTATTCACGAGTGCCATAGAGGGCTGCAAGCTTCGGTGGGGCCGAAAAAAGAGCTGAAAAAGTTTGAGTGTTGATTTTGGGATTCAGCTCAGAGGACTAGAGCAGAAATGAAGCGGATATAACGCTTGATTTTCTTTTAGTTGTTCATCGCTCTTTCAAGCATGCTGACGATCCCTTTGTGTCCACCTCGTTTGGCATCTTCCAAGGGAGTTTGTCCCCATCGGTCCACAGGGCCGAGATTTGCGCCGTGGTGAATGAATAATTCAACCACTTCGGCGCGGCCTTCAGCCGCAGCCAGATGCAAAGGAGCTCGGCCGTCGTAATCGGGTTTGTCGAGACTTGCGCCCCGAGCTATCAGTTGCTGAACTCCGGTGAGATCACCTTTACTTGCGGCCCAAATCATCGCGGTAATGGTTTCACCCTCAGAAGTCGTTGGCTGAAGGCGTGGGTCTATCTTATCGGAAACCCCTGTAAGATTGTCGTAGTTATGGAAGTTAAAGGTTCCTACGAGTTCTTTACAAAACTCGATACCACGAACGCTGTTACCGAGGCGGTCGAGACGTGGTGACCAGGTGCACAAGCCCATGACGTTGGGCACCACGATCATCATGGCTCCGGATACACCGCTTTTGGCAGGTAACCCGATGGTGAAAGCGAATTCTCCGGAGAAGTCATACATGCCACAGGAGTACATAAGTGAGAGACAATTTTGCACGGTCTCAGGGCCGAATACCCGCTCACCGGTGACAGGACAAACCCCACCGTTGGCGAGAGTTGCGGCAATCACTGACATCATGTCGGCGGTGAGCTCAATGGAGCAGCATTGGAAATAGAATTCGAGAATGTCGATTAATTCCGTGCCTTTGGGAAAGGCTTCGTTTTCGCGCATAAAATAGCCCAGGGCGAAATTACGGTCTGCGGTTTGTCGTTCTGATAGATAGACAGAATTACTAAAGGACGGTTTATTGCCACCAGCCAAGGCTCCCCAGCGTTCCATGACGTAATCAAATCGGTCTGCAACGTTGAGTTCCGGCTTGATAAGCGAACAGCTCATAATGGCACCAGCGTTGATCATGGGATTGTGGGGGCGACCATTGTGGTTTAAAGCCAATTCATTAAATCCACGTCCACTCGGCTCGCGCCCCACATGTTCATGAACGATTTCGGTGGGGTTTTCGTTGAGGGCCAAACAATAATTGATGGGTTTGCAAGTGGATTGTACACAAAACTTAGTGTTCGATTCCCCAAGGGAGAATCGTTGTCCATCGATGGTGCAAAGAGAGACTGCATATTGCTCCGGGTCGACCCGTCCTAATTGAGGAATATAATCGGCGACTTTACCACCAGTGGACGTTGCTGTCTTGTCGTAAATCGTTTTTATTTTTTCACAGAAACCTGAGAAGTCAGGGATAATCAACCGCCCCTGGATAGCTTGTTCAACCAAGCCGATACAAGGCGCGATACATGTTGCGAAGGCTTCCAATTTTATTTCGTTGGGTGGTACGCATCCGTCCAGTCTTTCCTGGATTTCCTTGAGTCTAGGATCGTCGAGGCGAAGACCGGCTTGTTCAAGTCCGGTGAGAATTTGCTCCCGTGTTAGATAGCCGATCTGCTTGGAATCCAAGGCATGGAAAAGAGCGTTTTCTCGTTCGAAGCCTGTCAGCGTGAGGGATTTGTTGGTTGCCGGTTTCTGGAGTGCTTCTTTTTTGCTGCTTTTTCGTGCTTTTTTCGGGTTGATGTCTTGGGGGTTGTTGAGTTCCATTATGAGATTACCTATCGGTGAAGTTGTGGTCGGTGAGTAGAGGGAAACAAGATGCTGCCAAAGGGAAGGAGAACCAAGGTTTCCCCTCCCCTTGTCGAGCAGTGAATTCACGTTCAGTCGATGTGGCAAATACTCATAAGAATTCGGCTACATACCTGATACGGATTGGCATTGGCGCCAGGGCGACGGTCTTCGATGTACCCGTGACCAACCTGTGCCACGTGTCGTGGGATGCGGATGGAAGCACCTCGATCGGCGACTCCATGACGGAATTGATCGATGTTACACGTTTCGTGAAGTCCTGTAAGGCGCTCATTCAAGCCAGCACCGTAAATTTCGATGTGCTCTTTGTGGAAATTTCCGAGTCCAACGATTGCATTTTCAATGGCGCCCATCCCCGTGCGCGAATCACGCATGTTTTCGGTGGAGAAGTTGGTGTGCATTCCCGCTCCGTTCCAATCCCCTTTGATAGGCTTATTTTCGAAAGAGACCGTGATTTCTTGGTCTTCAGCGACTCGGTGAAGTAGCCACCTAGCGACCCAGAGGTGGTCAGCGCAAATGAGTGGGTCAATTTCTTCTTCGGCGTCGCCTCGGTATCCGATCTGAAATTCCCATTGGCCAGGCATGACTTCAGCGTTGGTCCCAAAAAGAAGGAGTCCTGCGTCTAGGCAAGCATCTGTGTGTTTTTCGACGACTTTTCGACCATAAGCAACGGAAGCACCGACGGAGCAGTAAAAGGGGCCTTGTGGTGCGGGAAAGCCGTTGCTTGGCCAACCCAATGGGTTTTGCTGGTGAAAGAATGTGTACTCTTGTTCAAAACCAAACCATGCTTTTTGTGCCGCGCCACCCCGCTTAAGAACATCCCGAAGTTGAGCACGGTAATTGGTTTCGTGGGGACGACCGTCGGCGTACATGACTTCGCAGAGAACGACGAGGGAGTCACCGCCGCGAACGGGATCGTTGGTGAAAAAGACGGGTTTTAGTGTGAGGTCTGAGTCGCCACCGGTCGCTTGATAGGTCGATGAACCATCGTATCCCCAATCAGGGAGATCATTGAGTTCTAATTCACAGTTGTTGTCCTGAACGCGCAACACGCGAGTTTTCGATCGAAGTTCTTGAGTTGGCGCGGCACCATCGAGCCATAGATATTCAGCTTTAATCGTCTTTTTCATTGTTGTTTCCTCCATTTGGATCGCCACTTTCGGCGTGAGTTCTCGGCCCAAAGATACGTCAGGCTTACTGCTGATTTTGGGAATTCCAACTAATTTAAGCCGGTGGGTCACAGATAGATGGGATTATATGTAAAAAAAACTAGGGTTTTGGCGTAGAACGATATAAGCCACTGGCCGACTTGTGGTGACTCTTAGCAATTCCATTGTGACTGACTTAAGCTCGGAGAATCACCGTCCTATGGTCGCCGAGATTTGGTCCGTTTTGGGATGGTTCATATCTTGGGAGCAAATAACCTTCAATGGCGCTTGGTTTGGAGGATGAATTAATGCAGGAATCTAAAGATACGCGTGTTTTTCTGGTGGATTGTTATCCTGTGGTGCGTATGGGGCTGTCGGTTTTTCTTGAAAAACAAAGGGGTTTAACGGTGTCGGGAGAATCAGCCAGCGGCGGCGGCGTGGTGGAAGCCCTTGGAAAGTGTTCTACGGATGTCTTGGTTACCGGTCTTTCCCTGGGGGATATGAATGGACTCGAATTGGTAAAACAAGTGCGGGGTGAATATCCCGATTTACCGATATTGGTTTTCTCAATTCACGATGAAAAGATATTTGCGCAGCGCGCTTTGAGGGCGGGTGCCAATGGGTATCTTATGAAAAATACCCCGCTGGAAGAATTGGTGGAAGCGATTCGCCAAATTTCGCGGGCCGAAGTGGCCCTGAGTAAACGCCAATCCGATGAATTGGTGAAGCGTATGTTTGGTGTGTCAAAGAATCCAGATTCGCCCCTTAGCTGCTTAAGTAATCGAGAATTGGAGGTTTTTGAATTTCTGGGGCGCGGTGTGAGGGCTCGCGAAATAGCGGAACGGCTCTTTATTAGTAAGAAAACTGTGGAAGCGCACCTTGCCCACATTAAACGGAAATTGGATTTAAAGAACCAGGTAGAACTTTTGCGAGTGGCTTTTGGCTGGATCAATGACTTGGAGCCCAGGTCGTAAAGTTTGCTTGCGGTGTTTGGCTCAGAAAAACGTGGTGCACATAGGTACCTTCGGCTTTGGCTTTGGCGCTAGAGCGTTGTGGGAGGATTCAGTGAGTGAATATGGAATGCCAAGGGCGCTTAAGGGCTATGGGAATAATCCGCCCAATCCGAATTGGCCAGGGCAGGCTCGAGTGGCTTTGCAGTTTGTGGTGAATTACGAAGAGGGAGGCGAGCACTGTATTCTCGATGGTGACTCAAAATCCGAATGGCTTCTGAGTGAAATTATTGGTGCGCAACCCTACGAAAATGCTCGGCACATGAATATGGAATCCATGTATGAATATGGGTCACGGGTTGGATTTTGGCGACTGCATCGACTTTTTACCCAATACCAACTTCCATGCACGGTTTTCGGTGTGGCTTTGGCGTTGCAGAAGAATCCCGAAGCGGTGCAAGCGATGGTGGACGCGGACTGGGAAGTCGCGAGTCATGGCCTACGCTGGATCGATTACCAAAATATGAGGGAAGAAGACGAGCGCGAGCATATTCGCAAAGCAGTGGAGATTCATTCCGAGGTGGTGGGAGAACGCCCACTCGGATTTTATCAAGGTAAGCCGAGTCCTAATACAAGACGCTTGATTATGGAGGAAGGCGGTTTTCTTTACGATGCCGATAGCTATGCCGATGAAATCCCCTATTGGGTGAAGTGCGAAGGAAAAAATCATTTGGTGATTCCTTATACGCTTGAATGCAATGACATGCGATTTGTGACGGCATCGGGGTTTAGTCATGGGGATCAGTTCTTCACTTATCTTAAAGATACATTTGATGTTTTGTACGCAGAGGGAGAAACCCGAGCCCGGATGATGTCGGTGGGACTCCACTGTCGTTTGGTAGCCCGTCCTGGGCGTGTTCAAGGATTGATTAGGTTTTTTAATTATATCAAAGATTTCGAGGATATCTGGGTTTGTCGGCGCATTGATATTGCAAATCACTGGATTGAAAACTACCCAACCTAGGTCATAGGATTTTTGGTCACCACCGAGATTCTCGCCCCGACCTTGGACACTTTCTTTTCAATACGGTGGAAGGCCATTGATTGAGTGAAACCGTCACGGCTCAGTCACTTCGGGCCATATAGCCTATCTCGAGATGTTCTTGAATATCCTTGAATAGGGTGTGTGGAGGTGAATCGCGAAATCAATTGATGCCCTAGGCCTCTGGAAGCCTTAGGATACAACCCGAAAGAGTGGCGCTTTTTTCCCAATGACCTTGAGATAGAAAAAGTTCCTCGCTTAAACTCACAAAGCCTTGGGGGTTACAAAAAAGGGTGATGTCAATGATGCCACCGGCGCTTAGTGCTAAATCCGTTTCGTCCAATGTGATGTGATCGACCAAATCAAGGGAGGTAAGTATCGTTTTAGAACCGCTTCGGTTTGCTTATGATAACGTTTTTCGGCTTCGTTCAGTCTGAATTTGGGGGAGGATTGGTTTTGCACCGTGCGGCCCAAGCTTTGCTCGTTGAAGGGCTTACCGATAAAGGCATCCACGCCAATTTCAATGTTGTTGATTTTGCTCTCTTCGTTGCTTTGGTGGGGAAAAAAATAATAGGTCTTTCACCTAAAGGATTTATACCGATAAACCGATTTCAGGAATTCGGGCTCATTTTTATATGCATGGTGGAGTGGTTGCGTATCCGGTAAGCCTATGGAATAGGCTGCTCCATGGCCGCCTTAAGCAAAAGCCCTGACGTTCTCGTCTTTGATTATGGGAATACTCTGATCGAGTTCGGTCCCACCCAAGCCCAATTTTGTGATAGGGCATTGATGGACGCTCTGACCGAGGAATTCGGAACCTGCGACGGTGAAGCAGTTGCTCATGTGCGACATCGGCACCGTATGGCACCTTATGCGGGGAACCCACCCAGCTACCATGAGAACCAATTGCGAGAGATAACCCAGGAGTTAGTGAAGGAAGTTTTTGGGGTCGAGCCCAGTGAGGCATTACTCGAGCGTCTCTTGGAAGTTCGTTATGTCTCCTTTGTGGATAGTATTATTAAACCCGATTATTTAGATAGCCTGCTAGAGGAATTGGGGAGCCGTTACACCCTTGCGTTGATATCAAATTATCCCTGTGGCAGGGCTTTGAGAGACAGCATTAAGAAACTTAATCTTATGGATTATTTTAGGACGGTGGTCATTTCTGACGATGTCGGTCGAGTTAAACCCCATCCAATTCCCTTCGAAACAATGCTGAAAGAGCTGGATGCTTCTCCTGAGGAATCGCTGTATGTGGGGGACAATTGGCTTGCGGATATTCAGGGAGCCAAACGTCTGGGGATGCAGGCGATTTGGACCCAGCAATTCATCTCCATTGAAACATTCCTTCCAAGTGCAGGTGATGTTGAGCCAGACGCGACCATCCAACACCTTACGGAATTAACGTCAATTCTTTAAGGGGAGTGAAACCTCAGTGGTTAGAGTGTTTGTGTCCCCTACCATCGCTCAAATACAGGGTCTACTGGAATCAAGGAGGCTGAGAAAACAGGCACGAACCTTGCTCCGACACAAGCCTCGGCGAGCCGGAAGTGGATGAGGACGATGATCATTGGGCCTGTTTAGCCGTGGGTGTTTTGAATACTGAAGCGATCTTGCTGAAAACCCACAGCCTCCTAATCCAAGAGGTGGTTATGTTTGTAGGGCCATTGGGGCTCGTTTTTTTTTTTGGGGGGGGGCGTCCCTTTGTGAGAGCATCAAGCTTAGATTGTGTCCCTAAATCTCGTTTTTTCTGTGGCTCACATGGAATCGTAATCCTTTGGGGGAGTTTGATTTTAGAACGAGAAAGACCATTCGGACATTGTGTATGATTTAGAAGAGGAAATGAACGTATTGGTGGAGGAAGCTTAGGGGGAAGTTTACGATACTCTTAGAGTTCCAGAAGTTTCTTGATAGCGGGAATCGCTAAATCTGGTTCGAAGGGCTTAACAATCCATCCACGGACGCCTGCTGCTTTTGCATATTTTTTTATATAAGGGCTGTTTCCAGTGGTGCACATGATCACCTTTAGATTTCGACTGTTTAATTCTTTGTGAATGTGTTTAGCGAGCTGGAGCCCGTCCATATTTGGCATGTTAACATCCGTAATGACCATTTGTAGCTCTGAGTCCGCTTTTATTTTTGTAAGGGCATCAACACCATCGGTTGCTGTGTCGACGGTGACCTGGAGTTGTTGTAAGGCTTTTACGATTCCTTCTCGCACCACGAAGGAATCATCAACCACCAATATTTGCGCCATGGGATCTTCACCTCTTTTCAAGTTTGTATTGAGATGTACCTAGTTAAGTTGGTTGTTGGGTATCATCTCTCTCCATTCTCGCGCCAACCGTCGATTTAGGCAACCTCTAAGCATAGAGTATGCTATAAATCAGGCTTTAATCGGCCGACACACCGAAATTCACAAGAGATTAAGAAAAACCATCTCTTTCGGTTTGAAGTGGACCCCATTTTCAAGACAAGAATGAGGTTAATTTAAGAAATATTCAGACCCTAAATCCTTTGAATGATAGACCTCGCCTGGCGTGAGATAGTTCAACGCTTGGTGAAGTCTGTCGTCATTATAGAAATGAAAAT
>JAYZAY010000057.1:0-14244 GCA_036339465.1 Myxococcota bacterium | reverse complement strand
TACCAGAGTGGGCCTCACCATCTCACCATGAACAACACCATACTTTTCTGGGGCCATAAAAACCGAAAATAGCATACTCACAACAAGGATATTCTATGATATCATCGCCTGATGCCAAGGCTACCCCAACAATGGCGTGATCAGTCGCCACCAGAGGATCTCCCGCTATCGGAATTGGAGAATCCTCCACCGATGTATTATCGGGTTGCCTGTTGGATGGGGTTTCATGATTTTGAGTTGCTAGAAGTTCAATTCTATTTTGGAGCAGGGGCCAGTGTAGAAAAGGTAAAATGTCGCAAGTGTGGCATTTCTATGCTTCGAACCAGCACTTGACACTTCACAAAAAAAACCGACAACCAGCACAATATTCAAGGATTCAGCACCGCAGTGAGCCAGCGATCTAGGGCATTGGCAAAGGCTTGTTTCGCTTTGTTGTCATAGGGAGTCGGCCCCCCGGTCATGATACCCGCCTCTCGCGCCTCGGTGAAAAAGTCCCGCAGCGAGAGCTTTTCACGCACATTCTCTTCTGTCCAAGTTACGCCATGATTGCTGATGGCCATGGCTCCTTTTTCCACCACTTCGGCCGCCAAAGGAACATCCTGGGTCACCACCAAATCTTCGGGAGACAAATGCTGAACAATATAGTTATCGGCCACGTCCATCCCCTGGGGCACTTGCACCGAGGTAATCCAATCCACGTTGGGCGTGGGAATAAATTGATTGGCGACAAAAGTAACCGGCACTTGACGACGCTCCGAGGCACGCAAAACGATTTCTTTCACCGGCTTGGGACAAGCATCCGCATCGATCCAAATCTTCATGGACAGGGCTTTATCACATTCGAGACAGAAAATCGACTCAGAACAGTGGGGCATGCCCCTTAGGCTAAAGCATGGGGTTTCTCAAACCTCTTTGAATCTGGGAATACAAACCCGTTTCATCCAACGAAAAAGAGGACCCAGCTTACCAACCCTAGCAGAGATGCTTAAATCGAGGGTTTTGAGTCCGCTTTGTCACGGTAATAACGCAGAATTTTTTGGAGTGTGAAACAGCCGGGCTGATAAGTCATCAAGTGAATACAAACTCCTAATAAGCAAAGATTCTTAACAAAATTACTTCGCTGAAAAACTTGCCAGAGCCAAACCCAGTCCTCCGTTAATCCACTGGGCGTGCCGCTCAATTCCGGCAAGTGAATAAGAGTCGTCACGGTTACAAGAAATCCGGCCAACATCATCGCCGCATACCGCAAATGAAAAGCCGTAACCACAGCCAAGCCCCCACAGACCAAAACCAGACCCGCCAGAATGGATAAAACCCGTTTATAGATAAACCAATCGGGCATGAGCTTTTGGACCAGTTCATCTTGAAACAAATGCTCCCCCCCAAGACCCAAAAAAATCGTACTAAACAAGAGACGAAAACCTAAATCCGTCCAGTCATCATGTGTCGGTTTCATGGTTACCCCATTTCGTTTTTCCAGGCAGTCCCATATAAAGAATTCTGTGGTAAAGAGAACGCGGCAATAAACGCCGAAGCATATGAAAAAAGAAAGCATCCCATGTTCCGGGCACGCGAAGATGCGGATGCTCTTTACCCATGGTTTTCAAAATCACTTTCGCGACATGTAGGGCACTCGAAGGTGAGCGGACCATAAGCCGATGGACGAAAGCGGCCATGGAGTCATAACAGGCCCCATAAACCGACATTTCCGGCGAATCTATCAACAATTGTGGAATCCGAACTCGGGTGAATCCATCGGAGTTAATAAACCCCGGCTGCACCAATGACACATGAATATTCCAGGGACGGAGTTCATACCAAAGCGCCTCGCTCACACCTTCAAGAGCCCATTTAGACGCAGAGTAGGAGCCCATGGTGGGCATCGCCATCATACCTCCTACCGACGAAACATTAATGATCCGCCCAAAACCCTGAGCTCGCATCAAAGGAATCACCAAGCGAATCAAATTGATGGGTCCCAAGTAATTCACCGTCATTTGGTCAACCTCCTCCTCTGGGCTCATGTCTTCGATGGCCGACCGGTAGGATATACCCGCGTTATTCACCAAGATATTTACGGTGCCCCATTTGGTGCAGGCCCTTTCAACAACCTCCCGATGACTCTCAAAATCGCTCACTTCCAACTCTTGAATCAAGAGATTTTCCGAGTCTTGGATGCCATACTCAGCAAACCGCCCGCAGGAATCCGGTCGGGCGGTGGCCACAATTCGATATTGCCCCTTTTTTTGTAGAAGCCTCAGTAGCTCAAGTCCTACACCAGAGCTACTTCCTGTAATGAGAACCACCGGGCTCGCCAACAGATATCTCCCTAGCAAAAAGCCTCACTCCTATTAGAATCGGGCTAGCAGTTTAGATCAAGCAAAGCTCTGCCCATCATGGCAGTTCCACTCACCATAAAAGAAAATGCCCGGTTCGAAGGTGGGTTGGCCCCAATTGTGGTGACCGCCACCACCGAAAATAGCCAAAATCCACTCGAAAGTCGGCACGGCCTTTTCTGAGTGGATATTGAGCATGTTGGATCGGATCTTCAGCCTGAATGAGCATGCAGCAGACCCGAAAAACGAAACATTAGCGGGCATCACCACATTCCTCACCATGAGCTATAGCATTTTCGTGAATCCACAGAGCCTCAGTGAAACGGGCCTGGATTGGGGTATTGTTTTTGTGGCCACGTGCTTGGCCGCCCCTTTGGATTCAATCCTCGTGGGGTTGCTGGCAAATGATCCGACCGCATTGACTCCGAGTATGGAATTGAATGCCAATTTTTGTGTATAGAGAGGCTCAAGATCACGCCTATGGCAAACCTCGTTTCAACCCCTCCCAGCCTGAGTCCCACTTTCCCTCTTACCCTGCTCCCACCCTACCTGCTGCAAAAAAAGCCGACGAAATAGTTCACCTCTTCATGAAAAAACTATCCCAAATCAAGCGAAAAGGGACGTGGTGGGTTTACAAAGTAAAATGGTACACAGGAAAAAACGCAAACTTTTCGGTAGCGCCCACCTCACAATCGATATCTTTGCCCTATTTTTGTGCAGAACAACCAGCCAATCCCTTTCTAGCCAACACCTCTGGCATTGTAAAAGGTGTGGTCCACATTGAGAATAGGACCTTCTGTGACTATGAAATCCTTGGGTAATTACGGCGAGTTCCCCGATACTACCGGAAACTCCGTCCTCAAGTATCGGAGGGAAAATTGCGATTCCCATTGCTCAATGATGAAGAGTCATCAGCTTCAACGCCCGCATCCCATGCAACATATTTCATCATTTCCCCGCCCGCGACAAACCCACGCCCACTCCAGAAGTATCCCCGAAAAAAAACAGTCACCACGATAATCATCAAAAACGCGCCTGTTTTCGTTTCCTCAATCTTCCCTTAGCTCACAGACCTTGCTACCAAGTCTCTTGGGTGACCAAAACACCCACAACCAATTAGACGAAGCGAAAGGACAAGTATTATGACACTTCAAACCGGCGACAAACTTCCAGAGGGTAAAGTGAAGAAGATGGGGGCCGAAGGCCCAGAAGAAGTGACCCTCCATTCACTCTTGGCAGGTAAAAAGATTGCACTTTTTGGTGTCCCTGGAGCCTTTACGCCAGGCTGCCACAAAACTCATCTCCCTGGCTATGTCGCAAATGCAGACAGTATCAAAGATAAGGGATTCGACGATATCATTTGTCTTGCGGTCAATGACGTATATGTCATGGACGCTTGGGGCAACGCTTCAGGGGCAGCCGGTAAAGTCACCATGGTCGCGGACGGAAGTGCGAAACTGACTAAAGCCATGGGTTTGGAACTGGACCTCACAAATGTCGGCATGGGCCTTCGCTGCAAGCGTTTTTCTATGGTCGTCAATGACGGTGTGGTTGAAAGCATCAACATTGATGCCAAAAGCATCGATGCCACCACCGCCGAAAACACTTGCGGCTTAAACTAGTGCTTTGATTCTAACATTGTGGTCTTCGGTTTCCGAGTAATTTCTGTGGCTTCTGGTGCTTAGGTCTTTCGGTATCAGAGCACTGGGCACCGACTCCCACCATCACACCTCCAGCGAAAACCATACTACGGTGATGTGGGTGTTGTGCTCAGGTTTAGCCAATCTCATCATTGTGCAGACTATTTCCTCCGCCCACAGAGCCCCGATTCAAGCCCGACTAAAATGGCTTGGTTAAAGTTAAATCGTATCTACGTGTAGCACGTTCTAAGAGCGTCAAATATCTTCAGATACAATTCTACCCGGCAATAAAAGAGAGAAACGAAGCAGCGCAAAATCCTGCATGCAAGCAGGTTCGTTCTCCATCTGAGACAATCAGAACAATCGCTCACTGCTAAAAGTTGCATAAAGAGCCATTCAAATGAGTCTTGAGCTTGTAGACTTGGCCCCGACCCACTAGATACGGGGGGAGGTCTTTTGCAAAAAAACATTTATGAGCACAAGATGATCTGAATTCTTTCGGGGCTGATGGATGGGGGCAAAAAAATTTGAGGTGGTCTACCGTGAAGACTGGACCAAAAACCGACCCGACTTTGGTCGGCTCACTTTTACCTTGTTGCTGGAGGCTATGGAGCAGGAAGCTCATAGGCACCGTCCAACAATTGGCTGCTGTGATTAGGTGAGCTAAGGGGAGAGAGAATGGATGTTTCAGTGTTTTTTGTTGCCACTTGTCTTCTAAAAATGTCGTTCTTAAAATGATTAAAATACGGAGTATGGGGTAATGTCGAATGACTCAGAGTTGGCCGTCAAGCTAAACGAGGCCGAAATTGTAAAGTTCTTGGCTCGGATGGATGGATTCAGGGAAGCCGACAATGCCAGTTTGGTTGAGGCGGCCAAGAATGCCAAGGTGAATGGCTATACTGCGGCTACCTTAATCATCAAGCAGGGCGAGCGAGACAATGACCTCCATCTTCTCTATTCCGGGATAGTCCAAGTACCCATTGATTCATCGGACAAAAGACAAAAGATGTCCGTCGAGCTCGGAGCGGGGAATATATTCGGTGAAATGGGTTTTATTACCGAAATGCCAAGAAGCCGAAATGTAGTCGCTCTCTCCGAGGTCGTCACCCTTTCGTGGTCTAAAGATTCGCTTTACTTTTTACTTTCTAGCCATCCGCCTCTGGCCCAATTTCTATCGGATACGATCGGGGCCAGATTGTCGGAAAATGGTCTTAGCCAAGTGGGCAAATATCAAGTGGTGGATAAATTAGGGCAGGGGAGCACCTCCCAAGTATACCATGCTTACAATCGTGCTCTTAAAAGACCGGTTGCGATCAAGATGCTCAACCACTCATTGGTTTTCAACAAACAGTTTCGGGACCGATTTATTCAAGAGGCGCAAATTATTGCTACCTTAAGTCATCCCAATATCGTTCAGATCTTTGATATGGAATCGCATTATGCAACTTACTTCATGATTATGGAATTTATCGAGGGATGCAATTTATTGACATCACTAAAAGATAAAGGGCCCATGTCCGTTGATAGTACTTTATCTATCCTTTTACAGGTAGCGGAGGGGCTCTCCTATTCCCATAATCAAGGGATTGTTCATGGGGATATCAAGCCGGCCAATTGCATGATCACCCCTTCGGGCACGGTCAAATTGATGGATTTTGGGGTGGGGCGATTCACCCAAATGAATATTAATGAGCATGAAAAGGGATTGGTTTTTGGCACGCCTGATTATTTAGCGCCAGAAGTTCTAATGGGAGCGCCGATTCATCAAGGTTCTGATATCTACGCCTTAGGGATCATGACTTATCAACTTCTCACGGGAGAATGTCCTTTTACGTCTTCGACCATAGAGAAAACAGCCAAAGCCCATATTCATAAAAAGCCACCACGTATTGAAGACATGCGCTCTGACATCAGCTCCGAATTTGCTTCATTTATCCATGGAGCTCTGGAAAAGAACCCAGATAATCGATTTCAAAGCTGGGAAGAGGTGAAATCATTGTTTTCGGCGCAAAACCTTTTAGCGGAGAAGAAATTAACAAAACACGTCCTGAGTCTGACCTACCCAAAACGCCAATCACCGCAGGTGGAGGAAGCACTGGAAACACTGGCGACCACATTGAGGGGGGTATCAGAAATAAGCTGGGAAGAGGGATTTTTTTGGGAAAAAAATCGCTTGGAGGAGTCGAAAAAGAAGAAAGACGAGAGTCCTTTGGCCGCGCCCCTTAGTTGGCTCTACGATAAAGTTGGATTCGGTGGGCCCAAGTAGATTTTGCCTCACTCCAAACCCTAGAGGGACTTCGGTTTATAGGTTTATAGCTTTATTGGTTGGTGCAAGGTGCCACCAAGAGACATCGGTAACAGGATATTCTAGGGGCCTAGGCAACGCATTTCTATGTTGCGCTGGTGCGAAAACTATCTCCCTAAGATTTCCAGGCCGAGGAAAAAACAAGCCAAACAGAAACACGAACGCATTCGTTCTTGGGGGTTACTTAAAGGTTATCCAATACTTGGAAGGCAAAAGGATGCCGGTTTTGGTCCCACGAGAGTAGAAAAGGTTTCACGAATACGCTGTAGAGATTCCTGACTAACATTGGTTCCTGTGAGGGAGCGTGTGGTATATTCGGGGCAATTTTTATCACCGTGAGGGGGGGAAATTTTAAGTGTGAAGGCCTCCACACGGTGGTCACCTACCATAAGACTTTGAGTTCGTCCGCATAATGGTAAAACATAGTGCTCATCCACCGATCCGGCAATGGACAATTCGCTTCGACTCATCAGTCCTATGATGGGAATCACTGTCTTATTATCCATAAATCCCAAGGGGACTACTTTCAGGATTATGGGTAAGCCGCTTTCTAAAACTTGGGCGGTCGCAACTTGGATTTGGTCGCTAATATAATCAATAACTTGTTGATGGCCGGGGCTGCTTCCCATGCTTGCGTAGTTTACGGTTCGAATTGCCGAGACTCTATCCTGAAGAGGTTGTGTCTCCGATTCCTTGAGGGAACGAAAAAAATCATGGTCGCGATTCTTGTAGGCAAGTTGCTCAGAAATCGTGGCGCCTCCTCCACGTAGTTGTACACCCGAGAGGTTTCGTTTGGCCACCATTGTACCCTTTTCTTGGCTCAATATTTCCGAATTGATCAGCTCGTGGTCGGGTCCTTTTGCTTTTTGAACATCATAAATTCTTGCTTCTTTGATGCGACTAGGCTCGTGGGTATAGGCCTGCTTGAAATCAAGGGTCAAATCGCTCAGGCATGGAGGACAACGTTTGGAGTTGGTTTGTGGCTCGACTTCGTTGACGATAGCCTCATAATATTCATCGGTGGGTATGGTCGGAAGCGCCTTGTTTAACAATGTTTCTGCGCCTTCAACCTTACCACTCATTTTATGAGGGGCGTCGCCGATACATCGACCGGCCCAGAGAATTTGTCGGCGGGAATCTTTGTGCAGGTGTTCTGTGGCAATTGAGAATCGGCCATCACTTAAAGCTGTGACCGTTACATCCACGTCTCTTGATACTTTTCTAAAGCCCAGCCCGATGTGGCTTGAGTGTCGAAAAATCCCTAAAATATAGGTTTTTATTTTTTCCCAAAAAGTGGGCCGTACTGCGAACTTCCAACTGGTTTGAGTTTGGTTGTTATTATCGACAGTTTGCTGCTTCTCTGGAATCGTTTTAGCTTTCGTTTGTGCCGCAAATTGGTGGAGGATAATCGATAGGGGATGCCGTGACTCTGGGTGTTCCAGACCAAGATCCGTATTGTGGTCCCAAAAATGGACCGTAGTATCTGGAAGTGCTTTAACTGAAGGCCCACCTGGGTTTTTAGTGATGTAGTTACATATATGACGTAAGGATTGACAATAGTGATTGCCTTTGCCTCGATTGATTTCACCTTGAGTAGCCAAGCTATCGGTGAGTACCCAAGTTGTTTTGCTTGCGGCCCATAGCCAGAGGGCGTAAATAATGCCGAGGGGTTGGACGATCGTTAGATTGCCCGCATCCCGGTTTTCGAGATAATTGCGAACAACACCTGCCGCAACTTTATGGCCGGCGCCGCCGCCGTTGGTAAAAATGATATGGCTTTGAGTGAAATGTGTTTGAAGTGCATTTGCCAGTGGGGGATCAGACTTCAGGATTGCGCAAGCCCAGTGACATCCAAGTCTCGAAAGTTGATTAAGGTCAAGATTTTGAAGTGCTTTGATGCTCTGGTTCATTTTGGCCAAATTGTTTTTTAATTCGGTACCGCGCCAATATTCAAAAAGTCCATCTGAGTTTATTAAATCACGGGTCGTTTGATATTCAGTCGCAATACGCACGCCTCGAATGGCATAATGCCCCTTAAACCGTCCCCCTTGAGTGGCATCGTTCCACATTTTTTCGCCTTGGAGTCCTGATTTCATAAGGCCACTGGCATCGATTTCAAGGGCTGGTCGGGTTTTGGAATCCACGGTATTTTCACGTCCAACCGGAATTTTTTGAATCACATACTCCATAAACTCTAAAACTTCGGAGCTTAAACAATTGCCTTTTTCTGTTCTGAGTTTGAGGGAAAAACTGAGGGCCAATGATTTTGAACCGAGAACTGCCTTGCAAGCCTCCAGAGCTAGGAGATTGTTGCGATAACCATGGGGATTCACGTCGGCATTTGGTTTTGGATGTAACTTTTTGAGGAGATTTTGTTGGTACTTTGTTATTTCGTTGGCCAAGGTTTCCACTGAATTTTGGAGGCATTGGGTGACTTTTGGCGGGGACTTGATTGAAGGTTTTCGGTGTAAAGCGTCTGTAAGTGGTGACAGTCGTTCAAGAACTTCTTGGTTATTCCTTGCGCCTATCAGAGAAACAACGCTTTTAAGGGTTCGGGGACTTTCCCGACTGCCGCTCTTTTCAGCGTGATCCATTGTGCCATTACCCAGCGTCCCACTGGAATTTCCACAGTAGGTGGACGTGAATGCGATATTTACCGGTCGAATAGTCATAAAAGTGCGCTTTTTGGAGATTTCACACAGGTTATCGGAGCCTTGAAGGCGAAGTTGCTTTAATTCAAGAAATATCAGTTTTCATGCCGTGCCCCTCTTAGAAATTATCCCATGGCCGCTCCTGGCTAAGTTTTTTTTTGCAACATTCCAAATTTATCACGACTTCACTCACGGCTGGGCTCGAGGGGCTCTAAAACGGGATTCGAGCTTAGACCATAGGCTCGAAACCATCATTCCCGACGAAGCCTCTTTCGCGATTTCAAGGTTTACGAAAAGAGGAAACTCGGGAAAAGAGGCGAGGTCGCATTTATCCAATAGACGCTTGGTTGGCGCACTTCAACCACGCCAAATTCATCTATTCGGGCCCAATTTGAGGCTATCATTCAAGGAGGTGATTGCGCTTTGGTGCTCCAGTTTTGGGCTCTTTCGGCTCTTTGCATCCGGGTTTTACACACCCGATACAGGGCCCGTTCACGGAGGAAGGATCTCAGCTTACCTTCTGAGTAAAACAAACCCTTCACTTCGACAGCCATCCCTCAAAAAGACGGCAGTTCGTTTTTTTGGGGAATCGTTGTCTTGCTATTGGCTGCGCTATCGCGAATCTACTTAGGTTGGAAAATGGAATATTCATTTTGCCAATTTAGAACTTCTCCCCTAACCGGTGACCAGTCGGTGTGCCAAAGAGACGGGCTGGGAACGCGAATATATTTAGGGCCATTCATATTGGTCGTCATTGGGTTACGCCCCAACATGGATATCGTCAACGAGGATCTGATGAAACACCTCTCTAATAAAATTCTATTTTTCAAAGCCATGATCAAAAAACGGGGCGCTTTGGATAGATACAGTCGGAGGTATCTCTTCCTAGCTTAATAAATAAACCTCATCCTCAATTTTTTTTGAATTTGAAAACTTTGAAAGAATGGAGGGAGGTTTCCGAGTAGGGGCTGGTTGGCAACTGTAGGCGTTGAAGTATCTTACCGATGACCTCTTCATCTTCGGGTCCCACGTCGCCAGAATACAATGTCGCAAATCCAAACTGGAGGTGCAAATAGAGAGAAACCCGTCAAGATTCAACGATGTTCAAATTCATGGCATTGGGTTGTGTCTTTCCCGGGATATCCACCAAAACACCACTGGGTAAAACCTAGGGCAATTCCTTTAGGCTGATGATACGCACGCCCATGCCCAACTCAGGGCCGGTTTCCACCCCCGCAGTCGACCCCTCCGCAGGGCATATTTTGTCCGCCACATAAAACTCCCACTATTAGAGGTCTATGAGCCCCGGTTTTCGCCATTGGGCGTGTAAGGTGCCCCTCAAAACAAGCGCAAAGAGCCACAACCGTCAAAGCGAATGAGATAAAGATTGGGCGATTTCCCTTAGGAATTTTCTGCGGCCTTGAGCCGATCCCGGATAAGTTCCCCAAAAAAGTCAGGGCTCCACACCTCCAAGCTCTCGGGATGATTTACAAAACGGATCACATCCTCTTTGGCGCGGTCAAGATCGACTTTTTCGAGCCGATTCAGAAGTAATTCCTGGGCCTTCGGAAGCGTTAGGTCATCGGTGTTTTTCCAATGCCCGGTCTGTACCAGACGTTCTTTTAAATGTTTTAGGCTTAAGGGCGTTTTTTGAGCCAAATACCACACAAAGTCGTACCAGTCCCGGCCTTTCACACGGGTTTTCCATTCTCGACAAAGGAGCGCATGCACCTTCCCTGCAAAGAGGTCGCAGGGTTTAAAGCATAGAATACGAAAGGGGATAGGTTGAAGGATGGACTTTGTCTCAACCTTAAATCCCATGGGGGGATCGATGTCTATTTCCACCTTGATTTTGAATGCACGTCGCGCATGAACTTTACGGCCTAAAGCTTGAGGGAGGTCAATAGACATCAATTGATTGAGCGTATCGCCCTTGATAAACGCGGACTGAATAGCCGAATCAATACTTTTTTCTTTTTGAGTCACGGTGACCCCAAAGCCAAAGCTTTCGATTTCGCTTTCCATCGCTCTTAAGTATTTTTTCAAAGTGAACTCGGAATTGGGGTGGAGTAAGGAAAAATCCAAATCCTCAGAAAACCGGTCGAGTCCATAAAGGATCCTGAGGGCGGTACCCCCGTAGAAGGCGGCATGTTCGAAGAATTTGGCCCGCCATAATCCTAAGAGCGCCAGCTCTTGGAGGATTTCCTTGAGGGCATTTTCATAATCGTTGATGCTTTGGCACTGATAGCGGCTGAGCATCTTATCAATTGCAGGGTTCATGATAAACTTTCGATGGCTTGAGCAAAATAGAGCAGATGAGAATGTTTGATCGTATCATTCATTTGTCGGATATTGACGGAACTTAGGTTTGCTAAATCTTCATGGTCAATTCTTAGATTTTCAAAGAGATGTTCGTTCATCTCTTCGAGATCTTTTATATTTGGGTTTCTCAAAAGGAGCAAATCCACCAACGCCTTTTCAGCACTGGCGATTAGGTAGGGGTAT
Source organism: Myxococcota bacterium (assembly GCA_036339465.1). GTDB lineage: Bacteria > Myxococcota > XYA12-FULL-58-9 > XYA12-FULL-58-9 > JABJBS01 > JAYZAY01. The sequence goes on along the minus strand of JAYZAY010000057.1, from coordinate 2,807 downwards.
TTGTCTAGGGCGTCGTGTTGTTCGATGCCCATGGCATATTTTTTGCGGTGTAAATAGCGATAGGAGAAATTTCCCACCGGTGTCGCAAAATACTTATCCCGTTTGGGGGTGACGCTGGTGATTTCTGAAACGCCTTCGGGGATCAGCCCGTGGTAGCTGAGCGCATATTCTAAAGAAATATAGGAGGGACCATAAATTAGATTGGCCAGGACTTTCTGGGAGTAGGGTTCTCGGGCTAGGAGTTCACCGAAGACGTAGAGCCCTTTTTTGACCCGAACCAAACTTCCTTGCTTCAAAAGTAGGGTGATTTTATCCCGTGGCGATGCATAATCTCCTAGGAGGTCCATGAGGAATGGGTAGTCGATGATTTCCCCATCGGCGATTTTTCGGAGTTCCTGCAAAAGCATAATGCATCCAGTAGGTCGATCATTTATCGACATATTGGAGATATTATACACATACTTGACTTTATACGCAATCATTAGTCGACATAATGGCTAGATAAGTCCCACCAATGGGTCTTTTGCCTTTTGGGGCCAAATCCTCTACCTCCGGCATGTTTTCCCCGAGGAACCACGGCGTGCGCGAGATCCTTCGGTGGCTCTTTTCCATAAATTGCTCCCCGTTCATGTGACGTCAAAAGCTGGGGAGATCTGGAAATCGGTTGAGGCCCCTAACAAGGTGAATCTATCTTGACCCTAATGCCCCCTAAAGACTCCTAAAAGTAAATCTTTCCTTGGATAAATAGCATTTTAGGATAACTTCCAAGCTCACTTTGGGGGGTAGGAAGATCGCCGGTCATTGCTTTACCTTCAGACCAAATCCCACTCAGAACCACGTCCATTTCACTGAAAAGAGACCAGGTAACTCCACCCTGTAAAAGCACAGAATAGTCTTGCCAGGCAAAGAGTGTGGCCATACTGGTCTGTATGAGGGGATGCAATTGGTAGCTTATCAAGAGAGCAGTAACATGGGGGCTGGCTTGGCGACTGAACCCATTGGCCAAAATGGCGAAGCCTTGAAGGAGATTGAGATCGTTTAAAATCCCTGTGTAGAGATGTTCCATTTGAATAGAGAGGGTGTCGACGATTTGTCGCCCTACGCCCATCACCACGGTCGCTCCTTGCAATTGGCGAAACCCAAGAGTCTTGGAAGTCTCTGGCGCAAATTCAAGCTGTTGCCATAGTCCCTCAAAGCGAATTTGAAGGTCGAAAACTTCCCCGGTTATGCTGCCTCCCGCTTGGAGTGCGTGCTCGCGTTCGTAGGAGACCTCGGCGGTCATGTCGACCCCCCCTGCGGAGCCGTAGACTCGAACCAAGCTATGGGCGTGATGGGGTGAGACAGAACCCGTGGACCCGGGGCCGTAAATGGAGGTGAAGGTCCAAAAATCGGAGATAGGGACATCAATACGCAGTGCATCCACCCCTGATTTGTAATCCCTATCGATGGAGGTGGAGCTGAAGGGCTGAAAAACATCTAGAGGGTTCCAGAAATAGGCAGTGCCGAGGGTGATAGCTTGGCGTCCCAAGGTGATATCCATCCATGGAAGGTACCATTTCACATTGAGGCGATCGATTTCTGTTTGGGCGCTGAATGACTCATTTTCGGCCCAAGGTTTGCCATTGAGATATCGGCCCACGGTGCTGTCGATAAAAAGACGGTTGGCGGGGCTCGAGCTGGTTTGGGCAGCTGTAAGCTTATCGCGGTTTTTGGAGAAGTGACCAAATCCGTTGACCCAATGGGCTTCAAACCCTAGGATATCGCCGAATTCGCCGTCGGCAGTGAGCCTTAGACGGCCGTCTAACCACTGTCCTATCTTGTTATCCGGTCCGGTGGCGGTCAGAAAGTCGCTAAACCGGAAGGAACCCCCGAGGTTCACGTCATCGGCAAAGGCTTCTTGGGGAAGCAGGAGGAACGTTGTCCCAAGGAAATAGATGAGAGAAAGGATATTTCTAGACATGGGTGAATTTATCGTTGGAGTCTTCGAAGAGAAAAGAGATCCGGTGGCAGGGAAACATCTAATTTTAATTCATCGTAAATCATTTCTGTGTGTTCGCCCGGGCGGTCTACTTCGGTGACTCGAATTTTCAAGGGAAGCTCTTTTGTTCCGATTTTGCGAATATCGCTAAAGAGCATGGTTCGGGTTAACTTTAGTTCTTCATCGAAATATCTCACCGAGCGGGGGATGCGATCGGTTTGCCCCATTTCCACCACCACCTTTCCCCAGACCACAGCCGCATCCTTCTTGGCCATGCATGTAATTTCAAAGATGGAAGCGCCATTTCGCTTCCCACGAAAGGTGATATTTGCATCGTAGTCATCGGCCATCCTGCTTTGGCGTACCAAGTCGTCGTTGGTGAAATGGCTACCCATCCAGGATGCCCCCATCATGGTCCGAGGCACCTTAATGACCCGCTTCACTTTGGGTAGAAAATTCCAGACATCTTTGTTCACCATAAGGGTGGTGGTACCCTTTTCTTTCTTGGGCGACTCAATACGCATCAGGCTTTTGTTGGTGCCCTCGCTCCAAAATTCGAGAGTGAGACTTCGCTCCCAATGCTTGCTCTTGATATTCATACGCATTTTCCCCTGGCTCGATTTCCCTCGGTAAAGATCGTCCACGCGGTCTAGGAGTTCGGTGGGGGTTGGAGAATTGGCCGCCCCAAGGGAAAGGATTGCGAGAAAAAGGGTGACGGATATCAGATACAACGATTTCACTCTTTGACTCCCCATAAAATGGCCCGAATCGTTCCAGTGCTCTCTATAGCTAATGTTGTGTTTCGAATCAAAATTGAAAACCGGGTGTG
>JAYZAY010000056.1:0-88634 GCA_036339465.1 Myxococcota bacterium | reverse complement strand
GCAAGGATTTACCGAGCCGGAGTTTCCGCCGGGTGCGTGGCGCCCAACCATGTTCAGGTAAATCTGACACGTTAGAATAGTTTGAAATGAAAAATAATACGATTCTCTCTTCTATGCGCTAAGGGACATGCATTCGTTTGCTCTCTGGCCCGCAAAAATCCCATTTTAGAAATCCTAAAACCAGAAGTTCTGCCGAAACTCGGTGATTTGGCCTGAGTTTGGCCTGAAACTCACGACAACGCCCTGAAAAGTCGAAGCAAGAGAGCTGGGCTTACTAATCATCCTGCTTAATTTTTTATCCCACCACGCGCTGCTCGTAATTAGAAACCACTTTATGAGGCGTGTGGACCGGTTGAGCAAAGTGCCAGACTGAGGTGTTCTTCATCCGTTCGCTCCATTCCATGCACATGGTCTTTGGCTCTGCGTCCGGCTTACTCGGATTGGCAAACCGAGCTTGGACATTTACTTTCTCAAGGCCGAGAGCGGGGGCCCACAAGCTAAATCGAGCCGCAAGGTGCTCAATCTCGTGTCGAGTTAGTCGCACCACTGGTCGGTAAAAAAGTGAAATTCGATTCCAAACCAAGCGCTTGCGATTCCCTCGTCCCTTCGTAGTTTGCCCCAAGCCCAAACTCGTTAATGCCTGGCTGATGGAATAAATTGAATGGTGGAACATACTCTCAAAAGCCGGAATACTAATACTACCGGGCTTAGAATCACATCGAACTGGGTCAAAGCGGTCGATTTCACCTAAGGCTAGGAGCCGCTGGTCCCCTGAACCATCTTTCGCGGTCGCCAAAGCCAAGCAAATATCGGAAGGCGCATTCAAGCGCTCTAAGTGAAAGTCTTTCCAGCGCTCTAAATCACCCGCCATGGGTCGGGCTGGATGAATGTCCCGAATGATGGTTTGTTCTTGAAGTTGCGCATTGATTCGAGAAAACGTTCGCACCCGAACGCCGGTCTGTGGAGCTGGCCAGATAAACGAAACTCGATCAAGTTCATGAAGATCTGCGATCAACGACGTTACTTGGGAGTCTTTGGGCTTGGCCCCCCAGAATAGGTCCGCTTCTTTATGCCCATCACAAGCCGCTACCGCTTTGGCAACATCCGCGTCGCACAAAATCAATGCTCCGGCCACACAGCGATTATCATCCCGAGATGAAGCAACGGTAACACGGCCGGCATCTGCAGCTTCTTTGAGAATAAGGTCAGCACCTTCGTAGAGGTGCTCCATCATCAAACTAAGAATTTGGAATGAGTGATTGGAGTTCTCCTGACGAATTGTAATACGCAACAAGGCGGCCAAGGAAAACTCTAGAACCGATGCACGAGTAGTGTTCTCCTTACCACTAACAAGCGCATTCAAAAGCTTGCTTGCTTCTTCTTCTTCTTCTTCATCTTTATCTTGAGCCGCAAGCAGCATCTGGGGGTGGTCATAAAGTCTAAAAATGGTGTGCCAAACGGATTGAGCTAACCGTCGATTTTGTCCAGCAGCATAATGAGCAAAGCCCTCTAAAAGTTCTCTATTATGGTCGCAGTCAGCCTCGGATTCCTGACAGCCTTTAGTAGCCAAAATGGCATCCACAAGGGTAAAAAGAAAAAGAACTCGTTGAAGGCGCTGAGACTGAAGGTTGCTGTAGAATAAGCGCAACAATGCCGCTTCTAACTCGAACCGTCGACGACGGCCTACCAAATTGTGTAGCCGCAGGACTCGGTCAAGCCGTTCTTTGAATGTTTCGGACAATGCCTCTTCATCCCCAAGCGGATGTCGAATAAATCGTAAGAGTTGGTCAGCCGAAGACTCCCCCGAATCATTGCGAGCATCATCAAAAACGCCGCGGGCAAAGAGCGATTCTTGCAAGAGAATAACATCGAGAAGACCTGTCAACTCATTCCGGGTAAAGCTCAATTCGCCAGTCTCTAGTTGAGCAACCGCATCGTCAAACTCTCGTTTATGAACATCGTAACCGAGAAGCGCAGCTCGAAGTAGGCTCAAGCCCTTCAGGGGTCTTGGCTCCTTGGAAAAGGGCGATGCTTGAACTGCCGCAGAAGTATCATCGTCTGAAACTTCTTCTTCAATTGTCATTAACGAGTCACCGGCAGCTACGCGAGTGGCCGAATCAACAAAAACTTCGGTGACCACCCCCGATTGAGGAGAAGCAACCCCCGATTCCATTTTCATGACTTCAAGGGTAATCAGCTTGTCCCCAAGCTGAACCACATCACCAACCTTAACGTGCACCCGAGTCACGGCCGCGGGAATCGGAGCCAAGATAGCACCATCACTGGCCCGAGTTAACGTTCTAGCGACCCCGTCAATATCGACATGGACTGCCGTGCCCGTCGCAATTCGCAACACCGTATGTCGCACTCCATTGCTCTCTTCAAGGACCATTGTTCGCTGCCCCGTATTAAGGGCACGTAAATCCATACCTCCGTCACCGCAGGTGATTCTAAACAATCCCGAAGCAAGACTTGCAACGGTTAAATCAAAGCTTTGCTTACCAACAACGTAGCGCCACTTCGACGGCCCAGCAGCAATCGAGCGCTGAGGCAATCCCCGTTGAGCACTATGAAGAAAATTGAGAACAGAACCTCGGCGGTGGCGTAAGTGGTCGCCTAAGGCAGCAGCAGCCAACGCAATTGCAAGACCCGGCCGGTCTTCGGGAGCTGGGCGCGCTTCGAGATAATGGTCAAGCCAATGAGTTGTAACGGGACCTTTTCGAATTTCCTCGTTGGTAACCAATTCCATCAAAAGAGAACGATTCGTTGGGCCACCGGCAATGGCGACAATGGTATCCCGAAGTACCGCATTCAAACGGGAAAACGCTTCATCTCGATTCGCACCACGAGCAATGATTTTAGCAATATTTGAATCGAATTCGGTTGGAATTTCGTCTCCAGATGAATATCCGGAATCAAATCGAATTCCAGGGCCTTGGGGGGCTTCAAACCGAGAAATCCCCCCCGCCGAAGGAGCAAACTCATCATCGGGGTTTTCAGCATTCAGCCTCAATTCAATGGCGGTTCCCCGCCGCTTGGGAGGTTCTTCTGATGGTAAAGGCTCTCCTTGAGCTACCAGAATTTGCTGAACCGCCAAATCAACCCCGTAAATTTCTTCAGTAATCGTGTGTGTCCACTTGAAGGCGGGTATTCATCTCCAAGAAGTAGAAATTATTGGTGTCAGGTTCGTAAAGAAATTCGGCAGTCCCTGCTCCAACGTATTTAGACTCTTTAGCCACGACAATCGCCGCATCGCACATCGCCTGTTCAATCTCAGGAGCAAGATCAGGGGCTGGCGCTTCCTCAATCAGTTTTTGATGACGCCGTTGAACGGAGCAATCACGCGTTCCCAAAGCCCAAACGGTTCCTTGGGTGTCGCCAATAATTTGAACTTCAACGTGCCGAGCTTTTTCGACCAATTGCTCCATTAAAACATCGGCACAACCAAACGCCGAAAGGGCTTCACTTCGAGCCGAGTCAAAAGCAACTTCGAGTTCATCGTCTTTGCGGACAATTCGAATGCCTCGTCCACCACCCCCGGCGCTCGCCTTGATTAAGAGTGGGTAACCAATCTTGGCGGCGATTTCCCGAGCCTCGGCCACGTCTTTTACATCAGAGTCTGACCAACCGGTTACTGGAACATTGCATTGTTTGGCGAGTTGCTTGGCTCGAATTTTGTCTCCAAGAAGCGAAATGGCACTCGAAGACGGTCCAATAAACGTAATTCCGTTTTCTTCGCAGGCCTTAGCAAAATCGGCACTCTCGGCTAAGAAACCCCATCCCGGCCAAATGGCGGTAGCGCCAACGCTCTTGGTTACATGAATAACACGTTCAATATCGAGATAGGCGGATCGCATTTTCCCATCGGGCCCAGGAACTAGGGCCTCGCCCAAATCGTAGACGTGCGTTGCCATTCGAACAAAGAGCGCCGCTCTATCGGGCGTGGTGTAATAAGCGACAGTTTCAAGGGGCTGAGAGTAAATACCGCTATAAGTTTGGGCGGCACGCATGAAGCGAATGGCCGCTTCCCCTCGATTGAGAATTGCAATTCGCGAAAAAGGTTCTTTCTTCATAACGAAGTCCTTGCTTTATAACGAAGTCCTTGCTTCTCCTTGTTTGGCTTATCCATTCTCCCTCCAATGAAAACGACCCTGCCCTGGGATGTTAAACAATCTCCGACCGTAGCTCCAGCGGTATAATTGTCATATTTTGGCCATCGTTCGCGGTCTTATAGATGACACACCAAGTCGATATTACTTTATAAAATCAATTCAAGATGATGGAGGCCCAAGTTTGGGTGGCCTTAGGAAGGAGCTGAATTTGGGGCTGAAAAATTCTTAAACTTTTTGAAATGGGCTTGGTGGTTGGAGACATTTGGAAGGCTTGAAGTTCTATTCCAAAGAAGCAAACGTTTCATCGAAAAACTGTATTATTTCTATCCTCGCCGACCTAAAAGAGATTCCAGTTACAAATGGACCTTCTTTAAGCATCGCAAAGGTATGTTGGATGATATTCTATGAAAACCTAGAGAACTACATCGCCAAAGAGCGGATCAGGCTCGGCACCCTCCACCGAGCAAACATTCCTGAATTTGGCGTTATCTCCCAAATTTTTGCCGCCAACATAAATCACGACAAAAAGACACACGACAAAAAGACAGACCCTGCCGATTACTCCGTCACCCATCCGGTGGCTGAACTCGAAGTCGATGCTCAAGGTATTGTTGGGGATCGCCACCGCTGCCACATACGCCCATCCACTGGCAGGGAATACAGTCTCTATCCCCGGGGCATGGCCGTCAGACAACATCGGCATCTATTGCTGGTTTCAAATTACGACTGCAAAGCCTTAAGCGAAAAACTTGGAGTCGAAGTAACCCCTCAATTATTGGGCGCGAATCTCGTCATCGAACGAGAAGACCAACAAGATTATTCCCTTTCGGAATTACCGCCTGGAACCCATATGCTCGTTCTTCCCCCGGATGCTCAGGGGATCCCCAAACCTCCCTTGGCCACCATTGTTCATTATGTTAAGCAGCAGGGTTGCGGAGTTACCGGAAATGCAATCGCCCATCGATACCACGACCAGTCGCTGGTTAAAGCATTTCGAAACATCGCAGCCAATCACCGTGGCATCGTTTGTAGCGTTGAATACCCGGGGGAATCGACTGCGCGACTCAAGGCTGGACAAAAAGTAGCCTTCAGGTTTTCGAGTGCCATAACCCCATAAGGACAATCAACCGAGCTTCTAAACAAGCAGATTCTAAGATTCTAAACAAGCAGCGTGGTTAGATTCTAAACAAGCAGCGAGATTCTAGAGATTCTAAACAAGATTCTAAACAAGCAGCGTGGTTAGTGGGTCTGGTTCTGAACTTTTTGGAGAAAAGCGTAGGTGCAAAAATTTCGACGGTGGATGCCTAGGGAACAGAGTTGAGCATGGATTGCGACGGTCGTTGCTTCTGTAGTTTGGTAGAAATAAAATACACTAGAAACCCAGACGTCATTCCCGGCAACACATCATAAACCGCACCGGAAAAACCAAAACCATAACGCCACACCAAAACCGCAATAACCCCCATCAACATCATGGCGATGCCCACATTCCCGGAAACGTCCTTCCCAAAAACGCGAACCACCAGCAAAGGACCGAGCCCGGAAGCCAATGCCGACCAAGCCAACACCACCAAATTAAAGACCGAGCCTCCCATCAATGCCACCCCCAACATGGAAAGAGTTATTCCCACAGTGGCGAGTTTCACAGCGCGATAGTTGTCGGCAAATTGGGGAAAAATGTCCTGGGTGATGGCCGCAGAACAGGACAGTAACTGGGAATCGGCAGTAGACATGGTCGCGGCAAAAAGGCCAGCCAAAACAAATCCCACCAACACAGCGGGGAGCAACTGCTCGGCGAGCATAGGCATAGCCAATTCTGCATCAAATCCGCCGGTTGGCGGCAGAAGAACCCGGGAAGCCAGTCCCACCCCAATAGCCGCAACCGCAAATAAGACATACCAAACGATGTAGATTCTACGCGCTCGGTCCGCGTTGTCCGGATCATCCAAGGTCATGGCGCGAATCATAACATGGGGCTGTCCCACCACGCCTAGACCAGCAGCCAACCAGCCCAAAAAGAAGAGTCCGAAACCCCAAGGAAGATTTTGGGGAAAAGTCGTTACCAAATTGGGGTCGATCGCCTCAAGCTTCGCAACCATACCACTCAAACCACCAGCTTCTCCTAGGGCCAGGGCAAATAGGCCCACCATGGCCACAATCATAACCACAGATTGAACCGCATCGGTCCAAATCGAAGCGCGAATCCCACCCGCAAAACAGTAGGCCACCACAATCAAGGCGCCTAAAACCGCCCCCACTGCGTAGTTCCACCCAAAGAGAACATGAAGTGCTTTACTGCCAGCTGTCAATTGGGCGGCAGAATAAATCCCCAGAAAGACCAAGGTGATCAACCCACCCGTGACCGTAACCATGCGCCCGCCCACCAAACCCTTACCCAGAAAAGAGGGAATGCTCGTGGCACCAATCTCTGCCGATCGTCGTCGCAATTTCTCCGGCACACCAGAAAGCCAGGCCAAATAATCACCAAGGATCCAACCCACCATCAGCCACACAGATGAAAGGCCTTCCGTATAGGTCGTCCCAATAAGACCCACAAACATAAAGCCACTGTTATTGGTGGCAACTGCCGACAAAGCCATCAACCACGGGTTAACATTTCGGCTCGCCAGAAGGTAGTCTTCGGTGGTATCCTTTTTACGCGTCGCGGCAAAGATCCCCACCCCCAAAAAACCCGTCAGAAAAAAGATAAAACTCAATGCCACAGGATTCATGCCTGAACCATTCCCCTTCCAGAAGTTAAGAGCCCATCCATGCCACAATGGGCGCCCGCATGTCAAAAATTTGCGTGATGACGGTGCCAAAGTGGGTATCATCACACTTCAACAGACTCTTTTTCTTGTATTAAAACCGCTGAGGTCAAATCTCTTCTTTTTAGGTGAAGTGTGCTTTGTGAGCTTTTGCTTCCTCCTTCAAACAAACCATGAAAGGCGGCTTGGGGATACTGACTAACTCAAAACTCAAACGGTGGGTATTCAACCAACATTCTGAGTTTGCAACTCTTGGGCGAGTCGTATCAAAGACAATAATTTTGCATGGAGATCACCGGTAAACTCGTCGGTGGCATCCTAAGTAGAGACAATATCCTTCATTCCCCTAGGCCGAGATACAAAGACATTCTCACATTGCATCATTCCACCCCTGAGACCCCAGCGATTCATCCCATAGAACCGGATTTTCCTTAAGCTACTCCAGCCGGTCGAGGAGCCGAAGCGCTTCCTCCAATAAATCCCTTTTCTCCTGAATGCCGTCGATAGTCATCGGGTCGATGAAAAGCGAAAAACCTTCGCCTTTTTCATCGACCTTAAGAGGAGAAGCGATGTGCTCGTGCGTCCCGCGCACTTCGTAGGGCTGAATAGGGTTCTGGATGTTCTTAACCTTGATTCGATCCAGTTTTTCACATTCAACATGCTCACGAACCAGGAGATAGGTATCCTCGGAAATCATAATTTGATTGGGGCGCGCGTTGGACTCGAGCCTTGATGCCAGATTCACCCCGTTGCCGATGGTGGTGTAATCCAATCGGTCATTGGAACCAAAATTCCCCACGGTACAAATATCCGTGTGGATCCCAATACGTATATCCAAGGGATGGGCCACCCCCTTTTCCTGCCAGGCTTTCCGAATGCCGGGCAAAGCCGATTTCATCTCCATGGCCATATTCACACAGGCAACCGCATCTTCTTTGATTCCTTTTGACTCTGGATCTCCAAAAAACACCATGATGGCATCCCCGATATATTTATCCACGGTTCCACCATGCCTAACGGCAATTTCGGTCATCGTCGTTAAATAGTCGGTCACCAATTCGGTTAATACTTCAGGTTCGAGCCGTTCGGTAAGCTCCGTGAATCCCTTAATATCAGAAAAGAAGACCGTTAGCTTTTTGCGCCGAGTTTGGATTCTCACTTCGAGGTCACCGGAAAAAATAGATGAGTAAACCTGGGGTGAAAAATACTTTGAGAGTTTCCCTAAGATACGTTCGTTGTCCCGAGCTGCGGTTACATCGGTTCCATAGATATTGATAAACTCAAATTCCGGTACGGGCACGATATTGAGCAAAAAGGTTTTCTGCGCCACGTCAATCTCCAGGGTATCCCCAGAACACTCACGGGCAAAATCAACGATACTCTTGGGCAAAATTTCTCCCACAATCACGCCCCAGCCTCCACATATGACACCCCCCGCTTCATTGCTATAGAGTAGCTTTCCGTTGATATCGATTTTCAAAACCGGATTAGGGTTCTGATTGGGGAATTTGGTAATGGCTTTCATGGCTGTAATATCGGTGCCATAAACGTTAATAAAACCGAATTCCGGCACCGAGACCACATGAAAGGCATAGGTGCGATTCCCCACAGCCCCCTCCACAGGAATATCCGCCGCCGTCTTCGCATGTTCCACCAACCAGGTAGGCATCGCCGAATCAATTTCAATACCCCACGCTCCCTTAATAATATCCGCCGCAGCGTTGGCATAAAGCAGCGTACCGGACTCAGACACCTTCAGAACCGGATTGGGATTTTGGTCTGGAAACTTGAGCATGGCTTCCACTTGATTTCGCAATAACTCTACTTCTCTTTGTTCAGACATTGAACCCCCATATCGATTGCCATCGACTCTCTGAAATTTAATCGTACCAGCTGGAAATGTCGAGACGGTTGTACTTTAAAACCCCAGTTTGTCCCTGGCGTTCATCCACAATCCTTAAACGATTCCTGGGGCAGCGACCCCGAAGTTGCGGTTCAACCCAAGTGTAGAGTATGAATTGGTATGGACGGCCCGCCCGATAAATCACCCACCCAACCTCAAATCAAGAAGCGCATTCTAAAATGGGCCGATATTACGGAATGGCTGGCGGCTCTGGTGACCATTCTCATCGAGATTGGTATGGGGATTTTCCCCGCCGTCGACTGGGCAAGCCCAGTATTAAGCACCGCCACCCACATCATCGAAGGCATCATTATCCTGAGCTTTCTCACCCGTTTTGGACTACTCTGGCGAAACCGAAGCAAAAGCAGTTTCCGCGCCCTCTCCTTAGCGGCCACCATTTTCATCCTATTACTCGCGGGATTCAATATGCGACTGGCCGCTGTCTTGGCGCTGCTCCACGACGGCTTCCTCTTTCTGAATAGCCGAAATCGAACGACCAAAGATCTCCGATATTATCAGCTCTTGACCCGAAGTCCGGCCCGCACCCTCGTGAGCACCTTCGCCATAGTGGCATTCACCGGCGCCATTCTACTCTCCTTACCGTCGAGTCATCTTCGCTCCACCGTGTCTCCCCTCGATGCCCTGTTTACCTCGGTCAGTGCCACATGCGTCACGGGGTTGGTCACCGTAGACACGGCCCAAGTATGGACCCCCTTCGGCCTCACGGTCATCACCATCCTCATTCAAATCGGTGGTTTGGGTATTATGGTGTTTGGCAGTGCCCTAAGCCTGAGTTTGGGACAAAAGCTTAAGATTTTCGAACGGAAAATCCTCGAAGATGTCTTCGACCAAAATGACACAGCGGAACTCCGTGGGCTCCTCAAGGGCGTCCTCGCCTTCACCCTGATCATCGAAACCCTCGGCGCCATGGCTCTGCTACCCTCTTTCTTAGAAACCATGGCCTGGCCAGAGGCCTTGGGTTTTGCCCTATTCCACAGCATCTCGGCTTTTTGTAACGCTGGTTTCGCCCTATTCTCCGACAGCCTAGTGACTTTTCAATCCGATCCCCGGGTCAATACCGTCATCATCGCTCTTTTCTCCATCGGCGGTTTCGGCTTCGGCGTATTGGCAGGCCTGGCTCGCATGGTTATGAGTAGCCGCCGTATTTCCCTCTCGCTTCAAGCCCACGGTGTCTTCCTCACCTCCCTAGCCCTCACCCTGGGTGGCGCCGTTTTTTGGTTTCTTTTCGAATTCAACGGGGCCCTCGCCGACAAGGGAATCGGTGAGAGCATGCTCATAAGCGTCTTCCAATCCGCCACCACACGGACCGCGGGCTTTAACACCGTGGTTCTGGGAAACCTTCAACCCGCCACCGCGGTTTTAATGATGGTCCTCATGCTCATCGGTGCATCACCCGGATCAACGGGAGGGGGCATCAAAACCACCACCATCCTGGTGGTGGCCCTTGCCATCCGATCTTTCGCCCAGGGGCGCCGAGACGTCACCTACCGCCATCGAGCCATCGACCTAACCGTCGTCCTCAAAGCCCTCGCCATCTTGGGTGCGGTACTAACTGCTTTTTTTGGGGGCAGCGTTTTATTGCTCTGGTTGGAACCCAATTTACCTCCCCTAAAGGTGCTCTTCGAAGCCGCCAGCGCCTTGGGAACAGTGGGACTTTCCATGGGCATCACCCATGAATTGGGGCCGGGGGCGAAGCTACTGCTTTGTCTGTTGATGTTCTTTGGCAGACTCGGTCCCCTCACCATTGCCACCGCCGCATTAAAAAATATGAACACGCCTACGTCGGTTCGGTTCCCCACCGGGCGAATCAACGTCGGATAAGAAGGAGAAGTATTGTGTATGGAGTGATTGGTTTAGGGCAATTCGGTACTTCGGCCGCAGCTCATCTACGAATTTGCGGACAGGAAGTGATCGCAGCAGATGTCAAAATGGGTCGCGTTGAAAATATCAAGGACGATGTTTCCCGCGCCGTCTGTCTCGATTCCACCGACGAACAAGCCCTACGAGCGGCCGGCTTTGATGATTGCCGCGGCGTCTTGATGGCCCTAGGGGAAAGAAACCTCGAGGCCGCCGTCACCACCGCCATGGCTTTGGTCGAAATGAAGATACCCCATATCGTCTCCCGTGCCGCCAACGACCTTCAAGCCAAAATCCTAACAAAGCTCGGGGTTCATCACATTGTCTTCCCCGAGAAACGGGCGGGGACGGAAGTGGCCCGGCAACTCATCAGTCCCAATTTGGACGACATCGTGGTGCTTAAGGATGGCTTGGTTTTAGCTGAGCTGGAACTCCCTAAAAAACTCCGCAAGCATACCCTTGTGGAATTTTCCTGGCCCAAAAGATTTAGTATTACCGTGGCCGGCTGCATCACCGAAGAGGCCATCCACACCTGGAAGCCAGCCCCCAACGCGGCGCAACCCTTGGACCAATGCTCCAAGCTCGCTGTGGTGGGCACCGCCGCCGACATCCGCAAATTCGCGCATTACTTTCACAAAGAGTCTAAAGAGACCTAGAACCCGCAATCAACCGGGTACATGGGTGGCACTGTATCATTTTACCTTCAAAATTTAGTACTTCTTATTCTCAATTGTTTTTCTCTGGAGAGAGTTGGGTTTGGTGAGTCCTGCGGGGTGTTTACCTGGCAACCGGCCCATGCCTTGGTTGCCTGCTCGGTGCCGATCCGCTTTCTTGGAGGGAGTTGATTACTTCATCCGAAGTAAGCCACCAAAAGAGAGGCTACGACCTTCTTGTGAGCTTGGTAGGCGTCCTTAGACCCACGTCGTCTTCTGCGCTTGAAGAGAGCTCTAAGAACCACGGCTTCTCCCTGATGAAGGCCTCGCTTAGGATCAAGTAATCCTGCACCTCCACTTGAATTCATCGGCCGCGGCAGGCCCAAAAGAACTATGGCCCGCGGCCACATGCTTATTGTGTTTGCTGGAGAGAGTTGGATTCAGTAAGTTCTATGATGTTCTTACCTAGCAACCGGCCCATGCCTTGGATGACAGAAAAATGCCGGCTATGAAATATGAAAACATCATTCATTATTAGGTGGTTATACCCTATTACTTCAAAAGACTCTTAAAGTTAACAATACGATAAACGCAGAATAGGTCACAGCCAGCAGCACAACGAATGATTAAAAAACCGCAAGTTGGGAGTCAAACAGTTGCTTTTCGACCCTATTATTAGATAGGTGGGCGCGCCTAATTTTGGGAGAACAACACTTGATTACCTGGACGCATTGGCCCGCAAAGCGTAAGCCCGCCCGAGCGGCGCTAGGAGCACTCATTATTGCAAGTGCCGTGGCCGCATTTTCGTCCATGGGATGGATATACGCAATCATCTCCGCCTTCATTCTCCTTACAGCCACCACCGAAGCTCTCTTCCCCACCCGCTTCCGTCTCACCCCAGAGGGTGTAGAAGCGTTTAATATCTTCCGCCATGCCCGACGCCCCTGGGAACGCTTTGAACATTGGCAAAGCACCCATGACGGCTATTTTCTGAGTGGACGCGGGGCTATCCCCTTCATCGCTCGCCGTAGAAATGTGTGGATAAGATGCCCAGAACGCAAAGCTGAAGTGGGCGCCTTTCTAGCCAGCCATCTGCAGGAAGTAAAATGAGCCAAACCCCACTCCAAGTAAACAAGGCCCAAGCTGCGGCCGTAGAAAAAATGGCGCACCTGGTTGTGAAATGGGGACTCACGGTTCCCGCCATTCTCGCCCTGGAATCCATGCGACCTTTATCGTTTGTAGGCAGTCAATTCATGCACCTCTTGTCTCCGGTGGTCGGCGGGCTTGTTCCATTCGCACAATGGGATGAAATCGCCAAGCTCATGGAAGACCGGCGCGGTGTTGAATACGTGATTACCGCTATTGAAAAACAAAGTGCGAGGCCCAGCGCACCAACGCCATCGGAGGTGATTCAATGACCGATGCTGCCCCCCGTGAAATTCGAAGTGTTTTAGCCACCGACTGTGGCAGCACCACAACCAAAGCCATTCTCATCGAGAAAATCGGTGACTCTTGGCGCCAAACCTATCGAGGCGAAGCGCCCACCACCGTCGAGGCACCTTTCGAAGACGTCACCCGAGGGGTGCTTAACGCCGCGATGGAGGTCCAAGAACTCTCGGGCCGAGCCCTCGTGGAGGGCACTTCCATCAAGACCCCCGATGTGGATGGACAGGGCGTCGACCTTTATATCTCGACTTCTTCAGCCGGTGGCGGTCTGCAATTGGTGGTGGGAGGGGTGGTGAAATCCATGACCGCCGAATCCGCCGCCAGAGCCGCCCTTGGCGCCGGCGCCATCGTGATGGATACTTTTGCATCCAACGACAATCGCCCCGCCCACGAACAAATCGAGCGAATTCGGCAGCTTCGACCGGACATGATTTTATTGGCCGGTGGGGTAGACGGTGGCACCAAAAAGCATGTGGTCACCTTGGCCGAACGGATACGCGCCGCCCGACCTCGAACTCGATTGGGTGGCGGCTTCAACCTACCTATTATTTTTGCGGGCAACCAAGACGTACGAGACGACGTCGACTCTCTGCTTAAAGATGTTTCGGCGCTTGATTTAATTGAAAATGTCCGTCCGGAAATGGAACGGGAAAATCTTGGGCCAGCCCGGGATAAAATCCATGACCTCTTTATGGAACACGTCATGGCCCAGGCACCTGGATACGACAAACTCATGGGCTGGGCCGACGCTCCCATTATGCCCACCCCCGGTGCTGTGGGTTTGATTATGCAAACCATCGCCAAGAAAAAAGGCATCAATATTCTCGGGGTGGATATCGGCGGTGCCACCACAGACGTCTTCAGTGTTTTCGAAGGGATCTTTAACCGGACTGTCTCCGCCAACCTGGGCATGAGCTATTCGGTGAGTAATGTCTTGGCCGAAGCGGGTCTTCCCAATGTACTGCGGTGGGTACCATTCGATATCAACGAAAAACAGCTTCGAAATCGAATCGGCAATAAAATGATTCGCCCAACCACCATTCCACAATCCCTTGAGGAATTGCAGATCGAGCAAGCCATTGCCCGCGAAGCGCTTCGACTGGCCTTCGTGCAACACAAAGAATTTGCCGTGGGCCTGAAGGGAATTCAAAAGCAACGAACCATCGCCGACGCTTTTCGGCAAAGCGAAGACAATTCATTGGTGAAGATGATGAACCTGAATCTCATCGTGGGATCCGGCGGTGTGCTTTCCCATGCACCGCGCCGCGTACAATCCATGTACATGATGATTGATGCCTATGCGCCTGAGGGCATTACGGAAATCGCGGTGGACTCCATTTTCATGATGCCCCACTTGGGCGTCTTGTCAACGGTGAACGAAGAAGCGGCCACGGAAGTTTTCGAAAAAGATTGCATCATTTACCTCGGCACCTGTGTTGCCCCCATCGGACCCTTACGCCCCGAAAAACCTGTGCTTCGGATTCAGCTCAAACTGCCCGGTGGCGATTCTGTGGATAAAACCATCCATGCCGACCAACTCGAACTCATTCAATGCGGACCGGATACGGAAGCCGAAGCAACCATCACCCCCCTCCAGCCGGATCTCGACATCGGTGAAGGACTGGGCAAAGCCTTCACCGGCAAACTACGGGGTGGTGTGGTGGGACTGGTCTTTGATACGCGAGGTCGCGCCATTCGACTGCCCAAGAATCAATCAGAACGCACGCCCTTACTCAAAGACTGGGTCAACGGCATGGGTGCGTATCCTAACGCGGAGGGCGTGTAGCCATGGCAGCTATTTTTACCCCGGGCCTGAAAGTGGCCGCAGAAACGGTGGTCATCAAAGACCGGCGCCTGCCCCTCGAGGGTGAGGTTTTGGTCAAAGTTGGCGATAAGGTTTCAGCGGACGATATCGTGGCCCGTACCCAGCTTCCCGGTAAAATCTATCCCATCAACGTCGCCAATCAATTGGGCGTTTCCGCCGCTCGCTTGAAGGATTTCATGCGAAAAAAGGCTGGCGACACGGTCACCGAAGGCGAGGTCATCGCTTCGACACCTGGTATTTTTGGGTTCTTTAAATCCGAGTCTGCAGCCATCGTGTCCGGAACCATTGAAAGCATCTCCTCGGTTTCCGGCGAAGTTATTTTTCAATCCCATCCCATCCCCGTGGAAGTGGATGCCTATATCAATGGTCATTTGGTGGAAGTCCACAAAAACGAGGGTTGCGTGGTTCAAGCCAAGGCTGCCTTGGTGCAAGGGATTTTCGGACTCGGCGGAGAAACCAAAGGCAATTTGGTCTTGGGCGTCGAAAATCCCACCGATGTGCTGGAAGCGAAAAATATTCGTGCCGACATGACAGGAAAAATCGTGGTGGGCGGCGCCTACCTTACCCTCGAAGCCCTAGCCCGGGCCGTGGAAGTGGGGGTGGCAGGCTTGGTCACCGGCGGTTTTGATTACGACGATATAAAGGAACTTCTAGGCTACGAAGTAGGCGTGGCCATTACAGGAAACGAAGCCTTGGGCCTTACCTTGGTGGTCACCGAAGGCTTTGGACACATCCAAATGGCCCCCGCAACCTTCGCGCTCCTCAAAGAACACATCGGAGAGCGGGCCTCCATCAATGGCGCCACCCAGATCCGCGCCGGGGTTATTCGGCCCGAAGTGGTCATCACCGACGACTGCGCCGAAGCACTCACGGAGCGTTGGACACCACCCGATCCCACAGGGATCCAGCTCGGCGATAACATCCGAGGCATCCGGTCTCCCTATTTCGGGGAAATCGGCCGAGTGAAGTCTCTCCCCGTAGACTTAATGACCCTGGAATCAGAGACCAAAGTTCGAATCATGGAAGTGGAATTCAAAGACGGCAAAACCGCGATGTTGCCCCGCGCCAACGTGGAGAGTATCCAAGAATGAAACGAACCCCTGCATTTCCTATTTTGCCTGCATTTCCTCTTTTGTTCGCATCGTTGCTGTGGGCATTGCCCGCAGGCGCGCAAGATGCTCCCACAGGAGAGGCCGCCGAAGCCGCTCCCGCTGTAGATGAAACGGAGAGCGAAACCGCGGCCGAAGGTGAAGCCGTACCCGCCGCAGAGAAAGTCGCCTTCAAAGAGGTTGCCCCTACTTTGACGGTGATAGCCCCCGATAATGGCAGTGGCTTACATTTAAAACTGGATTGGACCATCACCACCGCTGCCGACAATAAGATTGCGGTGGTGCGCTCTGCCAAGAGCCCAAACGGCCCATGGACCATCGCCAAAACAGGACTTAGCCCCGACAAACTCACCTACACCGATAAGGTCACCGACGATGTTTCCAAAAACCCGCCAGCGGACCACTACTGGTACCGCGTGGTCGTGCTTCCCAAGGATTTCAAAGTCACCAAAGAAATCACCGGCGATGCAATCGTGGCAGCCGCCATTCGAAGTGTGGCCGGCGAAGGCGATACGGTCGCGCATTGGTTCAAAAATATTCCTGGGATCTGGTTACTTTTGGCCTTAATTGTCTCCGTGACGGGTATGATTTTCTTCTTTACCCATCAAGTCCGGCAAGGCAACGAGATTAAGATCCGCCGCATTCCCGGCATCGACGCCATTGAAGAAGGCATTGGCCGAGCCACGGAAATGGGCCGGCCAGTACTTTATGTGCCGGGCATCGATTCTCTAGAGGATATTCAAACCATTGCCTCCATGTTGATTCTCGGTGAAGTATCTAAGACCATCGCGGAATATCAAACTGATGTTATCGTTTCCTGTTGCGTGCCCATCGTCCGAGAGGTTGCTGATGAGGTGGTCAAATCAGGCTATTACCGCGCCGGGCATCCCGATGCTTTCGACCCCACCAGCGTTCGCTTCATTGCCTCTGACCAATTCGCATTTTGCGCGGGAACCAACGGGATCATGCACCGTCAGAAGCCGGCAACCAATATTTATTTGGGCCGGTTTTTCGCCGAATCACTTATTCTCGCAGAAACCGGCTATGTAAATCAGTCCATTCAGATTGCAGGCACCGCAGAAGCAACCCAACTTCCCTTCTTCATCGCCGCCTGTGATTACACCCTTATCGGCGAAGAACTTTTCGCGGTTTCCGCTTATCTCAGCCAAGATGCCCGGTTGGTTTCATCCCTGAAAGCATCCGACTGGGTCAAAATTGCCACCGTGGGCCTTTTGGTCATCGGCACGGTGACTGTGAGTTTGGGCTTCAATTTTATTCCACCCCTTTTCCAACTGGCGGGAGGTTAAGCCATGCGTACCACGCTTCCCTTGATTATTACGTTTATCGTGGGTGTATTCATGCTGGGAGAATTTTTCATCCCACATTGGTACTATCAACACATCAAAACCCTGGTGCTTGAATTTGGCACCGTCATCGCGGGCGTCGCCTTTCTCTTGGGGGTTATCAACCTCACTCAAGTCAACCTGCCCCGTGTGCTCGAACGTCAGCCCGATTGGATTTACAAAGCAATTATGCTGGGTTCCATGGTGGTCACCACCTTTTTTGGGTTCTGGGAGGCCGGTCCCAGAATGGAGGACGGCATGGTCTATAAGTGGCTCTTTGATTTCCTCCTGGTGCCCCTCAATGCCACTATGTTCTCCCTCTTGGCATTCTATATCGCCTCCGCCGCCTTTCGCGCCTTTCGCGCCCGAAACGCCGAAGCCACAGTTCTCCTGGTCGCCGCCTGCATCGTCATGTTGGCGCGGGTGCCCATTGGAGAACAAATCCCGGTGATTGGTAGTTACTTATCTGTTTTTCAAAACTGGTTGATGGATGTTCCTAACGTCGCCGCCCGGCGTGCCATCTTCGTGGGAGCCGCTCTCGGCGCCATTGCAACCGGTGTGCGTATTATTTTGGGAATCGAACGCAGCCACCTAGGGAGTGATTGATGCTAGAATGGCTTATTAAATTTCAACGCATGGACCGCCGCTGGGTTTTCCTGGGCATGGCCATTGCCATTTTTATCCCCTTGGTATTTCCGCTCCAATTACCCTTTCGCGTGGACAAGGAAGTGCGGGATGTCTATCGGCAAGTGGAAAAACTTCCCGAGGGAAGCGCCGTCTTGATTTCAGCTGACTTTGACCCTGCGTCGGTCCCAGAAATCGGCCCGTTCTTTACCACCCACCTCCATCACCTCTTCCGGCGCAACCTGAAGCCAGTGTTGGTGACGTTGTGGCCCACGGCCATTCCACTGGTGCTTCCAGAAATTAAGGCCATCGCCAAAACCTACAATAAGAAATACGGCGAAGACTTTGTCTTTCTCGGTTATAAAGAAGGTAAAGAGCTGGTCATCAAAAACATCGGCCAAAATATCTTTCAGCAATTCCCCACAGATTACGACGGCACGCCACTGCCGGATCTCCCGATTATGCAAGGGCGTCGCCAAGCCAAGGATTTTCCATTAATCGTAAGTATTTCAGCCGGCTTTCCCGGCCTAAACGAATACGTGTTGCAGATCCAAGGTCAATACAACCTCAATATGGTGGGCGTTTGTACCGCAGTAGGCGGCCCCGACTATATCCCATTTTACAAATCCGGTCAGCTCAAGGGCCTGAGTATGGGGATGCCCGGCTCAGCGCAATACGAAAAATTGGTTTGGAAAGACAAGCCGGCCCCCGGGGTCAAGCTTTTGGCCACCGCTGCCATGGACGTTCTGAATCTTGGACACGTTTTTATTATTGTCTTAATCATCATGGGTAATATCGCATTCTTCATTACCCGCCGCATTGAGGAGGCCTAAGATGGAAGAAATGGCTTTCGCTCAGCTCGTGGGCGCTTGGGTCAGTATCTTTTTGACCCTCACCGTACTCTCATTTCTTTTCGACGACAACCCGATTTACAAGGTGGCCGAGCACCTCTTTATGGGTGTCGCTACTGGTTATGGCATCGTGGAAGCCTATTGGAATCTGCTTAAGCCAAACCTTTTCGACAAAATAGGCCAAGGATTTTCCGGAGAATCCGATCAGTTGATTTATCTTATTCCCCTGGTTCTCTCGGTGATGCTGCTCTTCAAAATCAGCCCCAAATACGCCTGGGTGGCTCGGGTGCCCATCGCCATCTTGGTGGCTGCCTACGCCGCAGTGAAAATCACCGGTGAAACCAGTGGCAAACTCATCGGGCAAATTGGTGCAAGTTTTCCCAACATGAGTGAATCCTGGGACAAGCATGGTCTCTGGAATTGGGAAGCAGACGGAGCGGGCGTCATCAGCGATACACTTTTGGTGGTGGGCTTATCGGCCTGCCTCATTCACTTCTACTTCAGTGAAATCGATGCCCGCAGTCAGCGGCTTGGGGTTCCTATGGGGATCGTGACCTTCGTACTCGTGATGGCTTGCGCTTTGACCATGGCGCCCATTGAGAGCACGGGTGGTAAAATCGCCGTAGGTCTGGGACTCGGGCTTTGCGCCGCGGCCCCATTCCTCACCTTGAGCCCTTACAAACATCTACTCACCCGATTTGGGGTCATGGTGCTCATGATTAGCTTCGGTGCATCCTTCGGCTTTACGGTGATGGGACGCATCAGCCTCGCCATCGGCCGGGGACAGGAGCTTTTGGGACAGAGCCGTGCGCCTGTGGAAGTGGCTCAGATTCATCCCCAAATAGCAACTCTGGTCTCCGCGGTCATTATCATCACTTGCCTTTTTATCTTCCGTAAAAAAGAGCACTAAGCCCTTCTCTTCATGCTCTCCTGCCTCGTAAAATAAGGGTTCATAAAAGCACACAGTTCTGTTTCTCGTGCGCCAAAGCCTTCGAAGCTTTTTCGCTCATGGGTTGCCGATTATCGGAACTCGTTTTTTCGTCTTCTCATGAATCCCATCAAGCACAAAAGAACCATGGCCCACAGCGAATAGCCCCCGCCAATGGAAGCGCAGCTTCCCCCGCCAATCTTCCCATTGACCTCCAACCGCCCCCGCCCATCATCTGATGGGTCACAGCGGTTGGTTTGAAATCGTTTTTCATCCCCGTCGGGGAAATCGCCGTTGTCGGAATCAAGGTCCCGGACATCGGCGATTCCATCTTCGTCAAAATCAGACAAGTGACACTGGTCAAAAATGCCATCGGCATTCACATCGGTATTTTTAACACACACAGAAACCTTCTCCGTGCCACCAAGAAGGGTCACGTCTTCCATTAATATGAATCGCTCTTCTGGATTACACCCAAACCATTCCTCAGAATCCAAGACTCCATCATTGTCGCTGTCTAGATCCAAAGCATCGATCTCGTCCAACATGTCGGTATTCAAACTGACAAAGGCAAAACAGCGCTCTTCTCCAGGCCCGGGATTCAAAGAAGCTGGGCGAGTAAAAGTCAGCTCTGTAGCGTCTCCTAAGCCATCACCATCGCTGTCTGGGTGCTCACGATTTAGTCCCAGACTCAACTCCACATGATCGGGAACCCCATCTTGGTCCTTGTCCCAAAACCCATCTTCGCTGCGTTTATCCAGAGGCCGGTCGTCACAAGGATCCAAGGGATCGGTTTGTCCTATGCCCTCTACGGGAAAGACCAAGCCTTTATTGTCGGAAAAACCATTGAATTCAGCCCCATCACTGGCGCCGCCCCCATCGGTATCGGACTTAAGTGGGTCTGTCTCCCCTGGGTCCACAGCACCATTGCGATTCTTATCTTCACAAGGGGAGATCGAGGTCACGCAGCCATCTGCCAAACCATCACCGTCGCTGTCGGATAGAATCGGGGATGTCTCAGTTTCGGACTTGTTGCCATCACCATCCAAATCCTCGCCCCCCAAGCAATCCTTCAAGTCATTGGCATCCACCGCCCCCAAGGGACCATCACAAAGACCATCACCGTCGGTATCCGCCTTGAGGGGGTTCCCCTCCTCTCTCTCCAACCAACATCCATCGTCATTGTTTAACTCCGGTCCGATACAACAACCGTCGTCACAAGAGGTGCCATCGCATTGAGCCGGCACCAAAGGACCATCACAAAGACAATCACCGTCGGTATCGGCCTTGAGGGGATCGGTAATAGAAGCCTGCCCAAAAAGGCATAGGGGTAAATCGTCAGCCCCAAGCCCCGTCAATTCACTGCGGTCTTCCAAACCATCACCGTCGGTGTCGGGCAAACATGGATGGGTGCCATAGATGTTTTTCTCTTCCCCATCCTTCCAACCATCACCATCGGTATCGGACTTATTGGGGTCGAGACAATTCCCATCGTCGGTCATTTCTACGCCGTCGGAAAGCCCATCTCCATCGGAATCTGGATTGGTGGGTTGGGTCTTTGCGCCCACTTCCGTACCGACACAATCACTCACCAACACAGAGCCGTCACAGAGCCCATCCCCATCGGTATCCGCCTGACAGGGCTCGGTCCCCCCATTAAATTCGATCACATTGGGCAAACCATCGTTGTCGTAATCTAAGACTGCGTGGTCACCTTCGCTCTCAATAGGATCAAAGGTTTCGCTCTGGCTACAATTTCCCCCATCCCGAATAGTCACTTCAAAGAAATCACTCAAGCCATCACCGTCGGTATCGGGATTGAAGGGATCTGTGGATTCAACGATAATTTCATTCAGATCATTAAGCCCATCACCATCGGTATCGGCCAACTTGGGATCGGATTCACTTTCCGGGTCAAATTGGGCATTGCCATCTCGGTCTTCACCGAGACCACAGCTCACCCCACGAAATTGAAGGGGCGCTTCTCCCACCGAAGGCTTCGAACCATCGCATAGGCCATCACCGTCGGTATCGATCTTGAGGGCGCTGGTTTCAGAGCCTTGCGAAAAAAGGCCATCGTTGTTGGTATCTTCTCCACCCGCACATCCATCCGAACTTCCCCCTCCATCACACAGCCCATCCCCGTCGGTATCGGGATTCAAAGGGTCGGTGAATTCCCCCCGCATAATTTCGTCAAAATCGGAAATCCCATCGGTATCGGTATCCCCTTCATCTGAATTCAAGCTGGCCTGAATAAAGCTACCGGTGGAAAAAACCGTTGCGATGTTAATGCTCCCTCCTAAGACCTCCTGAGAGAGGGAGGGCCAAGCAGTCTCAAAAACGTCGGGCAATCTATCGCCATCGGTATCGGCGGGTTTACTCGCGTCATCCAGAGCCAACGAACCCACCCCCAATTCGAGGATGTCTAAGAAGCCGTCCTCGTCGGAATCCTCGTTACAGGGATCACCACTCAGGGTCGCGCCCAAGTTCCTCAGCGCTTCCAAGCAGGTTCCCCCAGCTGGCACCTCCAATACGGGTGCCCCCAAACTAAACTCCTGATTGTCATCGACCCCATCATCATCGGAATCACGCTTGGTGGGCGAAAGACACGCACATTTCCGGCCGATGAGCACCTCAGCTAGATCCCCGAAGCCATCCCCATCGGAATCTTTGACCAAAGGGTCACTCCCCAAAGCAGATTCTGCATCATCTCCCCCCAAACATCCATCTCCAGTAGGCCCGTCACACAAACCATCAGCGTCGGAATCATCCGCGTTGGGAAATGACTTTACGACAAATACCAAGGGAGCTACGGTCAGTATCTCGATTTCTCCGCCCACACAGACCGTTTCGGTCAACCCGTCGTCATTGGTTTTGGTCACGGTTTTGGGTCCGTCGCACACTCCATCACCGTCGGTATCCGGCTTAAAAAATACGGTCTCACAAACACCCGGCAACGCACCAGACATGGCCTGACACACCTCCACAAGATCCCCAACGACTCCATCCTCAATATCATCGGATAAACCATCCCGATCCCGATCATCGTCGGTACCATCAAGGACGGGATCGGTTCCCCCCTTCTTCTCGTCTCCGTCTCCCACCCCTCCTTGATCCGTGTCGGGGTTTCTGGGGTCTGTTTCGAAGGGGGTGGTGATGGTGGCACCGTCTAGTGAACTATTTTGGGGATGATCCCAAATCCCATTGCCGTTTAAATCTTCGCCGGCAATACAGCTTTCCGCCCCAAAGACTGCTTGGGAACCGTCGCACAAACCATCGCCGTCGGTATCGGCTTTCAACGGAGAAGACCGATGGGCCGCGGCCACCTCCAATCCATCGGCGAGACCATCGGAATCCGTATCCCTATCTAGGGGATCGGTCTGCTTTAAATGCTCGGTCTGATTGTCTAACCCATCCCCATCGGGATCACCGCTGCCCGTAAAAGCCAGGGTTTGAAATTTCTCGAGTTCCCAACTGTCGGGTAAACCATCGCCGTCGACATCCCCCGCTCCCGAAGCCCGCACCACCCCTGTAACCCCCAACAAAAGCAGTAAGCCCAACTTCGAGCGTTGTCGGTTTGAATTGAACAATGTTCCCTTGCTGAATTTGCCCATTGCTTTGTTGTCCTCCTTGATGGGGGAGCCCAAGCCCATCTTCCTCCTGCGCCTCGCACTAAACAAATTTGCTCACCCGGAAATTCGGTCAACCCAAACGAACAACGCTCTAGGCCTATGTGCCGGTTTAGAATCGGTCAGGGCGCCTCGTTCAGAATCAGATCGAGCTCTGGTTTCAAACCGTTTTTTTCCGCACTAAAAAGAATCACCCGACCCACATCCACGCTCCCGGAAAAGCGTATCAGCAAGCCATGGTTTTCACGAGTTCCTCGTTGCCACTCATCCCAAAGGCTGGTCACATCGAATTCAATGGCGCCGCCATCTTCCACCAGGGTCGCCGCCACGATGCTGGCCCCATCAAAATCCTCCGCAGTCAAACCCGGCTCAGACCAGTTCTCATCACTGGTGCCCTGTTGCCACGTCGCATGGGTCGAAACCCAAGCCCTGGACAAAGCTACAGCCTCAATATTTTCACAGGGGCTCGTTCCACCGGTGGTGGCAATGCATGGGTCAGACAGTCGGTATCGTAGCTTCGCCTCCGACACCGAGGCACAACCGTAGAGAATCGCCGCATCCACCTGCGCCAGCACAAAGCTATTATAAAACGTCGTGCCTTTCTCGAGATTTAAGGAAGCCCGAATCCCATAGGATGAATTATCCTCGTCCACAATCATGGTATCGGACCACGTATCCAAATCACCATGATAGCCCACGGTGACCTTGCCCATATCGTCATCGGTTAGGGTATCCTCCCTCACACTCTCGGGAAAAACCGGAAACCCACCCGCGGCCCCCAAACAGGTATAGGGTACCCGCTCGATGGAAACCGTCTGATTATCGGAAACATTGCCCGCCGCATCCGTGGCAGTTAGGGCAAAGCTCGCCGTTTCGCCCAAAGCCCCCAAGGGAAGAGTCAGTGGAAACGTGCTCTCGGTCATCACCTGAGGAAAATTCGCTAAAAAGACATCATTTTCAAACACCGATAGGGTGGAACCCTCTTCTACCTCTAGGATCCCATTAAATTCCTTGAACTTGTGGGTCGTGGGGAAACTGCCATTCAACGGCGTGGGCACCCATGGTTTTTCAAAGTCTAAATCAAAGAACGTGGTTTCACCCGTCACGAAGTTTCCAGCCTTATCCACAGCCATTACCCTGAAAAAGTGGCTCCCCGAAGTGTTGCTGGTTAAATCTGTAAGGGCGGTGGTCACGCCCCAAGCCTCGCCCGTTACCACGGCTTTGCTCCAATGGATCCCCTCTATTTGACCTTCCTCTAAAACTCCCAAGGCAACCCAGTCCAGAGCAACCTCAGGCAAAGCGCCTTCCACAGTTCCACCCACGGTGATGGTGTTGCCATCCACATTCAACCCACTGGGGCCCAATGGGTTTGGGGTTTCATCGATGGTCACCGATAAATCTCCCGCAGGTCCGTCGTAATTTCCCACCGAGAATTCCCAAACACCTGTCTGAGCCGCAATGGGAGCTCCATCCACCCCCCGTGCTTCGGTCAAATCCACGGTATAGAATCCACTGGGCGTGGGTATCAGCGGCTCCTTGGGAATCATCCCCAGGGAAAGCTTATCGCTAGACGCAAAAACCTCCACGTCAACCGTCTCGCCGGGAAGTAGAAACAACTTTATTTTTTGAGCCACATTACTCATGTCCACAGGCTTAGAGAACTGAGCCGAAATAAAAGGACGTGCCCCAACCTCCCGAGCATCCACCTCCGGCACATGGGCCAAAACCTCAACCGGATCAGGTCCCACCGTGAAGACCGCTTCAAACCCCGCCGCCAACGGAACTCCTGCCGCGCTGGTGGCGGCCGTACTTACCGATATTTTGTAGGTTTTCCCAACCAGCCATGACGCTTCCATCACAAAAGTCGCCTCTTTGTTTTCATCGGACCAATCAATCGACCTTTCTAATACGGTTTCGTTCGTGGCGATGGAGAGAGCACCGCTTGTGGCACTTGCGTCCATGGTTTCGCTGAAGATCAATTGAACCACAATACTGCTCGCAAAAAACGAATCCACGGGACTTCCCAGCCAAACTTCCGGCCTCACCCCTGGTTCACAAATCTCGTTATGGCAGTAATTCCCAGAACCACAGGTGCCATCAGATTCACACACCTGAACGCATCTCCCGCCCACCGGTTTAAGGGGGGATTGGCAAGGCTTTGTACACGCTGTCAATCCCGTAATAATCCCCATACAGAAGAGGGATATTTTCCATAAATACTGCTTCACCATTCTGTCCATGGACCGAAACTAGGCCAGGTTGGCCTTGGCATCAAGAACTTGCTACAACTGCCGTATCCGACTAGGTATTTCTTTGTGAAAAAGTTTTCCCTCAATCACAAAACAACTTGGGTGCGGGCAAAAATATTTCGCCCCTGGAAAAGTTTTCTCCTAGGACTTGGCATCACCCTTGTGGTTCCAGCTCTCGGCCACAGCGGGGTAGATGATCTCGCCCGTGCAAATATCCAGGGCAACCCCACCTTAGCCGATCCCATCGGCCAAAGCCCTTATAGCCGCACCCTGCCTAAAATGCTCAAGCATCTGGAACTCTTCACCAAAGCCCACTTGGAATTCGTAAAACACCCAATCACCGTATCCCACATAGAGACCGACCAATTGCTCAGAAGCCTTCTGACCTCGCGCATCCAATTCAGCGGCACCTTTGCTATGGGATTGTTCAACCAAAGTTTTATTGCCCTCCACCTCCCCCTCGCACTCTATCAAGAGGGGGAATATCCCGGCAGAAAGCTCGGAGAGATCCCCAAATTTGGTCTGGATATGCTCACGGTTTGGCCCGAAATCAGGATCTGGAAATTCGAGGATATCCCCCTACAAATCCATGTGGCTTTCCCGATTCGGTTTCCCACAGGCACAGCCCTTGCCTATCTCGGGCACGAGAAAACAGAGTTCAGTTTTCTCACCATCATCGGTAGCAAAATCGGAAATTGGGATTTCGGCGGAAGGTTTCAATGGGATTTAAAACCCCAAACAAATATTTTCGCAGAACAGAAGGGCCAAGGCTATATAGACGATGACTGGGCAACCCTGGCCACGGGCATCAGCTATACTTGGCCCCAAGCCCTGGGAAACACCGACCTGGTCTTTGGCTCCGAAATCTATGTGGGCAGCCGCGGGGGCCGGGCTTTCACGACCCCAGGTGAAAGCCGAAGCGAAATCTTAGGCTCAATTTTACTCCAAAACCTGAGCCCCGGAACCCATCTCCGAGCCACCGTTGGAACAAGCCTATTAAAAGGGGTCACCATTCCCAGCCTTCGAGCCTTAATCGGCATTGAATTTAATATCGACGATTTCAGTGATGAAGACTATGACGACATTGATAAAGCCAATGACCAATGCCCAATGGATCCCGAAGATTATGACCGCTTTAAAGACCAGGATGGTTGCCCCGAACCCGACAACGATCAAGACAGCATTCTCGATGCCGTGGACCAATGTCCCAACAAAGCCGAAGACATGGATGGATTCAGTGACACAGATGGCTGCCCTGAACCCGACAACGACCAGGATGGCATCCTCGACCAGGATGATAAGTGCCCCAATAAGCCCGAAGACTTCGACACATTCGAAGATGAGGACGGTTGCCCTGATCCAGACAATGACCAAGATAAAATCATTGACTCCAAAGACCTCTGCCCCCTAGAGCCCGAAACCATCAACGACGTGGACGATAAGGACGGCTGCCCCGAACTCGATAAAGACCAAGACGGCCTCGTGGATTCTGTGGATAAATGCCCATTGGAAGCAGAGATTTTAAATAATTTTGAAGACGAAGATGGTTGTCCCGACGAAGGACCACCTCTCATTCGGGTCAAGTCCACGGAAATTGAGATTCTCATGCAAAAGAAAATCGTTTTCTATGAAGTCGGCAGAGCCCGACTTCTAAAACAGTCGAAGAAAGTCTTAGATACTGTGGTTTCAGCCCTAAAAAACCACCGCGAAATTCTCCAAGTGCGCGTTATCGGTCATACTGACCGAACCGGACGGTATAAAGTCAATCTCGAGGTATCGAAACTTCGCGCCAAATGGGTTCGGTGGTATCTGATTCAAAATGGCATTGCCCCCGAGAGAATCATCACGGGTGCCAAAGCTTCAAAGCAACCTATCGCCACCAATAAAACCAAAAGAGGTCGACAAAAGAACCGAAGAACGGTCTTCCAGATCCTAAAATGGGGCCCCGTGCCTAAGAAAGAAAAACCGAAGAACGAGGAAAAACATCGGCCCACCAAAAACCGGTAGTCTCCCGCACAATTCGTTTCAATTGGCCCTAAAAAACAAGGGATAAAGGGAAAGACCTAGCGGGAGGGCGATTAGGACTCTTTTTGGGAAAAACAGCGAAAGCCCCCTATATCTTCGAATCTTATTGGCCAAAAAACAGCCACCTCATAAATACTTAGCTTCACCTTCCCCGAGAACAACGACAGCATTGAATCAACATCAAAAATAACATCTAATGACGTTCATAAGCGACAGCTCTCTTTCACCATCCGGGGAAAGGCTAAAATGCTTGCGTCCATCAAAGCTTGTTTTCTCGTTACCTTATGTGTCGTCGCAACCAGCGGCTGTACTCACCGGCTCGCACAAGATCATCTCTATGAATTTGCGACCTTGAAACTGGTCTCATCGGGGAACCTATCGCCAGACCAACATACTTCAGTGGTATGGCAAGAAGCTGGTCGCACCGTAAGAGCCAACAACATTTTGGAGCTGACCAATAAACTGGGGGAACAGCCTAAAGGTAAGAGGACGCAGGGGGCGAGCCTCCACACCTTCCTAAATACCCTTAGCGAACTCAGTTGGATTCTGATTGATTTCGAAGAGCAATATGTCTTTCACCACGAAATTCTCTCACAGCGCACAACATTTCTACTTCAAAGAAGAAAGAACTAGCCACCCAAGGATTTAGAAAGCTTGAGTCACAGGCCGACTGCTTTGGGCCTAGCAACATCCAACTGAAACATCACCACCTGAATGCAAAACCTGCGCAGCATCGATGACAGGGACCGCCCGGTACTGCAATCGGTCCTCTGGCTCTATAAATATCCTTAATAGCACGCACCCTTCATAGGATTTATACGCAAACTGAAAAACGCCAAGTGAATCGAGGTTTCAATCTAAAAACCTGACTATCCATTCTAGCCTCCTCCCCTAAAAACAATCACCTACAAAAACATGCACACGAGAGAACCACACTCTCCTACACCCAAAAATTAACATGCAACGATAAAATTAAGTGGTTGAAAACCTCCCCGCTGAGTCAAAAACAATCTAGAAAGTGTCCTTTTTTTTGTCTACATTTCCCTCGAGCTCAAGAAACAGACTATAATTTGCAAAGAAACCCAAGACGAAAACATTACCTGCCGGTGAGCAAACGTTCATGCTTGTGTGGATTGTAGAAAATAGAGACGAATTTAGAGAACATCTGGTCAAAGCTTTCTCAGAACACGACTGTGAAGTTAAAACCTGGGAAAACGCTTACGCTCCAATCACCGAACTCAAAAAACGCACCGCTCCCAAACCAAGCATCATCGTTCTTTGTGAGGAACCGATCGGTCTTAGCTTAAGGAGATTCCTAGATAAATTTTACAACTTGCATATCACAAAGGAAATCTTGCTGGTTGCTTCAACCGACGAATTCAATGCCAACCTAAGAGAAGTATCAAGACGACAAGGCATTCACGGCTGGGTGAACCCCACAAAGCCGGGGCAGATAAAACAGATGCTGGAAAGTCTAAAAACAGGCTCCGTAAGCCAAAACCAAAACCAAAACCGACCCAACACAAATTTTGATGTCAAACTAGGTCGGCTTGGATTCCAGCGTTCAGAAGGCCGAGTCATCTGCAGAGGCATCCTTGCCTTGACGGCAAATTTCGACCGTCTACTCAATGTCATCCCTGAGGAATGGGATACCGTTCGGTTGAACTGGCGCTATTTACAATGCGTCAATAGTGACGGCCTTCGACTGTGGTCAAGTTTCGTCAGTAGCGACTTCGCCAAGGACAAGAACTTCATTTTTGAATCATGCCCACTGAGTCTCTACGAACTATACCTGCTGATGCCAACATATTTTGGAAAAAACACCACCATCGAGAGTATTTGCTTACCCCTCACTTCCGAACTCAGATACGAAGTCGCCAGGGTTTTTAGAAACTCTCTGGATTCCATTTCGAAAGTTGTGGATGACAACCTCCAATACGTTTACACCCTGAGCAGCGACTGCCGAGATTTACCATCAGAAAAATTCGAGGAATCACTCACTGAGCTTTTTTATGAGCCCGCCATAACCACCCCCCTTAGTAGATACCTGCCCCTTTTACATGCATCCATCCGAATGATGTTGACTGAATGTTTCATCACCCGAGAAACCACCCTTGATCAAGTATCGAGAATTTCAGGACGTTTTACAGGGATAATCGATGCATCCGAATATTTAGGGGTGTACATATCCGATGAATTGCCACTTCGAGATGCTTTGATTGGAGCGATTCGTGAGGTTTATCGCCCCCCTCTTACCCTCCTCATCGCCACCGAACGACTCCTCCAGTGTCTTAGAATAAAATTCTCTCATCGGACTCCTCTAGCCCAAAGCTACCCGGAAAGTCTTGAATACCTCTTTGAAAAATTTGAAGGCCCAATCTTTGGCAGAGTCACAAAGGGTGCTACTTCACTTCGACTTTTTGACTACGAGGCCCGTTATCACAGTGACCCGAGCGAGCGTAATCTAGATCTTCTCTTAATGGCAGGATTCCGCACTTCCGGATTGATCATGGAAATCCTATCCCCTCAGATCAGCACTGCTGGAATCAAAGTGTTTAACATAATCCAAGAATCAACCACTGTCGCCAATCAGATATCCCCCCAACGACTGCTTGGACATCGCAAGGAGAATGAAAAACTCACCCCAGCTTCCCACCGCACCCTTAGAAGCCTTGGGTTATTGGAATACGGAGAAGCAGAAACCTACGGAGACCTCATTAAAGAGCTGGTAGAAATGAGCAATGGGCACGAAAACGAAATTGCTTCCATCATGCAAACACTTACCGCCCACGATGTTATGACGCAGTGGAGTCAGCACCGACTAATAGAAATTCGAAGGATGTCCAATCAAATCGATGAAAAATCGCTGCTAGATCTTCTCAAACGCAATGCCGTCACCACTCTAGAAAAGAAATTGGCATGCTATTACTACCCTGAACTCGCTCCGGACATAGAAGCCAGTCACGCAACCCTTGAGATGGAATTCTTTTAGTCCCAAAATAAAACTTTCACGGTTTTTTTCTTCCGATTCACATAACATATTCGAAATAAATCGTGCGCCGTAGTCATGGCTCGACACATAGTGCCCACCCCAAACAACCACCCCAAACAACCAACTCAAAATCGCAGATGGCTGCGCCAACTCCGAAAAACCTGCCAATTCGTGTTTTCACTTCATTATATACCACTAAGTCTATATTTATCATTGTCAACCCATAAAGGATGTTGAATACCCCATATGGGAAAGATGGGCCGCACCGGAAACCTCCGTCGGGTGGTGTTTGCGGTTTCAAGTGAGGCATGCTAGCCCTCCTGACCTATTCTAGAAATACTCGAATCGGAGGGTTCATTCGTTGCAACACGGTAATCGTTATGTCTCCAGAGGAAGCTTCACACCTCAAAAAACGCACCTCCACGGTTTTCTCGCTGGCCTTATGGTTGGGTGCCTCATCACGTGGGGACTGACGACCTCCTCCACCGACTCCGAGAAACAAGCCCCACCTGCTTCCCAAGCCCAATCACAAGACGCCGAAGAAATAGGAGAGACCCCAACGGATCAGCCACCGGCACCCAAGGGCTTGGCTCAAGAGAATGCAGAAAACAGACGGGTTGTCATCCGAGGTGCCAGCCAGTCACCGGGTAAAAACATTGAACCCACGGAAAAGAGGCAAGTCCAAGAAGCGTTGGCTCGGGTGGATGAACTTCCGGAGCTGGAAGGCCCGCCCGCAAAGCGTTTGGTAAACGGTCGCGTTAAACGCAATCAATTTGTTTCCGATATTTTGATAGCTGCCGGTTGTGAGGCCCTCGAAGCAGATCAAGCTATTCGTTCCTTCAAGGGTATCTTTGATTTTCGGCGGAGCCGTCCCGGAGATCACTATGAACTCGAAATGACACCCGACGGTACACTATTAAGCTTTTTTTACAAAGCGGGCCCCGACGAACAGTTCGTAACGAATCTTGAAGATGACGGGCAGTTTCTAGCCAAGCGTAAAGAAATCAACCTCCACAAAGAAATCATCGAAGTCCATGGCACCATTAATGTCTCCATGTGGGACGCATTCATGCAAGCGGGAGAATCTCCAAATCTCGCCATGAGTCTCGCCGAAGCATTTCAATTTGACATCGATTTTTATCACGACACCCGAAAGGGGGATCAGTTCCGATTCTGGGTTGAAAAATTTACCTTTGAAGGTGAATTGGTACGATACGGACGTATTTGGTCCGCAGAATATCAAGGTTCGCCAGAAAGTCCGGTGGGCACCAAAAGGCTCTATTGGTTTGAGAACAAATCCGCCAACCTTCAAGGCTACTACGATGCAAAGGGCAAGGCGGCTCAACGAGCATTCCTGAGATCTCCCTTAAGGTTTAACCGAATCAGCTCGGGTTTTGGTTACCGCCGACACCCCATTCTCGGACGGCGACACTTTCATGGCGGAATCGATTATGCTGCCCCCACGGGCACCCCCGTTCAGGCTGTGGCGCAGGGGCGAGTTACCTATGCAGGCAATAATGGGGCTGCAGGCAACATGGTCAAAATACGTCATACCGGGGTCTACGAATCTCTCTACCTCCACCTCTCTCGAATACTGGTTCGTTCAGGCCAATCCGTCTCACAAAGTACAGTCATTGGAAAAGTAGGCAGCACCGGACGCTCAACCGGCCCACACCTCGATTTTCGACTCAAGCACAAGGGTAAATATATGAACCCCAGAAAACACGTAGCACCGCGAACAAAAGCAATTCCTAAAAGTCAGCTCACCACTTACAAAACATCTATTAAACCCTGGGTAGAAAAATTCACCGGCGCCTAAAATTCCTGAGACCCAACTTAACCCACCCCTACCACTTCTTCTTTGCCGTTGGTCATCCTAGACATCATTTACTGCGCTCAAACCCAGCGCCAAAAAATCGACCTGCGCCCGCGTTCCCTCTTTGATATTCAAATTTTTCAGAGAAGAATCCGCCAAAGCCTTCAAACAACCTCCCTCCGCATTCTGCTCCAAACACAGTTTTCCAAAACCGTGTATATCACCACTCCGAAAGGTCATCTCACAATGCTCCAAGTCCACCGGTCCCAATTACCACATGGATAAATAGAGGTTTTCGGCCTCACTCTGCACCCTAGGAGCCATTCGCGGGGGCTCCCAGAATAAGGAGACAACCCCTCATCTTTACACCACCCATTTTATCCCCCCAAAGAAGCATTCCATGACAATCTGGTATTTCTCACCCAAAAACCCAAGAAAAAAGCGGTTCAAGAGCATGAGAACGACTTAAACACGGCCTCTCAGTCTCAAATGATGATCCCCAGTGGGACAATAATCCTCCAGCAACCCCTGTAATGTTGAGGCCGGTATGCTACAATTGGATATGGTGTTCGTTGTAACGGTCTTGAGTCTCTGCCTCACGACTCCCAATAATGCTGCCGAGTTAACCCCTCAACCCGCCCAAACCGTCCATGCTCAATCCCACGACGGATGGATATCCATCAAAAAAGAGAATGGTATCCAGGTCTGGAAAAAGTCTCTCCCCAACAATTCCACAATGACCTTCCGCGGACGTCTCAAGCTACCCTACTCCATCAATCGAGTCTTTGCGGTTCTCTACGACCATCAATACAAAGTCGACTGGTTGTATATGAGCACTGAATATCGACTTCATCAGCGCCATTCCAGAGACAAATTTACCGTTTACAATCGCATTGCCAGCCCATCCTTTATGGTGAGCGACCGAGAAATGTATCTACAAAACCAAGTCGTGTTTAGGCCCAATCAAAACTCCATATTGATTCGCTTCAGAAGCACTGTTCCCAAAAACATACCAGTAGCGAATGGCTGCATTCGTATTCCCAATTCATCCGGGCAATGGCATCTCCAAGCCCTTTCTGAAAACAGCACTGAAATCGTCTTTGAGACCACCGCGGATCCCGGAGGTTGGGTACCATCTTGGGTGGCAAATATAGGTAGCGAAGACGCTCCCTGGGAGACCCTCAAAAGCTTACGAAACCAACTGGCCAAAAAGGTCTACCAACCCGGCCTGAAGCAGGTCAATAGTGACTTTGATTGGAGTGGTTTTTCGGCACTCAGGCACTGAAATACTTTTTTTGCGCGCTTCAAAGAAGCATCTAGAGCCATCCCATTGAGAAACAGGTATTTTTTTGTTTTCTTATTCTTAGAATGAGAGATAAAAGCAGGGGTATGGCCAAAGAAACACAAAGAATGCACGTCCTCTCTCTGGCCTGGGTGCTCGGGAAGAAAGAGACACTTGAGAACCATGGTGTGTAATAAAATTAGGAGACTTAGCATGAAACATCATCGCCTTCTTCTAGCGGCTCTTTGCTTTGTCTTGCTGATCACACCTTCCTTTACAAGCGCCACGTCAACCGACGCGCCTGCCAAACAAAACCGCGCCTGTGACTATCGCACACCTTTGACCCCCGGTATTCTCGGAAGTCCCACCAACCTCATCAAGACTCCCTACAACCCCAACGGAAGCAGCGAACTGGCAGTTTTGATGCGCCGGATGCTCACAGAACTCAGGCAAGCAAAAACTTCATTTTCCCAAAACACCACACCAACCTTTGTCGGAAGCTACGAAAAAATACGTTGCACCTGGCCCACCACCGAAGGAACCCGCACCCCGTGGTATGACAAGATGGCAAAGCATTTCCTCCGTAGCTACGACGCCCTTCGCAGCGCCAAAAGCAATCATGCCCAATACTTCAATGCCACCATCAACAACTGTATCGCCTGCCATCAAAACACTTGCCTCGGC
This sequence comes from Myxococcota bacterium, assembly GCA_036339465.1. GTDB lineage: Bacteria > Myxococcota > XYA12-FULL-58-9 > XYA12-FULL-58-9 > JABJBS01 > JAYZAY01. The sequence goes on along the minus strand of JAYZAY010000056.1, from coordinate 54,517 downwards.
CCCATCCCTGCTATTGAGAGCCTGAGACTCAACACCTCCACCCCCTCAACCGAACCCACCAGCTGCCAAGACGGAAAATCCACTCAACCCTAAGAAAAATTATCTTCCCAAGGAGCCTCTACGAGCCAGAGCATTCTCTCTCCGAAAATTTTTGTTGGTCTAATTTTTTTGATTTTTAGGCTGGCCCAGTTCACGAAATCCGGCGTAAAACGTGTCACACCGTTGCCTTCCCCTTAGCCCCTTGCATCCGGGCATCCCGACGCTGTAGTCTCCTACCCAAATGACCCTGGTTCTCGTCGAAATGCTTTTGATTGGTGCTTTTTTCGGATGGCGTTTCTACACCATCCGAAAGGCCTTACGACGTTTTTCCGAAGAAAATAGTCGTGAAATTGTGACCAAGACCCCTCAAATCGTCACCATCAAGAATTTTCTCGATGACTCAGACATCACCTCCCTAAAAAGGATGGCCAAACCACGTCTCAGAAGATCACGGGTCATCACCGAAAAAAGGCAAAAAGCAGAGCAAGCATCCCTGCGCACCACGTCCAGCGCCATGCTCGTGGGTTTCAAATTGAATCCGGTGTTGAGTATCATTCGGAAAAAGGCGTCCGTGGTCACTGGTTTACCCATGTCGCACATTGAAGGATTACAGGTGGTTCGATACCAAAAAGGCGAAGCCTACGGACCCCATTACGATGCATTTGATTTCGAGCGTTACCCAAAATTGAAACAACGTGGACAACGCCTCTTCACCCTTATCGTTTATCTCAATGATCTCCCCAGATCTTCGGGTGATACGGTATTTCCAGAGTTGGGCATCTCCATACAACCTCAGAAGGGTTCAGCCCTCTTCTTCAAAAACACAGATAGCCAAGGTAACCTTGACCGACGAATGCTCCACGAAGGGTCACAACTCCAAACGGAAACGGAAAAATGGATTGTAAACATCTGGGTCCGAGATCAATCCCTTCATTTCAACCTACACTGAGATTCATCCAAATCCACACCTTGAGACAAAACCCCTTAGGCAGGAACTCCACCGAATTTTGCCTTGGACAAATCAATCAGTTCTGTCTTGAATTTGCGCAATTGATGAAATTGGCTCGGGCCAAATTTCGTATTGCGCCCGATTCCTTGTCGCTCGGCTCTCCAATTGTATAGGAAGGCTCTGGGCACAGCCGATTCCGGAACCACTTGATTCGAAGCATAAATGGACAATTCCTTCATCTCGTCTCGCGAGATCCACTTCATCAACAGGGCCAAAGGGGTCATCTTGTAGTAGTTTGCTACCGTCTCCAAGAGAGAGAGTCGCTCCCATTCTGAGATATCCTTCCGCTCGAATTGACTTTTCATGCTCTGACAAATATCCGCTTCATTAAAGGTTTTGCTCTCGAAGATGTAGGCAATTGCGTAGAACGGAGCCAAGAGCGTCTTAGCCAGGCCCTTCACCACCAATGAAGCGTTACGGGTTTTATCATCTACGATGTCCGTCACCCAACCAAAGAGATTAAGCGCTGCCCCAATCTTACCCAACACCCCAGACTGAGAACCGGTGATGGTTTCAATTCTCTGAGATATTAGGGTTTGGCTTTCGGGCATCATGCTGGCCTTATGCTTTCGTAACAAATAGCCCTTATGGATGCTCTCCCCCGACCGTAATAGGGCCAAGATCCCAAAGAAAGAAAGCGTCACCCCAAACAGATAGGGGTTGGCAACCACCAACGTACTCGCCACAGCAATCGTTACCAAGGATGCCGCAGTCATGGCCCCAGAGCCAGTAAACGCGAGGGCTTTGAGAACGCCAAAAATACGAGAACCGCTCAGCCAGTTCTTTTTCATCTTATAGTCAATTCTACTTTTGAGAATTTTTTGTGCATCCTGAGGACAGGCTTCGATGGTCTTGTTCACCGCAGACATCTGCTTTTTTTGGCGATTGTAGCGCGTGAATTTCTTAAAAGCCGTCTTCATGGACTCCACCGCGCCTACACCACAACGCACCACAGTCACACCCATGGCCACCAACGGAGCCACCAAAGCCCCCGCCCCACCCACAATCACCAAGAACGCCGCGTAGCGCACGGTGTCTAGGATACCCTTAGTTGCCGCGATATTCCGCTTATCCCCATGATAACTTTCGTCTCCATCCCCATGGGAAACCTCAAATTTATCTCGAGCAGCATTCAAAGCTTGGTCCTTCTGAACCTTTTTCTTGGCTCTCTTAAAGCTCAAAGCATCGGCCAGAATGGTAAACGGCCCGACGACAATTCCACCCACTTCCATCAGCGTTAGATTGCCGAGAAACTCCCGCCTCTCCGTAAAGAAACCCACAAAATTTCTGAAACCCACTGACTCACCTTCAATATCGGCCTTGCCATCCATGGCATGTTGCTTATTCACAAAATTACGCTCTGCCTCGATGACATCAACGGGCTTAGACTCGTCGTCATAGTCGGGGGCATAACGACCAATGGAAACCCAACGTGAACCATCGGGATCATCGGACGTCGTCAAAACCTTGAGGTTCCCATTTCGGTCCTCCCACCATTCAAAATTTCGATCTTCCGTGTATTCGGCAAGAGTCCTAATTTGCGAGGCATCGCCACGGCCCGACTCAAAATAGGTTCCATCAATGACGTACTGGTTGCCATCTTCAGCATGGTACACACAAATGGCGTGGCCTCTATTGGAATCACCATCCACCAAGCCACCATGCACCTGAAACTCGCCCCCTAACCCCATTTCCGCCTGCATCTGCTCACCATATTCCTGGGCCATGAAAGCAAAATCTTCGCAATCAATACCCCGGCCATTGTCCCCTAAGGTCTCAGTGGGCGTAGCCCAATAGTCGGCCACGCCTTCGGTATCTCGGTCGTAGGCGTAAGTGAAGCCACCATACTTAAATCGTGCTTGGATGTTTTGAATTAAAACAGAATACTTGGTTTGGTCACTGGCATTGTCAATGCCCTCAGGAAAGGTACTAGAGAAGACACCCATCTCGGAATCTACGTCATTGCCCAAGGCACCATCCATATCGCCAAGGTTATTGATCTCGTAGTTTTCGGTAATTCCAGCTCGGATGTCACCAATCAAGGCGCCGTGAATGACTTGGCCACCGTCGGGAATGCGAGAAGGCATGGAACGGCGACGCGGGTTACTCTCAAAGGAATCATTTTCGCCTAGGGGCCAAATCTTAGCTCCAATGGCTCTGCTCTCACGACGTGGCAAGGCAAGGCCAGTGGTACTTGAGTTTCGATGGGTAGTATTCGCAAGCTGGTTATTGAATCTTGGCATGGCTTCTCGCTTCCTCGGAATGGGATAGTCGTGATATTTATCGGCCGAAAAACCGCGGTGTTGCGTGAACTCAGAGGGCCGGGTGATTTCTAGAACCACGGGGCAAAATCAAGTTCCAAGGAGGGCCACTTAAACAATAAAGCACTGTTATTCGAACCGGTTAAAACAAAACGAGATAAACACCGACGAACCAAAATGATAAATAAACAGAAAAATCCAGGCCGATAACCCGTCTTAATACCACAAGAGAACTTAGACAACGCGTCGTTTCACGCTTTTGCGCACCAAGCGGTTCAGCAATTCGGAATAATTCACCCCATGGACAGCCGCTGACTCAGCAAACTCGCCATTCCTACTGATGTCGGGGTTGGGGTTGGCTTCAATGAGGTAGGGGTGGCCTGTAGCGGAGAGCCGAAAATCGAGTCGCGCATAACCACTTAGCCCCAACCGTCGATAGATCCGTCCACTCAATTTCTTGATGCGATTATCCACATCGCCATCGAGTTCGGCCTTTTGCCAAACAATCTTATGCTTTTTCCGGTAACCGGGATCCCACTTAACTTTTTCCGTGGCAATACGATTGGCGCCCGAAGGTAGGTTTTGCAGATTAAGCTCCCAAGTGGGAAGCAGCGTCAAACGGGAATTCCCCATCACCCCCACATAGAGCTCTCGACCATCGATATATTCCTCTACAATCGCATCGGTTTCCAAGCGGGTGTGAATAAACTCAACCCGCTCCTGGAGTTTGTCAAAGCTGTCCACCACCGAAGCCTGGGCGATTCCAAGCGAGGCATCCGCCACCAAAGATTTCACGATCAAGGGAAAATCCAAATGTTTCGGAAGTCGTATTTTTCTCCCCATGGGAACCACAAAAAATTTAGGAACTGCCACACGGTGATAATTCAGGATTTTCTTAGAAAGGGCCTTATCACGAGCGATGGTCAGTCCCCGGGGATTACAACCACTGTACGGCATGCGCAGAAGCTCAAGATAGGACACCACATGTTGGTCGTAGAGACACGAGCCCCTAAACTCCTCGAGTAAATTAAAGGCCAGGGTGGGTTTCCATGACTGAATCGCCCTGCGAATGGGGGCAATTTCTTCATTGATCCCGAGTTTTAAGACCTCATGACCGTTACTTCGAAGGGTCGAAACCACATCATATTCCGTCTGCCATTCCGGCTCATTGGTGGGTCGCGGTCCCTCCACATGGTCTGGGGGAACCAAATCCTCATGCATCAAGACCATGATCCGCTCTCGCTTCATACCGGTATCCTCTCCCTACGCGTATGCAGATACTGCATGGTCCTCACGGTGAGAAGAATTGCAAAATCCACCCTCACCTCCTTTTCCAACCCCACCATCTTCAAATCCAATTCCCGGGATCGGCCAATCATATAGTTAAAAACTTGATCGATGGTGAAGGCGTATTCTCCCGTCCATTTTGCGACTTGCCTTCTAATTTCCCGTCGATGTCTCCGCAGAAAAGCAGAAGCAGTTTCATGGGAGGCATGGGCCGAATCATTCGAAAAAAGGCGAACCAAATCTCGGTCGTAGATATCAGGGTGACTGGTTCCATATCTCGCCTGTTTCTCCGAAAAATACTCTCCCAAGGTTTTCTTCAGTTTCGAAAGGGGATCGACCTGAGCTCGACTGCGTTTCTTGGGGCCCACACCCATCAACTCAGCCATAAGCTCATCCACATATTCAAGCTTCCGAATCGCTGGCCATCCCCTATACCGAGTCTTCCATTTTCGGCCGGGCTTCAACCACACAGCAAAGGTTTCTGCGAAATCCTCAGCGGGATGGCTCTGGGCGTACCAGTTGTAAAGATTCAAAACGTAATTTTTACTGAGGGGGCGAGGGCGATAAGTCGTGGGATAAGGAAGGCTGGATTTACCAAATAATTCTCGCCATTTTTTTCGGCGATGAAGCTGATAAGCATTTTGCAACACATGCCCCGTCTCATGGCGTAGCAGTTTCATGCACCACGGAAAATTGCTTCCCTCTGCCTCCAAAAGATGCTTTCGTTCGAGCTTAATCAGACGGGGGTGGGCAAGAAAAAAGGGTGCCGCGAAACCGGTCGTCCCATCTGGGCAAAACCAGTCATCGGAAAGCCAAATATGCGGCTTCAGAACCAATTCCCGATCAGCCAACTCCCCGCGGAGATTTTCCACTGGTCGCTCTAGCCAACTCCCTTTGAGTTTAAGCTTTAAATCACACAGTCGAACATTCAAGATGGCATCGTCGGCCAAAAGCTCCCACGGATGTTTGACCTTCCCAACTGAATTTTTCTTTTTACTGGGATTGTGGCCCATGGTCTTCGCGCTACCTCAACAAAAGTTAAGCGCAAAAGGGGTGGGCTTCGCAAGTTATCCGGCTCAAGCCTCAAGCCTGAACCTAATTTGAGGGAAAACGGGTATTCGCCTTCGTTCAAGATTCGACGGAACTCGCATCGGGTTTCGGGTTCGAATAAGCCTTAACTCCGAACCATCTCCACCCCAACCCAACCAAAAAAAGGAGGAACCCAAAGCCCAAAAACCACCCACCACCCAAAAGAGCCGTCCACTCCAAAGGACCAAAAGAAGGCACCTCATCCTCCCTTAAATCAACCTTAAAAGACGTCATTTCACCGGGCTGAGTCCACTTAGAAACAGGCTCCACCAAAGTCACACCCATAAACCCCAAAGAGGGCGGAAAGGATGTAGAGATATCTCTAACGATCGCACCTTGAGGAATGCCTTCCAAATGGATTTGATACCAACCGAAAGCGTGGGGCAAGGGCACGGCCGCCTCTCGCAGTCGGACAAAGCCCTCCATCACCGCCCGCACATCATCCACTTTGGGAAATTCAAGGATTTTGATGTCGGCCCGTTGTCCATTCACCACGAGCCGGGTTTGCTCCTGAAGAACCTTCCGCCCTAAATCCAACCGCTCTGGTATATCTGAAGCCTCAAAGGAAGCGGGTTCGCCTGCCTTTCCCGGCAAAACCTGGGTTAGCCAATCCAAGAGAGCCACATTCAATATCACCCTTAAATGATTATCCCGAAGCTCCACCCGAGCGGTATTACTTTTGAGCTCATGGGAAAAACCCAAAGCAGACGCCCCCAATATCACCAATACAAATCCCAAATTCAACTTCTTCATCAATATCGTCCAAAATCATGTATCGCTAAAAAATAAATGCCGGGACTGGTAAGCCTTGCACCTTTTTTCCCCTTCGGTGATTCCCAAGATAAGATCACCTTTACAAGTCATACCACAAAGGGGAAATATGAAAATGAGTGCAAAATTAATTGAGAATTTCCCCGAAGCATATAGACGGGGAAAAAAATCAACACCACTGCCACCCTCAAGGATTGTAGCCCTACACAAAAAGCCACACTTGGGCAGCCAAAGCACAAACGTCGGCCGAGTCAAAGTAAGAAAAGATAAAAATCCCCACAGCCTAAGCGTTAAGCATCAAAGATTGGAACGCCCTATGGTGCTCCTGCGCAACCCCACCTTACTTATCTTCGCGCTCATCTTTGGTATCGGGGCGTGCGGGGAAAACACGTCATCCACCGATTCGGAAAACACTTCCCCAAACACCGACACAGGCCTCACGTCCTCCACGCCAACATCCACATCAACCTCAACCCCCAGCCAAACCTCAAACAATACCAATACCCAAACAGTGACTGCCACCATCTATGCCGACAACTACTTCGAATTGTTCGTCAATGGGACACAAGTCTTTGTAGACCCCTTAAAATTCACCCCCCATCAAGCGGTTCAAGTAATATTTGAAATTCCAAAAGACACCCAACCCGTCTATGGTATTCTCGCCAGCGACTTCGCCACAGACTCTGGCTACGAATACACCCAAACAACCAGCCCAAAATTGGGGGACGGCGGTCTTATCGCAACTTTTTCGGACGGAACAATCACCCAAAAAAACTGGAAATGCCACACGGTTCTCTACGGCCCCACCACAGATTCCGAGGCCGCTGGGTGTAGCGCCAACAACCTCACTGCCTGCAAAGTAACCGACTTTGGCATCCCCGATAACTGGGCCGCCGTTGATTTTGATGATTCGGGTTGGTACCCCGCTGTGGAGCATACCGCTGAGGCAGTGGGATGGGGACGAACCCCAAATTATCTCAATGGACAATGCTGCACCATCACCGATCCACTCACCCGTGAAAACGCAAGCCCCGCCTGTGAGACCATGGACGCATCCCAATGTTTGGCACCCGCTTCCCTAACCTTTGGAAGTGCGAGCTTCATCTGGGGCGCGGATCTCGAGCGGGTCAACACCCTTTTATGTCGAAGCCCCTAGCCCCGCCCCAAACACAAAAAGTCGCCACCCCCCATTTTTTTACATCCCCACGCCATAGCGATCAAAAAATTTTGTGAAAGAATGTCCCCCCTATCCTCTTCCACTGCGGCGGGGTTCGATATAATCTATCAAGGAAGTACAAGGAGCCCCTTCCCCATGTCCTGGTTTAAGAAATTATTCCAAAAAAACAAAGACGAAGGCCCCGGGCGGCGACGAAGAGAAAGGACTAACACCAAGATTCCTTTTGCCCTCGAAGTCGGTTCTCATCGCTTTATTGGTAATTCCTTGGATTTAAGTATGAGCGGCGCCCTCCTGCAGGTTGAAGAAGGGACCGAACTCAGCGACAAATTGGCCAAGCAACAAGGTGTTCTTCGGCTCCTCTTCCCCAACGGAGAATTCACAGCCAATTGCACCCTCATCCGAGTGGATTGGAGCGCCATTGCCGTGAACTTCCACGATCTTCCAGGTAGTCCCAACGAAGAAACTCTTTTTACCTACTTAGAGACCCAGCTGGGCGATATTTGGTGAAAGCGCCCCCCCTCTATCCCCCATCCTGCGACTCACCTTACATATAGGTCTTTCCAAGCCATCTGCATCTTAATATGGAGGGCTTCAGAAAGGCAGGGAACAAGATGAACGTAATCGAAGAGGGGCAATGGCGAAAAATGCGGGTGGACTATCAAAACCCCGTTCAATATCACATGCGATTCGGCGTTAAGGAGTTTAACGTCAACCCATTGATAGGCAAAACCCTGCGCTTGAGCTTTATGGACGAAATCACCTGCGTCGGCTGCGGTCGAAAAACCAAGAAATCATTCGCCCAAGGCTATTGCTATCCATGCCTCTTGAATTCACCAGAAACCGCAGAATGTATCATGAAACCCGAACTCTGCCGGGCCCACGAGGGGCAAGGTCGCGATGCCGATTGGGAAGTGGCGCACCATATGCAACCCCATATCGTGTACTTGGCCATTTCGAGCGGGGTTAAAGTGGGCGTTACCCGCGAAACCCAGGTCCCCATACGCTGGATCGACCAGGGAGCGGTGCGAGCCATACCCATTGCCAAAACCCCCAACCGTCATCTCGCTGGCACCATCGAAGTCGCCCTCAAGGAATTCGTCAGCGACAGAACCAGTTGGCAGCGGATGCTCAAAAACCAAGTGGATCTGGAGGAAAACCTCCCACAACGTCGAGATGCGCTCCTGGAGAAACTCCCCCCAGAACTTCGGGAATATGGATTCTCCACAGGTGAGCAATATTCAATCAACTTTCCAGTGGCCACCTACCCCGAGAAAGTAAAAAGCCTAAGCTTTGATAAACTTCCTGAAATCGAAGGTGTTTTGAGCGGTATCAAAGGCCAATATCTTTTATTCACCGACAACCGAGTTTTGAACGTAAGAAAACACAGTGGCTACCACATCCGACTCGAAACTTAATTCCCTCCCTATGAACCAACCTAAAACTTGCGTCTTCACCCAAATTACCGAAAAATCGATGCAACCAGGGGGGCCTTCAATGATCAGTGGCTTGGGAAACAAAAGATGCCCAAATTGTAAACATCAAGTCACCTGGATGAAGCGGTGGGTTTCTGCCTGGGTGACACCCCAATGGCCGTGTGCCCAATGCGGTCACCAGTTATCCATGAGCAAGAAGCGCCGGATACTCGGAACAGGTTTAGGCGTCGTCACCAGTCTCGTTTGGCTCATGCCCTATGAAAATGTGAATCTTAGTCTAGATCTCCGCCTCCTCGGCGTCGTCCTTACCGTTCTCTTAGCCTGGGAGTGTTTTGATTCCATTCAAGAGGCTCATTCAGTGACCAACTGAGGGGCCCTCACCCCTCGCACATAGAAAAGTCGAAGCCCCAAACCGTGGCGCCCAAGCCAATCCTGATGGCACCGTAGATTACCGGCACCACCCAAGCCATCTGCTCAGCCAACACCTAATCGAAACTCAACGTTATCGCCGCCGAGGTTGAGAAAGCCATGCCCGCGCGGAGATTTCGTCCCCCGAGGTCCTGCTATTGTATTTTTGGATACCTTACCCGCCTTGTGGGCTTTTCGTGCATTCATCCCTGCCCAAACGGAGCACAAATATCCATGGGGCTGAAGATCCCCAGGGCCCCCTTTACTTCCCACGACACAAGTTCTAAGGGACTTCTCAATCCACCCAAAGGATGAAACGATGTCTGTAGATACAGCCCCACCCGAAGATTCCCCCATGGGTATCTCGCTCAACTTAAACGAAATCATCAGCACCTTGAAGATGCTGGAATACGCCCCCAATTCCTTCTCACCTTTGGGATTTTTGACCCCAGATAAATTCGCAGAATACGACAGTTCCAGTGGAGAGGCATCCCTCAAAGAAAGAGGATTGGTCTCTCCCGGTTTCGACGGGCCTAATTTCGACCCCTCGTACACCAAAGCCTTCGAGGTGGTCTGCCAGCCCATTTTTTGCACAGAAGTGGTGAACATGAGTTTTAAAAATGAAACCATGGACCGCGTCCACTATTGGGGCAATGAAGAGACCATCGTCAAAGCCCAGCTCTCAGAAGAAGGCTTGAAAATGTCTTCCCCCATGCCAAAAAAGGACTGGGCCTCGACATTCTGCCAAAATCTCCTGGGGAAAAAGAACACCACCCAAGCCCCCTTAATCTTACCCAAGACCGCCTACGACCTCTGCCTCCAATTTTCCCTTGCCGTCCCCAACCTTCCAGAATTGAACCTCAGCGGCCTTAAAACCCATATCCAGAGCTTCGGGACCATGGAAGATACACACATCGAACAAATCATCGAGGCCCTCCATCAAGTGGGTATTCTCCACATCAGTAACGGCGCCAATGCGCCCGCCTTCGGCCACCCCATGTGGCAAGCCCTGGCCCAAGACAAAAATATCCAAGTGATGATCCGTGACGAAAACGGAAACGCCAACGCCATGAGCTTCTGCGGACTACCCGGCAACAAAGCCAGGGTCTTTGCCAACGTCAACAACGACCCCGAACTCCTCATGGCCACCTGGCCCACCGCCGAAGACTTTCGACAAGAGCTCCTAGACGGCTTACACATTGCCGAAGCACCCACCGACAATAATCCATGAACTGGCCAATAGGCTCACCACCGTTTTACGCCCAAACCCATGAAGGTCACTCCGTCGAGTATGGGTCCGCAAATAATTTTGGGCCACGGCAAAAGGGCCATCCCCGTGAAAAAAGCGTTCGCATCCACCGATGAATGGGTCGCGGCGAGGGCACCCGGAATCGCAAACGAAAAGAAAGATGTGTAAGGAAGTCTCGTATTTTCAATCAGCAAGCAATGGCTTTGGCCCGACCCATCGTCGACCGCGCTCACTCCTATCAGGGAGAGGTGCAACAGACCAACCACGGGAGCTAGGCAATACCCCCCCAGACCTATGGGGCCGCCTTTTCCTGAACCCGGCAAGGACCGACTCTTATGGCTTAATTTTCGTTCCACTATCTGCGCCAATTTCTGGAGATGATGAGCGTAGGTATGCTCGGCCAACACCCTTTCATGGCCCTTACGGGCAATCCTCTACCGAACCAACCCTAAGTCGCTTCAGATAATATTCGATGAGCTCATCCTCTTGAGTAGTAGAAGTGAAGTCCACCACTTCTTCACCTATCTCAAAAACCCCATCTAAATCCGATTGGTGCTCCGTCAAGATAAATTGTCCACAAGCGGGCACGTCGAAGACCCGTTGATTGACGCCCGTGAGCATCTGGGCACCGGTATTGTTTAGGTTGATTCCGTATCGACCATAGACACCAGCCAGTGCTGTACCATACAGGACCTTACCATCATACTGTCCCGGTTTGAGGTAGACAGACCAATACTTCTCTCCAAAAACATCGATATGGCAAGAACTCCCCGCCACCAGGCCACGGCGATAGGAACACGCCAAAACCGCCACAGGACAATCTAGGTAAATCTCTTGCCAAAGCATAGGTCTCGTGATGGGTGTGGGATTCATCTTGATATGACGCAACTCATAGGCCACGGCGCGAACCGTAGATCTCAGCTGAAGGGGCAAATTACTGAGACTCAGAACCGCTTCAGAACCCATGGAGGCGCCCACAAACCCCACCCGAGCATCGTCGCAAAACTTGCATCTCGTCATGAGCTTAGGACTGGTGGCTAGGGATAGAAATTCAGAATCACCAGACCCCATGCGACGAAGCATCAATAGGATTTCCCCGTCCCATGAAAATTGCTGGGTGCTGGGTGTGAGTGGTCTTTGACTCTGCACCAAAACCGCCAACGAACTGTCCACCCACCAAACCGCCCAAGGCAACTCTAAACGCTCCAAGAGATCTGAGATAACCCCTCCGGTATCGAAGCCAATGAGATTAATGGAGAGTACAAAATCCGGGCGAAAGTTCTGAATGGCCTTGGTAAAATGCCCACACTGTTGCTTCAGATCTGCGCCCTTGGGAATGGTATAAACCTCATGCCCATAGCACCTATGCACCTAAGAGCCTCAAAGCACCCCGAATGAAGGTGGAACTAAAAACCCGGGAGAAAAATCCTCATAGATTTATCCTGAATTTTTAATTACTTAAGAGCATCTAAGTTGGCAACGGACTTAACAAAAACGTTCACCCCAAGACCTCCACCTCAACAATCCAGCCACCAACGGACGGCCTCGACGTAGAATAAAAACCTTAGCCCCAACTTGGTGTTAGGGAGATATTTCCGAAACTTTCTACAAAATTCGTTTGAAAACCCCCATGGAGCGCCCTATAGCTCCAAGGTGTTCCAAACGATTAATCTAGTGAGCCCGGGATGAAAGTCGCACTACTACAACTCAATTTCACCGTCGGCGATTTGGACGGAAATGCCCAAAAAATCATCGACGCCGTCAAAGACGCAACCGCCCAAGGCGCAGACTTGTGCGTCACCAGCGAACTCGCCGTCTGGGGGTATCCACCAAGAGATCTTCTTTTAAACAAGGGATTTATCGAGCATTGTCTCGAATTAAACTCCACCATCGCCACAGCCCTCAAAGACCAAGCCCAAACCCTTCTCGGAACCGTGGAGAGCATTGACGATGATCAAGGTAAAGGCCTCTACAACACAGCACTTCTTTTAGAGAATGGAGAAATCAAAGAAAGTTTTCGCAAGACCCTTCTCCCCACCTACGATGTCTTCGACGAAGCCCGCTATTTTCGCTGCGCCGAAGGCCAAACCATTCTCGAAATCCATGGCAAACGGATCGCTGTGACCATCTGCGAAGACATCTGGAATCAACCGGAATTTTCGATTTCAGAAAAATATACCCTAGACCCCCTCGCGAATTTAGGTACGCTTCAAATCCATGGACTCATCAATATCTCGGCCTCGCCCTTCAGTCTCGAAAAACACATTCTCCGAAAAGAGCTCCTACAGAATATCGCCACCAAGCACGGTATTCCCGTAGCCTATTGCAACCAAATTGGCGGCAACGATGAGTTGATCTTCGATGGCCGAAGCTGCTTTTTCGGTGCCCAGGGACAATCCCTACAACAAGCCCAAGCCTTTTCTGAGGACATCCTAATCCTAGACTGGGACGCCACATCCCCAAAAGTCCAACCCACCGAAACCCATAAGGTAGCGGAAGCCTGGGATGCCCTGGTCCTCGGGGTTCGCGATTACATGCATAAGACCGGGTTTAAACAATGCCTCTTGGGACTCTCCGGAGGTATCGACTCAGCCCTCACCGCCGCCATCGCCGCCGAAGCCGCAGGCCCAGAAAATGTCATCGGGGTACTCATGCCCTCTCCCTACTCCTCCGAAGGCAGCATCACCGATGCCCAAGCCCTGGTAAAAAACCTAGGCATTCGCGCCTTCACCCTGCCCATCGGCGACCTCATGAGCAGTTTTGAAAAGGCCTTGGCTACCCCCTTTGCGGGCATGGATACCGACACCACCGAAGAAAATATCCAGTCGCGAATTCGCGGTAATCTGCTCATGGCCATGTCCAATAAATACCGGGCCGTACTGCTCACCACCGGTAACAAGTCGGAACTCTCGGTGGGGTACTGCACCATCTATGGCGATATGTCCGGCGGATTGGCGGTCATTTCCGACGCCCCAAAAACCCTGGTCTACGATTTATCCCATTATGCCAATCGCGACGGCGAGAAGATCCCGCAAAACACCCTGGATAAGCCACCCTCCGCAGAACTTCGGCCGGACCAAAAAGACACCGATAGCCTTCCCGATTACGACACCCTAGATACCCTCCTGATGCACTACGTGGAGGAACACGAAACCGTCGCCCAAGTGGTGGCCCGGGGTTTCGATGAAGCCACAGTGAAGCGGGTGGCCAGACTGGTGAATATTGCGGAATTCAAACGACGCCAGGCCGCCCCCGGCCTCAAAATCACCGACCGAGCCTTCGGTATGGGGTGGCGCATGCCCATCGCCAAACGTACCCCAGACTTTTAATTTCAGACTTTTAATTTCAGGGGCGGTCTCTCCGAGGTTTCGGCCTTGCCCTGAACAAATATAACCTAAACCGAGTCTCCTAAATCCCCAGGAACATATCCACTAAATCTATGCATATACTGCACTCTTTATTCCTGTATTCCCGTGCGATAGCGCGACTCATACTCTATGTCGCAGACCCGGCAACTGATTCATAAGGGGAAAACCAATAAAGAAAGTGAAACGGCCAAAAACATCACCGGCACAATTTATTTCCCTGGTGAAGAATAGGATGAATTGTTCAAAGTAATGGTTTCGTTGAGGGTCAGCGTCTCCACGTCGGTGCCCACCTCAAAGCGGTAGTCCCCTGAAATCAGTATCCAAGCGGCACGCTTATCATCCCACACCCGTAGTCGCTCCATCGGCACTTCGAGGCGTACGGCCTCCGTGGCACCCGGTTCCAGATCTATCTGTGCAAAGGCCTTCAAATCCCGCGGCGCCCGCCCTTCGGCGGCGCCAGGCCCGCCCACGTAGAGCTGCACGGTTTGAAGTCCCGCCATGGCACCGGTGTTGCTCACGCTAAGTTCGACCACCACGGCATTCCCCGTTTGCGAAACCTTGAAATTATCCATTTTAAAATCCGTATAACTTCGCCCGAAACCGAAGGGATAGAGGGCTTTATGGCCATCCCGCTGCAGGCGCCGGTAGCCGTGAAAATAATCGTAAGTCACATCCAAAGAGACGTTGTCGAAGGTGGGGAGATGTTGTTGGGAGGCGGCAAAGGTAATGGGCAGTCGCCCACTGAAGTTGGCATTGCCGTAAAGTAAATCTGCGAGGGCATCCCCCCCCTTGGCCCCCGAATACCAAGCCATTACAATGGCCTCGGCACTCTCACGCCAACTGCCAATGTCAATGGAAGAGCCGCCCACCACCACCACCACCACCCGGTCATTCAGCTCGGTGACCAACTTGATCACCGCCAAATCATCGGCCGGTAGAGTCATAGCCCCCCGGTCACCCGCCGCGATTTGCCCCTCACCCTCCTCATCGGCGGAATAACCCACCACCGCCACCACCACGTCGGCAATTTTCACCGCCTCTTGATCGGTGGGGGCCGTAAGGTCACCAACGACATGCTTCACAGTAGCACCTTGACCCTCGGCCATAAGTCCCGCCAGCATGGTGGTCACCGAACTCGATTCCACGTGGCTACTGCCACGATCGCCGGTGTTGGCTTCATCAGCCAAAGACCCCACCACGACGATGGTGGGCAGTACTCGCCGATCAATGGGTAGCGTATTGTTGCGATTTTCCAGAAGAACCATGGACCGCACGGCCACTTCTTTGACCAATTCGAGGGCCTCGTCCCCCTCCAATTCGGTGATGGTAGGAGCCACGGTCTTTTGGGCGAAGCACCACTGGGCCCGCAAGATATTGCGAACAGCTCGGTCCACCAAGGCCTCAGCCACAACTTTCTGATTCACCGCCTCCACCACCGCCTCGCCGTAGATTTGGGGAATTTGCATTTCAACATCGAGACCAGCTTCCAAAGCGGGAACTGTCTCGTGGGTGCCCCAAAGCCAATCGGAAACTGTAAAGCCTTGGAAGAGCCACTCCCCCCGAAGAATATCCGCGATAAGGTGACTCTGCTCGGAGCCCCATTGGCCATTGATGCGGTTGTAGCTGGTCATAATGCCCGCCACCTGCCCCTCGTGCACGATCCTCTCAAAATGGGGCAAATAGATTTCCCGGAGGGTCCGCTCGTCGACGTTGACGTTCACTTCGAGGCGGGTGTTTTCGATGGAGTTGAGGGCGAAATGCTTGGCGACGGCCATGACGTATTTTTGAGCGCCGAGCACGAAAGCCGTGCCCAGGGCACCGATATGAAAAGGGTCCTCGCCGTAGGTTTCCTGGGCCCGTCCCCACCGGGGATGGCGGAGCACGTTCACTGTGGGGGCCAACAAGACATCGGCGCCGGCAAGCCGCAGTTCGGCGCCAATAACCTCGCCCACCCGCCGTTCCAGGGACTCCGACCAAGTGGCGCCACGGGCCATGGCCACGGGAAAGGCTGCACCCTTTTGTCCGGAGAAGCGGCTGAGCCCCCTCGGGCCGTCCAGCATGTGGAAACCAGGGATCCCCAACTCTTCGAAACCGGCGGTGTTCCAAGTGCCGGTTTCCGGATCGGGGATCAGAAGGTTTCCGTGCATCAATTGGGCTTTGTCCTCGAGGGTCATTTTGGCGAGGGTTTCGTCGATGTGCTGCTCGATGTCGGCGTAATTGGCACCGCAGTAGGCCTGCCGGGCGGTTTCTTTGGCGGTCAAGTGTGGCACCTCCTTCGCGCAACTGCTGTTGCTCAGCGCCACGACCAAAAGCACCAGGATCGTGACAGTGCGGCCGACTTGATCACGAACGGGCGAAAGCGAAGGTACATCGATAACAGACATGATGAGGCTCCCCTATGGTTGCCCGTTTTTTAAGCAAGCAATTCCATTCCGGCAAGGGTCACAGTCCTTTTTCTGCGTTACCTTCATCAAAAACCAGTGGCCATTGGACAGGCGACGACCTTCTCTGAGCGTGGAACAACCGAGAGCATGATTTCTGCCTCAAGAAGGAGGGTTGTGGGCATCGTGAGGCTTACCTCGTGTCCATAAACGAACACCCGTTCCCAAAATCAACCAAGTCAAGAAGCGGTCAACACGGGAAAAAAATCATTTATCTTCCCTTTTTCCTGACCTTTTTCGCCTTCACCTT
Organism: Myxococcota bacterium; assembly: GCA_036339465.1. GTDB lineage: Bacteria > Myxococcota > XYA12-FULL-58-9 > XYA12-FULL-58-9 > JABJBS01 > JAYZAY01. Next base: position 37,735 of record JAYZAY010000056.1, on the reverse strand, counting down.
GGCCCCTCTCTTGGCCACCGGAGAAAGCCGTTTCGATTTACGCTTCTCCTCCCGCCTCGAACCAGGCTCCAGGGGCTTCTTGGTGGCCGCGCCACGACGAAACTGCTCCAGGTCATCGGCCAGCGGAATATCGAAGTATTTTGATTCGCCCGTAGACGGATGCTTAAATCCCAAGACCGCCGCATGCAGGGCCACCCGGGGAAAACGACGGGCCGAGCCGGAATCGGCGTAAAGCTTATCTCCTAATACTGGATGCCCGGATTCGGCCAAGTGAATCCGCACTTGATGGGTCCGTCCCGACTCAAGGGTAGCCCGCACCAAGGCCACCCCCGTCTCCAATCGCTGAACCACTTCGAAATGGGTCACCGCATGTTTCGCCTCGGGGCCAGCTTCGCCAGAACCCCGCAAGCCATCGCCCCGATTTCTCACGAAATGGGTCTCCATGGTCCATCGGTCCTTTTCGGGACGTCCTCGTACCAGGGCTAGGTAACGCCGTTCGATATCGTGTTTTTCTAGGAGGGCTTTGATTTTAAATTGGGTGGCTTCGTTGAGGGCCACCATCATGGCTCCCGAAGTGCCTTCATCGAGACGATGCACCACAAAGGATCCACCATAAAGTTTTCCCACATAGGAAACCACATCGGAATCCCGAGATCGGCCTGGTGCTCTAACACTCAACCAACCACTGGGCTTCCAAACAACCACGAGATCAGGATCTTTGTAGAGAATACATAGGTCACGACCCGGTGTAAGCCTCCGTGCATCTGGCACATAACTTACCTCGGGTCTTCTAACCATTCGTCCGGTGTCTGCGGTAGGCACGCCGCGAATTAGAACTTTACCACAGGAGACGGCCCGCTTAAGCTGGGTGTTCGACAACCCAAACTCGCGAAGAACTGCCCTAAGGGTAAGTTTCTCTTCCTCGGAAACCTCCATAAATTGAGTCACCGTGACTTAACGCACGACGCAAAGCTTACCAGCGATTACGTCCACCGCCACCGCCGCCGCCGCCGCCGCCGCCGCCACGACCACCACGGCCACCGCCGCCGCCGCTACGCTCTTGGGCTTCATTAACATTTAGAGTACGGCCATCAAGTTCCGCACCGTTCATTTGCTCGATTGCGTTGTCAGCGTCGCCAGATTCACTGAAGGTAATAAAACCGAAACCTCGGCTACGGCCCGTGTCACGATCAGTAATCACTTTCGCTTCCGCAATTTCACCATGCTGTTCAAAAGCCAAGCGAAGACCATGGTCATCCGTGTTCCAGCTCAAACCACCAACATACAACTTCTTAGACATTTATCTCTCCTAATGCGCCAGATCACTTCCAGCCATTTAATTCGCGCAACATTCGCGCAACATCGAGAAAAGAGCAACAATTTAGCAAAAGGCACTCCCCTCGACGAAGCGAAGCTTTAGCACATCACCGTGGTCTGTCCAGCCAATAGCAGCCATAAGCACGGATTCCCCATGATCTGCCGCCCAAGATGGTCTTTTTTTCAGTGTTTTCGGGGCATTTCTCTCGCCAAAGAAAAGAAAAAAACCGAATATTCAATCACCACTCAAAGCAACAAATCTTGGTCAATGGGATAAAAGGAACTCGCCGCTGCGATCAGGGAGTTTGCCGTTAAGCCTGGAACGCCATACACATCGGCCAAAATCCCACCCTGACCCCGTACCTTTTCGAGCAAGAGATCGAAATCTCCATCCCCGGAAAGGAGAATCACCTTATCGACACTTGCCACCGCCTCCAAGACATCAATGGTGATACCCACGTCCCAATCGCCCTTGGCCGAACCGTCACGCCGCTGAATAAACGGTTTCAATTTAATCCTAAATCCAATGTGCTGGAGGGCTTTCTGGAATTTTCGCTGTTTGTCATCACCAGAGTCGATCGCATAGGCTGTGGCCGAAACAATCTCGCCTTCAGCCGAAACACGTTCCCACAATTTCCTGTAATTGAATTGCCGTCCATAAACATCGCGCGTGGTGTAATAGATGTTTTGCACATCGACAAAGATCGCCATTTTCTGCACCGCTCCCCCTTTTTTGTAAATCAAAGAAATGGGTCGATTTCTGGCCATCGACCGTTGAAAACAGTAAATTCCCCTCCATTGATTCCTCAAAAAAAGAAAAATGGAGACCTTTATGACCTTTCTTACCCCGGGACTCATCTTCGGCCTTTGTGGCGGCATTTTGGTTTTAATACTCATCTACAAGGCCGTCAAAATCGTCCCCGAATCCCAAGTATACGTCATTGAGCGATTCAGCAAATATCAACGAACCCTGAAATCAGGACTCAATTTAATCACCCCGTTTTTAGATGTCGTCGCCCACAAAATATCGGTCCGAGAAAAACAACTTGCGGAATTTCAGGTTCCCGGCATCACCAGAGACAACGTCGAAGTCAAACTTGCCGCCACGGTTTTCTATCAGATCATCGATGCGGGCGCCTCTATCTACCGGATTCAAAACATCGAAGCAGCCATCGATACCGCTGCTACTTCTATCGTGCGCTCCGCCGTGGGGAAATTTGAACTAGACGCCCTTCAATCCAGCCGGGAAGCGATGAACGGGGAAATCGCCACCAATCTCCAGGAAGCGGCCACTGCATGGGGAATTGAGATTACCCGAACCGAAATAACCGACGTCCTTGTGGACGAACAAACCAAAGATTCCCAACGACAGCAACTCAATGCCGAACGGGAACGTCGGGCCGCCATCGCCCGGGCCGAGGGTGAAAAACGCTCCATCGAACTGGCCTCCGAAGCCAAACTCTTCGAGTCCAAACGAGACGCTGAAGCCATGCGCATCAGCGCCGATGCAAACGCCTATGCCACCCGCATCACCGCCGAAGCAAACGCAGAGCAGACGCGCCTGATGGCCGCAGCCATCACCGAAAATGGCGACGCCGCCATCCAATTTGAGTTGATGAAAAGACAGATTCAAGCACTGGCTGATGTGGCCGCAGCTCCCAGCGCCAAAACCGTCATCATGCCCACGGATTTGACCAATGTGCTCGGCTCCCTTCAGGTCTTGGGCTGCAATTTAACAGACAGCCTTCAACAAAAGCGAGAGAGCTAAGCAGGCGCCCCATCCTCCTCAACATGGATATCAATTCGCCACAGCATCACACCACCCACCACAAAGAAAAAAACCAGTAGAAGCGAAGCACGCTGAATAGAGCCTACGAAATCAGACAATGGCCCCAAAAGCATGGCCAAAAGCGATGCCGCCCGGGAAAACAATCCCCAAAACCCAAAGAGTTCCGTGCTCCTCTCTCGGGGCGAAAGCACCCCCACAATGGCGCGACTAGAGGATTGCATGGCCCCCATACCCGTTCCTATTATGAGACTATCGCCATAAAAAAGTTGCTGTGGTGTCACCCCCAAAACCCCTGCAATACTGTCTAGGCCAAAAAGGATTAGGACACCCACAATCCACATGGCAATGGTGATCAAGACCGTCTTTTTGGGGCCCCATTTCGTATCCAAATAACCAAAACCCAACGCCCCAAGAGCCGAGCTGAACTGAATCAGCAAAAACATAATACTGAGTTCGGTCGTTTCAAATTTTAGTTCCGCCCGGGCAAAGATACCCGCAAAGGTAATACATGCCGACATCCCTGCGTAGTAAAATAAGAAGGCCTTTAGAAAAGAGAAGAGTTTTTGGTGCTTATGGGCTTGCCGTTTGGTCTCCATCAAGCGCCCAAAACCCGATCGAAATTGCGCCACCAAAGACATGTTCTCATAACCAGGTAATGGCTTGGAGCGATTTTTTAACCATAAAAATGTGGGCATTGCCGCCACGAAGAAAAAGATCCCAACCGATGCGGCAGCCCATTGGTTTTGTTCAATAAAAAGAGCGAGATCCACGTCGGGCTTGGCTGTGACAATCATCAACACCAACACCAAGCTTCCAATACCACCAAAATAGCCAATTCCCCACCCGATACCGGAAACCATGCCCATATTCTTGGGTGTCGCTAAGTCGCTTAGAAAACTGGCGCAGAAACTCTCCCCCAGCATAAAACCCGCAAACCCAACCCCGACAAACAAAACACCGAGGCCCACGTCCCCGGGTTCCACAAACATCAATCCCAAAGACGACAAAACGCAGACCAAGGTACTTAGCCCCAAAGCTTTTTTCTTCGCCCCCGTAACGTCGCAAACCGCGCCAACCAAAGGCGATAAAAGAAGCGCTAAGACCGTGGCAATGACAATGGCCATGGACCAATAGCTATTTTTAAATGCAGAATCTTTGGGAACGATGTATTCGGTGAAAAAACCAGAATAAATGGCGGTGATAATCACAGTCACAAAACTGGAATTGGCAAAATCATACATCGCCCAACCAAAAATCTCTTTCTTTCCCACAGGTCCTATTGCCGAATTCAAAGCCTAGCCTCCTGCTTTGGCGAGTTGCTGATTGGTATCGAGTTCGGTGCCGAGATGCAAATTTAAGCCAGCGCCTGGTCCATCGGTGAATAGTCGCTAATATCAGTCACTTACACATGCAAAAGCGCAACAAACCCATCCGCATTTCGATAATCCTTACAGCCATTGAAAAAGGTAATTGAAAAAAGATATTCGCCAAGGAAACGTCGTGCCCATCCAAACCATCCACCGACCTCAAATAACAACGCTTTGGCCCATTGAGCCAATCCCTCGCCCATCCAGCCCAACAGACCAAGAGGTGGCGATGTCGCCCATGGCAATTTCCCCCACCGATGTCCTCGCGCGGGCTCCACAGTACGCGGTCTCCTCACAACGAGAAAACCTCACCCATAAGGATGACCCGTCATGGGGACAAAAGGTACTTCGAATCACCACTGAAATCCTTCTCAGTCCCATAAGGTTGACCGGCCAACTCATCAATCTTGTGCTCCCCATCGGCCGAATCGTGGATGCCGTGACATACCCAGGATGGAGCACGAATGAAAAAATAACGCCCCAAAAAAACCGACGTATTTTCCGGCAAACCCTGCTCGCCGCCAACGATTCTGAACACGTATCAATTCCGGTCAGGGCATATCTCTACGGCCCCATTCAAAATCCCATCAAGACAATCAATCTAGACGGTGTTTACTTGAAATCAACGGACCACCCCACTGCAAAAACCGTCCTCTTTTGCTGCCCCAATGCAGACCATTACGAGACAAATAATACCCTTGCCAAGTTTTACACAGAGAAAATGGGATATAATGTTCTCCTCTTCAACTACCGTGGCTTTGGCGATAGCCAAGGAGTTCCCACCCCCCAACGCACACTCAGAGATATGGAATCCATCTGCGCATGGCTCAAAAGAGAAAAAGGCATCGAAGACAGCGATATTTTGGTTCACGGGCGGTCTCTCGGGGCAAGCCACGCCGCCTATCTCGCCTCCAATCACCCCAACATGAGCCTCGTCTGCGACCGCGGCTTTCGAAGCTTACCCGATGCCGCAGGATCCATGGTAAAGTCACGCATCAGGCTTCTCAAAAACACCCTTGGAGCCATTATTTACGGCCTAACCTGGTTTTTTTGTGCCAACCGACTATCTACCCAATATTACCTTGATGCCACCAAAGGTCCCAAGCTCACCGTCGCTGATCATAAAGACCAGCAGTTTGAAAATGTGAAGAGCAGCGGCGATATCTTAGAACTCAACAGCAATTACCAGGGGAACTCCCATAACGATCTTGAGCTCACCCTAGACTCTCCTCTCTTCCAAGAATGGTTGCAGAAAAATTTCAGAAAGGCCAACCAGTAATCACACGATGGCGTAACGGCCCTGTGGCGTCGTGACCTTCACGATCTGGCCCTATGCACAGGCCACGTTGAAGATGCCCACACCACGGAAATAGATTCAATCGCCACTTCCACCAAAACACACACTCTCCCATAAAAGAAACACTTCCTTGGCTACCCCCGAGAGGAAAACTGGTGACAAAACATAGATTTCCGAACCCAGGTTTACTCGCCCACTTGGTTTTCTGCGTGTAATCATCGAGGAGCGTGCTTAGGTGCCCTCTTTACTGTAGACTCCGGCACCAAGAACCCATTAGAATTTAAGTTGGCGTCCCTTTTTATCGGAAGCTGAAGAAAAAACGCGAGGTTAGGTCATGAGCTCAATTGGTGGCGGCGGTGGAAAATTAGACGTAAGCGAAATGCTTCGGCAATTTGAAGCCCAACAAAACAACGAAGTGATTCTCGAAGACGTTGTAAAAACAGCAGAAAAAGTTAGAGCCAAGGGTGACGATCCCGCTGAAATGGACACAAAAACCGGAAACGGTGTCCCTGCCAATGCGCAGCCAGAACCAAACCCTACCGACCTACAAGATCCTCAAGCCACCGAGGGCATCGACCCCACCAAAACCACCGAACCGAACAAGGATTGCGCCGAGGTGGCCGATACCCAACAAGATCGGGGTGAATCAGGCCAGAAGTTCCTCGACCAAAAAGATGACACCCTCAAAAACGCCGTGCAAAGCCTTAATATCAATCGTGCCAATGCACAGGAAGACAAGGATTGCGCCGAGAAAATATCAGCCCAAGATCTACTGGCTCAAATGCAAATCCAACAAGGTGTTATCAAGAGCTGAGCTGCCTCCTTTCAAATCTAAGCGACAACCACTCGAAAGTTCTTTCGTGTCAAACGGAGGGGCAACTCAATTTGCATCGCCTCGTATCCCCCTACCCTTCGTAAGAATGCATCAACACCACTGCGCTCCTCAGACGAAATCGACCGGTAATACCCCAAGGGTCGCTGAAACATCCAAAGGGGGAAAGTCGTCAATCGCCGAGTCTCGGAAACATCCCCCAGCTTAAATTCAACATCCCCCAAAGAACGGGGAAATCGAACCTCATCCGGATGCTCCTGCCTCCACTGAGAAACGCGCGCCACGGTTTCATGTAAAAGAGGAAATTGCTCTAAAAACAGTCTCCGAAAAACGGAGTCCAGGGTGGCCGGCACCTCGTCGTCCATCATAAATTCTCCATGCACACCGGTCGGATTCCTCAATCGCAGCACCCAGGCATTCAGATGCGTTCGACTCGTTATTTGATGCCTTGAACCTGGATCCCGCCGAACATGGGCAAAAATAGGTCCGTATAGCGCAAAGTCCCCCAAGCAGGGACGCCCTCCAAATAAATACATGTATTTCTGTAAATGTGCATCGAGAGCATCGAAGAGCTCATTCATCCAAGTCTCAATGGCTGGTTGCGTTTTCGGAGTAATCCCCAATATAGGCAAATAACCCTGCATTTTCTTTGCAAGAACTCCCCCCACTTGTTTCCGCACAAAGGCCGGCAACCACGGAACCGCATTGAAACCAAAATCCGTTTTTGCGAAATTCGTATTTTCAGGCAGATTCCACCGGGTGTGCATTGAGATAATTGGCATCCATTCATCGGCAAATAATTCGAGCAACAATGAAGCCATCTGCAGACAAGGACCTGGAGGGCGAATGTTGGGCTCTGGGTGGCGTTTTTCCAAGATGTCGATAATTTCGCTACTGTCTTGAAGCATCTGATTCTCTGGGGTGATTACCGTGGGCATCACAATGAAACCGACCCTCTTCTCAACCACGCGTTTCAATTGAATAATATTAGGATAGATGTCCTCATGCGGGATCCCCTTGAAACGAAAATAGGCCCTCGTCTTACTGGAATATGGGGAACACTCCCAGCCAAAATGTCGATAGTCTTTCGTCATAATGTGAGTTAGGGTAGTCTAGCTCCTGGGTGGTTGCAAACAGGAGTTTATCTAGGGGGGATACCCCAAAAGGAGCAAGCATGCTGAATTATGAAAAACGAGACAATGGAGTGGGCTTGATTCAAATGGACGATGGCAAAGCCAATGCCCTCACCCCAGCCCTCATTGGCGGACTCATGGAAACCCTCAACCGGGCCGAAGCCGAATGCGAAACCGTGGTGCTCGCCGGTCGGGAAGGTCGGTTTTCAGCGGGTTTCGACCTTAAACTCATGATGGCCAGTGCCCAAAGCGCCGTCTCTTTACTCAAGACCGGCGTGGAGCTCTACCTTCGCCTCTATTCATTCCCCAAACCTTTGGTTCTCGCTTGCACTGGACACGCCGTGGCCGGTGGAGCCGTCATGCTCTGCACCGGCGACTATCGCATCGGGGCAGAAGGCGAGTTCAAAATCGGATTAAATGAAGTTGCCCTGGGCATGCCTCTTCCCATTTTTGCCTTGGATTTGGCCCGCGAACGACTCCGCCCCTCCTTTGTGACAGAAGCCACACTCCTCGCTCAAATTTATGCCCCAATCCAAGCACTAGACGTAGGCTACCTAGATCGGGTAGTCGATCATGACCAGGTGCTCGATGTCTCCATCGCCAAAGCCGCTAAACTAGGCGCCATGGATTCGGGCGCCTTTAACGCCACGAAAAAGCGACTCAGAGACAAAACCGTGGAGCACATTCGGGCCACGCTCAATGACGACCTCAAAGACTTTGTGCCTCCGGCACCCAAAAAATAGCTATCGATGCTCTCCTCCTCAAAACCTCATGCTTCTACGGCCGCCTACACAACCAATGGGACGCGCAGGGATATCGGCTGCCTTGGAGAAATCACAAATAAATCACCCATAAAATTATCAGACCATCGGCTGGTGTGGGATTGAGGGTCAACTTATAAACCCATAGTCACCGTCCCAATACAGTCAAAGGATTAGAGATTTAAAGCTTCGGCAACGGCAGCATGCGTGATTTTCCCACCCTCGACATTCACCCCAGCCCGAAGATGGATATCCTCCTCAATGGCTTGAGCGGTTCCCATATTGGCTAAGTTTTTAACATATCGCAAGGTGACATTATTGAGAGCCACAGCGGCAGTCCTTGCCACCGCCCCAGGCATATTCGTGACACAATAGTGAACCACACCATCAACAACATAAGTGGGTTCGGCATGGGTGGTGGGTTTACTGGTTTCAAAACATCCACCCTGATCAATAGATATATCGACCATGGCGGAACCTTTTCGCATTCTAGAAACCATCGCGCGCGTGACCAGCTTCGGCGCAGCTGCACCGGGAATCAGCACGGATCCAATCACCAAATCCGCATCAACCACGTGTTTTTCGAGGGCCTGAGCATTCGAGTAAACCGCCTTAATGGTGTTGCCAAATGCGAATTGTAATTCACGAAGCCTGTCCACTGATTTATCCAAAACGACGACATCAGCCTTGAGCCCCACAGCCATTTCCGCAGCATTGGTTCCGGCCACGCCGCCACCAAGAACCACCACTTTCGCCGGTTCCACTCCAGAAACACCACCGAGAAGCACACCAGCTCCCCCCGATGCCTTCTGTAAGGCATAGGCACCAACCTGCACAGACATACGCCCTGCCACCTCACTCATGGGCGTGAGAAGTGGAAGTCTGCCATGGTCGGATGTCACGGTTTCATAGGCAATCGCCGTGGCGCCCGATGCCTGCAAAGCCTCAGCTTGAGCCTTGTCCGCCGCCAAGTGGAGGTAAGTAAAAAGGGTCTGGTGCGACTTAAGCATCGCACATTCATGCAACTGCGGCTCCTTGACTTTCACAATCAGCACAGCCTGATCGAAGACCGACTTCGCATCACTGACAATCGTGGCACCCACTTGGCAATACTCTTCATCAGAAAAACCAACCCCCTCACCCGCAGTGGTTTCCACCAAGACCTCATGCCCATTCGCGACCAAATCTTGCACACTCGAAGGCACCAAACCTACGCGATACTCATGATTCTTGATTTCCTTTGGAACACCGATTTTCATTATTTAGCTCTCCTGCGTTGTCGCGAGGGGGGGGGCGCTTTCCCCACTCCATTCTGACTCATCTACTTATCTGAAAAGCCCGGCGCATGTCCTTGCGAATCTCATCAAAGATCGCTAAGACTAAGCAAGCTTTGGTCAATTAATAGTAAAGCCACGCAAGGATCTACGAAAAATGAAGCTAGACGCGATTGACCGAGCCATCCTCATCGCCCTTCAAGCCAATGGGCGATTGAGCAATGTGATGCTCGCCGAAGATGTCGGCCTGTCTGAATCCGCATGTCTAAGGCGAGTAAAGCAACTCGAACGCAGCGGCGTGATCGATCGCTATGTCATGCTCGTGGACCAAGCAGGGACCGGTCGACCAGGAAACGTATTTGTCCAAATTACCTTGGAACGTCAAACCCAAGAAGAACTGGAGAAATTTGAACAAGCGGTACGAGGTGTCCCCGAGATTATGGAATGTTACTTGATGTCGGGGACCTCCGATTATCTCGTAAGGGTTATTGTAGAAGACATCGCAGACTACGAACGACTTCACACCAAACACCTAACTCGACTTCCTGGAGTGGTTCGAGTTCAGTCCAACTTTGCCCTTCGAACCGTCAAGAAAAAAACCGACATCCCACTTTAGGACAACGAAACCATCAAGGATTGAGAGTTCGAAAAAATCCTCAAGATCCCATGTATGGCAATGAAGTCAAATCACGAGATTGAATCTCACCCCTAATAAAATGGTCATCAGAACGACCGACCACACAGCCTCAAACGATTTCTCTTGTTGCCAACATGACAGGGTCACTATGCTCTAAGAAGGCGTGCAACGGCAGGAGTGAGCTTATCTCACGTAACAGGGTCTCGCGTAATCAACTACAGGGAGGGAAAAATGCGACTACTTTTCGCACTACTCGGTCTTTCACTCATCATTGGCGCCATTTGGATGGATGGCACAGTCGCAGCATTTATCAACCTACCAAGTATCGCTGTAGTGGTGGGAGGAACAATGTTCTTCACCTTGGCTTCGCATTCAGTCCAAAACGTTGTCGAGGCATTAAGAATATCTTTGAACAACGACCCCTGCTCTGCAGAAGGAATTCTCAAGCACATAGCCGTCATGTCGACGATGCGAAACCTAGCACTCTACACGGGGATGACCGGCATGTTCATAGGCTTAATCACCATGCTGGCAAACCTCGAAGATCCGTCCACCATTGGACCGGCCATGGCCGTCGCCTTGCTCAGCTCCCTCTACGGCATCATTCTCGCTGAAATCATCATCGGACCTTTGGTGAATCGTATGGTCGTCAAGGGTGCCCATGACTTAAACGACGATCCCCCTCCACCCCACATAGAACAAGACAATTCTAGCCGTGGCCAACCCCAAACAAACCGCACCATCCTCTTCTCCATCCTGGGAATCGCCGTCCTCGTTGGAGTCATGTCCAGTCTGGCAAACATTTTTCGCTACATTGATGCACCGAGCATCCTTTTGGTGGTTGGAGGAATCCTCACCTTTACTTTGGCCAATCACTCTCCCACTGACCTGTGGGGAGCCATCAAAAACGGCATAAAACCCAAAGCGACGGGCAAAAACAGAGCCATCAAAGATCAAACCATTCTATCCACCTCTAAACTTTTAGCCCTGGGTTTAGGAGCCATGGGATTTTTCATCGGATGTGTGAAGATTCTCCAAAATCTCGATAACCTGTCTACCCTCGGACCGGCCATGGCAGTAACTTTGCTAACACCATTTTACGGATCAGTGATAGGAAATCTCGTTTTGGGCCCAATCATACAAAACACGACCGCTGTGGCCACCCCATCCAGGTCGGTGGTTCTACAACCCGCTCAAGGAAATGGCTGGTTACTCACTGCCTTGATCCTAGGAACATCCTTTTGCTTTATGACCCTCCTCGCAGCCCTTTCGACCACCCCCTAAGCTCTCTCATATTTACAACCAACATCGCTTTTTCAAAAAGCACACTGCCCCCAAACACCTACAATTCATCATCCATCGGCAACAACCATCCTTCCCGAAAAGACCTCGAATATCCCCTAAACACCGTTGAATGATTTTCGGTGTATTAACCCACACCCACACTCTTATATGAACCGATAAAACCACCCACCGATAACACCCATGGGGCTCTCACATCAATCCAGCGCGAGTTCTCGCGTTTTCAATATTTTCTGCCACGGCCCCTGCCACGGCCTCTACCATGGGGGGAGGGACGGTAGTATCCAAAAGCCATAGGCTCAAGGCGCTAGTTCAGCATCTGGTCCATCCGAAAGAAAAAATCCACCTCTCGCTCGCAGCGGGTACACTCCGCATGCACCACCCGGATCCGCTGACCACCTAAATTTCGAGAACCTTCCGAACGAAGCACAAACATCCCCCCACAAGCGCAGGGTGAAGCCCTCATATGAGCCTCCATTTCATCAAAGCGACGAATGGAGAGCGGGCGGGTTGACCGATTACCATCACGCTTTTCCCAAGTGCGTTTTTCTAGCCACAAGCGACTCAGTCGCCAACCAAAAACGCCCAACGTCAAAGCAATAAAAAACGAAAAGATGAGGACGGTCATGGTGGTGGTTTACCCCCATCGAAAACAATTAGCCAGCCCTCGCCCAATAACACGCCATAGAATCAGAAACCCATGATGGATTCAATCAACACACATAAACCACAGTTAAACTCTTCGTCACTTAAAAATTCTACCAACTCGGATGCAAAAAAAACTACCCCCGGTGCTCCCAAAAACAAAATCACAACTAGATGCACCAAAAGGGCCACCCGCATTCGCGCAAAATCCATCCATAACCACTTTTCCCATCCCGGATCTGGCGGATAAAGACTTAACGCCTGACAACGTGATTGAGCTGCCAAGAGACTAGGAACCACCGGTTCTACGTTCGGAGTTTCGCAGAATACGTCATAGGAACGCTCAGTGACATGTCGTCTAGCGATGCCTTATTCAACACTTCCAACTCTCGTGAGGCCGCCATGAGCTACTGTGCTATCGACCGGAGAGCCGCTCAATGTGCGAAAATCCCTATCCACATGCTCAAGGAGCTCGTAGAAATCCTGTCGATATCGATGACTCTCCTCGCCTGTTGAAAAATCCGTCCAGAAATTCCCGGAACCACACACACCCTGCTTACAGTTTCCATCGGGCAAAATGATGATGAATTTTGTCCAGGGCGTCTCGTTGCCCTGATATTCCTCTGCCATAAATGAATGAAAAGCGAAGGCAGCCGCCTTCAACATCGAATGCTTCATGCCCTGTCCATGGAGAAAAAACATCACCGGATAGCGTTCGTCCGCCAACTCTGGTTCGTGATAACCAGGCGGAAGGACATAGCTATACTCTTGCTCCATATGGAGAGTCTCACTTCGGTACTTACCCACCCCAACATAGGGCTCCTTTCCAAAGGGATTGTCTCGGACTTCGCGTTTGGGGTTGGGCCAGAGATCTTGAATCACTGTAAATGCTCCAATCACGCGACTGACCACCTGATTTATTTTCCCTACATGGTTACCATCCCCCGCATGAATATCCGAGAGACTCGCATCGACCGATCCATAGCGAACATACGTAAACTTATTGGCGGCCTCTGGTATAAATCCCGAGGGGTCAATAGCCGTCAGGTCAAATCCCAATTCACTAAATCCCTCATATTCTACACACAGTTCACTTGAGGTCTTTGAGCACAAAGCACCAAAGAAAGCATTGGAATTGATGGCTGAGTTCATAAAATCCCGGATACCTGCATCCACATAGACATCCAAATTGTTTAATTGGTCAGCCGACAAGGCCTCGAGCAACGAATGTGGATCGAACTGCCTAGCCCGTTCCCAGCCCGGACTCCAGTCGAATTGATTATTGTTCTCACCGTAATCATGGGTATTTGGAACACCATCCAGGCCATAGTCGGTGTAGGCCTCCCCCTCATCTCGAGCATAATTCCTTTCGGTTCCTGTGGCATTGCTGATGGGATTATAATTATCCCCAGCCGGGTCCGGATTGAGAATCGAATCATAACCAGGCTCCTCTGTATCTGCGAGGCCATCAACGCCATAATCAACATATCGTTCTGCGGAATTGTGGATCACAGGCTCACCGTAATCTCGGACCCCATTTCGATTAATATCCACGGCAAGTAATAGATAGAAAGGAATACTCCGAGGCGTTTCAGGAAGAAGTCTCGCATGAAAACTTTCTTGGGTGCCTTCTACATCTCGATGTTCTCCATCGCAAAACGAGATTACGGGATAACTTCCGGTTGGGTTGTACTCTGCATTGTAAAATTTATCCAACACCACCGGCTGGGCACATTTCTCCGCTTTACTTAATTTTTCCCATTCCCTCGTGATTCCAGGAGCGGCCCACGGAACTTGGTCGTTGCCTTCGTAGAAAGGATTGCCGTAGGCCTTAAACAAGTCAAAAAAGGTTTTGATCAGTCCCGCCCTGAAATAGGAAGCTCCTCGGCCACCTTCGTGACCTCGATACCAATGATTAAAATCACTCGGAAACTCATAAATCATATCTTCCGGGTTAGTGAGCCACTCCGTAGGCACCTGGGTAAATTCTGGTTCCAGATTACCAACCGGTGTCGGCGAGTGTATCCCACAAAAGGCCGCCTCCGAATTAAGGTCAACCCCAGCCGCGTGCATTTCCTCGAGGAGCTCAAGACTACAGAACCCTCGCAACCAGCTCCTCCTCAATATACGGCCAAAGGATTTCAAACTGATCAATGGCGACCCGAGCGCACCGATATAATCAAAGAGTTCAGGACGATAAAGTGCCAGTTGGGCTGCACCGCTTCCCCCCATACTCACCCCCGTAATGGCCCGGTAGGTGAAGTTTCTTTTAGTTACGTCACCTGACTCGGTTTCGGGTTCCTTATTTGCGACAGTATCCTCACATCCACAGGTCAAAAGAAGACCCCAAAGAACAAACCAAACACGGAGTTGGTATCTCATATATCCCCCAGTATCGAGGACCATCCCTTGTACGTATGCTCAAGTGGTTTTTCCCCTACTGCCCCTGACAACCTTAATTATGGCCGGTTTCATAGAATCCGTAAAGGACAAGGGCGTCAGTATTGGTCGACCAATTTGAAGGTGTGTCCCTCAAAGCTTAACGAAAAAAGCCCCCCCATCAATCTACCATTAAGTATATTTATGAAAACAAGAAATTATGCTGTGACCGCAATCAGATAGGACATCCCCCCATTACCCCAAAAGTAAAAGACGATTATCTAAGACGAGACCACCCCTGCAATCGCATAAACGAAAATTCCCACCATTGGATCAGTTATCGCGTTTACCATGACATTGGAAAGCAGAAAGCAGAAAACAGAAAGCAGAAAGCAAAAAGCAAAAAGCGATTACAAAGTGGTTCTTTCCATTGCATGTGCACGGGCCGTACAAATCTGATCGGGGTTAAGGGCATATCCGTTGGACTTCATCAAACACCCACCACCCCCTAAGCAGTCATCGTGGCTGAGCCCCAAAACATATCCAAGTTCGTGACCGACCGTTTGCCCTATGGACCCAACGTCAAATTGGGCCCACGACTCGCTCATTCCCCGTCGCTGGGGGGCACAATAACCATCAACATCAGCATTGTTTTTTCTCTTATTGCTCCAAGTTCCAACAACCGTGCTGTAACCATAAGAACTCATGGCATTGCCCTCGTTGGTATTGCCAATAAAAGGAAAGAAATAAACATGAAATAAGTTGGCCTTCGCATTCAATTGAGTCGCCGTACTCTTATAACGGCCGTCCATCATTCGATGAAGCAGTGGAAGGGGATTGGAAGCGGACGCCCCATCGGCATTCAAAACATAGGCTAAATCTTCATGGTAGGAGCCAGTATGCACAATCTCCTCCAGAATCACCGATTCAACCACCCATTCAACCTTCGCTTGTTTCCAAATTCGATTCAACTCCGGGAGAAACTCCCCCACCAAATCGGCCGAGGTAAGGTGGTTATTATTCATTCGCACCCCCGTGGAATGCACCCAATCGGAAGTATCCTGCATCAGATGAATTCGGAGATTCAGGGTTACAAAATTCCCCGCATCGTTGTCACAATCAAAATCAGTAGGGTCAGTGACGCATTCCCCATCAGCATTGAGGGTATAGCCAGCGGCACAAAGCACACAGGATGAACCGGAATCACACACCGAGCAGTTCGCAACTTGACACATTTCACAAGTAGACCCACTCCAGCAACGGTCCACTTCCAAACAAGAGGGGTACCCATCATGGTCGTAACAGGTGGCCTCTTCGTGAACACACTCAGAAGAAGTTAACCAGCAATCAGCGGAAGTATCTCGAGCATAAAAATACCCACTCGGACACAGACATTCCCCCAAACCATCCCATGGCGTATCACTATAGGTGCTCCCAAGGGTGCATTCAGCACAAACCGTGTCTGCAGTGGCGGTGGCCACGCTGATAAACCGATACCCCAGGGGACAGCTCGATATATTGGCCATGGTGGCATCTTCGCCTACACGGGAAGGGGATCCAGGCACGCAAGCATCGGCCACATACTCATTGGGTTTAGGTTGGGTACAGTCTTTGAACGTTGTATCCACATCGTCGGTACAAATTCCGATCACGTATTGCCCACCTAAAGGCTCAGTGCAGCACCCCGTATCTGGTCCGTTGGCAGCGTCTCCTGCGATATTCGTCTTCCCTGCCTCACAAGCCACACAGGTATGACCCACTACTTTTTCATTGGCCCCACAAAGGGTGGCAACACAGTTCTCTCCATCGCCACTGTAACCATTCTTACATGCACAGGTTCTAGAGCCTGTGGTGTTGGTGCATGTGGCATTCAAATGACAACCACCGTTATCGAGCAGACATTCATCCACGTCACTGCAAGTCATACCATCCCCAGTATAGCCATCCTTACACACACAGGTAGCAGCAAACCTTGCATTGTTCGTACAGGTCGCATTGCGGTCACAGCCCCCATTATTGGAGGCACATTCGTCAATGTCTTCACAGGTCGGCGCTTCCCCCGACCAATTCCCAAAAGCACCACAAGTACGCATCACTTTACCGTTGAGTTCATAGCCATCATCGCAAGTGTAGGTTGCCTTGCCTCCCACGGTGGTTTTGTTGGTAAAAACAGAACCATAAGCAATACCCAGTTTTCCACAATCCGCCAAAGGGTCACCCTCGGTGCCCGAACCCCCACAACTCGGCAGCAAAGCCACAATAACAGAAAAGAAAAAGCCAAAAATTACGGTGTTATCGTTCATCATAAATACCCTTCCTAAATTCGGAGGGTCAATAACCGCCCTTTTCCAGGTGGGCAACCAAATGGAACAAGAAATTCACCAAACGTCCTAATCGGTGGCTTTTTCCTTCTCCATTCCTCCCCATGATTCCGAAATCAAACTCTCTGGATCGACTTTCATGGATTTCTCCTGCACCGGTAGGGCACCACCCTCATACACCAACGACGTTTCCCCGTGACTTTGAATCAACGCTTGGGTTTCCCCTCAAACCGCGGCAAACCATCAAACGACCGCATCAAGAAAAGAAAATCAGGAAAAAACAAAGCCATAAAAAGAGGATAAATCTTACAAATACAATGAAATCTAAGAAAACTCAGTGATACATATCATTGGTAAAATGAAACCATGGTCTTGCTACATCGACTTTGAAGTTCAGGAGTCAAAGAGTAGGATCTAACTTCACAGCCAAGGACTTGCCCACATTAACCCGCCGATTGGGTCGAAGGATGTTTGGTTGGATTCAGTGCCACAGCATCACTCTTGTTGGTGACTCGTTGTTTGGCTGGCTTACGCGCTTTGAGAACATATTTATTTAGGCCCGCGAGATGGACATTGCGAAGGTAATGCCGCCAGTCGATGGCTTGCGCGTCCACGGGGAAACTTTCTTGGTCTTTCCTCCCCATACGTTTCGACATCGCGATTAGCGCGTCATTATGAAACGTGTAACTCGGAGAGGTATAGAAAGAAAATATGGTTGAAAGTTCGGATGCTAATTCCACATTCTTGAGCGTACGAGTTTTATGTATGCCTGTTTTCCCAGTGCAAAACGCAATCCCTCGAAGCATCCATTTCAACAGGTGGATAACCCCAATAAATAGTTCTCGATTCACTGGAATAAAGGGTTTTACCGGCTTCTGGGTCAAGAGTTGGTCATATTGCGCGTAATTTTCCTCGGCCTCTTCCTGTAACTCGTAAATAAACCGACGAATTGAAATTGGATTCGAACCACTGCTGCAACATTGATATATCCGTTGTGCACCCGGGGCTTTCACCGTTTCTGCCAAAGAGAGAAGAATACTGTTGGCCACATAATCCACAGGAATAATGTCAACCTTACCACTAACCTTGGCCGGAAAAAAGGCAAGCTTTTGTTTGGCGTATGCAAGAATGAGCGTGTCGGCAACCTTTACGCCTTCCAGCCAGCCCGGTGCAGGAGAAGTCAATGCGCTTTCCACAATGGATGGTCGCAAAATAGTCACGGTTTTATTCTGAAGACGCTTCAGAACGATTTGTTCACCAATCCACTTCGTAAAGGTGTAGGTATCGTTCCAGCCATACCGGTGGGCCTCTTTTATCCCCAAATCAACAAGCGCCTTTTTGAGTTCGTTTCCACTGAAGCGGCCTTCAACATCCGCGACAGCTTTCTCAAGATCCGCAATCAATGCCTCAACCTGGTAATAACCATCGGCGTGAAACGGAAGACTTTTTCCTGCAGGGGCAACAACGGCCTCTCGCATCTTCCCCTGATGAAAACCATTCACATAGCATGTAGAAACGTGAACCACCGGCGCATCGCCTGCAGCGAGAGAAAAATCCGCAATATGATGCAATGAGAGTGCGTTGATAGAAAGGGCAACATCCAGCTCCTCACGAAAATAAACGCTGGCCGCGGCGTTGATCAGGAGGTCAATGCGCGCACTTAACCGCGCGTAATCCTCTGGGCTCAAGCCAAACATGACCTCGGTGGCTCTTGCCGTCACGCAGTGGATTCTCTCTTCCACTAATCGGTCAAAACCATCACCATGGTCTGCCTTTAGGGAATCAAAAATAGAGGAGGTTTCAATTTCGTGGGTGAATCTATCTTGGGCCGTAGAGTAGCGGTGATTCGGCCGTATGAGCAGGTGAATACCACCAATGTCGGGCACTTCGCGCATGAGCTTTTCGAGAATCGCTTTTCCCACAAAACCTGTGGTTCCTGTGATCAAAACATGTTTTCCTCGAAGCATTTGGCGAGTGAGAGTGTCCGTTTCTTTGAACATGGGGGCCTGCTTTTACCGGGTGCCGCTGTCTTCAAGCGACGCCCTACGGGGGGGGAGGGATCGCGTCTTCAAAAACAGTGGTTTTTGAGGACAGGGTCTACCTGCACCATTTACCCACTACTGACAACCTTAAAGCATTGTGCGCAATATAGTTGTAAGCTAGCGATTAAAGAACAAGCACGTCGCGCACAAAAGGCAACATCCGCATAAAAACAGCATAACCATCTATTTTAGAAGATGTTTCATGCATACCCCAACAACAATAATAAGGCACATAACACACCTACTTCGCCTCTAGCTTCCGATCATTTAATGGCTAGAAAACCTGACGATGGACCGATGTTCAACAGACGGATAACCGAAAACCGGCACCAATCTCGCCCTACCCTTACGAAATGCGGAAAGCTAAAATCAACAAGGGCCTCGGCCCACACCCGCTCTGTCTTTTATAAGTCGCTCCCAACCAAGTAATCAGAAATGAGCAAAATCCCCATGGACAGCCGCTTCGTTAACATCAACACCAATCATCGACCAACCCACAACACAATGGGCATAAAATGTCCCTTGATCCCAGGTTAGGGCCAGAGATGCTGACTCCTCAAGACTGTCTAGGCCCAAGGTTCCGGGGTAGAAATTCAACCGGATAACGCTATCCCAAAGCACAGTATGATACACGGGGGTATCGGCAGGTTCATAGGTAAAGACCACCAACGGATTGTCATTCACCGAGTAAAAGAAACCAAAATCGAACACAATACTGGAGGGCTTGGCAACGCCCCCCGCCGTTAGAAGGATGTCTTTGGGTTTGGTGCCAATACCGAAGGTCCACTGATGCTTGTGGTCGACCCTCCAGGTAATATTAACAGTTGAGGCTTGTTCACCCGTGAGGATCCCAATACTGAGAGGGTCATAGACCTCATACCTCACCCAATAAAGCTGACCATGATTGTCCAATCTCTTGGTCTGCGGATCCCATCGGGTTTGAAAGGACCACTCCCTTAAATGAAGCGTTTTCGCAAAAAACTCATTCACCGCATCTATCTCGAAGAGCAACTTACCGAAAAAGTCGAAGAAAACGAGATCAGCGATGGCATCAACTGTGCCATACTCTTTTGGGTATTTTGCCGCTTGAATAATCTCATTGAAATAGTGCATCAAATACGTGGACGCCCAGGCATTCGCCGTTGGATATTCCGAACCTTGATGGAGGTAATACTCCTTCAAAAGTCGGGTCCGAAAACCTCCTCCAATCAGGTGCCAATTCCAATTAGGGGTCCATGACATCCCCTCTCCAAAATGAGGAATAAACTCGTGCCAAAAAAAACGCCCATAACCGTAATGCTCAACCGTGGTAATCGGATCCAGCAGAGATCTTCCCACCACTTTAGCACCAGATGAAAAATCAAATGTATCGAGCCGCCAGCCGTAGAGTGCCCCATAACCACCCTCCATAATAAAATTCCAAGGCGTATAGAAAGCTTGTGCACCCACGGGTTGAGAATCATAGTAATAGAATTTATCCTTTTTGGGAATCAAGCGTTCTCTCTCAATCACCGAAAAATCCTCTTCACTAGACCCATGCGCTCTGGCGCAAAGTCCCCACAGCCCGAAATGCAGAGCGGCCACCATGATCGTGAGACAAATATTAGTATTTACCATGAGCGATGCCTAAGCGTGGTGGATTCCGGAAATAAGAAATCATGGGCATCCAACAGGTTCAATAATAGACGAAAACTGGTTAGGCTATTTCTATCGGCCCCTCCACCTCTGGGTCCCCACCGAACGTCGCCACACCCACACCAAAACCAATTCCTTAGCCATCAACCATCAATTACTTTACACAAAGATTATCCATAACTTAAATATTTCCTATCCCTCTCCCAAAAAAAGTCTAAAGTGAAAAACTTCCGCAACCCAAGATTACAACGCAACAAACATTCTGCGACAAGGTAGATGAAACGCTACCCTCTATACCCCGAAGCGGTGAGAAATCCCATGATTTATCAGCACCTATGAGATACGACCCTGTATCCCACAATCGACCACTCAAACCACGCCCCCATCTCCAAAAGATTCCATGGTGTTCCATAAGCCTGCCCCCACACTGGCCAACCCACAAACAAGAAAACGCTATCCTAAACAAAGCAATCGTTATCCACACCGCATTAGCTCTCCCCGTGAAGGGCCCCTCTTCCCTATGACCCCTTCACAAATCATGCTAGAACAGCCTCGATGGATACCAACCACGACAAAAAGAAAGAGATTTCTCCCAAACGATTTCGAGCGGGCCTGTTTTGTATCATCCTAAACTATGTTTTCGGATGGCCATTATTGGTGGGCATGGAAAGCTTAGCCGCCTATCTAAAAAACTCAAGCCTCGCCGTAGCAGGCATTGTGATTTACGGCATTTCCTGGATTCTCTTGGGGCTCGGAGTCTGGCTCGCAGGCCCGGAAGTCATCACCTATGCTAAAAAAAAGATGGGCGATAAACGCGGCGACTGAATTCAGCCTATCAACGTTTAAAAGAAGCCTGGTGACCACAAGCAATCAGTCCTTCAATTTCCCCATCGGACAATTGCTGACTTGCGACCATGACTTCCAATTCGTTCTTGGCCGTTGTTTGGGAAAAGAACGTATTGTCGCTACACAACGTGGTTTTTACCCCTCGCTTAAGCCATTCTTTCAAAGGGTGCGCCGCAACCGACGCAATGGCCCCCACATGAACGTTGGAGGTGGGGCAAGCTTCAATCGTCACTCCGGACTTCAAAACCATTTCCACAACTCTCTCATCTTCCAACAACGTTGTTCCGTGTCCGATTCTCTGAGCATGAAGAGACTCGATAGCATACGCGATTTCCTGAGGTGGTCTTCCTTCCCCAGCATGAACCGTTCGCCCTAACCCAAACTCCCGTGCCAAACTAAAGGCTGGGGCATAGTCCAACATACCCCAAGTATGAAATGGAGCCGGCCCCCCTGCTAAATCGAGACCGACCACCAAAGGCCGATGTCGTGCCACTTCCACCAAATCCTCCAACATCTTCGGAGCTTCCCCGTAGAGCCCGCAAAGGATCAGACCCGCCTTCCCATCCACACCTGAGCTGGCAGCATCTACAATTTCCTCTAAAGGCGCTCCTTGGTGCAGCTGAGGGGCAAAGCGAATCTCAAGATGCGATACACCCTCTTGTTCCGCATCCTCTACCATCTCTCGAGCAACGCGTTCGACCGCCGCAGGATCCTGTAAAACCGAAAGGGTAAACGCAAATCGAGCCAAGGCATCCTCCAACCCCATCCCTGCCTGAAAAGGCAAATCCTCAGGAAGCTCAAGTTGCTTACAAGTCGCGAGCTCTACAAGGGTTTCAAATCGAATCGACCCATCTAAATGGCGGTGTAATTCGGCCAAGGGAGAAAACATCACAAACACTCCTACTGCACATAGACCGAGCCTTGTAAAACAAAATCCCCCTTAGAAACAAGTACATCGCTTGACAATAGCCCATAATAGGTCATTTTAAGGAGAGCACCATTGTCATGGAAAGACCCAATGCCTCGAGAAACCAAAAATATTTCCCCAGAAAAAAGCATCGCCTGGCGGGTC
Organism: Myxococcota bacterium; assembly: GCA_036339465.1. Classification (GTDB taxonomy): domain Bacteria; phylum Myxococcota; class XYA12-FULL-58-9; order XYA12-FULL-58-9; family JABJBS01; genus JAYZAY01. The sequence continues at coordinate 15,086 of JAYZAY010000056.1, read as the reverse complement.
CTCGGCTTGCTTAAGGAATTGGCCGTCGCCCTAGGCATTATCGTGATTTCCATGACGATATTCGGCCACCTCCGTGCCCCAGATCTTCCCGCCCAAGCCCCGGATTTTACCCTTCGGGATTTGCAAGGAAACCTCGTTTCACTCGAGGCTTACCGCGGCAAACCCGTGGTCCTGAACTTCTGGGCCACTTGGTGTGGCCCCTGTAAAATCGAAATCCCAAGCTTCTCGAAATTCGCCGCCAACAACCCCAATATCCCAGTCCTGGGTATCGCCATTGACGGCACTGCCGATGAACTGCGTCAAGCGCGAAAAAACCTAGATATCAATTACCGCATCTTAATGGGATCTAACTCAGTTCAGGACGCCTATGGCGTCGAATCTGTCCCCACGACCATCATCGTCGCCCCTGATGGCAAGGTCTCCTCCGCCCACGCAGGTATTATGATGGGACCGCAATTGGAATGGGCCACACGCCACTGGTAACGCCAACAAAATATCGAAATCGCCTCTATTGACCAACCTGAATCTGTCCCAACCCATCTGAGCCGACCTGCCTCTAGAAGATTAGACCCAATCATTCTCTCCCAACGACCTAAAATAATTGAAAGATATCCACTTATCCCTCTCAAATTTGGAATCTCTCCCCATTGTGATAGGAATCACTCATATTATGATGGCCAAGATTGCAATCATCGACGCCCAAGGGAATCGAAATTTTCTAGAACTGAAGCTTGAGCGTACCTCCATCGGGCGTTCTACCTGCGCTCAAATCGTCATCGCCGACGACGAAGCAAGCCGACACCACGCCGTCATTGTCGAGCACGAGGAAGGGTATCTCCTTGTGGATCTCGACAGTCGAAATGGGACCTCTCTAAACCAACAACCGGTGAAGAAACAAGAAATTTTGGAAGACGGGGACATCATCAAGATCGCTTCCACCACCATGGAATTCCAAGTGTTCCCCACCCCAAAACCAATCGATCTCCGATCCCCAAACCAAAGTCCGGAAGAATATCCTAACAGCGTCGTTCTATGCCGTATTGACCTCAGTAAGAAAAACGAGAAGCTTATCAAGGTTAATCCCGAAGCAAAATTAAGTGCCATTCTAGAATTGAATCAAGCCATCGGCCAAACTCTCAAATTGAACCATTTACTCCCCCAAATGACATCTTGCTTAATGCAACTCTTCTCCCAAGCCGACCGAGTCCTCGTCATTTTACGTAATAAGGACGGAGAACTCTACGCCCACTCGGCCCAGAGCCGAGATCCACAAGACCCCACCCCCAACCTCTTCAGTCGGACCGTCGTCAATACCGCGTTCCAGGAAAAACAAGCCATCCTGAGCGCCGATGCCACCACCGACTCCCGATTTTCCGACAGCAACACTCTCGCTAATATCAAAATGCGAAGCCTCATCTGTGCACCTCTCTTGGGGACGGGTAATCAACCACTCGGCGTCATTCAAATCGAAAACAAGAAATCAGCTAAGCTTCTTACGGAAGAGGACCTCCATCTGTTAACCATTCTCACTGCGGTATCGGCCGTGGCTATCGAGAAGGCGGATATCCACGAACAAAATCTAAAACAAAAACAAGTAGAGCAGGAACTCAATTTCGCACGCGAGGTGCAACGGGGGTTGTTGCCTGGATCACTCCCACCCATTCCTGGTTACTCTACCTGGAGTTTTTACGAACCGGCCGGCCAGGTGGGAGGCGATTTCTATGATGTCCTGGAGCTTCCCAATGGCAGTTATGCCATCATTGTGGCTGATGTTTCGGGCAAGGGCGTCCCCGCCGCCCTTATGATGGCTCGCGCTTCCAGTGAAACAAGAGTGGGGATCTTGAGTTCACCGGATAACTTGGCCCATGCCATGGGTAATATTAATCGGGCTATTTGCCACGCCAGACTCCCTGGGCATTTCTTAACCATGGCAGTCTGTATCCTCGAACCTCAAACCGGAACCCTCACCATGGCTACCGCCGGCCATATGTCTCCCATCTTGAAACACAATGACACTCGGCCTCAAGAACCCGTAATCGAGGACATCGGTGGCATTCCAATCGGGGTCAGCAACGATTGGCACTATGGAATCAGCACCGTCACCCTCCAGCCGGAAGAAAAGGTCTTGCTCTACACGGACGGGATTACCGAAGCCATGAACGAAAAAAACGAGATGTATGGGAAAGACAGACTTCTAGACAAAATCCAAGCCATCGATAAAGCCAGTAGTACCTCTGAACTCGGTGAAAGCATCATCAGTGACGTACGCACCCATGTCGCTCAAGGCATGCAAAACGATGATATCACACTCCTGATACTGGGGTGCGATTCATAGAAATCAAGGGACCCCCAATATCTCATCCCGCCCGCGGCGTATTTGGGTCCCCCATCATGTTTTTCGAAAATGAAATAATCGGGGACAAGACCAAATATTTATGCCCAAAAAAGCCCTTTAATAACGAAAAGGCCAGGCCAAAAAATAACGTTTGATACGAAACCAAATGCCCAACAAACCCAAAGGTTCAAAGAGCAAAAAAAGACATAGAACCGGAAAAAATATCAGCGCGGATTGATATTCGGAACTAAAACTATCGGGAAAAGGCATCAAGCGACCCACGGTTTCACAAAATGGGTGCAAAAACGTAAAAACCAAGGCCCCCGCCACCGCACCGAACATCGTCCCCACACCGCCAAAAACAACCATAGCCACAAAATCGACACTCATCTTCAAATTGAAAGGCTCCAAGGTAAGCACGGGATGCGCAAAGGCATACATGGACCCCGCGATCCCTGCGATAAAGGATGAAATCCCAAAAGAAATCATTTTACTCCGCGCGCTGTGAACCCCCAAAGCCCCCGCCGCCAATTCACCATCCCGAATTGCCATCATGGCCCTGCCACTATTTGACCGTTGGAGATTCTTCCCAACCCAAACAGAAATCACCGCCAATAAAATAAAGAGAAGATAAATCTTTCGATCGGAGTCCAACTTAAATCCACCGAATTCCCAAGCTTTTCGAAAACCACCCAGTGGATCGACATCCCCCGATTCAAACCACAGGTGCATGGGAACACTGAGATACTCTTTACCATAAGCCACCTCCAATCCATTCCGAAGCATATGCTCCACCAAGAACATCAACCCGATGGTGACAATCGCTAAATAAAGCCCTTCCAATCGTAAAGCGAAAGGCCCCACCGACAACCCGACAAGCGCCGCCACCAAACCGCTCAAAGGTAAACAGAGCCAAAACGGAATCCCAAAACTCAAACCCAAAATCGCAGTTGTGTATCCCCCCACCGCGAGGAAAGCCGCATGCCCAAGACTTACCTGACCCGTGAAGCCCGTCAAAACCATCATCCCCACTGCACCCACCACCGCCACCAGCGCATTGATGCCAATATTCAGCCAATGATCGTTGGCCAAATACGGAAAGAGCACAATAGCGGCCAAAGCCGCCACCAAACCAATGCGATTCCATAAATCCGGAAAAAGCGACATGTCGTCGTGATAACTGGTCACCAGTGGGCGGGTAGGCATCACACACGCTCCACTTTCTTGGTGCCAAAAAGCCCGTAGGGCCGCACCATCAAAAAAAGTATCATCACCAAATATGGCAAAACAGTGTGGAAGTTTTTCCCAAATGGACCCAACATACTATTAACATAACCTGCCGTCAGAACTTCGAGGGTTCCCAATAAGAGCCCTGCCACCACCGCACCTAAGGCTGAGTCCAATCCCCCCACAATTACGGCAGGAAAAGCGCGCATGGCGATAAAGCCTAAATTCATATCCACCGAATAATCACGGATCCCCAAGAAAATCCCAGCCAAAGCCGCCATGGTTCCCGCCAGAAACCAAGTAACCCCGAGAACTTTGCCCACCGGTATCCCAAGGCCAAGGGCGGTTTCCTGGTTGCTACTCGTCGCCCGCATCGCTACCCCAAGCCTTGTGTAGCGAACCAAAATTCCGAAAACAAGAAACGCGAAGCCACCAGCTACAATAGCGGCCGAAGAGCTGTAGTCGATCATGGCGCCACCTAAATCAAAAGCACCCATGGATTCCCACGGCGTAAGGATGGGCATTGAATCATTGCCAAAAATAAGCATGACCACCATGCGTAGGATAGCCCCCACAAAAAGGGTTACAATGATGGGCACAAACACCGGTCGTCCCACCAAAGGACGTAGACACAGCCCTTCAATCACAGCCGCCACGAGGCCCGTCACTCCGAGAGCCACCATGAGGGAAAGAGCCCAGGGCCAGCCCAGGCCATCCACGGTACTTCCCCCTAAAGCCAACGCATCCTCTATCACCGCCGGGGGCGAATTCAGCCACACCATCAAAACAGCACCCAGAGTCAACAATTCACCATGGGCAAAATTGAAAACCTGAGAAGCCCGGTAAATCACCACAAAACCTAGGGCCACCAAGCCGTATATGGCGCCTAATGCGAAACCCGAAACGAGCAATTGAAATAACTCAGTCACGACACCCTTCCTTCATACATTGAATCGATAAGTTCAGCGTAGATATCAGCAATCTTGCGCCGCCTTACTTTTTGGGTTGGGGTTAATTCATCATCGTCTTGGTGAAGCTCTTTTGGAAAAAGTTTGAATTTCCGAACCTGCTCAACCCTGGCCAAACCTTCATTGGCCATGCGTACTTCTTTTTCAACCAATTCAAATACCTGGGGACGCGCCACCAGATCAGCAAACGATGTATGGGGAATATTTTGCCGTTGAGCCCAATCGGAAACCGCTTCATAATCAATTTGAATCAAGGCAGAAATAAACTTTCGACTGTCGCCAATAGAAACCGCCTCCTTCACATAGCGACTCATTTTAAGTTGATTCTCAATCTTTTCCGGGGAAAGGTTCTTCCCACCCGCAGTAATAATAATCTCTTTCTTGCGGCCCGTTATCTTGAGATAACCATCGGCGTCCAATTCTCCAATATCCCCGGTGTGTAACCATCCATCCAGATCCACAGTCCATCGAGTGGCCTCTTCATTGTGCAAATAGCCACAAAAAACATTGCTACCCCGGAGTAAAATCTCACCGTCCTTTGCGATACAGCACTCCACCCCGGGAAGAGCCTGGCCTACAGTACCAATACGTATTTCCCCGGGTCGATTCGCATGGCTGACCCCTGATGACTCGGTCTGACCAAACCCCTCCGCAATGGGCACACCAATACTGTGAAACCAGCGAATAAGATCTGCGGCAATGGGGGCGGCCCCTGAGATCGGCACCCGACAGTCGCGCAACCCCAACCGCTCTTGTAACGGACGAAAAACCAGGATATCTGCCACCCACCCCCAAACTTTTTCCTGAACCGTTGGGGGCTTACCCTCCTCTACAGCGCGCTGAAATTTCGCCCCCCACTTCGAAAAATAATCGAAGAGCATCCGCTTCAACCAAGATGAATCTTGCATTTTGAGAATCACTTGAGCGTGAATACGTTCCCAAATTCTTGGTACACCCAAAAAGATAGTAGGAGAAACCTCGGCCAAATCCCGCTGGACCGTACCTATGGATTCGCCAAAGTGCACCACAGCGCCTGAGCTAAGCGGTCCGAACAAGCTGAAAATCTTTTCCGCCACATGACAAAGAGGCAGGTAGGACAACAAACGGTCGTTTTCACCAAATCCCATCACCTCAGCAGTCGCAACCGCCAAACCCATGGCATTCGTATTGGAAATCATGGCGCCCTTGGGCGGCCCTGTGGTGCCCGAGGTATAAATGACCATCGCAGGTACTGTGGGGTCCATTTGCTGCACTCTTTGGGAAAACCAATGGGGTTCATTTTCTACAAATTGTAGCCCTCCAGCCAAAAAGCGGTTCCAGGATATAAGACGTGGATCGTCATAATGGCACGTGCCCCTCGAGTCGAATACTATAATATGCTCGAGGTTGGGTACCGTATCCCCCAACTCGATGGCCTTATCCACTTGCTCCTGATCACCGCAAAAAAGAATTTTCGCACCACTATGATTTAAGACGTAGGCAACATCCGCCGGTGGGTTCGTTTGATATATTCCTACGCTACAACCACCAATGGTCTGCGTCCCCAAATCGACATAGAGCCATTCGGGACAATTGTCGGCGATAATCGCAACATGGTCACCCTCCCCAACACCCAATTCCAAAAGCTCCCTAGCCACCGCTCCCACATGATCGGAGTAGACACGCCACGTAATCTCTTCCCAGATACCAAATTTCTTTTTCCGGAGAGCCACGGCCGTGGGGCTTTTCGCCGCATGCGCCAAAACACAAGCGGCCAATGTCGGCTGCACCATCATGATATGCCAACCTCCCCACCAACCCCTGAATACGCCGCAACCACTTCAGGATGTCGTGCTACTTCGTGCGGCAAACCATCGGCAATCTTGGCGCCGAAATCCAACACCGTTACTTTGTCGGCCAATTCAAGGACAAAGCGTAAGTCGTGCTCAATCAACAATAGGCCGACTTTAAGTTCCTCTTTAATGTCCAAGATGTAACGCGCGAGGTCCTCTGTCGCTTCTTGGTTCAGTCCCGCAGCGGGTTCATCGAGCAACAAGAGTTTAGGATTCATACAGAGCGCGCGTCCTAACTCCACCCGCTTCAAAACGCCGTATGGCAAAATGCTCACGGGCATCTCTCGATATTTCTCAAGATCGAGAAAGTCGATCACCTCTTCAACTCGGCGCCGATGGCGTACTTCTTCGGCCCGGCAAGACCTCGCCCATAGAAGGTCCTGCCACCAATGGGATTTAAAATGAATATGTGAACCTATCTGTAGATTCTCAAGCACCGTAAGGTATTCAAATAGGGCAAGATTTTGGAAAGTTCTGGCCACCCCCAAACGCGCAATTTCATGGGGCGGCAGTGGGCCAATATTTCGGCCATCAAAATGAATCGAACCTTTTTGAGGACGGTACAGCCCAGAAATACAATTGAAGAGCGACGTCTTGCCAGCTCCATTGGGACCAATGACCGCAACCATCTCTTCGGATCCCACTGTCAACGAGACCCCATTCAAGGCCTTCAACCCCGAAAAAGAAAGTTCGATTTCTTTTACCTCAAGCAGCATTACGAGAGCCACCTCTTGCGCCGACGATACAATTTCACATCGCGATAACTTTTTGCGGACTCCCCACCGATCCCCATATAAAATTCTCGAATATCTTCATCCTCTTGCAAGGTGGCACAATCTCCATCAATCACCACCTTGCCATTTTCCAAAACATAGGCGTAATTGGCCAAGTCAAAAGCCAACGAAGCATTCTGCTCCACCAAAAGGATCCCCACGCCCTCTTGGTTCACCGCCCTAATAAGCTCCGCAACCTCCTTGACAATCTTCGGTGCCAACCCCAAGGAAGGCTCATCCAAAAGTAGAAGACGGGGCCGTGCCATCAAAGCCCGGGTAATGGCCAACATTTGCTGCTCCCCTCCAGAAAGGTAACCTGCTGGCTGCCGCCGGCGTTGCCCTAATACGGGGAAGCGTTCATAGTATTTCTCAATATCAGATTGAACTTGTTTCCACGGTTGGCTGTGGCCGCCGACCAATAAATTTTCTTCCACCGAAAGCTCACTAAATATGCGTCGACCTTCCATAACTTGAGCCAATCCCAATTGAACCGAGGATTCAGACGATCGTCCCACAAGGGATTGCCCATTGAAGGTCATGGAGCCTTTGGTGACTTTTCCATCATGAACCGGAAGGAGCCCGGTCATGGCTCTAAGGGCGGTGGTTTTACCGGCCCCGTTGGGCCCGAGGAGGGCTACGATCTCCCCCTCAGGGACCTTGAGGCTAAGCCCTTTAAGAACCAGCACCACGGAGTGGTACACCACTTCCAAATTGCTGATACTTAACATAATAATCCGCTATTCTTATTTCGCTTCTGCTTTGGTATTTTCAGCTGGCGCCGCCGGTGCTACCGAAACCAACATTTTTGGTGCCGCATAGTCAGCCACCACCGCCCATGACTTCTTGGCAAAGTCCGGCTTAAGGATCCGAGCTGTTTTGGCCGACGAGTAAGGAAATTCCTTGAAGCTCATTCCTTCGAGCAATCCACCGGCATTCCAACCATCGATGCTTCGAAGCGCCGTCATAAAACCAGTGGGCGTGAGGTCATTGTTCGCAATTGCTCGATTCACAGCTTCAAGCTCTAAGAGTCCCTGCAGGTAGGATGTCATGGTGTAAAAATCGGGACGCGCTTTCATTGCAGCCCCGTGCTTTTGGAAAGCCGCTAAGAACTTATCCATGCCCGGCTTGGGCTCACCCCAAAAAGGAAGACCATTCATCCACACATACTTGGTGAACACCACCGCCGGAAGCTGAGGATGCGCAAAGAAGGGGTCGATCCAAGAAGGGGTCTGCCCCACCCAAGTCGGCATATATTTCATTTTCGCCGCCGTTCCCAATACAGGTCCCGTGGAAGAAGCTAGAACCGTCAACAAAACATGGGTCGCCCCCGCTTTTTTGAGTGCACCAACCACAGCGGTGAAATCCTTTTGGCCTGGCGCAACCGTTTGCTCAGCCACAACAGGCACCCTGTGGAATTCGGCCGCTTTTTTGAAACCTTCAAAACCATCCTTACCATAATCGGTTTGGTCATAAACAATGGCGAGCTTGGCCTTATCAGCACCAACGCTTTCCACAATCCAATCAACAGCGCGCATAGCTTCGATAGAATAAGAAGCGCCCACGGGAGGAGTATGCTCGAATGTTGCCATGGCCGAAGACAGAGACGCGGGGAAAGCAACCATATTGTCTTGCTTCAAATAAGGACGCAATGGCAGTGTCGGGGGAGTGCCAAAACTCGTTCCTATAAAGAGAACTTGATCTTTTAGTTCCTTATAAGCCGCCTCCGATTTACCTGGATTGTAGCCGTGATCTTTTTCCACCAACTCAAGAGTCCATCCTTCGGGTAGCAAGCCACTTCCACCCTCATTCACTTGCTTCGCAAGGATCCGCTTACCAATGGCAAACGGTTTTCCGATAATGGCAGCGGGACCAGTCTCGTCATTCAGCATTCCAATGCGAATAACTTTCTTCTCCATATCCACGCCCCGTAGGGCCTCGACCGGTTTGGCTGCATCCACCTTCGCTCCTGTTTGAGGTTTGGCTTCTTCCATCTTCGCTGCTGGCTGACAGGCTACGGTTAACCCAGCCACCAACCCTGCAGCTCCTATCCATGATATCGCTCTCTGCATGATTTCCTCCTTCAGATGTTGTTAAGACTCCGGGGAAACATACCCAAATCCCCTCGAAGGAATAAGCTTTAGAGAGAGCATCGTCAAATTAATTTTGTCGAGGGCCTTCAATGAAGATTGTGCACGCAGGCAAGGCCGAGCTTCAAACCCACACCAAAAAACGTATCAAAAAAGCACACATTCACCTACCCTCTTTAAAATCTTCACCGGAAAATTGGACTGAATACGATCTGGAAGATCTCTATCAAAACCAAGGGCAATAAATTATGTGTGGCCGACCATCATAACATGATGTTTCACAACGACTGCGGTGAAGACGGCGGTGTCGTCGAACTCAAAAGCGCTCAACAACACACCCGCAACCGTATGTAGCTCACCTTTCGTAGGCCGTTATTCAAGAAATGGGTCGCGGAAACGTTTGTAAATCCTTAAGGCCGAGTAATTCCCACTGAGAGATCACCTACGCCATACCGCTCACGGCGCGGTAGGTGATCACAACCCCCAATACCGTCACGAATGCCGCACTCATCACCGGTAGCCATCCGAAAATGGGATGGGTCGACTCCGCCCGTTCTCTAAGCTTGTCACCCATCATCACCACCGCGCAAGCGATGGCGATAAGCACCAAGCCCAAGCCCACTGAAAACGAGAGCACCAATATCAAACCAAAAACCACCTGATGTAGGGATATGGCCGTTAGCAAAACCACCAGGGCCGTAGGACAAGGCACAATCCCCCCGGAAATACCCAAAGACCATAGGGATGCGGTGGAGACATCTCCGTGATGATGATGGTGATGACCACCATCGTGGTGATGACCGTGGTCGTGGTGATGACCGTGGTCGTGGTGATGACCGTGGTCGTGGTGATGACCGTGCCCACTGTGGGCCTGCTGCAACCGATGTCGAAAGAGCGTAAATCCAACCGCCAGAACAATCAGCCCGCTGGTCAACTCGATCCAGGGATAGACCACATCGGGCGCGAAACGGTCCGTGAGTAGGAGGGCCACCACCCCAAGAATGATCACGGAAAAAGTGTGGGCAAAGGTGACAATCAATCCCAAGAGTACGGCGTGCCTTAGGGTCCCACGGCTGCCCACTAAATAACCAGCGACCAAAGCCTTACCGTGGCCCGGAGAGAGGGCGTGGGCGGCTCCAAAAAAAAGGGCCATACCCAGGGCCATGCCCAAGACCCAAGGGTCGATCTCTCCCTTGATAATTTCCAAGAGGGGTGCGGTGGCTGCGGCGTGGGCCTCACCGAAGGAACCGTGATCATGATGGGAAGCTGGGCCATCGTCGGCGTAGACCACCAAGACACTGCCGAGAAATGTCATTAAGAAAAGACAAGCAATAAACACAAGACGAATTTTCATAAACCCCACCCTTCCCACTACCCTCCGATGAATGCAAGTCCACACCCCTAATGTGGACTTGCATTTACTGAGTGTCTACGGCCTTCAAGCACATCGGCGCAGCGCCGGTGGTTCGCCAAATTTCCTTGGATTTTGAAATCTAGGCTCGGGTGGAAATCCATGTCACGTGATTCAATCTGATTCGTTCTCATCTCACCTCCGAAAACCAGGCCGCGCTTTTGACCCACTTAAAACATCAATCCAAACGCCAAATTGAGTTTCTTTATGCCCAAATGACTTTGCCGGTGAACGACGTACCGGCGAAGGGTCGTACCACCACTCCCCCCCAGAGACACTTCTCCGGTCAAAGATGTGGCCTTCGCTCCCCCCATGCTTCGGCTGCAGATGAATATGGACTATACACCATCCCAAAAAAGCGACAAAAAGCTCAAGACTTGATTGGCCTATGGCCAAAACTCCCTTCAGAAGCTATTGGCTAAATCTTTGACGCTGCTAATTGAAGCGCAAATGAATGCCAAATTTAAGCAAGTCGCAGAGCCCCGCAAAAAACGAGTTTCTCCCAAAGAAAAACACCCGCCACATTCCGGGTGCGGTCAAACGAGAAGTAGCCTTGCGCGACCATTGTCAATGTCGCTTTATGGGAACATATGGTCGGCGGTGTGGGAAAAAACAGGGCGGAGTATCAGCTTTGAGGTGTAAGAAATATATTGGGTAGGTAGAGAGTTTATATCCCCACCGCATTGGCACATGAGAATCTAGGAATGAGACAACTCGCACCAGAATTCACGACCACACACAAATCAGCGATGGAGGTGCCGGCCCTCGTGAAATCTACCGCGACGCCGTGGGACTCGCCAACGGCGGTCCAGAGATGGCTTTGTGTATCCCAAAAGACGTAATTGGCATGTGTTTAACATACCAATAATCTTTGCCGGCACCCTGGTTATGGGTCACTCACCGTAGGCTTGGGGCAAGCCTAAGCATAAAAAGAAAGAAAGAGCATTGCCGCATGAATATCCATGTGGTACCCGCAGGTCGAAGGCCGAAAAGCAAATTGGCTCGGCAAGCGCACAGCAGGACCCTCACTGGATCGCGCCACTTTTAATTCTCTTTCCTGTCGCTGTTGTATGGGTTTGGGTGCCGCCGCAAGACGTATCAATCTCGATCTCCGGCATAAACCATGGAGAAAATCCTTATGGATCAATCTGTTGAAGCTACGTCCAGTAGCTTTCTAAAATTTCGATTTTCACGTTCAATTCAAGATGGCATCGAAGCCGCTGGCTTCAGCAGCCCTCGCCCCATCCAAGAACAAACCATTTCCGAAACCCTCAAGGGCAGAGATGTCCTGGGACTCGCGCAAACCGGAACCGGTAAAACGGCGGCCTTTGCCCTTCCAATTCTACAGCAGCTGGAACAAGACAAATCCAAGAGCCCCAGAGCACTCGTCATCGCTCCCACCCGTGAACTGGCGGCCCAGATCGACCAGGAAATCCGAACCCTAGCCCGATTCACCAATCTCAGAACCGTCACCATCTACGGCGGCGTGGGCATGAACCCCCAAGTGGGATCCCTTAGGAGAGGTGCCGACATCGTCATCGCCTGCCCGGGGCGACTACTGGATTTGGTTCAACAAAAGCTCATCAAATTACAAGACGTCCAGATCCTCGTACTCGATGAGGCCGACCACATGTTCGACATGGGATTCCTGCCAGATATTCGTCGCATTTTGAAAGCGATCCCGACCAAACGACAAAACCTTTTATTCTCCGCCACCATGCCCAAGGCCATCCGCCACCTCGCAAATGATTTACTCAACAACCCCCACGTGATTGAGCTAGCCCATAGCGCACCGGCCGAAACCATCACCCAGGCGTTTTATCCTGTGGCCCATGCAAATAAATTCGATTTGCTCGAGCACCTCTGCAACGATGAAAGCTTCATCCGTGCCATTGTATTCACCCGAACCAAACACCGCGCCAAGCGCTTGGCCAGTCAAATCAGCAGCCGCATGAAACTTAATGCCGTCGCCCTACAAGGAAACCTAAGTCAGTCTCAACGTGACCGAGCCATGCAAGGATTCCGAAAAGGACAATTCGACATTCTCGTGGCCACCGATATCGCCGCCCGGGGTATCGACGTCGCCAACGTATCCCATGTGATCAACTTTGATATTCCCGACACCGCAGAGGCCTACACCCACCGTATCGGCCGAACCGGGCGCAGTGAACAAACCGGAGAAGCCTGTACATTTATCACCCCCGAAAATAAGGACGTGGTCAAAGCCATCGAGAAACACTTAGGCACAACCATCCATCGAGTCAAAGTACCTGGTATGGAGGTCGCGCCCGAGAGACCCGCGGGCACGCCTCAACAACCTCGCCGGACCCGCCAAAAGCCAGGCACCCACACCCCCCGTGCCACCAGCGGAGGCAACACTCCACCTAGAGCGAAACGACAGCGCCCAAAAACAGCCACAGCTGCCTCTTAAAATCACCTCTATGCACCTATCCCAATTCAATAAGGACTGCCTCACATAGGTTCAAGAAGGTCGACGTCGTCAATAATACGATTAAACCCAAATGAATATCCGTTGTATGGAGAATCCTGACTCCCTTCATGGTGGGATGCCAATTATCATCCCAAATCGACACACGTTTAAAGCGAGGGTTCCATAGGCCGTGGCCGTCCCAATGGGACTCAAAGCTACTGCGCTCACGGGAATAGCAGCCGCAAGACCCCTAAAAAACTCTCGACGACCCACCCCATTGGCCGCTTCGTCCGGAGGTAAACTCGATGGCAAGGGTTTTATTTTTTGAACTAGCCAAACTAAGGGACCAGAAATCCCAACACTCAGAACCGCCAACAACGGCACGGTAAAAGAGACGACCCAAAATGGCGAAACAAAGCAATTCCCCAAAACTTCCCGACACCATAAAGGCCAAAGCCAAAAATGGTGTTCAGCCCACCCAAGCCCACCCAGTGTTTCAGGGATGTATGCCAAGCTTTCGGTAATCCCATTTTAAGAACCCATATACCTGGCCCCAGAAAGAGCCCCATTACCAGAACAAAAAACAGAATAATTAGGGTAATAGGCATGAATCATATTTCATCAAAAAAGGGTTCCTTGGACAGGGTTCTTTTTTTCTTCATGAACATACTCCCAACAAACTCGCTGGCAAGGGCGGAGCAGCTCCTTGACTTGCACCGAGGCCCGGTCTGGATCAAGCCAAACTTCCGCCTCCTTTTCTGTCAACATTGCCGGCATCCGGGGATGGACCCCCTCAAGCTGACGACACGCAGACACCGTAATGATTGCACAACTAAAAACCGGCCCCTCTCCCCCCTCCCAACGCTCCCAGACCCCAGCCATCCCATAGGCCCCCTCTTCGTGGAATATTCTTACCCTTTGCTTATGCTCATTTACCCCAATACCCTCGGCTTGCCACTCATCATAATGCGTGGCTGGAACAACACAACGACGGCGAGAGAAGGCATCTTTGAAACTCGGCTTTTCGTCAATGGTTTCAGCCCGGGCGTTAATTAAAGGACGCCCAGCAAACCCCTTTCGACTCCAACTTGGAATCAAGCCCCATCGCAACCAGCTCCCTTGAATCTCTTGTTCACCCTGCATCCCCGGCTTCTTTAGAAGGGCTAGGATTGAATCCGTGGGCCTAAGGTCGCCCCGGCCTTCCCTGGCCGGGAAACCCATAAAGCTCTCCAAGGGTTCAGCTTGTCTTCGGTTGCTGTCAAAACCAAAACGTCCACACATTTCACTACCCATATGACAAGATCAATCCACCCACAAAATTTTGCGAAATGAACCGGGCAAGATTCAACAAAAATTCCTACGGTGCCGCTCTCGCCTCCCGACTTACCCAAAACTCAATAAAACAATCTTACGCCCATACGAAGATAAGCCCTCACCACCCATCCAGTAAGAGGCCTGAATTTCATCCAAGGCTTGTTGTGCTCGGTATCGTGGATCTTAGAATCTCCTGAGTTTATGCCGGCCGGTTTGTGGGTGATTTCCAAATGTGCTCTGAAATTTTTCGAATTGCGCCTCATCTAGAATGTCCTCGGCTTCTTCTTGGATGGATGTTTTGAGCATTTCGGCTTCTTGGATGGCATTGCGCCAAAGAATGCCCCCCTGTCGTGCCAGGGAAAATGCTTCTCGAATGGATTTTCTTTCGCTTTTAAGGAGAATACTCAGGTCTTGCTGCTGGGATTCCGATAGATTTTCTGTGGAGGAGAATTTTTGGATTTTCGTGTGTTGGTGTGTGTGGGGGGGCTTATTGTTTTGTTTTTGGAATAATCCTTTCTGTGGCGTGGGCCTGGCCATCTTGGAGTTTTAGCTCTACGTGATGATGGTGGAATGTTCCGTTTTGTTTGAAAATCCTTGGTACTCTGGCCGCATTGACAAAGAGGGTGTTTGTTTGTGTTGTTTGCCAATGACGGGTGCCGCCTCCTTTCAACTTGTGATGCATATGCCCAGCAACGACGGCGATTACTT
>JAYZAY010000055.1:0-28226 GCA_036339465.1 Myxococcota bacterium | reverse complement strand
GCTTAGGGCAACATTATCGTGGGTGGATGTCAAAATAATATGGTTCTGGAATCGCCCCTCGGTGTCTACAATCATAAGTCACTATCACCAAGCGCAGGTGTCGGAATCCTGAGTCAGGTCGGGGAAGACACTTTAATTCCTGTTTTGTCTGGCTCAGTCCAAAGACGTGGAGAATTCCCCATGGACTCGGGGGAAAAATAATCAATTTCAGTCTCTAGATCCTGCGCGATATGGCCGACTAAGATTATCGTGGGTGCTGCGTCTTTGAGCGCGTCGACCTTTTTGTTGGCTGAACCCAAATTTGTGTGAATATAGGACGCATCCTTTCTGCCCGCGCGCGAAATAAAGCATAAGGGGATATCCATGGGGTAACCTTGTTCTGACATGGACTTTCTGATGGATGCAAAATTTCTAACGCCCATCAAAATTACGATGGTCTGCCTAGGGTCATAAGTTGGAATCGTCAGTGGTTCATCTGAGTCGGCTTTCTTACCTGTGACCACACAAAAAGAGTCTGCTATTCCTCGTTTGGTGAGAGATAGGCCACATGCAAGCACACTGGCGGTGACACTTGAAACCCCAGGAATAATTTCGAATGGAATCCCATATTTTCGAAGCGCATCCACTTCTTCGCCCAGTCGGCCAAAGACTGCAGGATCTCCGCCTTTCAATCGGACCACCCGGTGACCATTCCACGCCTCCCTAACCATGAGCGACGAAATTTCTTCTTGAGAATAATTATGTCGTCCACAACGTTTGCCCACATGGAGTTTTCTGGAATCGGTAAGTTCCAGAAGCTCTGGTTCAACCAAACTGTCGTATAAAACAACATCAGCGCGTTTCAGTATCGTGAGGCCACGTACGGTGATTAGGTCTGCTGCACCGGGACCAGCTCCAACGAACCAAACAAACCCATTTTTTTTTTGCGTCATGTCTTTCTCTCTTTTATTATTTTAACTACGTCATTGTGGCGTGGTCATGCCATCTTTTTCTAGAATATTCTCTCTATTCCCAATGTTGCAGTGGTCGAATGTTCACTGCCGATGCTTTGTAGGAGGGTTGTCGTGAATAGGGGTCGAAAGAGGCATGTGTTAGGACATTGGTTTCCTCGTAATGCATGGGCATAAATATGTGTCCCTCCTGAATACTGGTGGTCAGAAAGGCTTTGGCCCTAACACTTCCCCGGCGCGAAAGTATGCGTACCTCCGAATGGCGTTGGATGCCAAGCCTCTCGGCATCCAGTGGATTTATTTCGGCATACACTGCATTGGGATAGAGATTTCGCAATACAGGGGATTTTGAGGTGCGTGTTTGTGTATGCCATTGTGAAGAGGACCCTCGTCCCGTCAATAGGAGAAATGGGAATTCCTCGTTGGTCTTTTCTGGTATGTCACGGGGTGTTTCGAAATGAAAATAAGCTCGCTTATTGGCGTGGAAAAAACAGTTGTCTTCGAATAGCCTCCGTTGCGGATTTGGTGTTTTCGAACCTTCTGGATGAGGCCACTGGATTCCACCAAGAGTGTCTATTTGAGCATAATCCTCTATGCCGGTGATGTCGCAGGGTTGGTCTTTGGTTATTTTTCGGAGGATTTGAAAGGTGGACTCAGGGTCGCTCCACTGCGTGAAAAGGTCGCCACATCCCCAATACTCAGCAACCAGTTTGAAAATATAAAAATCGGAGAGCGCTTTACCCGGAGCGCGAATGACTTTTTTGAGTAGTCCAATGCGACGTTCGGAGTTAATGAATGTACCTTCTTTTTCCCCCCAACCCGCAGATGGAAAATAAAGGTCTGCATATTGGGAAGTTTCGGTGGTCGGGTATAAGTCTTGGACGACTAAGAAGTCTAATCGGCCTAGAATGTCGCGTAGGTTTCCTTGGTGGATCCATGAGTGGGCTGGGTTCGTTGCGATCACCCAGAGCCCCTTAATTTTCCCAGAAAGGATACCCTCCACAATTTGGTCATAGGCCATTCCCGCCGTGGTCGGAATACTGGTCTCGGGGATGTCTAAATGTTGAGCAACTTTTTTTCGGTGCTCCGCGTTTTTGAAATCATGCCCGCCGAGTAGTGAGCTGGTATTACTGAAGAGCCGAGAACCCATCGCATTTGCCTGTCCTGTAATGGAATTCGCTCCGGTTCCTGGTCTTCCAATATTTCCGGTCATGAGGGCAATATTGATGACTGACTGAGCGACTCGTACGCCCTCATGACTTTGGTTGACTCCCATGGTCCACCAAAAGGAGGTGGCCTTTGACGCATGAATGGTTTTTGCAAGGTCAAATAATTGTGGTTCCTCAATGCCAGTGGCTTCGGATACTGAAGCGATGCTGAATTGCGACACGAATTTCCGAAATTCTTCGAAGTTATCGGTGTGTTTCTCGATGAAGGTGTTATCTGTCCAATTTTCATTGATGAGTATATTTGCCAATCCATAAAAAAGTACGAGGTCTGATTTTGGATAAATTGCGAGATGATGGGTTGCAGCTGACGCGGTTTCTGTTTTTCGCGGGTCGATGACGATGACCTTGGGATTGTTTTTGTTTCTAGAAATTCGCTCCCACATAATTGGGTGAGCAATGCACAGGTTGCTTCCGATCAAAATAATGACATCGGATTCTTCGAAATCTTGGTAGGTATAGGGCGGTGCATCAAATCCGAAACTTTGTTTATAGGCCGCAACTGCAGTGGCCATACACTGTCTTGTATTGCCATCTCCGTGAACCATGCCCATGCCAAATTTAGCCAGAGAGCCTAAAAGAGCCATCTCTTCGGTCGTAATCTGGCCGGTTCCCAAAAATGCGATGGAGTCCTGACCATGTTTTCGACCAATCTCTTTAAATTTATCCGTAAAGGTCGTCATCGCATCGTGCCAATCGATGGCTTCCATTCGACCTGCTTTCGAGCGCAGCAGAGGTGTGGTTCCGCGGTCTAAGGCGCCCATAGGTGTTAACGCTTCCCATCCTTTGGGGCAGGCCATTCCGAGATTGACCGGGTATTCGGAGTTCGGAGATAGATTGATGGCTTCTCCATCCTTTAGATGGGCCGTCAAACTGCATCCAGTGGAGCAGTAGCCACAGGTTAAGGAGGTGGTTGCGGTAGGTTTTTGGGCCGCGGGAACTTGTCCTAAACCGAATTCTCCGGGGGTGCGAAGGAGCTGCTGAGTTAAAGGGCCGTCAACTTGATGTATTAAATTGGAAGCCCACCGAATGAGCCCTTTGGCTGAGGGGGATTTCATCTGAAGTCTCCTGGCATCTTCCATACAACGACAGCGGAAAAGAAATGGTATCGTTCGAGAACTTCTCCGCAAAAGACTAAAATGGACCCAAAGCCCATAATGAGAACCATCGGGCCTGTGGGGGCCGGGGAACTTCTGAGGTCGTGCATGAGTAGAAGCGGGATGAGAATTCCGCCTAAAAGACCACATGCCACTCGGGCCACGGTGGAGTTAAGTAGCTCGGTGAAATGGAGTTGAGCTG
Organism: Myxococcota bacterium; assembly: GCA_036339465.1. Taxonomy (GTDB): domain Bacteria; phylum Myxococcota; class XYA12-FULL-58-9; order XYA12-FULL-58-9; family JABJBS01; genus JAYZAY01. The sequence continues at coordinate 24,751 of JAYZAY010000055.1, read as the reverse complement.
TACGTTTCATGGCGGAATTGTGGGAGTCACGTAAATAGTGGAAGAGCGAAATCTCATGGGACAACTTGGCGCCCATAAGTAAGGCTGAATATGGAATCAATGAATTGTTCAGGAAGTCACGGATGAAAGTGGGAGGGGTCTCCGAGTTCCAGAGGTAAGCTGAACTTAATAATAGGAGCGAGGTGATCCCTAAAAGGAGTGTCGTTGAGACGAATTTAAATCCGCCGCGGAGCCAATTCCAGAAAATGCGTTTGGTGTCATGATAAACCATCACAGACGACAAAAGGGCGGTTCCCCCTGCTATGAGGGTCATACTGGATAGAATGGGTAGCAGGTAAAGTCCATCGGGATACCAGGTGGGAAGTTTATTTCTAAGCTCCGGAACAGACTCAACAAGACAGGCAGCGGTAAATATAAGTGCCACTTTGAAATAGATTCCGAAGGTAAGGATTTCGCGGCTAAGCCATGAGTGCCCTATTCCCAGGATGGCTCGAAAAGCATATTGTGGCCGGCCTAAATGGAAGAGGCTGGTGGTTAGTGCGAGTCCCATAATCGCTAGGCCTAGAAGAGAACTGAGAGAAACCAATGAATGAAACCCGAATGCAAGGCTTTCAAGCAAAAAGTTTCTTTGGATGGCGAAGACGCCAATAGACATTTGGGATAAAACCAGAAGAAAGATTAGAGGCCAATGGGAATGTTGTTGCTGGGGACGATAATAATCGGCGGGTAGGGTGTGTCTAATGGAAGCACTTTTGCTCTTATAGGTGGTTGTTGGGTAGGTGATGTTTGAAGGAGGCGTGCCTGGAATAAGCATCCCAGTCTCGCCTTTTCGGAGAACGTCCCTTTTGTTTACCACTGAAATGTTAATGGCCCCGGTGGGGCAGGCCTGAACACATGCAGGGGCTTCGCCTTCTTTTAATCGGTCAATACACATGTCGCACTTGCGAACAATCCCCATGGATTTTGAAAATTTGGGAACGTCATAGGGGCAGGTTAGGGTACAATATTGACATCCGATACATTGGTCATCGAGGTGTTTGACTATTCCAGTTTCTTCATCCTTCACATAGGCGTTAACTGGGCAGCCTTTTGCACATGCAGGCTCGAGGCAGTGATGGCATGCGGTGGTTACATGCTGAGTGGTGGCTTGGCTACCTGTTCCACCAATGACCAAACCGACATCGCGCCAGGTTTCTCCATCTTTTAGTCCATTGAGGCTCGTGCATCCGGTGACACATGCCTTACAGCCAGTGCAATTGTCTAAATCGACTTCGAACGCGTATTGTTCCGATTCTCCCGGTAGATTGGTTGGCAGCAAATCTTGATAGTATTTTCCCTGGAGAACGGTGCTTTCGTGTTCGTGTAATTGAGCGAACCGTTCAACTGCGGTTAAGTCCTGTTGTTCTTTCAGATACGAATCGATGATAGGCAGACGACTAGACCAACTCTTCTTTTTGGAGTCCCAAGTTTTTGTGAGTTCACTATTATCTGATTTGGAATAGTCGCTCATCTGATCACCGATACTCGTCAAAATCCCATCTCCCTCTAGTATACGCGTTACGCAGGTACCGGACCAGCAGGCAGGGAAAGTTCTCGCTGTTTTTTACGGATTGAGCATTCCTTGTGGGCGGAGAATCGAAATCCAAAGGTGAGAAATGAAATGGCTGTTACGACCGCCCCTAGGATGAGAAGGGCTTGTGGCCAAGTCAAGGCTTCACTCTTGAAAAGAAAACCAGCACAAACGGCACCAAAGCTTCCGCCAGCGCCAATAAACCCGGCGACCGACCCGAGGGATTTCTCCTTTATAAATGGTACGACTGAGTGCGTTGCCCCCTCACTCATCTGAACAAAGAAACTAAAGACGACGAGTGAAGGGACGGCGATGGAAAGAACCGTCATCTGAGAGAAGATCATAAGGGCTAAACCCTCACAAAAGACCGCAATGAAAAGCCAAAGAACCCGTGCATGAATGCCTCCTTTTTTGTCAAAACGGTCTCCAATTGCACCGCCGAGAGAACGAGCAAAGAAGTTTATCAAACCGAATAAACTTGCGGCCAAACCAGCCAAGGTGAGGGATAGACCAAAGTTGTCCATAAAATACATGGTCGCGATATTGTAGATGGTGAGTTCTACACCAAAACAGGCTCCGTAGATAAAAAACAAGAGCCAGACTCTACCGTCCTTCAAAGTGGCTAAGAAGCTGTCTTTACCGGCCTCGGGGGTCTCTTGGAGGGCGAGTTTTCTTGATTGCGCAGTGTTTCCTTGGGGTAAGTCTCGGGTGAAAAAATAGTAGAGTAGTCCCACAATCAGGCATGCAAACCCTGCGGCGACCATTGCTAAGCGCCAACTCATGGCTCCGCCAAAACCAAGTCCCATGAATGCGGAAAATATTAGGGGCATAATGAATTGAGTGGCTCCACCACCGCAGTTTCCCCAGCCAGCGGCGATTGGATTTACGGTTTCCGCCACGTTTGGAGCGAACATCGAGGACGTGTGGTACTGCGTAATGACGAATGAAGCGCCGATGAACCCAATGAAAAGACGAAAAAGGAGAAACGATTCATAATCAGTGGAGAGTCCAATAGCCATAACTGGCAATGAACCGAGACAGAGAAACGTGGTGTAGGCTGTTCTCGGACCGATTTTGTCAGAGAGCCAATTCATGAAAAGGCGAGCGATTGTTGTCCCTGTAACCGAAGCGATGATTATATTACCAATATGGGATTTTGTTAGTGCAAACTCATCCCGGATAATCGCCATCAGTGGTGCAACACCAAACCAGGCAAAGAAGCACACGAAAAAAGAGAGCCAGGATATGTGGAAGGCTCGAATTTTCGGTGTTCCAAAAGTCAATAGGCTGATTCTGGAAGCCTGTCCCACAGACATTTGCATTCTCCTTATTCGTTTATCAATCACGATAAGGAGCAATTATTATGCCAATAGCGTCGGGCGTTTTTGCTGGTGTTTTTCTGCGAACAATAATGTTCTTTCTTCAAATATGTGGAACTAGATGAAGAAACTTCCTATTGGTTCTTTTTGAAGCTCAGACGACTTCGCAAGCTCTGGCCACGGTGTGTCGGTTTTTACTGTCATCAAAAGATTTGACGACTTTATTCGAAAGAAAAACGTAAATGTCCTGATCTCTAATCTCAACCGGATATGTTTCGATATTCAGGGAGGGGTCATTGAGACCTTTGCCGGTGAGTAGGGAAAAGGTTTTCTTATGCTGGGGACAGGCAACTTTCGGGGTATCTCCGGCGTATCCTGTGAGCCCTCGGGATAAAACCATATCTCGTCGATGGGGGCACATATTCTGGGTCGCAAACCAGGTCTGTTTTTCCGGGAGATGATAGAGGGCAATTTGCATATTTCCCACTTTTACACACGATCCACCCTTTGTATTCAATTCGTTTATGGACCCTGCTTTGAACCAGGCTCCCTGGGATGGACTGGCTTCCTTCTTGTTCCTGGCAGCTGATTGGGTGACGATCGATTTGGTCCAGGCTATGGGTTGCTTTTGTCGTCTGATTTGTACGAATTCCAGATTTGGGTCCACTTTCGACGAATTGGAAAAATGAGAGAAATGGGTGCGTCGCTGGCTATCGTTGACTAAGGCTTTCCATTCACATTGGTATCGACCAACCAGTGCTTCCATTTCAGATTCAAGTTGCTCACCGATGCCCATGATGTCGCCGACGATTATTTCCCGCAATCGGTCGATTCCACCGTCTAGTTCTTCGATCCATCGGGCTGTGCGTTGGAGCTTATCGGCAGTGTGAATATAGTACATTAGAAAGCGGTCGATAAAGCTGACCAAGGTTTTTTCATCAAGGTCTGTCGCTAGCAATTGAGCGTGTCTTGGTGTGGTTCCGCCATTTCCCCCCACGTAAAGGTTCCATCCGTGTTCAGTGGCGATGATTCCAAAATCTTTGCTTTGGGCTTCTGCACATTCTCGGGTGCATCCAGAAACAGCAGATTTAAGTTTATGCGGGGCGCGGAGTCCACGGTATCGATTTTCGAGTTTGATGGCCAATCGAGTCGAGTCTCCGACACCAAAGCGACACCAACTTGTCCCCACGCAACTTTTAATCGTGCGGAGGGATTTTGCGTAGGCATGGCCACTTTCGAAACCGGCTGCGATAAGTTCTTCCCAAATATCGGGTAATTGATGAACATGGGCACCAAATAGGTCGATTCGCTGACCACCGGTTATTTTCGAGTAGAGATTGTATTTTTTTGCAACTTCACCGAGTACGATTAGTTTATCTGGTGTAATTTCTCCACCGGGTATTCTCGGCACAACAGAGTAGGTTCCTCCCCGTTGTATGTTGGCCATAAATCGGTCGTTGGTATCTTGAATGATGTCATGTTCGAATGCTGGTTCATTCCAGAGACTGGCCAGTATCGAAGCAACCGTAGGTTTACATGTTTCGCATCCATAGCCGACGCCGATGCCTTCGACCGTGTCTTTGAAGGTTCTGTACCCACGTATTTTTATTAATGAGAAGAGTTCTTTTCGAGAATAGGTAAAGTGTTCACAGACATGATTGACAAGAGTTTTTCCTTGGGCGGCGAGTTCATCACGAAATATTTTTGTCAAGAGAGGCGCGCATCCACCACAGCCGGTTCCCGCTTTGGTTTCTGCTTTGAGCTGGACGAGGGTGGTGACTTGCCCCTTGCCCATGCAAGTTCGAATTGCTCCCTTGCTGATATTTTCACAGGAACAAACTTGAGCGGAGTCGGGAAGCTCGAGCTCCTGTGATTCTGTAGAGGCACCGCTAGGCAATAAGAGCGTCTCTGGGAATTCTGGAAGGGGCAGGGAGTTCTTCATTATTTGCAAGAGGTTTTGATACGCAGATGCTTCCCCCACCAGCATTCCGCCGATGAGCTGTTTTCCGTCCAGAGACAAGTTGAGTCGTTTATAGATACCCCTTCCTGGATCGGTATACTTAACGATTTGTGACGACTCTTCATCGGTGAATAGTTGTCCGAAAGTGGCAACATCCACACCTAGCAACTTAAGTTTTGTGGATAAATCCGGTGTTGGGAAACGTGCGGGTTGTGCCATTAGAATGGAGGCGGCTACTTGTGCCATGTTATATCCTGGGGCAACCAGGCCATAGGTTTGCCCTTGAAAGGAGGCTACTTCACCAATTGCAAAAATGGAGGGGTCAGAGGTGCGCATGGTGTCGTCGACAACCACGCCACCACGTTCTCCGATAGTGAGACCTGCACCATGGGCCAATTCGTCCCGGGGGCGAATGCCTGCGGATACAATTAGCATATCTGTGCTGATGGAAGCATCGCCATTAAAATCCAATGAAAGACCGTTCGCATCCTGAGATATCTTGGTGGTTTGCTTGTTTAGGAGGACAGGAATATTGAGTTCTTCGATTACTTTTTTGAGAATCAAACCGCCGTCAAGGTCGAGTTGTCTAGGCATGAGACTCGGGGCATATTCTATAACCGTGGTATCGAGGTTAAGGTTTTTCATGGCGTTGGCTGCTTCCAAACCTAGGAGGCCCCCACCCATGACGATAGCAGATTTAGATGTTGTTCCGTAGGCCTGAATTGCATCTAGGTCATCGAGGGTTCGATAAACGAAAACCCCTTCAGTTTCGATGCCTGGAATCGGGGGCAGAAATGGAGATGATCCGGTTGCCAAAACAAGATAATCATAGGAAAGGGATTGGCCATCTTCTAGGGTTACCGTTTTTTGTTCGCGGTGAATTTGTGTCACTTTGGTGGATAGCCGCAGAGCGATGTTTCTTTCTTGCGCCCACTCGACGGAAGATAGTTCGAGTTCTGATGCGCTTTTGTCTGAAAAATATTCCGAAAGATGAACGCGGTCGTAAGCAGGTCTGGATTCCTCGCCAAATACGACGATTTCGAAACAATCACCTCCACCCAGCTCTGAGAGGGTCTCTAGGAACTTCTGGCCGACCATGCCATTGCCGATAACCAACACCCTCGGAAAGCGGGAATTGCTTCCAGGTACACACTTAGACATCTTCGACCTCCCTTGATTTCATCTATTGAAGTAGCAAGAAAGATACCAAAAAAATGGGGGATGGTGACTTCGATGGCTAGGCGAAGAAGAGTGTGTAAAAACAAGCGCTTATAGTTGTTTTTGCAGTGGACGAAAAGTCCAAGTCAAATTGGACTAGCCAAAGGAAACGACAGTTATGTAACTATTGGCCGTAAATGTAGCCGCCTTATCCACCAATTTTATGGTTTATGATGGGCGGTAGGTAGCACTGTCAGAGGAGGAAACATGATATTTGGGGCGAAGTATTGGGTTTTGGGCTGGGGCTGATAGCGAGGTGATGCAGAAGTTATGGGGAGTCTAAGTTCACGGCGGAGGAAGGTGGGGCCGATTTTTCCTTTGGAGCTACAGCCTTTTTTGGGGTGTGATTTGCGAGGTTGAGTTCTTCGGCATGTTTTGCGTGCTTAAAAGTCAAAAGCTCGATGCTGGTGATTGGCGGATTACATAGAGAGTATCGCGATTCACGGTTTTTGCCGGCGCAAATGCGCACAAATAATGGCCTCTATTATGTGTAGAAGTGAACTTTTGATTTTAAGAACTGGTGCTTAGGTTGGTATTGTAGGGAAAAAAGGACTGTTTGGTGGTTAGCGCCGTAAAACTCTTAGCCAGCGCCAAACATTAAGCAGGGTTGCTAGGGAGCGAGCAACATAGGTGAGCGCGCATGCCCATAGGATTTTCTTTGCTGCTTGGATGTCACTTTCGGTGAGGTATTTCACGTCTCGAAGGTAGGGCATGGCTCGTTTGAAGCTGGCATCGAATTCTACGGGAAGGGTGATTAGGTGTATCAAGGTGCTTGCAAGCATACTCCCGACCATGAAGACTGTCATAAAAATAGGGAGCCGGGGATTTCGAGTGAGTAGCCCGGCGAAGGGGGCCGCAATGAGAATTACCGAACTTGCTTTTTCGAGGTTTGTTGCGAAACCGACTAGATTTGTTCGCATTTTAAGAGGCCAGTAGTTTGATGCATGTTGTATTGCATGCCCCACTTCATGGGCTGCGACCACAATTGCCGTGAGTGAGTTCTCTTCATAAATATTGGGGCTTAAGCGGACTCTATTGGCGATGGGGTCAAAATGGTCTTGGTTTGGTGTGGCCAACTCCACCCCAACTTGGGCTAGGTCAACATGCCGAATCAGTGCGTTGGCAAATTCAGACCCGCTTTGGGGAATGTCAGCTCGGCGATGCCCATGCTGGCTCAGTATTTGTCGAGCCCACCATTGTGGGCCAAAGATAATACCGACTAATATCAAGGTGAGAAAGGCCCAAATCATGGAAGCTCTTTATGGTGTTTAGACGCGAAGGTCGAGTGGTGTCTACGGGATTGGGAAAATGCCGAATATTTAACTCCACTCAAGGAAGATTTTTCGCCAGCCGGTTGTGCCTATCCCACTGAGGAGCATCGTCTACTGAAGATGTTTAAGCGGGAGACGAACCCATAAGAAGCCAATCAAGGGGAGATATGATGGTCTGGAAGTAGAAAGAGTTTAGTTGCATTTCTTTTCGATCTGAGCAGTTACCGCCAATTCCACGTCAGTCCAAGTTTTAGCAACTCCATCCTTACCGGTGTGGAGTCCTTTGCATGCCTCGTGAATGCCGTCGTAGGCAGCTTTTAAATTGAAGTCGATCATATCAACGCTCTTTTTGGCTTCAAGTACACCCTTGTCATTCATGGTATAATCGAATTCTAGGGCTTTGCTGACGCTATTCATATTGACACTAATGGTTATTCGACCAGTCGAATCATTTCCTTTTACAGCATCCACTTTGGCACTGATTTCTGTAGCGGGCATGAATTTATTGAAAAACGACGTGGCGATGGTGGTATTCCGGGCGGGATTATTACTTTCGACCGATGCAGGGTTAATGGCCATGGTTAAACCTATGAGTGCTTCACTTAAAGAGGTTGCGCTTTTGGCTTCTCCCAGCTTGCTTTCGTTGAACGTGCCGCTTACCGGAGCCTTCTCGGTATATTTGTAGGCGGTCCATTTTGGTGTTGCTGCTTTGACGGTATAGGTGCAATTAACCGCGGTGGGCTTTGGCGCTTCTTTGACCATCTCTTTTTGAGCTTTGACGACTGTAGGGGTCGCAGGTTCTTCTTTTTTTGCGCCTGACGGCTGACAGCCCATTGCGAGTAGCAAAATGATTGAAAAGATTCGAAGGCGGGGGATATTCCGGGGGATATTCATAGAGATCTCCAAGCTATGATAAGGTGAGGAACGGATTAGCCTCAGGTTCAATGAAACTAAAAGCCCACTAACATAGCCGACTTCAGGGTTCAATATTCACTGTCGGGGTAAGAGATATGGGCGTGGTCATTGGCTTTTCGAATGCTCCCAAAAAGTTCATTTTGGAGGATGGTGGTGGGAAGCTGGGTGTTACCGTTTGTTTCGTCAGTCTCAGATGCCATTGTCTAAAAGAGCACAGGTTAATAGCTTCGACTGGTTCCCATTTACGACGCTCGTTGTTGAGTGATGATTCACCAGGGGCTACTTTGATACAGTCGAATCCGCAGACCAGAACGTAGCGGTTTGAACATTGAAAACAAATCTCGGAATTCTCACCCAACCTGCCTTGAGAAAAAAGTCTTGGATACGAAACCTCAATGGTTTGGCTTTTGGGATGTTGTGGGGATACCAGGCCTTGAGGCAGTGGCGCATTGTTCAAAAATAAAAACCACAGGATTTTCGAATAAGAACGTTTTCAAGTTTTTTGACGCAACAAAAATTGCATGAGGCCGAAAATCTTCGTTGCTCATTCGACTTCTCGGGAGGAGGATACCATGAACTTTTCAGCAAGCATTCGCAGCAATCCAATTCTTGACGGCACCATCGGTACTACGGGCACCAATCCTGATCCGGCTCTTGAAACCAAAATTAAGAACGACGCGGTTACTCTATTTAAGGCTAAGGTGCCAGGACTGACGAACATTCGGGTGATGCTGTCGACTCTGTCCACTGAATGGCATCCCACCAGTGAAAGAGCCATCTACAACCACTATGGCTATGTTGGTGTGGAAGCTACAGGCATCAATTCTGAGGGAAAAAACGTTAATTTTGATGCGAAGTACTATGTTCATTCAAGTGAACTTCAATTCGTCAATGTTAAGTAGAGGCTTATCTCAGAAGCTCTCTGTTTCTTCGCCGATTCAGGCACCCTAGAATGACTCATTGAGTCACCGATTTTCTTTCATCATTAAGGAAAGGCGTAGGCAACCGATGCCGTTTGTTGCCGAAAATCTATCAGGAAACAACAAGAGGCAAGTCAATGACGACTATTTCACCGATTAATTCCAATCTCATCAGGAACGCCAAGAGGGGTGCAAAGGTTGCACCTAGACCTAGCGCCATTGAATCAAATGAATCTTGGGGTTCTGAGTGTGACTTGGCTCGAGATCCTGGGTTTCGTCGGGATCTTGTTGATACGAGTCGTTTAGATGCACGACGTGGCGTTCCCCTGAACCCTAAATTCGGTTTCATCCGACCCACCATCGGCGCTGTTTCCGGCGTAGGCACTGCTGTGCTCATGACGACCACGGGTGTGGACACGTCACTCCACGAAGTTGTGGGTCATGGTTATCTAGGGGGGCACCTCCTTCACGATTATGCGCCTGGCCGTGAACCACGTTTTCAAGTGGACGGTTGGGACAATGCTGAGGCTATCGGCGACGCTGAAAACTTTAGTGAAGCTATGAAAGCCCTCGGTCGATTACTCGGTGCCCATGATGTGGGTGACGATGGTGCCCTCGGCAAAGCTTGGGTGCGTGGTGGAGAGCCAAACGCCCTGGGTGAAGCCATGGGAGCGGATGGTATGAGCGCTTGGATTTCTCTTTCGGGATCTTTGCCCGGTCTCGCATTGAATTCGCTCGCGGTTATCGGTGGCATGAAACTCAAAGACAGTCATCCTGCAGCAGGTTATGCTTTACTTGCCTGCGGATTGACTCAGCATCTCATGAGTTCAGGCTACCCAATTACCGCGGCTCTCATGGATAACGCAACCTTGGCCCATGAAGCTTCCGTCGGCCATGATTTTGCAAATTTTGCCCGCTGTGTGGGGCGCATGACTGGCATTTCCGCCCACACCGTGGCCATTGCTACTGCTGCCGTGTGGACTGGCCTGGTTCCTGTGGTGGCCTTGGGAATGTATTTACATCAGAAATCCCATAAGGGCGACATTGTTCCGGACCATTTGGCCCTTCAGCATTGGCTTTCGCAGTCGCAAGATGATCCGAAAAGAGACAAGGTATTTATCAAACTTTTCAATCAATATCCCGACAAAGAAAATCTCCAGATGTATTCTCGCAATTTGGTTCAATTGCAGTGCCTTAAGATGGAGCATCCGGAGGATGAAGAAATCAGTGCGAAACTCAGCCATACTTGGGACAAACTCCATGACGAAAAAACACGTTTCGACCAGTTTCTTTTGGGAAAGATTCCAAAATCTGCGTTGAAAAAGTCAAAACTGGATGTGGTTGAGAAATGGGAAAAACTCCAAGCCAATAACAAAGTTCAAATGGCTCTAACAACCTTGTCGGTGGGAGGGATGGCTGTGGGGGTGATGGGGAGGATCTTTGGAGTTTTAGGACGGACTGTCGCCAAGGGGTTGGCGCCTATTGCCACAGCCCTTAGCTACGTCTTTCCAGCACTTCAGGCTTTGGCCATCGGAGCCAGTGCCTACGAAACCTACAAAGACCTGAAGAGTCCGACATCCAAAGTGCCTATATCGGCGAAGGCGGTGAGTGTGGCAAAGACAGCGGGTCTCGTGATTGGAAGCGCGGCCATGGCTGCGGCAACGTTTGTTCCCGGTCTCAATATGATTTTCATCCCCGCTATGATCTTTACCATTATTTCTTGCATTGGTCTTTCATTTGCGAAGAACCGAATATTGAAGAAGAGTTTCGAGCTTCACCAATCCGTGAGCCCCGAACAGTGGAATTTCATGTACCATTCATTGCGCGTATATAAGCAAGATTATGGTGATGTGAAGGTTTCGCGAAACGACGGTCAACATGCGGCTCTTCGAAGCTGGATTTCCATGCAGAAAGAAGCTTCGAAAAGGGGAATTCTCTCTCCAGAACAAAGGGGGAAACTCGAAAGAATCGGGATGTTGAAAGAGGCACCCGAGATCTTCCCCCCAGTGCTTCCGCAGTTGTCTGCAATGCAGAGGGCGTAGATTTAGCCACAAGCATGGAATTACTCTAGGACCTTAGATTCGCTAGCCCAGATTTGATACTTGTCTGATAGGGGCATTGCATTATTATCGAGTACTCCACCCCACGATTTTTTTGGATACACAGCTGGATTTTATTCGCGAGGTGTCTGCTGGGGTTGTTTGACTCCCTAGACGGGTTAGAGAATGAGTTGGGTGCCTTTTTTTTATCTCCTTAATTTCTTTTTTGTCAATTTGGGTCCATTTTTCCAAAAACAAGCAACACCTCCGTTTCAGCGCCGATATCCATCCTTGAATACCCCTTTTTCAGGAGCTGATGGTGAAAACCTCTGGAGCAATTGGCCTTAGTCCACTCATTTTGCCGGCACCTATTCTTGCCTCCACGAAGAAGGCAGAGAAAGTGCTGAATATAGAGCCCAAACAAACCGAGCCCCTGACAATTCTACCCACGGATCTTGGTTTGAATAAGTTGGGAGATCCAGATGCAATTCAGGGGATCGTCTTACCGCCGCTAGGATTCGACCAGCCGAAAAATACCCTTTCCAACGAAGAGAAAATTCTCTTGAGGCTTATTGCTACAAATAATAGGTCAAACAACGATGCTGCCATTACCGAGATTCTAGCGACTCTGGATTCGACAAGCCTGAATACGGTGTTGAAGCGTGCTCACATGGTGAATCTTCTCCGGGAAAGTGGAAATTCCTGTTGGGTGAGCACTGTGACAGAGCGCTTGACCGTGCTTAAGGCCCGAGCAAGCGAATTGACCCCTGAGGTCAAATCTCGAGTTTTCAAGACCATGTATGACAAGAGTTATTGCAGGAAACCCAAACTCGCTCTGGAACTGATTTTAACTCTTGATGCAGACAATGTGCGGGAGTTTAAAGCGTGCTTAGATAAACGATTTATCGGTAAGAGTTTGAATGTTATTCTGGGCCATGTCGTCGGGACCTCAAATACAGAAACGGCGATTGCAAAAATCGAATCAATCAAACCGAAAACCGACGTACTCGAACAACGGGTGTTTGCAGATATTGATGATACGGTGTGTTGTGGTTGGAAAGATACCCGTTATCCCAAATCGACGATCTATCCGGGCAGTGGGCAGTTTATTCAGGCCTTACGGCGAACGGACATGGAAGACCTAGGCAAGAGCCTGGGGGTTGCATTTCTGACGGCGCGACCGAAAGATGGTTTTGGATTGATGGACCATTACACTCGTAATTCTCTGGAGAAATCGGGACTCGCCTCTGCGACGATACTTTACGGAGACTTCTGTCATTTGTTTCCTGAATCGCGAATTGGAACGAAGAAATTTAGTAATTTTGAGAACAACCTCCGCCTCTACCCCGAAGGAAAGTTTACCTTTGTGGGTGATAGTGGTCAAAAAGATACGGAAGTTGGCTTAGAGATGCTCGAAAAACACCCTGATCAGATGTTGGGGGTCTTTATCCACAATGTCACGGGGATGTCGGATATGAGAAAACGTCGATTGGCAAAGAAGGGGGTTTGGGTTTTCGAAAACTACGCCGAAGCAGCTCGAATTGCCCTGAAAGAGGGCATCATTGAATCCGATAAGGCTCGGGATGTGGGTACTGCATGTATTCGAAAATTCTGCGATATTGATTTTGCAGATGACTCCCAAAAGAAGGCTCTCTTTAAAGTTCTTAAACAGGACCTTAATCGGCTATTTCGGGAAGTCGAAGTAAGAGACGCTATCGCTGCCTAAATCAGGGCTTGGTATTCACCCACCCAATAAAGTTCGAACAATCTATCAAAAAAATCAGCAGTCGCGCTGAGTTTTCCATGAGAATATAGAGACTGGCTTCTAAGGAGTCATGAAACCCTTAATAGCTTTCAATGTCAGTGGCTATTTTATTGGGGCTGAATCTTTGGCCATGGCACGACCGTGGTTTGGTTGTGGCTCGTCCATGGTGACTGAATGGGTAATTTGTTGGGCCAGAAGGTTTCGTTCGGTCTTAACCACCCGATAGCAAGAAGGCCTGCGCTGCTTGCCGGGCTGCTTCGATGAGGGGATTGGGATAGAGGCCGGTGATGACTGTGGCCGCGAGGCAAAAACCAATGGCGATGCTTATGGTCGTAGGGGTGCTGAGGGGTTTCGTTCTTTCTGGCTCGTGGTCCATGTATATGGCGCGAGCGATTCGTAGGTAGTAAAACAAACCCACCACCGAGAGCACTGCACCCAAGACCACCAACCAGCCATAGCCGGCTTGCCAAACCGCCAAGAATACATAGAGCTTGGCCCAAAAACCCACCACGAAAGGGATCCCCGCCAAACTGAGCAGAAAGAGTAAGGCGGCCATGGCTAAGCCCGGTGCTCTCTTACCCAGGCCAGCGAAGGTGGAGAGGACGTTCATATCTTGTTGGGCGAAGGTTCGATGGGGTTGGGCGGTTTCAAGTACTTCGATGACCAGAAAGAGGCCCATGTTGGCCACGACATAGGCTGCTAGATAGAAGAGTCCGGCGGCGAGTCCTTCGGTTTGGCCGCTGGCGACACCGGTGGGAGTGACCGCTACCAAGGCCATCAGCGGAAAACCAATTTGAGCCACGCCGGAGAATGCGAGGAGTCGCTTGGTATTGCTCTGTACAAGGGCCAAGGTATTTCCCAAAAGGAGAGAGCCCACAATGACGACTAAGAGCAAGGGTGTCCATTTTGAGCTGTGGGTGAGGGCACCACCGAGGAGAATTTGTGCCAAGGCAGCGATGGCGGCGGCTTTTGGGGCGGCGCTAAGAAAGGAGACGAAGGGAGTAGGAGCACCTTGATAGGTATCGGGCACCCACATGTGAAAGGGCGCGGCTCCTAGCTTGAAGCCAAAACCCACCAATAACATCACGAGTCCCAAAGAGAAGAGCGGTGAAGAGGAAGCCTCACGAATCATCTTGATATCGGTGGAGCCAGTCGCCCCATAGACCAAGCTGAGGCCATAGACGGTAATACCGGCGCTTACGGCGGCAATGATAAAGAGCTTGAACGCACCTTCGGCGGGTTCGGTCCACTTGGGTTTGTTTCGGTGTTGGGTGGTTTCGAATTCTGGTCCGGTTTTGGCATAGGCCGCCATGACATAGAGGGGAATGCTCATGAATTCAAAGGCCACCAAAAGCAGCACGAGATTTCTTGCCCCCGCCAATAAGCACATGCCGGTGATGCTAAAGAGCAAGAGCATATAGTATTCTCCTTGCCGGCGCGGGGCGATCTGAGCGATGTGCTCCATGGAGCCGAGGATAGCGACGAGTCCACTCACGAGAAAAAGACGTTTAAAAAAGACGGCCATGGGGTCGCCGAAATAGGCTTCGGAAAGTGCACTGCCCTGCAGATCAAGAACAAAAGTGGCCACGAGGCAGAGTAACAACTCCGCTGCAGCAACCCAGCCGAGGACCTTTTTGTCGCCGTGGGGCATGATGATGTCTGCGAGCAGTAGAACCAACGCGCAGATGGCCAACATTACTTCGATGTTGAGAACATGCATACCCGTTAACCAGGCCAAAGAACTCATGGGTGTACCTCCATGGCAAGGCTGGTCACCGAGGGAAGGTAGGTGGATGTTGCCAAATCAATAAAGTCTAGAATCAGGTTGGGCCAGATCCCAAAAACGATGAGGCCTCCGCCCAGCACCCAAAGTGGGAACCATTCCTGGCCACGAGCATCGCTGATGTTTTTCCATCGATCGGAGGGACCGGGTCCCCAGAATATATTCTTAGAAACGCGAAGGATATAGATGGCCGTGACCCATGCACCGACGATTCCGATCATGGCCCACCAGAACTGTTGGCCGGTCCAGGCTCCTAAAAACACCAACCATTCTGCTACGAATCCCGCAAAGCCAGGCATCCCCAGACTGCTGAGACAAGCGATGGTAAAGAAGACGGCCACCCCCGGCATTTTGCGCCCAAATCCACCAAAGTCGGGAATGTGGCGGGTATGGTCGGCTCGATCGTAAACGATGCCCACTAGGGCGAAGAGAAGTCCTGTCATTAATCCGTGGGCAAACATCTGGTAGATGGCGCCGTTCCATCCTGCCACACTCAAGGTGGCGGCCCCCAACATCACCAGACCCATGTGGCTCACGGAGCTGTAGGCGACCACATATTTGAGGTCTTTTTGCCAGAGAGCGCCCAATGCGCCGTAAATGACGTTGATGGCAGCTATGCCTCCTACCAGCCAGACCCACTCCTGAGCGCCTTCCGGCAAGAGCATCATGCCCACTCGGATTACCCCGAAGGCACCAAGTTTCATAAGGACCCCGGCGTGAAGCATGGAAACTGCGGTGGGGGCTGAGGCATGGCCATCGGGTGACCAAGTGTGAAAAGGCCAGACCCCTCCCAGGGTGCCAAAGCCAATCCAGAGAAAAGGGAAAGCCCAAAATTGAAGGCTGTGACTGAAAGTGACATTCTCTAATCGAAGCATATCGAAGCTCGTGAGGTTGGCCTCGAGATACATTGCTATCATGGCAGCAATGATCAGGGCCGAACCCACCAAGAGCATGAGGGTTAGTTTCATGGCGGCGTATTCTTTGCCGCCGATGTCGAGCATTCTCCAAACGAAACGAAAGGGGCCCGCTTCCGCCACTTTGTGAGAGGACCCCCAGATACCGATTAAAAGATACATGGGTAGCACGGCGATTTCGTAGAAGAGAAAGAAAATGAAGAGGTCCAAAGAGACGAAGACTCCAAAGACGCCGGCCACCAAAACCAGGAGAAAAACGTGAAATTCTTTGACCCGGTCTGTTAAGGTCCAGCTGGCGAAGACTCCGGTGAAGATAATGAGCCCCGTAAGCAAAAGGAGACTCACGCCCCAACCATCCACGCCTAGGGTGAGATTGATGCCCAGGGAGGGCACGATGGGATAGCTGTTGAGCATTTGCACTCCCCCCACACCCATATCGTATTGAAAAGCCACCACCACAGAACCGACCAATGACACGCCGGCTCCTAAGAGGGCAACGATTCGCATGTTCATGGTTTGCTCTGACGGGAGTGCCAGAATGACAAGGGCAGCCACGAAGGGTGCTGCAATGATTATTTCTAGTAGGTGATTCATTTGAACACCGTCCCCATAGCGATTAGCACGATGAGACCGACGATTACACCGTAGACGTAGTCGGTGACCACACCGGTTTGAATTCGGCGCAATCTTTGGGCGGCTACCAGTGGCAACCACCCGGTTAGATTCATGACCCCATCCACGACGTAGCGGTCAAACCAGCCGATTGCGGCGCCGATTTTACAGAGTCCGTTGCGATAGGCGAAGGCAGCCGTTCGGTCTACGGCGCCATATCGAATGAAGCTTCCCACGGAAGTTAGGGCTCCAAATGGATTGTTGGCGCGCCGAGAGGGGAGATAGGCAAATAGCGCCAAGCCGATGCCCGCAAACCCCAATGCTGTGGCGATGATACCGGTTGTTCCAAAATGAAAGGCGTATTCAACTCCGTACATCTGCGCGAGCATGGTGCCGCCAAAGCCCGCCACGAGGGAAAGTGCCGCCAATATGCCCATGGGTAGAAGCATCGTTTTTGGACTTTCGTGGGCATGGCGCGCGCCTTCGGAGGGTGGCCCAAAAATCGCGAGTAAGCAGGCTTTGGTCATGTAGAATGCGGTCATACCAGCGGTGAGCATGCAGGCGACAAAAGGTAGGGCATGGCCACTATGGGAAAGTTCTTCGAGAATGACCTCTTTGGAGAAGAAGCCTGAAAGACCGGGCAGTCCCGCCAAAGCGAGAGAACCGATAATGAAAAGGATGGCACTGAGTTTCATCTTCGCCCACAACCCGCCCATATTTTCCATCTCGTTGCTGTGGACGGCATGAATGAAGGAGCCGGCAGCGAGAAAGAGGAGAGCCTTGAAGCAAGCGTGGGTGCTGAGATGAAAATAGCCACCCATGAGGGATCCAGTACCTAGGGCGGCGACCATGTAGCCGAGTTGTGAGCATGTGGAGTAGGCCAGGAGCTTTTTGATGTCGGTTTGGACCATAGCCACACAGGCCGCAAAGAATGCGGTGAAGGCCCCTAAATAGGCCATAACTGTGAGCACATCGGGAGCGGCCGCAAAAATAGGGTAGGTTCGCACGATGAGATATACACCCGCGGCGACCATGGTGGCAGCGTGAAGTAAGGCGGAAACCGGAGTGGGGCCTTCCATGGCATCGGGTAGCCAAATGTGAAGGGGGAATTGGGCGGATTTTCCCACCACGGCGAGTAAGAAAAGCGCGGCGACGGCGGTTGCGCCCGAACTACCCAGGCTGGTTACGGTGGTGCTGTCCCAGCCAAAGGAGCCCCCCACTGTGAACAAAACCAAAAGCCCAAACAAAAGTCCCATGTCGGCAAATTTGGTAACCCAAAATGCCTTAAGTGAAGCACGGGCAGCACTTGGCTTTTGGTAGTAGTGGCCGATGAGAAGATAAGAGCACATACCCACGAGCTCCCAGCCCATAAAAACCTGGAAGGCGTTGGGGGCGACCACCATGGCCTCCATGGCGAAGATAAAGAGCGATTGATAGGTGAAGTAGCGCCCCCTAGCGTCACCGCTTTCACCGGCTAGATAACCCATGGAATAGAGCTGAACGCAAAATGCGACCAAGGCGACCACCAAAAGCATAGGGGCGGAAATACCGTCGATGGTGGCACCCACTTCAACCAGGGATTTCCCATTGTGGCTGAGCCAACGGATATGGGTGTCTAAGAGGGGTGTGGCATCGGAAACCAACTGTTGTCTTATAAAAAGAACGGTTGCGGCAATCAGAGAGACGAAAGCCGCCGCGACGCTCAGATACTCAGCGGGCCGGCCCGCCCGGCGAAAGTTTGGCAGAAGCCCTAGCGTCAGGGCAGCGCCTACAGGGGTGAACAATGTTAGAAGTATCAAGAGCGACGT
The DNA here is from genome assembly GCA_036339465.1 of Myxococcota bacterium. GTDB lineage: Bacteria > Myxococcota > XYA12-FULL-58-9 > XYA12-FULL-58-9 > JABJBS01 > JAYZAY01. The sequence goes on along the minus strand of JAYZAY010000055.1, from coordinate 6,657 downwards.
ACTCATCCCTTCATCTCCGAGGCTTGAACGACATCGATGTTTTTTCGACTGCGGTAGAGTAACAGCACTAGGGCAAGCCCCACCACCACTTCAGCTACCGTTAGTGCGATGGCGAAGAGAGTGAAGACTTGTCCGTCTACTTGACCGAGAAAACGGGAAAAAGCGATAAGATTGATGTTGCCGGCATTGGCCATGAGCTCCACGCCGATGAGCATACCGATGGCGTTTCGCCGGGTAAGCACCCCGTAGAGTCCACAACAAAACACCGCTGCGGCGACGATGAGATAGGCTGCGAGTGTCATTATGGGTCACTCCTTCTGGCCAGAACGACGGCCCCGACTAAGGCTGCGAGAAGGAGGAGAGAAAGTGCTTCAAATGCGAGGAGGTGCTTTGTTAGGAAGGCAAATCCTATGCTTTTGGCGTTGATGTCGAAGGTTTGCGGCAAGGATGGTAGCGCGCTTTGGTGGATACTCGCGATGATAAATCCAAACATAGCCAGGGCACCAATGCCTCCGGCGAGGTGCCCGGTGCTACGGTTTTGACGTGTGACCGCATGGGTGTCGTCGGTGAGTAATATCCCAAAGAGCATGAGCGTGATCACGCCGCCCGTGTAGAGGATGACCTGAATGCCGGCGATGAGGGCTGACTCTAGGTGCACATAGAGCACGGCTGTGGAGAGTAGGGTAGAGGCTAAGAAAAGCACAGAGTGCACCAAGTTACGTGACGTTACCGCCCCGATGGCTGAGCCCACGATTGCCGTGCTGATGATTCCAAAGGCGACGTATTCGAGCATCATTCACCTTCCTGGGTGGGCAAATTGCGCTTAGGGTCTTGCATTTCTAGTAACAAGGAGGCCGTGCCCCAAGTGACATGGGGTTCGTTGGCGTAGAGTCGGTCCATGGTGAGTAGGAGGTCCTCACGGGCGAACCCGGGCCTGTGAGGGGACCTGGTCATGAGGATGGCATCTGTGGGACAAACCTGAACGCAGAGCTCGCAAAAGATGCAGGCCTGAAGATCTAGGGTAAAATCATCGAGATAGCCTCGTTTTTTTCCGGTGGCGGGTGATTCGCGTTTTTTACCCGGTGTGACGGTGATGATCTGAGAAGGGCAGATCATTTCGCATTTTGCACAAGCGATGCAGGCTTCTTCTTTATCTTCATCGTGAACGAGGGCGAAGCTTGTGCGGTAACGCTCGGGGCGGGGTCTTGGGTTAAGCGGAAAACCCGTATCGGTGGTAGGTTTGCGTAAGAGGTTGATCAAGGTGACCCACATGGAGCGGAGAGCGTAGTAAAAATATTTCACAGCGAACCTCCGCTTGCCAATAGATATTTAGAGAGGGCTGCCGCACAGACAGTGAGCATGGAAATAGGAACCAACCAGTACCAGCAGATACGGAGCAGTTGGTCGGAGCGGAAGCGTAACAAGCTCCACCGGATCCACAGGATGCCGACGAAGAGGGTCAGGGTTTTCAGGATCATCCAGTGCATGCCAGGTGCGAAGGGGCCATCCCAGCCGCCGAGAAAAAGCGCAGCGACCAGGGCGCTGGAGATCAATGTGTGAAGGTATTCAGATAGGGGCAAAAGCCCGTAGAGGATTCCTGTATATTCTACGCCGACACCAGCGATGAGTTCACTTTCAGCTTCTGGGATATCAAAGGGGATTCGGTTGGCCTCGGCGAGGCTTGCCACAAAGAAAATCGCGGCGGCGAAAATGCCTGGGCCGGGGGGCCAATAAATCACCCAGCCGTTGGCAATTTGATAATTGACAATCTCTGTGATGTTGAACGAACTGCATTGAATCACGGGGACGAGTGCTGTGAGGAGCATAGGCACTTCGTAACTCACGCCTTGAGCGACCGCGCGCATGCCGCCGAGCAATGCGTATTTGTTGTTGCTTGCCCAACCGGCAATCCAGATCGGAAAGAGCAGGAGTCCGGAAAATGCCAGTGCCCATAGGACGCCGAGTTCCAAATCTGCAACCACAATGGAGGGGCCAAAGGGAACCACCGCCAATCCAGCCAAGGTAAAAAATAAGGTCAAAGGTGGGGCGAGTAAAAAGAGAAAGGGATCGGCGCCGCGCGGGATAATGAGTTCTTTACGGAGCATCTTAATGACATCTGCCAGGGGTTGGAGAAGACCAAAGGGGCCCACAAAAGTGGGTCCAACCCGATTTTGCATGCGGCCAGCGAATTTTCGTTCGAACCATATAGTCCAAGCGATGAGGGTCATAACCACCGTCACAATGGCGATGCTGAGCACCACGCCGCGGCCCCAGGGGTTGCCCATGAATAATTCTATGTTTTCCGATAGGTTGCTCATTAGCGGTCGACCTCCCCCATGACGGGATCTAGGCTACCCAAGATAGCAATGGCATCACTCACGTTATTACCAGGCAGGATGTACGGGATGGCGCTGATGGCATGGAGGCTCGGCGGTCGTATTTTGAGACGATAGGGGGAGATACCTTTTGGGCCCCCCGCAATTAGGTAGGTGCCGAGTTCTCCCCGAGGGCTTTCCACAGCCACGTAGCTTTGACCTTCCTTGATTTTGATGGCAATGGCGGTTTTGACGACTTTACCAGCGAAAATGGGGCCAACAGGCACTCCATCCACCATTTCTGTGGCGATTCGAATGCTTTCCTGAGCCTCTCTGAGTCGCACCATGAATCGGGCCCACGTATCACCGCTTGATTCTGTGACCACGTTTACCTTGACTTCATCGTAACAATGGTAAGGAGCGTCTCGTCGCAAATCCATATCCACCCCGCTTGCCCGTGCGATGGGGCCTTGGAGGCCTAATTCTAGGGCGAGTTGTTGGGTGATAACGCCCACGCCTTTGGTGCGATCAGCGAAGATCGGATTTTCCACTACCAATTGTTTGCAATCTTCTAGGTGTTGGGTGATTTGAGCGAGTGCGGTTTTGACTTTTTCACTCCATCCTTCGGGGAGGTCGTGGCGTTGCCCACCTGCAATATGGGTATTGTAATGGAACCGGCAGCCCGTCAATTCTTCAAAGCAATCTAGGATGAGTTCCCGATCCCGGAACATGTACATAAAGAGGGAAGCTCCACCGCCAATGGCTCCGCCGAGATCCATGGCGAAGGTGCCGAGGGCGATGAGATGGGAGGCAACTCGTTGCATTTCCGCTAGAATGGTGCGGATCCAACGACCTCGCCGTGGCACTTCAACCCCCATCAATGATTCAAATGCCATGTTAATGGCTTGCTCATTGATCATGGGGGAGATGTAATCGTTTTTGTCCACGATGGGGGTAATCATCGCGTAGTTGAGTTTCTCACAAAGTTTTTCTACGCCTCGGTGAAGGTACCCGGGGTAGGAAATGGCTTTAATGATGATTTCCCCGTCGAGGATGAGTTTGATCCGGAAAACGCCGTGGGTGCTCGGGTGTTGGGGACCTAAATTGAGAACCATTAAGTCGGCATCGGAATCGTAATCATCGATATCCAAATACGGATCGGCAACGAAGGGAGATGGCATGGCAATGGACATGGTTCTTTATCTCCACGGAAAATGCGATGTATCGATGGCATAATCACGTCTTAGGGGGTGTCCCGGCCAATCCTCGGGCATCATTAAGCGCCGTAGGTCTGGGTGGTTATCAAACCGAACCCCGACGAGGTCGTATTGTTCGCGTTCTTGCCAATCGGCGCCGGCATAGAGGCTTACCAAGCTGTCGATGGATTCCCCAACCTCTAGGCGCACACGCCAACTAAAAGTGGTGGTGGCGCCGGGACCTGGATGGCGGACAACAGTGGCCACTTCGAAGTGCTCGGGGTCTGGTGCCGATTTTCCCTTAACGGTTTGTTCTTCCCAATGGCTGGCTACCACCGTGACGTATATGGAATAGCCAGCTTCTTTGAGGAGTTGGGCTAAGGCGAGGTGTTTATTTTGGGGTACCATCATCCCGAAATTGACCACTTGTTCTGGGGTAATGGGCAGGGCGTTGCCATCGGCATCCACAGTGGGTGTGAGGAGGGGAGCAATTTGTTGGTAAAGCTTTGGCGTCACGACTCTTTATCCTTTTTTACTCGGGTTTGCGGCAAAGGAGAGGTGAGTTGGGATCTGGTCGCCTTTTTTGCGGATCTGAACAAGTTCTGGTTCGTCGTTTTGGGCCATCTCGTTTCCGTTAAGGCCGAGGGTGGCGCAGCGGGAAATCTGGCCCTCGGTGATTTCTGTATTTCTGTCGGATTCCCACAGGCGGCCAACTTCGGGGACAATCATTTTTTCGGTTTCGGGTCGGGTTTCGGGGGCGGTCCATTTGCCTTGCTGCTGTAGTTTTATTTTCTCTTGGAGTCTCATAAGTCCGGCCATAAGTTGCTCTGGGTTGGGAGGGCAGCCCGGGACATAAACATCCACCGGAACCACGGTATCGATCCCTGGAATGACTGAGTAGATATCGCGGTAAAAATCGCCACTGATGGCACAGGATCCCATAGCCAGGCACCACTTGGGTTCGGGCATGAGGTCCCAGAGCTTCTTGACGCGCGGGGCCATTTTCACGGTGATGGTACCCGCCACGACCATGACATCGCATTGTTTGGGAGAACCTCTAGCGATGGAGCCAATTCTGTCTAAGTCCACACGCGAGGCGGCAGCGGCCATAAATTCAATGCCGCAACAGGAGGTTGCCATGGGGAAAATCCAGAGGCTGTTGGCGCTACCCCAGGCCATGAGTTGGTCCACAGTGGACATGGCGACGCTGAGACCAGGAACCGACATCATCTTTTGGAAGAATGGATTCTCGTAGTGAAGTTTGTTGGGATCGTGGGCTTCGTTCACTGCCATTTTAGCGCCCCTTTACGCAGGGCATAAGCCCACCCGAGCATTAGAATACCTAAGAAAATAAACATTTCCACGATTCCGAAGCCTCCGAAATCCTCTAAGCCCATGGCCCAAGGGAGTAGGAAAGCGGTTTCTACATCGAAGAGAACAAACACCAGTGCTACGAGATAATAGCGGGGATGAAAGCGCATCCAGGCAACGCCGTCGGGGTCTTCACCGCATTCGTAGGTGTCTCGTTTGGCTTCTACATCTTCGATGGGGTGCACTGCGAGAAAACGGGCCGCCACCACCATAGAAATTGGCACGATTGCCGAGAGTGCCAGAAAAACAATTGCCGGGGGCCACTGATCCATCATGATAAATACTTCCTGGAAAAGCAGTAAAACCGCCGTTGGCCCATATAGTAACTCTTAGGGAAACACAAATGAGTGGCGGTTTTTGGGAAGTCAGATTGGGTTGTCTCGCCTGGACTCTCGTTTTTTGTTAGGCCGCTGTTTTTTTCCAAGCTGAGAGCGCCTAGGACTGCAGCCACAACGACACACCATGTCTAACGGCGTCTCTAATAGAGATTGTCTAATCTCATAAGAAGGGAGTTGCGCTATCAAGTGCTGGAGGAAAATGTTTTTTCTAAGACTTGTATTTGGTGGATAATGATAATTATGCGCAACGTATCGGGAGTGGACCGAGAAGGGTAGCGCCAACTCAAAAAGACTCAGGGTCCAAGTATGAGATTCAGGGGAGCTTCGTGTTGAATAAAGGTAAAGGTTGTTACTTATTCAGCCGCGCGCTTGTTGCGGATGTGACCAACCAAAGCCCCGATGCCAGCACATGCGCCGGTGAGGGTTAAAGCAGCCACGCCGAGGGGAAGGAAAAGCGTCCCGGTGATCATGAAGCCCATGGCCACCCCACTTGTCATGAAGACCTTCACGCTAGCGACGCCCCAAGCGATAGCGCCGAGGCCACTGACTACACCACCCACGATGGTGCCGGTTTTCATGCCGCTCTTGACGTGGTTTTTGGCGGTGGCACCTTTGCTCAGGGCTTCATCGAGGAGTTTCTTGGCTTCTGGGTCTGCGCTGATAGGTCCGGATGGTACCTTTGCATTCCGGTTTTGACGCATCTTTAAGCTGATGAGGCCAGCCACTGCACCTAGGCCAACTAGGACGACTACGGCGATACCTACTGGGGGAATGGCTACGAGGGCAGAAAGACCCAATGCGGCGGGGATAGCGGCCACTCCGCCTTCGATGCAGAAACCGATGATGCCGAGGGTAAAACCAACTCCAAAGACACCTGCGATAGCGCCGCCGATTTTAGCTCCTTTCTTCACGCCGTCTTGGACCTCGTCATGCACATGGTGGGCTTTTGCTGTCTTTGCGGCTTCGGTGTTGTTTTCAACATCTGCCTTAGTGACCGGCTTGCGGCGACCGTGGATGTGGTCGGCCAATGCTCCGATGCCTGCACCAATCCCCAAAATCGGGAGGCCGCTAAAAATAACTGTGCTGAAAAAAGTACCGACGCTGCCAGCACCAATGGCGGCTGCAATGGCTACCAATCCTCCAAGCGTGCCACCGACAATGGCGCCAATCTTGGTGCCCTTGTCGAGAACGCGGTCCTTGTTGGCCACGGTGAGTTCTTTTGCTTGTTCTTCTGCGGGCTTGGTGGATGCTTCGAATTTCTTGATGTCGGTACGCAAGTTAGAGATGAGTTCAAACTCATCACCGTCGATTTTGTTTCCGATGCCGTTTTCTGGCTTTAGGAGCGTTTTGGCTTCAGCGAGGCTGAGGTGACCATCGGCTCGAATATCGCGAATCATGAGCTTAAGGGCTACAGCTGTCATGGCTTTCTCCGTTGAG
>JAYZAY010000054.1:0-88871 GCA_036339465.1 Myxococcota bacterium | reverse complement strand
AACGACAAACGACAAACGACAAACGACAAACGACAAACGACAAACGACAAACGACAAACGACAAACGACAAACGACAAACGACAAACGACACACGACAAACGACAAACGGTATGTATGACTTAAATCATAGGATACTTGAGGCGGGGCGAGTGCAAGCGTGCCTAGAAAAGGCGCAATCCAGTAGTGATTCTACTCTTGGATTATTCGAATTGTCTCATATCCTAAGAAAACCCTCATACACTCCGAAATGAAAAACGCAAATCAGACCACGAGGAGTTCCCAACACACCCGTTCCAGTGTAGAATCAAGGAGTCATGGACTCCGAAACAAGTCATCTTTTTCCTTCTCATGGTGTCCCTTTTTTCATCCAGCGAGAAGGTATCGATGCAGCGTAAATTGATATGGGATTCCCATACCTGCCTTCCCCTTCACCCAGACGTTGATATCGGTATTCTGGAGAGACACCTCGATTCAGGAACATCCTTTGTATCGGTTAATGTCGGGATGGATATGAACCCCATCGAGCAAATCATGGCGGTGATCTCTTCGTTCAGAAAACAGATTGCGACCCACCCTAAAATGATACAAGTTGAGTCCATTTCCGATGTAGAACGTGCCCACCAAGACCGTAAACTGGCCATCGCCTTTGATCTCGAGGGAGCAATTCCTCTACTAGAAAGACCTGAGATGGTCGAACTCTACTATGACCTGGGCGTCAGACAGATTCATCTGGCCTACAACCGCAACAACGCCGTCGCTGGCGGCTGCCATGACGAGGATACCGGGCTGACCGACCTCGGTCGCCGTATGGTCTCGGCCATTAATCAAGCGGGAATGATTATTGATGTTTCTCACACCGGTTATACCACCACCCTGGATATTTTTGCGTGCTCAGAAACCCCGGTGGTCTTTAGTCATTCAAACCCCGACGCCTTACTTCACCATCGACGAAATATTACCGATGAACAAATGAAAGGATGTGCCTCGACCGGTGGGGTGGTGTGCCTCAATGGGGTTGGGCGCTTCTTAGGTACCCGCGAACTCGGTATCGCCCCACTCCTGCGACATGTCACCTACGTTGCCGAACTCATCGGAACCGAGCACGTCGGCCTGGGCATCGACACCATGTTCCAACAAGAGGGTATTGATGACACCCCTCCCAACTTCGACGCACATTATTGGTGGCCCCCTGAAGATTACAAAGCCGAACTTCCCAAGATGACCTTTATCCAACCTGAGTCTTTTCCGGAAATTATAGAGGGGCTATCGAAGCTGGGCTTCTCGGAGTCGGAGGTCGATCAAATCGTGGGCTTGAATATGTACGGCATTGCCGAGCAGACCTGGAAACCCTAATCGAGGATGGCGAAATTGAAAAAAACAGGAAATTTAGCGACTCCCTGAAGGTCTCATAGAGGGCTTTGGGCATGGAATGCACCATCAGTAAAAGGCCGCTATAACCACCAACCTAAATCCCAGGTCAAACCTGCCACCACCATGGTTTCGGTGTCTTCGTAATTCGCGATTATGGGAATACCGACGCCGGCAAAAATCCCCACACCAGAAAACCCATTAACGTCGGGCCAACGATAACCTGCTTCGATCTGGGGAGCTATTTGGTGGGTCATCCAAACCTTGCTACTGGCACTCAAAGAAAAGATATATTCCCCCAAAGCACCAAAATAGTAACCACTTTGATTCCCTTGGACATAATATCTAAAGCCCGTGGCTACCCCAATCCCACCGTAATGGGTTTCGTCTTCCCCCGCTGCAATAATATAACTTAAGGCGCCCGTATTCGTCAGTCGAAATCGCAATAGCCCCGAAGTCCTACCTCCCCATTCCCAAGTGGGAGTTAAACCAAACTGCAATAAACCCAAAACATTCATATTGAAACTAGCATCATGCTCCACGTCGTTCGGCGAATTCGCCGAAACTGGTTGACCAATGCTGACCGGAGAAACACATTGCGAAGCCTCACACACACGATTCCCCTTACATTCCATATCGCTGGAGCAAGCCAAAGCGAGATCTGTCACTAGGCTGCTAAACAAGAACAAAATGGGTGGTAGTATTTCCTTAAGCATAACGTGACTCCAGAGTCATACGAGCAATATCAGAGAAGATTCGAAGAGCCCAAAACCTACCTAAACACGGCAGGAGCTTCAATTGTCACTGTATAGAAAATCCCCACTCACTTAAAGCTCAAATTAGATCAGAAGCATCCTTGGTAAGTTGACTATGCCTAGGATTATCAAACCCCTGTTTCGTTTTTAAGCAGAGCAAAAAAAATTCATTCCTCTAAACCGCCAGACCCAAAACAAACACTCATTAACCGAAATCTCGACCAAAAACGTCAAAAAGTGAATAGAAAAACGAGCCAAGACACAGCGTTCCATCACCATGTTTCAAAGAGCCTCACACACACTCAAAACCCATTTATTTTAATCTCGAAGGGCTTAGGTCAGAAGAATCCCCAAGCAACCTCATCACGCACGAAGTTTAGGACGATCTCATTTTGACTTGGCGGCGTTGCAAACTAAAGACCTCCCCAGTAAAGCGCTTTAGAAAATGACTTTTGAAGTCGCTATCGCAAGAGAGGCCACAGTGGAGGACTACGCAAAAAGACAGCACCCATTGCCCCATGGGAACCCGGGAAAAGAAAGGCTCGACCCTGCCTCTTAGGTGCGCTGCCAAATAAGCCATCCGACGACCGCCAAAGCTTAGGCAAAGTTCACGTCCCTTGAAGCAAAAAACCGCCTGGTATTAGGGACGGCAGCCAAAACAAACCACACGGGAAAAGCCGTGGACCATGATGCCACACAACCGAAAAAAGAAGAAAAACTCTTGCCACACAAAGTGCGCAAGACTCTGGCCGGTGGATTCAAGTTCTCAGCGGAAGGTTTCTAGATGGGACTAAAGCATTTGGTAGAGCGGCATCTTTTCCACACCGCGGAGCTTGTACACTTGAGGATGTAACAACCCGGGTGGGCATCAAAACCTCCATGCCGGGTTTAGGAGCCCCCAAGAGGAAAAGACAAGCGAACAATACACAACGAATTTTCACAGACCCAACCTTCCCCATTCCCCTCACCTGAATGCAAGCCCAAAAACTCCCATGTAGGCTTGACGACAGAGCTTCCGGGGACAAATTATCCTCAAATTAAGTCCAGTGCGTCGTTGCCCAAAACCGCACAATCCATCATCATAATAGAAGAGGCTCTTTCCCGACGACACATATGAGGAGATGACCACATCCAATGCCACTGATCCCCATTCATATCAATCAAACCACCTTTCAAGTGGACTCCATGGACCCGGCAGATTCGGCCACAGATATCGCCCTAGAACTCGGCGAACAGATGGATCTCGACACCCTGCAATTCATCCAACTCGAAGAAACTCTGAAACTCGTTTTAGGACAAGATATTTCTGCCCACACATCCTTCTCCCTGGATATGGACCGGGACATCTCCTTGACCTTCCTCAGAAACCCATCCGCCCCGGCCCTCGAATTATCATCACCGGTCATGGCGCGTATGGGCCATCACGCCATTTCCCCTGTGCCCCCACCCGCTCCCTTGGATTTAGGACAACTCGATGATGTGGCCACCTTGGGTGACTCGTCCGCCTCTGCCCCGCAGCAGAAACTCAACACCATCAACCGTGACTACACCAACGCCCTCAATGCCGATGATGGAAATATTCGAGAAAATCCATTGCTGGCCATAAAATTCTTGGATGCCATTCAACTGATTGCAGAGAACCCAGGGCTCGATACTTCATCCCTCCACAAAGACCTACACCACTTATTGGACGCCATCAAAAGCGCCAAAACCGGTTACGACGAATAGCGCCAAGGCCGCGACGACATAAACCCTTTACCGTCTGCGGAATCAGCACAGGAGTCTACTATGGAATCGGTCATGGGGGCCTCTTGCCGTTTGAGACCATGTTGTTTGGGGCAATGGCCAAAGTGACGGCGCCTTGCTCGGATTTGCCCTCGGAGGCCCCACCGAAGTTAAGCCCACCCCAACCATTAAAGCGGCCATACAGAAGAACAAAGGGGCTACTGTAACCCACCGCCCCTGAAAACTCGCCTTTATCCATCGAAGACATTGCCTTGGCGGCCCGCCTAAACAGCACCACCAACCCCATCCCCACCATGACATTTTGGGACGAGGCATCCAAGCTCGCACGCCTTGATGCCCTCAGTGATACTGATTCATTCGTGCACTTGGATACCGCCTCAAGTTGGGACGCATTTACCCTAACCAAATCCAAAATCAACGCACTACCCAGTGCCGAGTTTTCAATTAAAATTAAAGATACAGGCGGCTAGTTTATCGTCTTTCGGTTTTCCGCCGAAGCGCTTGTGCCGGGGACTACGGAGCCCGCTTAGGGAAACGCAGTCGTCCGATTATGGGGTCGCCGTTGCTCAGAAATCAAACACCGATGTAACTGTGACAGCCAAAGCCGTAGGTTGATGATTGGAGCGCTCGGAGCCTCAAGGCGCCTGAGTTTGGGCCGGCCCAAACGTATGCACGGTGACCTCTGGCAAGGTTTTCCATGTTTGGGACACCGTAAGCACCTCGGTTTTGCCGTCACCATCGGTATCGCAGAGCGTTCTCACCGAGACCGTTCTGCCGTCTCCGTTCTCATGGGTAGAAAACACCAGCTGGGGCGGAGCATCTGGCTTGACCTCCACGGCCATCACTGTGTGCGTGCTGAAGGTATCTTCACCAAACTCGAGCAATAGGTTGTGGTTGGGCTCGCCTTCAAATGCGACCACCGAGCAGCGCACAAACGAGGTCTTGGCCTCATCGAGGCTGGGTAGCACATCGGGGTGCTTGCGAATGGCCTCTGTGTCGGCCGATTCACACATGCGCACCTTGGTTTTAGCTGGCGGCGTATCGTTGGCTATCCATTCCTCACGCCGAATCTCTTCGCCGAAGATATTCCGCTGAACTTTCTCTTTGTGGCAGGTGCCTGGGTGCGGATGGGTCTCGTGGGGTGTGAGCGTGGGCACGCCGGTTGGCAGCGCGCACTTATCACTCAGGCAGCTGTCCTGGCAGCCTCCGCCGCAGTTGTCGCCAAAGCCTTCGTCTACGCAGGTTGCCATGCATGTATCTATGCACCTGCTCATGCAGGCGCCGTCTACTTCGGGCCCAAAATCTTTGTGGTACTTCGAGTAGGTCTGGGGATCGTAGACTTTTAGCAGCTCCATCAAGCCTCGGTGGATGCTGGCATGGGTGCCGTCGATGTAGCGGCGGATCCAGAAGCCGGCGGCAACGTTGGTCTCGTACCAATCGAGCCCCTCTCGGTTTTGTCGGTCGCTGAAGGCTCGGAACCGCTCTTGGAGATGCATACCCGCATTCCCTCCAGTGGGCGGCGCACTCTCGAATTTGCGGTGGTACTCACGAGCAATCCGCCCCCAAAGTTCTCTGTCGCTCGCCACGTGACCATAGGCCGCTGCAAACGCACGCCCCAGGTTCTTCAAGCTCCGGCCATAACCGCCGTCGACGGCTTTGTAGACCGCATCTGAGGTGAGAATCGGGATGATGGTTTCTCGAAACCAAGTGATAAACGCTGGGTTGTAGTGACCAAAGGTGGGTCCCGAATTGATATTGAGCCGATTGCCCCGGTGGGGCCCCGACACAAATATGGGGACGCCACTAAGGATTTCGAGGGCGCTCAGATCGAGCCGAGTGCTCACCTTGTTCCAGAGACCGCGCAACCCCCGCCCGGGCAACCAGGTATGCACTTCACCTTGGGCCGTAAGCTCGGGTGGCCCGCCTTGGTCACTCGGGCCCATGGGCTCGCCAGTGGTGAGATATTGCCAGATGGCTGTTACATCACTTGGGGTGTCGCGTTCGATTTGTTGTTTGTAGATGGCGGTGACCACCAATCCATAACGCTTGGCTTTCAGCCCGTGATCCATCAACCAGGCAACCTCATCTGGAAGATTGGCAGGCACGGCCAAGGTGGTAGGATTTCGAGTCATCTTTTTCCGCAGGGTCTTTGCTTGCTCGGGGCTGTCTTTATCCAAGAGGGCTGCGGCCAATGCCAGGGCATCTTGATGGGTTGGGTCTAGCTTGGTGGCAATGGCTGCGGTCTGATTCGCCTCGGGGAGTCTGAAAGCCTTCACGTGCCCGAGGGCGAGGTCAAATAGCTCTTGAGCCGTGTAGGGAGCACTTCGTGCGTGGCGGGCTTCGAGAATACCAATGGGTAGCCCGCGCTCTAGAACCACCAGCAAAGCAAAAGGCGACTCCCCAAATGACTCGGGGGCGCGGTGCACGGTGACGGTGTCGGCAAACTCGAACGATGGGTATTGCGTATCTTTTTTGTCAGGGAGCGGGTGAAGCGTGACCTGAGCCACGGTGATGTGGGCCGAAACACCTTGGATCGGTAAGGTGGCCCAAGCCTTCTTGGGGGTGGTCGTTCTTTTGGCGTTGAATGTGCCGACCAGAGTGGTGTCATCACCCCATGGTGGGGCTTCGGCCAGGGGCATCACGGTGCCCGCTGCTATCTGGATGCCTTCTTTGCCTATCCCAAGATCGGTGACTTCGATGGCCATCCGGTCCGCCGGCCTGGCGCAGCTGCAGCCCAGAAGCAAGAAGACGGCGACGACACGCCATAGTGCAGGGTGTCGGATGTGTGGTCTCTTCATAACGTGTACCTCAGCCAGAGATGTGGGCCAGAGCGCTAGTAACGTAAAAAAGGCGGCTGGTCCAACCTTGGCCGGAGGCGACGGAGTTGTGTGGGGGGGGCCTGTCGCGAGGGTTACTGCTCAGCCCCTCGTAATCAGCGATGGAAATCTAGTCACGCTTTAGGTTTGCCGGCCCCGATTACAGCAAGGATGATAACGAATGTAATAATGACATCGACGCCTGCAGACAAATGGGTGATTTCTTCATTGGAGGCTCGACGTTGATAATCGGTCTCTTTGGATTTACTGAGATTGATTGATGACATTTGTGCCAGCAATTGTAGCACCGTCTCAAGTTTAAGACCGCAGTGGGTCTTCATGACCTGACTTTCACGCCTCTGAACCTCCAGAGTTGGTCTCGTACTACCTGGATTTTCCGTCCTATATCGTGTTGTGATTCCCCAAGGTCTTGGTTCGACGAAGCAGAGGCCGTGCTCGATAGGTTGATGATTCGGTAATGGTGTTAACGTTGGGAAGTCTTGCCTTTAAGTGAGCGTCCACAATATGCGAGACGTTTCCTTCTGTCCCCAAGAGGACCGCAGCATCCACTCCGGCTAACAACCGATTTTGGCTTTTGGTTAATTGAAGAAGAGCTTCCGCGGTAATTGCGGTCGTTCCGCCAACTTTCGCGTCTTTTCGGTTGGGGTAGTGGTCTCCCACGTCGTGGAGAAGAATAACCCCGCTTTGGTTATACGCTTGGACTTCATCAACACTAACGGCTCCGTCTAGGTAGGCATGAGCAATCGGAACTGCCGCAGATTCAGGAGCGTCGACGGCCACGCCGTCGGGAAAGACAATATCTATTTTTTCGTTACCGCATTGGACGGTTTCAGTTGGGGGGGGACTCTTGATATTTTTTTGCATACTCCCTTTGCGCAAAGTGCGGACGAAAGCGTCATATCCCTTCGGTTGAACCATAATGGTAATCACATTCGGTCGCGACTCTTTAAGGGCTGCAGCGATACCCAATGGTCCTCCCGCCCCAACGGGTAAAAGTACGGCTACCTTTTTTGTGGAGTTCAAGCCCACGAGCTTGAGTTGTTCATGGATTTCTAACCCGGCGGTTCCATGGCCCACCATGATATCTTGGCCACCGTGGTCCATGTACCGGGCTTGTTCGCTCTGCGTATTCAAAAAAGCTTGTCTAGCATTGAGGGCATCTTCGTAACTCGGATATTGGTTGTCGATTTGTCCTTGATGAGGGCGCTTGATGCATTGTCGATAGGATTCAAGTGCATCTTTCATTCCGTTGAGTTTGATATCTGGAAGCCCTGCGAGGGTAAAGATCATGGGTTCGGTGTTGTAGATAGCTTTGGCTAATTCGGGGTCAGAAGATTGGACGCTTCGAGCAAAAAGCGTTGCTGCAGCGGCGGTGGCGTAAATCATCGCGATGCCGTGATTGCCGGTTGATTGAGTTACGATTCTTAACCCCTTTTCGAAAACAGTGCGTCGATTCGGGGACTTCATCACTTCTTCGAATGCTCGGTACACTTCCATGAACACACCACGACTTTTGAACGACCCGCCGAGTGGGATTCCGGCGATGGCCGACGGGCCGCGCTGTTCTGCTTCATTTTTCAAGAATACTGGGTATGATGTCAGCTTGCTGATCTTCTCTAACGGTTGGAGCGGAGTCTTTTTAACGTAGGCCCTCACTGCAGCGGTGTCCTCAAAGAGGGATTTTGGCAATGGGTGGCTCCGTTCTTTTTCGGGAACGAAGTTCGTCCATACTTGCGGAGAATCATGCGACGCAGGCGGTAGGAATGGAAGCGACACGGACCGTTTTAGCATTTATTCACTCCAAGCTCCATGCGTGCCTTTTTGGCACAGTTTTTTTTGTGGGATGGTTTACCATCTTCGGCTATCATGTTCGGCCACTACTCTTCGTATGGGCGTGAAGTACTTGTTGTTTTCGTATCTAATCTAAACGCCTAGAAAAACTCGTTCTCTCAAGCAAACCAACAGTACGAACTCTTATCGGGTGGCATTGCAGAAGGTTGCGAAAAATAGTGCGAAAAGAAGGTTGGAGCGAATAGATGAATCAGAAAGGTGTGCCTCTCGCACCGGGCGCGGCGTTCGGATACGATGGATCTAATTTGGCGCGAGACTGGAACATTTTCTTTTCACCTAAAAGATAGTTTGCTCGGTGTTTGGCCTGAATACTGCCGTGACAAACCCACTAACTCCATTCCAAGCAAGCGAACTTGCCCTTTACTCGGCTTTAATCTTTAGATGCTGCGAATAAACCGGCAACTATAATCATGGCTGTGGGAGTTTAAAGATGCCAAGACAACTGCTTTCAAGTGCACCATCGAGTTTCCGAATGAGAGAATATCCCTGGATGCTTTGCGAGAACATTTGGTTCATCATTAAGAATGATTTTTTTCGCTTCCATGGAGCAACATTGGGACCACAGACAATACGCGACTCTATCCTATCTCACACCACAGGAATCCGGCGACACAACCCTCGCAAAGTTGCCCCGAGAAGGAAAAGATATCCGAAAATCAAACGACAAAAAAGCTTGATTGATTAATCGTCGTACTTTGGGAATCGAATTCACGGAGGAATTATTCAAGCTTGATTACCTTAATGAAGAAAGAAATTCCCATCATGATCCGGTTTACGAACCGCAATCACCGACCGATGGCGCTTTTCGACCTATACGAGGCAATCATCCTTTGGCTTTGGCGAACCCCAAATACGAGGGATTTCACTACCAACCAAAGGCTCATCCAAAATTTTAACCAACAACTCTTCCCTTATCCAATGTGGGACCTCTATGGGGAACTCAGAAGCAACCAAAGGCGTAAAGTGAATTTTATTGGAGAACTCTTTAAGTTTGGCAAGACCTTTGCTTGGATGTACTCAAATCAAGTCGATCTCTACTTAAAAGATGTCAATGTTCAGCGATATGTCAATAACGGGAGCCCCGACTAGGATAGGGCCTTCTATTCAAGTTTGGAACCCGGCTTCAACATCGAGGAACTTCCGGCAAAGGAAGACAAAGAACTCTCGCAACCCTCACTCCTCAATGCTTCATCGGCTCATGTCAGCTTTGCCCCTCAAAGGGACGTTGCAACCGACACAAACACCGCGATCCAAAGGGTGGTTGAAAGCTGCAATAACAATAAGGACGAAGCTGTCGCTAAGATCGTTGCCGTACAAAAAGGGATGCTCAGTGAAGACCCAAGCGGCTTCATGGAAGAATATGGCGATACGCTTAGTACCATCGGACCTCCCTATCATGATTTAGTCGCAGCCGCTGACGCCATTGTCACCAATCATTTCCTGGGCGTCGGTGCCCAAAATACAGGACAAGGGCTGCTTACTCATAGTAATTGGGCATCCCTTGCCGGCCTAACAAGTTCGAGGGCAACATTGGGTATGGTCATTCACGCCCGAAACGATCCCACAGTACCACGTCGGGAGTTCCGACGTAATCTGGGGGAAGCCATCATCGATTTGAGTGCAGCGGGGCCTGAAACTGCCCATTGGGGGGTCAACGTGGCCTCAAATGGCGCCAGCACAGCCACAGGAACTGCTCTGGATGTGGCGGGTGGTGGTGTCAATATCCTGGGGGCGCTTAGAACACCTATCGAGGCTGGAATGATTCAGCGAGCTAAACACCATTCATAAACGGTGGGCCGAAAAAAAAGAATCCGATGAAGTTTTTCCCGTGGCCCTTCGAGCCAACCCTAGCATGTACCACTTCCGCAAGGTCTGCTATAAAATCCGACGCAGAAAATACCGAGCAGGCAGTAGGTTATCGACGGGGCCGGTGCAAATTGCGGGTGGAGTCTGTGGCATTTAGGCCTCCATGCTGCGTATCGCAGTCGTCGACATCACGCCCAAATCGCCCACTATCGGGAGTTTCAAGGCTACAAGGGTGATATTCCGAGTTTTTCCGATACCACCGGAGATTACCATCGCTCGAAGGTCGCAACCTTTGTGTATGCGGCGTGCTTCGGTGAGGATACCTGGTGGCAGGGACGGGAGGTTGACCGAGAGCTCGGGAGAGCCATGGCCTATGTTCTGCTTGGGGGCGAGCAAGAGGTGCGGCGAGAAGAGATTATGGAGATGGGTGTCCAGGGACTTCTTGGGTATATGCGCGGCTAAAACGAAAACCCAAAATCCCATAAAGAGCTATGCCAAGTCTGCTTAAATAACCTTAGAGCTTCGACCACATGCTCGTGTTTCTAGTGCGTCGCGTAAGCCGCTTGAGATCCCTAGGGATTTCAAACCCCCATTTCCACCAAAGGCAATGTAACGAATCCACTCACGCCCCGTATCCCTGCAAAAAAATAACCCCACCCTTATTCGCAACCTTCTCTAAAGACATCAAAATGCCGACAAAATAACGAGGCAAAACGCATCGGCCCAAAGCCACTACTGGATAGCGGTCATCAATCTTCAAAACAGGTCTTCTTAACTCTCGGCGGGCTCAATCTTGGAGAATCACCAGGCAGACCCAGGTGCTTGATATCTGTTTTAGGCATTGGGCGCCGGTATCAAACCAAGGTGAAATCCGCCCTCGAAGAAAATCATGTCACACAGAAACCAGGGCACACTCATCAAGCAGTCATCGGTCGTCGGTGGTCGCAGTTTCTGAGGCATCGTCTATCCACTCCCCTTTTCGGAGGACGTTGAACACCGTCTAGAATCAGGGTGTGAATGCGAAGGTTTCCCTGAAAAGCTCGCAAGTCTATCGGCCACACCTCGTGGTTTTGCTGCAAAATCCAGGAAACTTGTTGACGAGTCCATTGCCGATAGGAATTCGTTCATTTTCTGTGGTTACCGATCTGAGCTGGATAGTCGTTGCGCCGGACTACCTACAACCATAGAATTAGATTAATACCTTGCTAAATAAGGGGGGGGGCTAACGATGAGTTTAGGAGGGCGGAAATTGTGGACTATCTTAAACTTAGTCTGTGTGGCGTCCTTTGGGACAAGCTGCGGAATACAGGACTCGGACGAAACAGAATGTCCTGAATTAGAAATCAGAAATGGATCGGTGACCTACGATAACCAAGCCTATGGATTGCTAGCCACTTTTTCATGTAACAATGGCTACGTGCTCAACGGCGACATCCGAATCCGCTGTCAGCACGACACTTGGTACGGTGATGAGCCCACCTGCGACCCAAAGGAATGTAGCCAAAACCAGAAGGTAATAAGCAACATTTGTGTGACTTGCGAAGCTGGCACCACAAACGTTGCTGGCGATAATGTTTTAGGAGAGGACACGAAATGTGATGACATTGACGAATGCCTCATAGCGAACGGTGGGTGCGGAGACGCCACCTATTACACCTGCACAAACAATCATGGTGCGGCTCCCACCTGCGCAGATATCGACGAATGCCTCATAGCGAACGGTGGGTGCCATGCCGATGCTTCTTGCACCAACAACGTGGGGAAATCGGCGACCTGCACTTGCAAGGAATGGTTTGAGGGAAATGGAGAAGGAGAAAACGGTTGTACTGACATGAACGAATGCCTCATAGGTAACGGTGGGTGCGGAGACGCCATCTATTACACCTGCACAAACAATCATGGTGCGGCTCCCACCTGCGCAGATATCGACGAATGCCTCATAGGTAACGGTGGGTGCCATACCGATGCTTCTTGCACCAACAACGTGGGGGAATCGGCGACCTGCACTTGCAAGGAATGGTTTGAGGGAAATGGAGAAGGAGAAAACGGTTGTACTGACATTAACGAATGCCTCATAGGTAACGGTGGGTGTCACAGCCAGGCCGACTGCGTCAATCACCCGAAAGCAGCACCGACTTGCACTTGCAAGGAAGGGTATGAGGGAAATGGAAAAGGAGAAAACGGTTGTACTGACATTAACGAATGCCTCGAAGATAACGGTGGATGTGCCTATCTCTATCTCACTTGCCATAATCTCCCCGGCAGTAGCGAATGCATAGATGTCGACGAATGCCAAACCGAGAATGGTGGGTGCGGAGATGCCACCTATTCCGCCTGCACAAACAATCATGGTGCGGCTCCCTCCTGCGCCGATATCGACCAATGCGAAGACGAAAACGGTGGGTGTCACAGCCAGGCCAACTGCGTCAATAATCTGAAAGCAGCGCCTACCTGCACTTGCAAGGAAGGGTATGAGGGAACAGGAAAAGGGGAAAACGGTTGTTCTGACATTAATGAATGTACAACGATTGATTGTGGCCCAGGAGGCACCTGCGAGAACACGGACGGTAATTATACGTGCAGCTGCAATCCCGTATATGGACATTCCGAAACAATGGGTGGCCCATGCTGTGAACAGAGCGACACAACCCTCCCCAACTTGAATAATAATGAGATAGCCGACTGCGCAGAAGTGGTGCTGATCATCTCCAAGGGCCTCAAGAAGATGAATGAAAGACAAGATGATGCGGGTGTCACTCTAACTTGTGAAGGTGTTTCATTACAAGATCGGGAAATCGGGCAGATTAACGCTCTCCTAACTGATCTGGGTCTAAGCCTAACCCTTATTTACGACACGGATGAAGAGCAGGGAGTGGTATACGATGATATTAAACACTCCCCCATCGTTATCTACCACAACGGAGGTTATGCCCAAGCGAGCTCCGACTCACTGCCCCAGGCGCTAAAAAACGCTTCTGACAACGGTCAGGCGCTCTTCTTCTTGGGAGATGACCTAGGCTATGAGGCCAAAAAAACCAGCGACGAACACAACGAAGAAGAAAGCACCTTCTTCAATTTCTATTCTATTACTGAGTATACCCACAACTGTGCCCATTCCGAAGGCTTTACATTTCGTGTTGACACAGATGCGAGTACTCACCCCGTCATCGTGGGCGAACACGGAACAGTAGAGCAATTTGAATACTATGACGATTCCGACATAATCTCGATACCAACCAGCACACCCGCCAAGAATATCGTTCTGCTCATGGAAGGGGAAGGCTGCGTCGTTGATGGCGTGGATGGTTACCCGGATAGAGAATCGGGCACAACACCGGCTGTCTTCGCAACAGAAACAAATGGAGCACCTCCCCAGCGCACGCTCTATCTTAACGCGAACATCTTGACCACCGAAAATTACTGCAGCGTTTCAAATCCTCAAGGTCTGTTAAAGCTAAACCGCCTGTTTGAAAATGGGATCGAGTGGCTTCTCGGAAACCCATAGATTTGAGCAAGAAATAGCATAATACCTTGCCAAGGCCTAAATTCTCCGTCCCTAGGGGAGTGACCGTGCAAAAAACGACATAACTTAATTCTTGTTTGGAAGATTTCGACAGCAATCACCACAGAAGTGCCATTTTTAACAAAAAAGAAGCCAGCCCGGGACTTTTCTGTCAGACGCCCCGCCGCTTTATTGCCGCGCCGGTCAACTACCTTCAATCGTCGGGGAAGGTCTACTTTAACGCCACAAACCTATACATCCATTTGCAATTAGAGATCGCCGAGGTCAATGAGGCGAATAGAGTGTAATCAGCCAACAGACCACGGGCAAAATCCTTGGCAAAACGAACACCAAGTGGCACGCTCACTTGCAACCCTCCCAACGCGCCAGATGCCAGCAAGCGCGCACGGCGCAGCGTCCAATGTTGGCAATTGGGTGGTCGGTGGAATCAGGACTCACATAGCATAAGCCGACGCTGTGCGGTCTAGAACATATGACACAGGGTCTTAATAGGGTCGCCAAAAATATGGTTCCTGTGGCAATTTTTCACACGAGACTAGATGCGAAGAAAGCGACCAAATTGCGATTATTGTCACAACAAAATCATTCAGCGCATTGCCGGATTTCACCGTAGCGAGGTGCTTGCGCCCGGTGGATTACCATGTGGAATGATGACAGTAGACCGGGGGGAATCTAGCCACGCTGCGTTGCGATGCTGTTCTTGCGCAAACTGGCTAGAACCCATGACAACGCTTAACTTTCTACATGAAATTTCCAACCCGTCATTTTTCCAAAGACATCATATTTCCCTCGATTCGGTGGCATATTCTCTAAAACCTCAGCTATCGCAATATTGAAGATCTGATTGCCCGTGGTCTTATCCATGTAGACCATTGAACGGTTAATCGCCGAATGGTCTCATACACACCCTTATTGGCGACGTCATTCCAGGATAAAAAAAACACCGTCGTGTTCGTTGGCACTTCTAGCACACCCACCTCAAAGAACGCGGTCAGTGGAAATGCCTTTAGATTCCAAAGTGGCTCAACCTTTTTTACCCCAAGCCACCTCCAACAACGGCAACCCTGTGAAAATCTCTATAGCTAAGAGCGGTGCCAATACCGTAGTTTTCTCAGTTTAGGGCAAGGAGTGCTCGAGCAACGAGAGAAATGACGAAGTATATACACCTCAATAACATAACTGAAAGACCATCGACAGGTGAAAGAGAAACCACCAAATGCGATCGGAGCCAGTGCCTCCTCTTCTCCACATGCTAAACTTTAAGGCCTTGAGATAGCTCCGAGGATTCACAAGTAACAAGTGCGCCTAATTCCGGGTGTGGGTTTTATATAACAAATCCATTCCATGGCGATATACTTAAGAGACCGGCATTCAAGGGCTTTAAGGTTTGGTTTGGGTTTCCTGCATAACCGGCCGAGTCTAAGCATGAGAGGCGAAAAATAAAAAAAGTTGCATTGTTCGCTCTATGCCCTATTAGATAAATTTTACAATGCAACCTCTGGTTGAGAGCCATTTGCTTTCGAGCAGACTATTACAGGAGAGTTGTTCGATATGATGCTCGCACGTTGGCAGTTTCAGGCCCGCTTTGGCCATAAGAACGAAGCAATCAATCTACTCAAGGAATGGAATAAGGAAATTGGAGCGCAGACTGATTTTGATATCACGCGGTCACGAATACTCACTGGATCTGTTGGGGCGAGTGAAGCCTTGGTTGAGATGGAGACCGAGATTTCGGGGCTCGATGATTTGCAGAAGTTCTTTGACAAAATTGCCTCTATATCGATGCATCAAGACTGGGGTAAGAAGATGAGCGAAGTGGTCGTCTCTGGATCTACGCGCTGGGAAGTATTCAGAATCGTCGACTAGGTGTGTAGGACCGCGTGAATCATGTTCACTTCATAGGCAAACTGAGAAATAGGTCTCCTATTGAGATTCTAGAACTTAATCAAGAGCAGCGCAAGCCAAACACCTATTCCAATCCCCCTTGTCTTACTATTCTAATTTAAGCCACGTCGTCCATTTTTATCCCCACGGCTCAAGCAACTCATTTCATTTTAAACTAAAACAAGACAAGTCGCATTATAGGGACAAAAGCTCGCCACGAAACAATTCACCCTAAGACACAATAAACCAAGCCATCAGCTTCCCCAAATGATAAACTCAACGTTGCTCACCCGGACCTCGAACTTGGAGACCTTAACCAACCTTAATGCCAGTCACCCGGCGCATCAACCGGTTTCGACCCATGGGCTTTTTACTGCATCCCTTGGCGTTCTTACTCCCATCCACCTTCTCGGATTTGGTTGCTTTGGTCACCGCCTACTTCCTCAGCTGGGAAACCGGTACACACAAAAGATAACGGAGAAACTCCTCAATTTCCTTGTGGGCCTGGGCGTGAATTATGCCCCCATCGTGAAGGCTGAACAGGTTCTCAAAAAAAACCGGTTTGCAACCTCCCCCTGAAACGGCAGCCCCGGTGTTTTTGAGAGCGCATCCATTGCGTATCTGGTTTGCTTTTCTCAAAATGCAAAGAAAGACCTGGCGCTCTTAGTGGGATGAGCCTTCTTTCGAACATTGGCGGGGGGTGAGTTTCAATTCCGCAGAATGTCCGGAGGGATTTTCCATGATTGAAATGTAAATATTGGATACCGAGAAGACGGATGATGGATTTTCGTCAGGAATGTTCATAAACGGCGAAAGCCGCTCTAAGTTAAAGATAGTTACCGAACCAACCCCAGAATCTATTCCAAAGGGTATTGGCTTTGATACCATCTGCAATCGATATCTCTTTTGACCTGTGGGTGTCTTCAAGCACAAAGCGCGTGAGCATTTCTTTGGCAAATTCTGGGTCTTCAATATTTAGGTTTGTTTCGTAAATATGGTTGAGCGACAATCCGTCAAAATTAGAACTTCCAAGGCTCACTCTTTTTTCATCGGTAATGATGAACTTGCAGTGGTTAAAGCCGGGATACTCATAAAGATGGACACCGCCCCTGACGAGTTCTTCGTACATTGAAGAGCAGGCATAGGCACATTGGGCTACATCATTTTCTCCCGGGATAACCACATGAACGGGCACCCCTCGTTTAGCAGCATCGAGGAGAGCTTGCTTCATTTTAGGGACTGTGAAGTAGGGGGTTTGCAGGTAGATTGATTCTTGGGCTTCGGCGATCATCTGCAAATAGGTATCACGTATCTCACTGTGCGTGGATGGAATGTGTTGGGCCGGTTTGATTTTCATGGCACCGGTTGTTTTGGCTTTTGGAAAGTAATTCTCAACAAATTCCTGGGGGGACAAGGATGGGTCGATGGTACCTTCGCGGTAGAACCATGACTTAATCCATTCACATTGCAATTGATTAACAATATTTCCTTGGAGCATGACCATGATGTCGTGATAGTGAAATCGGTATTTATCGCCAATATTCATGCCGCCTGTGAAGGCGGTTTGACCGTCGATAATGACCATCTTTCGGTGGTCTGGTCTACTCAGAATTTTATCGGTGTCTAAACGTGCTTTCCATAGTCGGTTTTCAATGACTTCAACCCCTTGGGTTTGCATACCCACAAAAAGAGCATTATTTTGGCCTTTTTGAAGTCTTGCGGACTGGTCCATCATGAGTCTTACTTTGACACCGGCTTGGGCCCTTTGGGCCAAGAGGTCAGCAAGAGCTTTTCCTGTTTCATCGTCGCGAAATTGAAAATAAGAAATATGGACCGACTCTTTGGCGCTTCCAATCGCATCGAATAATACTGGATAGGCCTCATCGCCGTCGACCAACAAGCGCATGCGGTTGTTTGATGTTGCTTCATGAGAAGAGTGTAAGTCGTAAGAAGAGGTTCTTCCATCCTGGCGTAATTCAACGACCTTTTGAATTTCGGCTCTGAGTCGACCGTCGGAACAGGCTCCTTTGAGTCCGGAAGGATCGACAGAAAAATCGTGAAGAGGCAGTGAATTTTGTCGCAGGCTTGAGGCAGCAGCCCGATCGAGGAGGGAGAGTGCTTTTGAGAGGCTTCTCCCTGACATCGAGGTGTTGAATGCAGACCGCAGCGAACCCATATCTCCGCCGTGTTCTTTTCTAAATACTCGCTTTAACGCCATGATTTCGGATGCGCTGAGACTTTGAAGTACTTCGAGCACAGTGTTGGAATCTGCGGGTTTAACACAGTAGGCATCGAATGGATCGAGGGCTGAATAAATTTCGTCGGCCGCTTCCCGAGCTGCCATCATTTCTTCGGCTGTCAATGGAATTGGTTTGAGTAGATTTGCTCGCACACTCTGCGATGGAGTTACCAATGCTTGGATTTCGGGCTTCACTTTTGTGGGTTTAACTCTATCACTCGAGGGCATTGACACGGATAGAAGTCCTAGGGGCCGAGGTTCGATCTCTTGCGCGGTAGTAACGGAGCGAGGGATGGTTGGGCTCTTTGCATAACTGGCTGGTGATTGATCTATCTTCATGGTTCCCCCCATTTTCAGAATGTACTTTTATCCTTTATTACAGGCACTTATCGCATCTTTTAAGGTTTATCGGGGCGGGCGGAAAAATGTTGCGTTTTGAGGGAAAGAGCATCAAGGAGGGGCGGCAACTTGTCTTGGATTTTGCCATTAAACCTAGCCACCAAACCCTCTTCGGGGACAAACGCGACCGTTTCACGCTCTATTGCCTGCCCATTGGAATGACCAAAATCTAGACGTCTGCTTCGAAGCGTCGTTCGATAGAGGAGGCACAAGCCACTTTTCCTCAGTCTCAATTGTCGACCTGACACGGTGCGCACCAGAAACACTTACCAACCAAGCCGACCACCGCCCAAAACAAACTCCGCCCCAAAGACCCGTGAGGGCCAGAGAAAAAAAGAAGAGTTCTACCACAAATTCAACACCAACGTTCCAAAGCACCCGAATCGACCTATTTGACCAAATTGCGATCCAATCGGAGCAAAAATTGGAGACCATAGTTCAATCCAAGGTGGGCAAACCGCAGAGAGACATCCTCGACCAATCCCCCCCCCACCGCCACAATGCCTGCCAAACCGCGGATGGTGAAGTTTTTGAATTCTGTGGAAAGAAGACACGACGAGGGCACGCTGCTTTAATGTGGCTCCCCTTAAGCCAAGCCACATTAAAGCAGCGTGGTTGGCGGCATGGATTTCGACACACGAGAAGCACGAACCTCACCGGCGAGCGATCCCAACCCCAAAGTCTGGCAAGCTTAAAAAAATCCCCTAGGCCAAGCTTGAGGGCTCTGTTAAAACTCCCTCATGAATGAAATGAAATCCCAAAGAAAGGCGCGCATCCTTTCGTCCGTTGGCTTCACCCTTCCCGGAACTTTTGCGGTGATTTGGGGTGCATATGCACTTGGTATCGGCGCTCTAACCACAGAGCTTACGGCAGCCGAGCGGGTCGTTTTCTCGCTCCCATGGATGCTCATTGCCCTGGTTCCATACGCAGCTGTTTGCACTTATATATTGCACTTACGGCTCAACGAAGGGGCCCACAACCCCATCTCTGATAAACCGAGCGTTACCTTGCTCATTCATTGTCGTGTAATGCAAAATCACCTTGAGCAATTCATCTGGTTTGCCACCTGTTTGGTGACCTTAGCCAGCCTTCTTCGTAGCGACCAATTGCACCTAGTCCCCATACTGGCTGTCTATTTTTGTATTGCGCGGTTCGTTTACTGGTGGGGGTATTTGCAAGAAGGCACCACTGGGCGACGCTACGGCGTTCAAATGACGTTTGGGGTAACGATTCCTTTGTTACTGGCGGTCTTAGCCCTGGCACTGGTTCGTTGAAGCCTAGAAGACCAGTTCCTAAAATAAATCAGCGAACTAGATGACTGGAAATGGGTTCAAGAAATATATCTATCTTTCATAACTTATGAGGATAAGTGGGCTTCTGCTGCTATTACTGGTCTTTTGCATCTAGCAAGGATATTTGGAAAGCTTGATAAACATACAGTTTTGAGAAGCTTAAGAAAAACAGTAAAACTACAATCTGGGCAGGAAGCAAAGGTTCGATACGCAATTGCTCGCGGACCACAAGCCAGACAAAGCCACGGGATTGTGCCATTTTCGCAAGTGGGTTTACGACCCCACCCTAAGCAGAGGGCTCTCACCTAACCCACTCTTCAGGGCCAACCCAAAACTCGACACCCAAAAAGGCGGTGAGCTCAATTTATATCAGTATGCGGGGCACTACTCCGTGGTAAAAATACCAAGACTAAGGATAACGAAGCAACGACCTGGCGCTCAAGAGCCTGAGCAACCAAGCGAAATTTGTATGCCATCCCTGTTATCACAACCCAATCCCATCATCGGAAATCCCGAAACAAGAGCAAGAAAAAGTGACGTCATACGCGGTGCTTTTTCAACACGATGTAATCAGGCCTCCTAACAACCCATAAAAATCGACAAAAAGTGATGACGATCACCCACAAAAATAACCACCGTCATCCGTTCAACTGTAGACCCATAAAATCAAAGACCCAGGCCGTAGAGTTCACTTTAAAGTTAAGGCATCCCAAATCACTACACACTAACTATGATAGGAATAAACCATGCGCTCAGCCCTAATAACCACCAGTCAATCCATTCCCCGTCCCAATCTTAGTAAAATCGAAGGTGCTCATGCCAAATCCGAACAGGTAACCACAGAAAAGAGAGAAGCCAACCCCAACCAATCCACAAGCGCCCTCGACAATCTCCGATGCTTTCGGCAATCGACAACCACCACTTCGGGATATAAGCAATTCCAAGAAACCTTCAAGCAACAATTTAGCGCCAAAGCCAAAAACCCAAAAGAGTTTCATGCCTTCATGAAGCAAGTTTTCGGCGCCAACTACGACCGGGCAAAGGCCGAGCAATTCCGCAATCAAGCCCTTCATGGTAATTTCTCATTTCTACCACCAATCCAATTCGTTAATAACTCGGTGCTACAAGGTGCTCACGGAGCCTATGATTCAGAAAAAGAAACCGTTTATCTCAACATAAATCTCCTTTCTAATCCAAAGCTTGCGGCAGAAACTTTCGTGGAAGAGGCAGGGCATCACCTAGATAATGCCCTAAATAAAGCAGATACCGCTGGAGATGAAGGCGAAATGTTCCGGCGCATCCTCGGTGGCGAAAAACTCAGCCAAGCTCAAATCAAAGATATTCAAAACGAAAATGACAAGGGCGTGATCCGTGTCGACGGAAAAGAAGTGGAGGTAGAATTCTGGAATCCCTTCAAAGCCGCGTGGAATGGTATCAAGAAAGCAGGTAAAGCAGTGGGTAAAGCTCTGGGTAAGGCCGCCAAGTCCACCGTTAAAGCAGCTGGATCCGTACTCAAGGGAATTGGAAGCGCCATAGGCGGTGCAATAAAGGGGGTCGCAGAAGGCGTAGGCGGATTCTGTAGCAATATCGTCAAAGGCAAAATAGGCCAGGCCTTTAAGGAACTCGGACAAGGCTTAGACCGCGGCATTCTTCAAGCACCGGGTCGACTCTTAGATGGTCTCTTCGATGGCGCCAAACACCTCGTCGATGGAGTGGGAGGGCTTTTGGGCCCCCTAGGTAAACCCTTTAAAATTATTGGTCATCGCATCTTCGATGCAGGACGCACCATTACTTCCGCCGCCGCGGGAATAGTCCGAGACATCGTCAGAACCCCCATCGAAATGGCAGCAGATTTCCTCAAAAACAATTTCAACGGATTCAAAGAACTCTTTAAGGGAAACTTTGGACAAGCCTTCAAACACTTTGGAATGTCGTATGTCAATGCGGCAGGCCGGTTACTCGGTGGAGCCGTCGATGCCGTTATGCGCGGGGTAGCAGCTTTGGTTAGTTCAGGATCGACCGTGCTAGGGCTAGAACCTCCGAGCCGTGAACTCAGCAACAAGGAAAAATGTCAATTCAGAGAACTCTACGGCGACTCTGTGAATTTGGATCTTGTACAAGTAAAACGGGGTAGCCCCGTCTCCCTTGGAGCATCTAAGACCGTCGGAAACACCATCTATCTAGCAGACGATTGCTACGGTGCCAACGGTAAGCTTAATGAACGCGGTCGTGAAACCTTAGCTCATGAAATGGGCCACGTCTGGCAAAACCAAAACGGCGGCGGTGACTATATTCACAAGGCCTTGGCCTCACAATTCGCTGCGGCGGTCGGAAGCGGAAGCCGAAACGGAGCCTACAATTGGGAAGAAGCCATGAACGCGGGCCTTAGCTTTCAAGAACTCAACCCCGAACAGCAAGCAGCGCTTATGGAAGATATGGCTCTGGCCATGCAAAATAATACCTTCAATGCTTCTGGTATGTCGTCTGAAAAGTGGGCATATTATCAAGCAGCTCTCAAAATGATTCGCGCAGGCAACGGTGCCCCTTAAGAAGCCAACAACATGCAACGGAGTTTAAGAATGAATCGATATATACCCTTGTTATTCATCGCCTCTCTCACCTTAACGCCATCTTGCAGAACACTCTGCGGCGAGTTGAGTCAACATCTAGAGCCTAACAATAGCTTCGAGCAATCCATTCCTCTAACCACAAGTGAAGCCATCGAAACTTCCGTAGACCAAGCAGACTCTGACTTTTTCGTCATCGAGGCCTCTTCTTCAGAAGAAATCCTCATTCAGGTAGACAGTCAAACAGAAGGCTATAATGTGGGAGGGATCTTTGAAATCTACGGCCCCGGTGAAGTTAAGATCGAGCCAAAACGCTGTGGAGCTGCGGCCACCGAATGCCCCCCCGAGTTAGGGGGCGCTAGCCTCCAAGAGGTTGAAGACAGCCAAAGTTACGTCATTGGCTATCGCGTGGTGCTCAAGGTTGAAGATGAGGGCTCCTACTACCTAAGGGTTTTCTCGGGTGGTAAGGACCACCTATGCGGATTTCCTTGGGACTACCGAATTCAATCTAGCCTAAGGTAGCACTAACGCCGCCTCCAAAACTTCTTGAAAGGAATTTTTGGCAAAAGGCATCAAGGATTTGGCTGTCTTTGGGAAGATCTCCGCACATAGAATCTCAAGTTGATTTTTGGTTTGATGCCACCGCCGAGGGTTTTTGAGGATACTTCCTGGCACAAACACCAAGGCCGTTGGCATTTGTTTTGGTGTTGAGCTACAAGAAACCCCGTGAAAACCCTATTTTTAGAAGTTGAAATGGAACGTGATTGGGCCGTAGCCTCCATTGGACCCGCCTTCCTGGCTGCCTATGCCCGGCAATACGGGCACACCATCGAGATTCTGCACCTTAAGATAGAAACGTCCATCCCCACCATTGTCAAAAAAGTCCTGGGGCACAAACCAGATGTGCTTGCCTTCTCCCTCACCTCCCGCCAATGGCTTCGGGCCCGGGATATTGCCGCCGCCATCCGAAAAAAACGTATCATCCCCACCATCGCAGGCGGACTCCATCCCACCTTCGCCGCCGAAAGTGTGCTCGCCCACGCGGGGTTTGATTATGTATGTCTGGGCGAAGGGGAAGGCGCTTTTGTCGAATTTCTCGATACCCTCGAACGGGAAGGCGAAGTGAGAGAGGGCCAAATCCAAAACATCTGGTGCCAAGATGGTCAGCGGCCCACCTTAAGACCCGCCTTCTCCCCCATAGACACCCTACCCTTCATGGCCCGGGACATGCTCAACGAAAAATACGGTGTGGTCAATATGACCACACAACGAGGATGCCCATTTCCCTGTACTTATTGCGCCGCCCGGATGTACCACGAACTCTACCCCAACTACGGCCGACGTCGATCCGTCGACAACGTCGTGGCAGAACTTCAAGATATTGTCCAAAAAGGCCCCCTCAACTACGTCATTTTTCTCGACGACACCTTCACCATCCACCACAAATGGGTCCGTGAATTTTGCGAAACCTATCCCCGGGAAGTTGGCGCCCCCTTTTCCCTCCATGCCCGAGCCGAAACCATCAACGAAGCCATGCTCCAACAACTTGCTCAGGCCGGCTGCGCCCATATCACCTTTGGGGTTGAGTCTGGCTCAGAACGGGTTCGGCGAGAAATCATGGACCGCCGAGTCTCCAACGAACGGCTCATCGATGCGTTTCGGTGGTCGAAAGCAGCGGGCATTCTCACCACCGCAAACTATATCCTTGGCACTCCCACAGAAACTGTCGACGACATTGAGGCTACCCTAGAGCTTCATCACGATTTAGCACCCGACGACTTCGGCTATTTCGTCTTTTATCCCTATCCCGGCACACCCCTTTATCATACTTGCAAAACACGCGGACTCCTTCCCGACAACTTCGAAACCCTTCCTGCCAATCACCGACAAAGCGTCCTAAAACACGACAACTTAACCACCGCCGACATCGACACCTATTATGAAAAATTCACGAAAGTCAGAGAGGCTGATTACCTTCGTCGTTATGGGCAACAACTCAATGAAGCAGGCCAAGCCACCGTGAAGCAACAAATCCAAGCCTTGGCATCCACGGGTTAAAGAAAGCGTGCAAAAGACAAAACGGCTAATTCGCAGGAGAAAAACCATCACCCAGCGCCTTAAACCAGAAAACATCTAAATATATTAGGCTGTTTTGGGTAAATCCCAAGAAAGAATATCACATTTATGTTACACTGATTGAAGTGGGGTCAATTCCCATCCACCGATTTCTGGATTTGTTTGATGAGCAAAAAGATGCTTGAACAGGGGCGATATATCAAAGCACTTGAGGAGATCCGCGAGGCGCTCGAAATAGCAACCCAGCTTTTTGGCAAAACCAATCCTCTGACGCAACAGCTCGAAAAGATGAAGGTGGATTTAGAGAAAGCCAATGTCGAGATTCTAAACAAAATCAAAAGTCTGAATTGAATTTGCACCGATAGACTGGAATCGTCACCCCTCGCTAGCCTGGCTGCGTTTCAAATACAGTCGCCATCAAATCAAGCCACTCCGTCCGAGTTCGGCTTTCAATATAGTTTCGTCGAGCTTGGAATTCAGAAACATGGGCCTCTCTTTCCCCGATAATTTTCATGCCCATGTTTTCGTAAAAACTGAGCACCGGGGCTCCTCCCTCGAATTGGTTAGGTTCTCCAGTGACCAGCAACCGAGTATAATTTTGGCCATAGCGCTCCCGACCAAGCCCCAGAACACAATCGGCAAAATATTTTCCATAGCCCCGTCCCAGATTGCCTGCTTCGAGGGCGAAACTATGGAGAAAGTAGACGGGCTGATTGATGGCTACCTTAAATTCCCTCTCCAAACCGGAAGTTTCATGGGATTTTTGCTGGTAGAGCTCTTGAATTGCGAATCCGATAGGGATTTTCTGACTCTTGGTGGAGTCGAAAAGCAGGAAGATGTCTCGAAGCGCTAGAAAATCGTCAAAATCATCATGAGAAACCCCGGTGGGCCTAAAGTTGTTTTGTGCCAAAGCAATAAACGCATACATCACCGTAAATTGGGCGTAGGAAATACCGGTGGTTTCCAATCCCCCATAGTGGCTTAAGCCGGGGGTTACTTTTCTGATATTGACCCCGTGCCTTTGGCACACATCTGAGGTGATGGTGTGCTCAACTTTCAACATTGGCCTATCCTCTACAAGCCATACTTTGACCCAAGGGGATTCACGCTCCCAAACATGCTTTGAGCTATCCAATATATCCATACCCCCCCACTCGCTGTTGTCATTATCGCAGAACGTTTATTACCATTTCAATTGGTAGCTTAAATTCTTCAAGTGACATCCATATCCCCCAAAGGCAAGTTCGCTTATCCCAATTCCATAGAAATTTGCGCTCCTCTCTTTCTAGCGTTAAAGCGCTCTTTAAACCGATTTGGAGAGGCCTGAGCCGCCAGGTGACACTCCTTAAAAACCAAATCTCGGGTTGATTGGAAACTTGGTAAAATCTTCGAAATAAGCTATCGTCGGCCAAGGAGGACAGAGCCATCAAAAAATATTGCCTGGCGATAGCAGTCTTTGTATGTTGCCATTTTAACACCGTTTTTGCCTCTGTTCCCCAAGAAACCACGCCACCTGAGTTTCTCGATGAGCTATTGAATCCCAAAGTCGAGGCATTGGAGGTTGAAGATGAATACAAAGAGATCACCATTGAAGAATTGGTAAATCCTGCGGTGGAATCAGCATCTCGAATTTCAGAGAAAGCAACGGAGGCGCCGGCCTGGGTTATCTCCATCACGGGAGAAGAGCTTAAAGAACGCGGCTACATGGAACTCTCAGAACTCTTCAGCGACTTGCCGGCCATGGATATTTCGAGGCCCCGCGGCGCCACAGCAACCAAGAGTTATTGGCGCGGACGACGAAGTTCCTTTGGTCCGCAATTTCTCTTCATGATCGACAATCTTGAGTGGCACGGACATGTCTACAATATGGAGCAGACCGAAATTCCGATCTCCAACATTGAAAGAGTGGAGATCGTTTATGGGCCTGGTTCGCTTATGTTTGGCTCAAACGCCCTCATGGGTTTAATCAACGTGATTACGAAAAAACAAACCGATGAGCCGGGACTTCATCTATCGGCGCTCACGGGACTACGAGCCCCAGAGAGCCAGTTGGGCACCCCCAACCACTTTCGTTATTTGGCGGATATTAGCAGTATCTACAAAGGTAAGGAATTCAATCTAAATGTGGCTCTTCGATATGAGCACGGTTTTGTCGATCCTTCTGTGACCGATAACTACGAGTATTTGGACGCCAAGTATTTTTCGGATGAAAAACTTTGGACCCCAAATCTCCTTGCCAGCTATTCAAACTTAGCCGGAGCTTTCCAATCGCCCCATCAAAATTTAGGGCTCGATATCCGCTATTCCACCGATACCCTAGAATTGGGAGCTCAGTATTACGCTCGAGACCGAGGCTTGGGGACCCAATTTGTGGGCGACCGTTTTCAAAATAGGAGTATCTGGTCAGATAAATTTTATGCGGCCTTCCTAAAATATTCCACCCACTATCAGTCCTTGAGGTCCGAAGCCATGGTTCGGTTGTTGGCAAGTGAATGGCCGGAGTCCAATTCACTGCTCTTTCGCACCACAGGAGGGCCCATGCTCCAGTTTTATGAGGCGGAAAACTACGGAATTGAAGGCAATTATCAATTAAGTTGGTTTGTACCCGACCATCTTTTTGGGAACGACCGTCTAATCTTAATCAGTGGCCTGCGTTATAAGGGGCAACACACCGCTAAAAATTGGACGAAGGCGGCCTACACAGTTCAATCCGATACCGATATTCCTTCAATGGATTTTGACACGGATGTTGCGAGCAATTCCACCAATTCAGGACAGAGAATTTTTCAGCAATTTTACGCCCTCTATTTCTTAACAAAATACCGTTTTCTGACCCACCATAATTTGGACCTCGGATTTCGCCTCTCCGATAACCGCGGCGGCCTCAATACGTCATTCCGAGTTGCCTACGTCACTGAAATCGCCGCGGGGTTAACATTGAAGTTCATGGGGGGCTATGCCTTTATGGAACCCAGTATCCGCGAATCGCGTTTTAGCGGACTCGTCGCCTCTGACTCCAATCTAACCGCAGAAAAAGCCACGACCATCGAGTTCGACCTAACCTACCAAACCGAAATCATGAACCTCCACGTGAGCACTTACTGGGTACGAGACAATGGGGTAATCAACCTGGTCAACAATGCCTATAAGAACGCCTATGATCAGGAGACCTTGGGCATCGATTTGGGGTGGGTAGCATCCATCCCGGTGCCGAATTTCTACCGGGTTAAACTTTGGGCTTATGCCTCCTATATTCCATGGGCAATGAAACTTGATGATGACCTAGATCCCCGCTGTGGAAACTTAGGACGTTTCGACTATTTCCAGCAGAGTCTCAACGGCATTCCTAAATTAGACCGAGAATGTTGGGTGGGTGATATTGCTCCCCTCAAGCTTTGGGTCGGGGCCACAGTATTGCCTCTGCCGAGGCTTTTAATCACCGCTTACGGCCGTGCTGTTTCAAAACGCGTCACTGTTTCCAGTAATCCCATCTGGAAAATAGACCCTTACTTTGTGCTTGACACCAATGTTCTGTTTCGAGACTTTGTGATGCCTGGATTAGACATCAGCTTTAAAATAAACAATCTCTTGGGCACAAAGTATTCGCACCCAGGAATTAATGAGGCTTCAGCGGGCCAAATCCCCGGCTATTGGGACGATGAGAATTGGTCAGGAAGTTCAGCAGGAAATTCATCCATCCACCCACAACCTGGTCGGAGTTACCAAATTCTTTTAACGACCAATTTTGACTGAGTCTTTCATCTTTCATGGGTTATTTATCCGATAAAGCACATGCACGTATTGTCAGTGCTCTTGAAATTCAGCAAGACGAACAAGAACTTGTCCTAGCTTCTGCCCTCCAATCCTTATTTGTCGGTGCTCAAAACCTATTTATGAGCACTGCCGTCTTTGCGATTTTCGTCACTGTCTTTGGTGCTGAAGAGTTGCCCTGGGTTTACGTTGCTTCGGGGATCATTATCCCCTTACTTGGCGGCGGGTTCACGAAGGTGGAGTCGAAATATAACAGTCGACAGAGCTACCTATGGATTCTCCTAAGCCTCGCAGTGTTTGTAATCGGATTTCGACTTATTTTGGATGTCCCTAGCCTCCATAAGTTCGCAGCTTTTGCCTTGCCTCTGGTCTATCTTACCGCCTTCCGATT
Organism: Myxococcota bacterium; assembly: GCA_036339465.1. Lineage (GTDB taxonomy): Bacteria > Myxococcota > XYA12-FULL-58-9 > XYA12-FULL-58-9 > JABJBS01 > JAYZAY01. Next base: position 60,365 of record JAYZAY010000054.1, on the reverse strand, counting down.
TCTTTCGGTGGTCGTCTGGGGAACCGCAAACCAAGTTTTCAATGTACGCCAAAGCAAAAGATTATTTGGGACCTTCGCCTCCGTCGAAAGGGTTGCCCAGTTTATTTGTGGACTTTTGGCCCCCATACTCATCGGACTTATGGGTACCAAGAATCTATTATTCATTTCTCTAGGAGCCATTGTTTGCGCCTACTTCAACCAGAAACGAATTCTATCCTTAGCACCTATTGAGGAACCTGCACCCACCTACAAACAATCACGGCAAGAGGCTCCTTTGCCCATGAAGGATTCTCGGTCTCGAAGCTACATTTTTAAACTCTTTTTAATCCAAACGCTCATGACTGCGATGTATTTCCCCTTGGATAATGCGTTCCTATTAGAACTAAGAAGAACTTCGGTCAGTCAAGATGAAATTGCATCCTATTTTGCGCTTACATCCGGCATTATCGCCATTGCGGTCATATTAATAAATATGCTGAAAAATAGACGATTAATGGGGGACTTGGGAACCCTTAAACCCTTGATTGCATCTCCATTCTTTACGGCAATATGTGTCGTTTTGACTTGCTTAATCATCGTAAAATTCGGTGATGGACCCTGGCTTCTGACTGGCCTAACAATCATTATGGTAACAGAGCGCACTTTGACACCCACCCTCTTTGTCTCATCTTATTTTTCGCTCTTTCAACCCCTTCCTGCCCTCGTCGGTCGGTGGTCTCAAAATATGGCAATTACCGTGGCGGGCCCTATTGCAGGAGGGCTGATGGGCGTGATTCTCATCTTTGTAAATCGCCAATTCCCCGAACCAACACTGTGCTTTTTGCTCATTGCCTTCGCAGTGGCTCTTTGCACCATCGCATACGGAATCTTGACGGTTCAAGACTATCCGGAAATGCTCAGTGATGCCTTAGGTGCCCACTCTATCGCTGATCTGAATATCGATCTCACCACACCCGAATCCATTGCGTTGGTGAAGTTAGGCCTCAAATCCAAGTATCCTCAAGAAGTTATCAATTCATTGGAGACCTTAAGAAATCTTCAAATTCCGGAATTACACTCCCTAAGTGTCGCGCTCTTGTCCCATCCTGATTCTGGGGTTCGGAGTCTCGCAGCCCGCAGTTTGGAAGGCTTTCTGAATTCGAAAGACTTGGACTTTGTCAGTCAATACTTGGAACAAGAAAGCTCTCCTAAGGTAAAAAGTGAGCTCTTGATGGCCATCGCGAGTATACCGGAAGAGGACGTTTTTGATATTCTTACCGAATACCTTGAATCACAACATCCCAGACTTCGTAAGGCCGCCATGGTCGCGCTCATTAAAGACGGTGGATTGAGTTCAGTGGTGGTAGCAGGGAACCGGATATTACAACTCCTCGCGTCGAGTGACTCCAAAGATAGGATCCTTGCCATTGAAGCCATAGGTGAGATCGGTAATGCTTCGTTTTACCGCAATGTGATTGTTCATTTAAAAAGTAAGGAGGAAAAGGTCTTTCACGCAGCCTTAGATGCGGCTTTCCGAATCAACAGCCCCCATCTCTGGCCCGCCGTGATCGCAAACTTGAATCTCGCCCATCGTGAGAGAGTCACAATCAATGGCCTCATCAAAACCGGTGCGAGTGCCGTTGGCCCCCTTGTCGATTATTTTGAGAAGATGCCCAACCATATGGTACCAGACTCCCTTCGGCTACGGTATTTTTGGGTTTTGGGGCAAATAGGAGATGACGCAGCCTATCCTGTGCTCCTATCAGGAACTTCCTCTTCAAATTCCCGTCTTCGATTGGAGGCTTATCATTCCATAGGAAGGCTGTCTCCAAGCCTTTTGAGACGAGAGAAAAAAACTTTCGACCTAAAATTGACAGAGGAAGCATCACTGGCGCTGGTCCTCTTGAAAACACGCTCTTTATTGGCCGCAAGTCGAGAAGAAACAGGCCAAACCCTAATGGAAGCGTTGGATCAGGAATATACAATTGCGATGGAGCGCCTCCTCCTAATTCTAAGTTCCACGTATCAAGACTTACCCATCACCAGATTAAGACACATCATCCATGGCCGCTCTCGCAAAGAAACTGCTTTTTGTTGTGAATTACTTGGTGAAACCCTCAAGCCGAGACATGCAAAGTTGGTTGTGCCATTCTTTGATACTCGAGACCCTGAGAGTCAAATCCGGATTATTGAAGAATCTATGGGAAGTATTGTTGGCTCTTCCTTAGAACTCCTCAGCAATCTAGTGTCGGAGGAATTTCCACTGAGTAACCAGTGGCTAAAGTCCCGCGCCTCCAAATACCTGGAAAGTTTATCCGAAAGAAACAAGAAAGAATCGTTTTCTGATTTTGACCAATTGTTGGCCGGGGAATTTAATGAAAATCAACTCGATATTGATGCAATGATTGGCAATGTGGCCAAAATCGATTTCTTCCATAAGACCTCCGAGATGACACGCGCGGAAATCGCCATGTGCATGCGAGAAGTCGTTCTTGAACCAGACGAAATCCTCTCCCTCGCCAAGGTGGAAGTGCCTGTTCTTTACGTCGTTGATTCGGGGGAAGTTCTTTACGGCAAAGAAAGATACCACCGAGGTGATGTCATCTTTCAAAATGCAATTATCCATTCGGAGATTGCAAATCATGACCTTCAAGCCAAGGGTATCGTTGTCCTCTATGCTCTCACAAGATCCGACTTTCTTTGTATGTTGGAACGGAATTTTTCACTCTACCAAGAAATCCTCGAATATCTTGGTCTTAAGGTTACCAGGCTTCTCGGCCAACGTGAAACCGAACCCAAGGAAATGACTTCGACCGGTTCCGAGACCCAAGACCCCGATCAGAAAATCGGATTTGTGGACATGAAAATTTGCATGGAACTAAATCCTCTTTTCACTGGTTTACCCGTAGCTTTCTTAGATGAGATTTTACCAGAAATTGAGGTGACAAAATTCGGCGAGGGAGAAACAATTTTTCGAGGAGATGATACCGTTGACATGCTTTATGTTGTGTTCCGCGGCCGTATCCACCTAAAACGCGCGGAGAAATTGGCCTGTGAGCTTAATCGAGGGGAGATTTTTGGGCAATACACCCTCCAAGCCGACCGCAATATGGTGACCGATGCGGTGGCGGCAACGTCTTGTACTCTATTGGCCGTGCCGGTGGAGATCTTGGATGAAATTGGCTGGCGTAATGCCACATCCATCGGTTGTGTCCTCAATTTTTTATCGGAACTTTGTGATAAATTAGAGCCAAGTTTGGAGGAGTTTACTTGGTTCTAATCTAGGAGAGTATCCCTTGACGCAAATCTCTTCGATCTTGAGCAGGGGTGTGATAGAAAGGCGCAAGTTGCGATGAAGCAGAATGATTCTAGTTGTATTCCCTCAGGAGTGTTCGGACAAAGCATGAGACAAAAGCGTTGGATTCTATTAAACAACATCACGGTGGTGTTGGTGGTGTTGACCCTGGGGATGAGTTGTTCCGATGACGTGAGTTACTGTGATTATGGTGCCACTTCAACGAGTTCGAATTATTGTTCATTCTACCCCCGAAACATCGCGCTTTCAGGTTCGGCCGAGAATCAGACCCTTTATTCGAGTGGTTGGGCATCCGACGCCATTGTGAGGGTTGATAAAAACGGAATTCAACAATTGCCGACTGCCGCTTCGGTGCCCTCCGATGCCCATCGCGACCTTTGGGGCGCATGGGATGTTCACATACGTGGGGATTATCTTTATGCAACAGGCTACTTAGAAAATAGTTTGGGGGTTTTCCCCATTGGCAATTCCACAGAGAGCAATGCATTTTCAGTGTATCAAGCATGCTTAGCAGACAGTTGCGAAGGCTTTACGCTGGGTGCAGAACCGAGTCTCGCGAGTTGCTGTTACAAGGAGATGGTCGAAAAGGCTGGGAGTAAAATTTACAGGAATTCAACGCTTGCCTCTATTCCATCTCCCGGAAAGCCAACCACGCTCCTAAATATATTAAAGCAGCCGAAAGATATTGAAAGTGTCGAGGTGACCCTGAATGAGAAAAATGTCACCTATATTTACGTCGCGGCGAGCGGGAGTAGCCAAGTCAGTCTCTTTAGGGCTGCGGAGGTGACAAACAATGATATCAAAAGTATCGATCTAACTTATGTGGGGGGTATAGGCCCTCTTTCTTCTCCTTCGAAATTGGCCTTAGTTCCCTCACCGGCAACCGATCCAACCGCGATTTATCTCTTTATTCTAGGTTCCAATGGCAAAGCCTCTTGCACGAGTCGCACGGATTTTCTGACCGTGGCGCGCCATGACTTGACCGACGACAGTATTGAGATACTCCAAGAACTTAGAAGTGGATTCGAAACAAATTACGAATGTTCTTTGTCAAAAGGCTGTGGGTATGTACCAACCCTAAAGGGAGCATGGGATGTGGCAATTCCAGTGACGACTTCCAGCACAGTCGTTAAGGATGTTTTTGTTACGAGTCGATGTCACAATTCAGTTGAATCATTCTCTTTTGACAATGGTGGAACCAATTCCCTACTGACTTTGACCCAAAGTTACGGCGTAACCGGGTATCAACCCTACGCTGATTGCATAAAAAAACCAGCCAACCTTGGCTTCAAAGGTTTGGCAGTCACAGACTCGAATATCTATGTGGCCAGCTGGGAAACGGGTTATATCTTCGATTGGGTTTTGGGCGCTGAAGAAGCCCTTCTCAACCCCACCGTCGCTTGTGCTCTTGGAGAAGGGTTATGCGTGGTTGAAAGCTGCTCTGAGCGCTATCCTGATTGGTATATCAACAATGAAGCCACGGCATCTCCCAATGCGGAAGGCACCATGCGCCCTTTTCCATATGAGATGAGTATCAATGGAACCTCCATGTATGTGAGCCTCGACCGCAATGGAGGATTTGCCAAATGTAGGATCGCCGATACCTCAACCGATACCTCAACCGATACCTCAACCGATACTTCCAGTGTTCCAAGCGCCTCCACCCTCACCTGCGTCAACCACACCGGTGAACAATAACCCCGTCCCGACCGTAGGCGTGGTCTGGGTATGACCCTATGGCAGGCTTCATAAAGGATACGACGATGAATCAACCCACCCCACTCAACTCCGACTCCTGTAAGAGCTGTGGCACCAAGGACTTTTCAGCCGGTGAACGACAGGTGGGACAATGGAAGTTTTGTTTGACCTGTTTTGAAAAACTCATGGAGGCCCCCCAAAAGATCCCCCCTCCCGCAACCGGGGTCGACATGCTCAAAGGCGCCCAATCGACCCAAGTGCCCAAACCAGCAAAAGCATCTTTTCAGTGCTTCATCTGTCAAGCTGAGGTCCTAGGTCAACCCTACAAAACCCTGGGGGAGATTAAGTTCTGCCGCAATTGCGTGGATGGAATCGCCGAAGCACCGCGAAAAAAAACCATTCAAGCCCAAGCGCCGAGTCCCCTTTCTTCAGATCCTAAACCTCAGGCCACACCATTGCTTGAACCCGAACAATCCGAAATCCGGCCCGGAACCTTGGGTGCAAAACGATGCACCCATTGCCATCGAGGACTGATTGAACCCGGCGGCTACCGAATGATCGACTGTGAACCCTGGTGCCCCATTTGTGTCAATGAAGTGCGTCCGGAAGAGGTTTCAAAAGCGACTTCGAAACCCACCGACTCCGAGGGTAAACAGCCTGGTATCACCAACACGCCCAATCTATCCAAAACCGAGTCCCTAGAGTGCGAAAGCTGTTCTCGAATTGCTTCCAATCAGAACTTACAAAGTGTCGAGGGGTTCAATATCTGCCATCCTTGTGTTGTTTCAGATATCCAAAGCGCTTTGTTGGTGGCACGGGGTCGGCATCGAAAAAAGCTTGAAGCCCTGCGTCGGGAATTTGAAGACTAGGGGTTATCCTATTTTGATCGCGGGACCAGAAATAGCCACCGCCGTCCCCTGAATCTTGGTGATTTTACCTTTGATTTGGGTCATATCACCACTGACATTGGTGCTTTTCCCACTCACTTTAACCGAAGTGCCCTTAAGCTCCCCTTGCAACCCCCCATCAATAGTCGCTTTTTGAGAAGCTTTTATCTGTGCAGTACGCCCCTTGAGCGCTAAGGCACTGGTCGCTTGTACATTGAGGGCCGCACTGGACTTAAGGGTCATGGTTTTGGAGCTTTGAATCGTGGCCGTGGATGAGGACTTCACGGTGAGTGCTTTGGTACTACTCGCCGAGTAGATGTCTTTGCTCTCCTGCTTGAATTCCTTTTTTGATTTCATGGTGATGGTTTCAGCATCCACCGTGTAGTCTTTGCATTCGATGGTAACTTTTTCATCGGTTTGGGTGATGGTGCTGGTTTCCTTGTCACCCTTCACTTTAAAAACGAAACTGCCGTCTTTTTGGGTAATCGTACTGGTCTTTTTCTCTCCCTTAACCGTGGTTTCGATTTTGGTTCCGTCCATATGGACTGTTTGGGTGATTTTACCACTCTCATTTTCGACTTCGATTTTCACGCCGCTGGTTTTGCTCACCAGAACACGACATACAAACGGTTTACTGGAGCTGGCCATGGGTGACTCTATTTCCCTTGTTTCTTTCCAATAGGACCTGTCGTTTTTTCTCTATAGACTCTCTTGGCCCGAGAGATTTAAAGCCCTGAATTTTTCGATAGACGCTACCATTGAGCATCCAAGGAAACAAATTGTAAGCAGTTTTAGCCGAGGGGCTGCGTAAACCGGTCTTGAAGAAGTAATCGATGGAAACCGAAGACACTATTTTGGGCTTTTTATCTCGCTTTATTATTGGGCAAACCATAAGCCAGTGGCTATCGCCGTTAAAAACACCACAATGCCCCTCACATAGACCGAACTTCGCCATACGAGGATAAGTAGCAGAGACCCTCTGCTTGTGGTAGGAGTTCGCATGCGAAATGCATGCAGTGTGGTGTGCCCAGTTAGAGTGGAAGGTTCGAGTGTATGGAGTCCAACAGCGATTTACTCTACGAAGAGTTCCTAAAAGAGCTACAAGAGCTTGAAAAATTTAGGATTACGCACCTAGGGGTTTATCCTGATTCTATCTTGAATCGAGACGACCCAGACATTCGGCGTCTTATTGAAGCCATGGCCATGTTTAGTGCCCGGACTCGGGTCGTGGGTGAACGCAGCATTCGCCGCAGTCATGTCCGAATGTTTCAACAACATTTCCCCTACCTCTTAGACCCAATTCCCCCCATGAGCTTATTGGAGGCCACCACCACCCCTCGGTTTGTGGATGTTTCGACGCTCCCCACAGCGACTGGGGTCTTGTTGCAACCTTCAAAGCCAAAGGATTCAATTTATCCGAGCGTGGAGCCACTCCAATTTAAGACGCTCTATCCCTTGCGGGTTTTACCTATTTATTTGGATTCCGTGAATATTTATCGCCGCCCCAACCAAGGCTACCGACTGGTTCTAAGTTTTGGCGCGGACTTTTCTCGACGCGAAACTTTGGATACGCTGAATCTCTATATCAATCATCACAATGATTTCATGGCTTCGGCCGCAGTCCGGTACTATCTTCGCAAACATCTCCTGGGCTCGCGAATCTATTTCGATCAAAAAGTGACCGAAGGGGCTGAGAGCCTTGCTTGCGAAATCAATTTTTCCGCACCGAATCCGCCCCAAAAAGACCGAATTTTGGGCAGACCTTTGGAGCGTTCTCGGTCGTTCTTCAGCTTTCCCCAACAGGACCTTTACCTCAACATCACACCAGAATCGACACCTTCTGAATGGCAAAACTTTGCCATTTCTCTGGAGCTTGATTCAAATTGGCCCCAGCAACTGCGTTTTTCTGCCGATACCTTTCGGTTAAATACCACTCCCATCGCAAACCTAAATCGTACCTTGGCAAACCCTATTCTCTGTGACGGCACCAAAGAGCGATACAAAGTCCGTGCCTCCGATGGTGGGGATGATTCTGAGGTTCAATCAATCCTCGGTGTCTACCGGGCAGAGGCCGATCAATTGGATCCCATTGCGCCTGGGGTCGTGGAAGAGAGCGTTGATTGTTATGAATTAGAATGGGAACAAATCAATAATAGGCGGGATACCTGGCTTTACCTACAACTGGAAAATGCTTTCGAGGATCCTCAAACCGTGGCGGTGGATGCCCTATGGTACAATGCTGATCCCACTCAGTTCCAGCGTTTCGAGTGGGACGTCAAACTCTATGACCGTCATCTTGAAGGTGTTGCTTGGAAAAAAAGCGCCGGTATTTTCCCCGTCGTCCGTAGTGATATTGACCAAGATATCAATAAGTTAATCAATATTTTGTCCATTAAACATAAGAAGCAATTGACCCTCCAAGACCTCATTTTACTCCTCGAATCTGTGAATGTTCATGCCCGCGGATTTTTTACGAAATCGGTTCAGTCATTGGAATCTTTGACCGTAGAGCATACTCCCTACGCACGCGCGAGTGCCGGCATGAAATATGTGTATTGCCTCACCTTTGGACAATTGGATATGAATCTATTGCCAGTCACCCATCTCTTGGGCGCAGAAATCTTGGATATTTTGAAGGTTTGGAATAGTGAAGAAGTTGTTGAACTTACAATGAATATTCCAGCCCTAGGGGAGCGATTTGTGTATCGCTAGGGTCTAAGGATCAAAGATGAGTGGTGAACAGCTATGGTTTATAATCGAGCAGGTCGTAACCGAAACCGAGACTGCCTGCAGAGAAGCTCTGATTGAAGAAAAGCAGTTTCTACGTTTACAAGGTGAAGCGGCTTCACTTCCCGGCGGAAAATACCTCGACGGGACATCTGAAGGAGCGGATATTGTCAAACTACGCTCGTTGATTCGAAGTCGACTCGGGTGGTTGAAGCAACAGCTTTCCATAGAACTCACCGAACGTGAAGTTTATTATTGTCTCTTTCCACTAACCATTCATTTCGATGAGATGGTGCATCAATATTTATCCGATAAGGCTCGGATCTGGTCTCCACTTCAAAAGGAATTGTTCAATATTGACAATGGTGGAGAAATATTTTTCACCACTGCCGATGAACTGCTGCGACGCCCCCAGACCCTACCCTTGGTTTTCGAAGTTTTCTATTTTTGTTTACGAAATGGTTTTAAGGGCGCGTTCATCAACACAGAAGCCCGTCTCGGGGATTATCTCGCCCGCCTAGAAGCCAAAATACCCCTCCCAAATTTCACCCCGGCAACAAGAGAGGCCATGGATGACCAAGGCGTGGAGCTTGTTGATTTTCCGTGGCGATACTACGTTTTTGGCTTAGGGACTGTGTTGGGTGTCTATTGCTTGCTCTTTTTGGTGGGCTACATCGATTTTTCTACGAATTTTTGAGGGGGAGTGGGTCTGGGTGTCCTATATTTTCGACATTGAGCGACTTCGCGAAAATTGGCTATTTGAGGAGGTTTCCACGCGTCCTCAACTCAAGTCGCTTCCTGAGATTGACACGCGAACTCCCTATGAACGCGCATTGGAACTTGTGGCCACTCTTCGACGGGAAATCACCCTGCAATTGCCCCGAGAAATGGAAGTTTTCGGCGAACGCCTAGAAAAAGTGGAGGCTCTGTTGAGGGTGCTTTATTTGCCCCAGAACAAATCACGTGATCCCGAAGATTCAAAGCCGGAAAATTTCCAGCCCACCTCCCCTGAATCGGGAACCGATTCGAAACCTGAGAAACACCAAGTCGAACAAGTCGAACAAGATCAAGTCGAACAAGATCAAGTCGAACAAGACGAAGGCCCAAGGGAAGTTCTTTTGGTGTCGGAAGAACCCCACGAGGCATTAAGGGAAGCCCTTGAGCAAATCAGTGCACTTCTCGATGTTTATTTGGTCATCGATAAAATATCCTGGCAGCGTTGATTTGCCTCCTAAGCAACAATTTTTTATTCTCGGCTGCAATAAATCTCATGTTGAGCAGAGAAGCATCGAGATATATCAATGATATAAAGGGCTATCCCCATAGGATTCAACCATGAGAATTGAGAATTTTAATCTAAGTGCGCAAAAGGCAATTGAAACAGCATGCCGGTATGCTCTTTCCCTAGAGCATCAATACGTGAGCCCTCACCATCTTTTACATGCCTATTTAGAGAATAGTGATTTGGGGGCTCAAAAGTATTTTGACATTACTTCAGTAGATAGGGAACGGCTTCGAACCAACTTAAAAGACAATTTTCAAGCCGTTCCAAAAGCGACCACCGAACAAACCCAAACCCCGGTTAATCGAAGTCTGGAAGCAATTCTAATTCGTGCCCATGAATATGCCCAACAGAAAAAACTCAAAAAGATATCCAATCAACAGGTCCTCCATGCCCTGATCCAAGAGGAGTCGATTCAAAATAGCTTGGTGGAAGCGGGGACCGACTCCCTAGAACTTGAACGAGCCTTGGAAACCGTTGGAGATACATCCGATGCAGGTGCATTTGAAACGCTCTCGAAATATACCTCAGATTTAACCAAACGGGCCCAAGAAGGAAAGATTGATCCCATTTTGGGGCGCGACTCTGAAATTCGAGCAGTCATCCAAATATTGAGTCGGCGTTTGAAGAACAACCCAGCGATTGTCGGTGAACCTGGCGTTGGAAAAACGGCGCTCGTCGAGGGGTTGGCCCAAAAAATTTCCGATGGCGACGTACCAGATACACTATTGGGTCACCGTGTTTTGGCACTGGATCTCGGGCAGCTTATTGCGGGGGCGAAATTTCGTGGGGAGTTTGAAGAGCGATTGAAGACCGTTTTGGCTGAGGCTTCTCATGCGGGAAACATTCTTCTATTTATTGACGAGCTTCATATGCTGGTGGGCGCTGGTGCCGCTGAGGGAGCTGCGGATGCATCGAATTTATTAAAGCCTGCCCTAAGCCGAGGCGAATTTAGGTGTTTGGGAGCCACCACCACCACAGAATACCGCAAAAAAATCGAAACCGACGCCGCATTAAATCGACGTTTTCAAATGGTGCTCGTGGAAGAACCTACTCTAGAGCAAGCCACAACCATTTTACGAGGCCTACGGGAAATTTACGAATTGCATCATGGGGTTCGTATTCTCGATTCCGCGATTCATGCCGCAGTTTCCCTCTCAGACCGATACCTGACGGAAAAATATCTTCCAGATAAGGCCATCGACCTCATCGACCAAGCCGCAGCCAATGTTCGGATGGAATTGGCTTCCAAACCCATCGAAATTGAAAATCTCAATGAGAAGATTGTTCATCAAGAAATTGGAATTAGGGCCCTTGAACAAGACAACGACAATCGCCCTACCCCCGAGTCTGAAAAGTTACGAGAAAGCCTAGATGAGCTGCACCGCGAATATGCGACCATGCTACAACGGTGGGAAAAAGAGAAGGCGAGTATTCTGAATTCGCAAAATCTCAAACAAGAGCTGGAGGACGCTCGTCGCGAAATGGAACAGAAAATACGCGACGAAGATTTTGCAAGGGTCGCCCAACTCCAATACAAAATTATCCCTGATCTGGAAACAAGAGTTGGTGACTGTGAAGAAATTTCCCCCGATGAAACGCATTTTTTGCGCCAAGAAATCACACCAGAGGACATCGCAGAAACCATTGCCCATATGACCGGCATTCCCGTTAAAAAGCTGATGGATGAAGAGAGCCAGCGGCTCATGAATTTGGAGTCGGAATTAACAGAGCGGGTTGTGGGGCAGCAAGAAGGGGTAGCCGCAGTTGCCAAAGCAATCCGCCGCTCACGAGCCGGGGTACAAGACCCCAATCGCCCCTTAGCCTCATTTTTGATGCTTGGGCCCACAGGAGTCGGTAAGACAGAGCTGGCAAAGACCTTGGCCGCTTTCATGTTCAGTGATGAGCGGTCCCTCATTCGGATCGATATGAGTGAGTACATGGAGAAGCACTCAGTGGCTCGATTGATCGGCTCCCCCCCTGGTTATGTCGGTTACGAGGAAGGTGGTGTACTCACCAATCAAGTGAAACGAAAACCATATAGCGTCGTCCTATTGGACGAAGTAGAGAAGGCACATGGGGACGTATTCAACCTTCTACTCCAAGTCTTAGACGATGGTCACTTGACCGATAGTCAAGGTCAAACCATCAATTTCAAGAACACGATTCTTCTTTTGACATCCAATCTAGGATCCGCCATCTCTGATTTACCTGAGGATCTTGAAGATACAAGCGCCGTTTACAAGCGTCTGAAATCCTCCATAAATAAGGCGGTGAAGGACCATTTCAGACCAGAATTCATCAATCGATTGGATGATTTACTGATTTTTCGTCCCCTCACCCGCACCGCTATGCAACCCATTGTGAAAATTCAGGTAAAACGGGTGGCAAAACTCTTGGAAGAGAGGAAGATAACCCTTGTCGTTTCCGACGAAGCAGTCACCCATTTAGCCCAATTGGGTTACAACCCAGCCTATGGTGCAAGGCCCCTCAAGCGGTGTATTCAGCGGGAACTCCAAGACCCCATTGCGGAGCTGATTGTGCAAGGGGATGTTGAGGAACTGGACGTGGTCCATGTCCAAAAATTAGAGGGTCAACTAAAATTGGATATCCAAAAGCCACCCACAAGCGATGCTATTTCCCAAGACGCTGAAATTTCTAAAGAAAAATAGAGACATTGCTTTCGCTCAATTGCCCATTGGACTTGGCCGTGCTACGGGACAGCCACAAGAGAAAGTGGGGGAACGATGTCTGCTCTTATTTTACCCAAAGAGAAATCTATTCTTCATGAAGTCGATTCTTCGAGCCGAAGTCAGCGGGTGGAGATTGCCCCAGGCGATACCCTCAATCTTGAAATTCAAACCCAAGCAATGGTTTCTGAGATCCCCCAAAAAAGCGTGATACTAAAAATCACCATGGAAGAATCTGGCCCCACCATTGCTATAGCCTCTTCAAAACTACGGCTTGAAGGTGGCGAGCACCTTCACCTCTGCGCCAAGAATATCACCCTTGAGGCTGAGGAAGGTTGCGTGGTGAAAAGTGCGAAATCCATGAAATTGGAAGCCGGTGAGGATGTTGAAGTGACAGGCCTGGGAGAGGTTCGCGTCCGAGGTAAGATGATTCATCTCAATTAATTTTTTCGACCTGCTTAATTTTGGAGTGAGAAATGCCCAATGCCGCTCGAGTTGGTGATTTAGTTAAACAGGCCAGCCCCCACTGTCATGCGCCAATTCACCCACCTGCTCCAGTACCAACCCCAGTCCCCCATTCTCCCTTACCCTTGCCCATTGTCGTTGGGGTGCCCAATGTCTTGATTGGTGGCCAGCCTGCGGCGATTGTCGGAAGTGTTACCACACCTTGCCTATTGGGTCCCTGTGTTCCGGGGGGACCAGGGCTTGTGGTGGATGGTTCAAAGAAGGTCAAAATCTACGGCCTTCCCGCAGCGCGTGTGGGAGATAAGACCGCCCATCTCACCTGTGTGGCCCCCATCCCTTCCCCTTTGGGAAAGATCCAAGCGCCCGGATGTCCTACGGTCAAAATCAATTAGAATCCGGAGAATGGTGGAATGAAATCGTTGCACTTTGAGATTTTTCGCCCCGTATGTCCCAATTGTCGGCAGCGTTTCGAACGAGAAACCCCCCTGAAAATAGGGTCGGTGTCAAAGTCATCATCTTTGGGCATTGAAGAGGGGCTTTTGATTTGCGAGGATTCTGAATGTCGCTCAGAATACCCCATTATCGATGGCATTCCGATTATTGTCCCCAATCTTCGTGACTATGTATCGGAACATGCCCATGAGATATTATGGCGTGAAGACTTAGGTTCTCTCACCACAGGGCTTATCGGTGATTGTTTGGGGCCCGGTGCGGCATTTGACGTAGGCCGGCATTATCTAAGTGCGTACGCCGATGGCCACTATCGAGAGTTTGATCTTGATTTGAATCAATCGGATTCGGTGTCTCCAATCTCTGCATTCTTGGAACCGTTGTTTGCTCGAGAAGCACTACCCCTCGATAGTCCGCTTATAGATGTTGGTTGTGCATTGGGGCGAGCCACCTTTGAAATCGCGGCTCGGGTGAAATCAGCTCAACCGGTTTTGGGAATCGACTTAAATTTTACGATGCTTCGATTTGCTCAGAAACTCATCTCCACCGGGCGTGCTTCTTATCCTCGAAAACGGGTGGGGGTAGTTTATGACACCCATGACATTCATTATAAGTCAGTGGGCATGGAGCGGGTAGATTTTTGGGCTTGTGATGCCATGGCTCTACCTTTCTCCGGCGGCAGTGTGGGCGCGGCCTTGAGTTTAAATTTACTCGATTGTGTCAGCGCTCCGGCAAACCATATTCACGAATTGTTGAGAGTGCTGAAAGTCCATAGCCCCCTTTATCTTTCAACGCCATTTGACTGGTCAGCCCAAGCAACGCCCATGGCCGGATGGTTGGGCGGACATTCCCAGCGAACCAATTGTGAAGGCTCCAGTGAGCAGGTTTTTCTCGAATTAATTCAGGCCTTGCAATTGTCCAATGGTGAATCGCTCAGGGTTGAGGAAGAGTTGGATATTCCCTGGGACGTGAGAGTCCACGCCAGAAACACCATCCAATATCTTTCTCGGCTGGCAATGGCTCGAAAACAGCCACCAAAAGCAAAAGAAGAGGCATGAACATTCGAGAATACGGTGGACTCTGTTTGGAGTTGCCCGGTGAATTTCACGTCATTCCCGAAGCATCTCAGTGGGTAAACTACCCCCTCACCCTCTGTCTGAGCACATTTGGGAGCATCGACATGTCCGGTGATCCTTCGAGGGCCATTTCTGCCCAATGTAACAAGAAAGATAACGTCCAATTCCCCCAAACCTTGCAGCTGAGTGCCCAACCTGGGAATCTCGATTCCATCGATGCGCATTATTCTTCCCTCATAAAGGCTTTTGAAATGCGCAACGACCACTTTTCCGCCCCTTTTCTTGAACAATTTTGTGAAGAAGACCCGATTCCCCGGATGGTGCTCTTACAAGCGAATGACGACCAAAACCTATCCTTGCTATCCAGTGCTTGGATCATTGAGGAATTGGTCATTGTGGCTTTGCTCTATTTGCCGATAAAGCGCATGATCTGTGGAAAACAAATTTTGAGAACCCTAAAATCTAGTTTGTCTTTGAATCATCAGCTTTTACCCCTCAATACCAGATGTGAACACGACTCTTAGACTAAAAGCCTAGACAAAAGAAATTGAGTGGGTCATTGGTCCCATAATATTTAAAGAGGGTAGTTGATGTTAGCGAAGACCATCTTGGTAGTGGACGACCAGTCGGTCGTGAGAAACAAGCTTAGAAATATTTTGGAGCCCGTAGGACACACCATATTGGAAGCGGTGGATGGCGGTGATGGATTGAACCTGGCTCGAAACAACGATGCCATTGATTTAATCATAACGGATATGAATATGCCCAATATGAGTGGTTTGGAACTCATTGAGGAGGTTCGTATGCTTCCTCTGCACACAAAAACCCCCATTTTTGTCCTCACAACCGAAGGGTCCCCCGTAGTGTCAGGGCGAGGGCGTCAAGCTGGTGCAACCGCCTGGATAATCAAGCCCGTCAATAAGAACCTCCTCATACAAGGCATCGAGTATTGGTTTGCCAGGGATGGTAGATAAGAGTAAGCATGAATCTTGAGAGCAAAGCTATTGAGATATAAACTTCAACATCATTATCAATTCTGGTTCTGTTTGTATATTACGATTGTTTCATGGAAGCTTTAATTAAATTTTGGAAAATTCTATTTTGGCTGGTGGTGGCGGCCGTCTTCGTTATAGCCCTCGTCTTCTTATTGGGAAGTAGCCTCTTTCAGCCCCAGGAATACACCGGACAAGCCATCCACACCAACCATTTATATTCACTCAAGCTATCTGAAAATAGAACCTGTTTTATCTCCCCTGAGGAAAGGACTGACCCTCCGGCCTCGCTTAAAGAAATTGCCCAGGAGCGTCGCAATATCGAAATCCTTCAAGAGTCGCCCAACATAGGAAAAGAAGAGTATGAGCTCACTGATGTTGATGGATTTGTAGGGACGACTCAAGCAACCGTCGTCTTCTATCGGCGCCGTCTCCTTAAAATCGAGGTTTTCGGCCGCAATGAATCCGAAATCATTTTTCAGCATTTTTATTTCGATGCCATGTCACGACTCATGGGAAGCATGGACCGACGGATTATCCCTAAACCTTTGGATGAAAAACCTGGCCTATTGGCACCAGAATCACAGATTTACCGGATTATTGAAAATCAGTATCACATTACCTATGACTGCACTTTGCAACAAAGGCGTGCTGTTTTAGACACAAGTGATGAAAATTATCTCGAAATGCGACCCAAAGACAACGCATTTGAAGTGATAGAATCAGCTGATGTTGATGCTACCGAGATTCTTGACAATCAGTTGCGCATCAAAAATGCCTTAAAAGAAATCCGGAAGACTCGCCTTGCGGCTTCAATGTTTGAGGACGCGGGTTTAAGTGCTGCACTTGACCCCCAACAAGCAGAGACTGCATCTGACAAACCTCAGGCAACGCCGCCAATGGATCCCACACTAGAGCCAGCAAAACCCAAAGGATCCCCAGATCCAAAATGATCAAACAGTTCTATTCCTAACATCGCGCGTCTTTTGGATCGGCCCTGCGCAAAAAGACAATAAATTATAACAACTTATGCGTCCATGTGCCGATATTTTAAGATATCTGAATAAGTGCGAGAAATTAGACAATCCGGAGACACATGGGGAGAATACCTCTATGACTCTTTTTTGGGATGGAGGTGAGTCTCATGAATCTGTGGCTATCGGCAAAAGAGATTAAAAAGAACTACAAAGTTGGTCTCAATACTCTCCTAAAATACAGCGCACGCGGCAATTTGCCCATGAAAAATCAGCAAAATGGCGGTACGTTGTTTTCGGTGTACCACGTTGCCAAACTTTTTCCTAAGCGCCATCAGTCCATGGGTATGACTATTATTCCGCCTCGTCTGGGCGTGACGCGATTGGGTGGTTGCAATACAGAAAGCTTGCGGACAACCAGTGTGAAAACGGCCCGCCCCACCTACGCTCGACACCCGGCACCGACAAAGGTTGCCTGTTAGCATCGTGCCTGGCCTCGTTGTCCCGAAGTACCTTGGGAGCAATTGACCTCTTCTTTTTAATTCTTCGTCCATAAAACTTAGTAGTTTGCGAAGTTCAATCGTTTAAGCGAGCTTGTTCAACGGATCTGTTTGGGTATACAAACCCCGAGGCAGAGAAATTTAGGAGCCGCAGTATTTCACCGTGGGAGTAACCGTGGCAGACGGTAATGTCATAAAATTTGAGTGTGATTGGCCAGAGGCATTCAACCGAAATCCCGCGAGAACCACCACCCTAGGCTATGTGGTAAAGTGGAGTGGCTGTGGTGGCTTGAACCTCAAACAGGATATCGAGGTTTGGAACCCCTATCCCGATTCGAGAGTTCAAAAGGGATCTTCGATTAAATGTGTTGGTGTTATGGAGAGTTTTGAATACGGGGGGAGCGAACTTGACCCCATCCGAATCGTTGCTTACATAAGTGCAAGTACCAGTGCTTCCATCCGATCAAAACTCAGCCAGGGACTTCGAAATACCAATTTGAAACTAGACTACTTCATTTGCTCCTTCGATAAAGACGTTAATTCCTGGTATGACGGTGCCTACGTTAAGTCACCCTCGGCGGGAGCCAGCGCCACCTTAAACACCACCCGTGGCGAGATGCAGCTTTTTACCCAATCCACCGCGACCCCAATTTCCGAGAACATCAATATTGGAGTCTATCGCATGGAATTTGAAGTTGTTCCCCAAGAAGGAAAGAAATCGAACCTTCAAGTCTCCCTAGGAAAAACCGTGAATTTGGTGAAACAATGGGGTGAATAAGGGGCCCCTCGTTGAATTGGATGGTTGAGTGGAAATCCATCAGAATACCTCGTTCTTTTAATGGGAATTTGGTTCTTTTTGCCCTACGAGTTTCTTGATAAATCTCCCCTCTAGAGTACCATTGCAAAGCGGGTTATGCTGGCGACGGGGTTTGCCCAAAAGTGCCCCGTAGTGGTCTCAATCAAATTGCATAAGTGGTCGGAAACGTGAAAGAACTCAAGGCATTCTTCAAAATACTCAAGGGCTTTGGTGTGAAGATTCATCCTGCCGTACTCAAGCTGATTATTCTCCTCATCCCATTGATTGTCGGTATTTGGTACTGGCGAAAGAAAAAGAAAGAGGCAAAACAAGAACAAACCACGAGCGAAGAGCGGCCAGTTGTACCGATATCCGGGGTTAAGATGCGTAAAGACGCACTGACTAGGATTTGGAATCGGTTCTTACGGGAAATACCCAGAACTTTTCAGCGAAGCCTCCAACGATTCAAGCCCATCGTGGTTCTAGGGACGTCGGGGAGTGGGAAATCCGCGCTAATTGACTCGAGTACCGATTGGCAGCGTCAGGCGAATCAATTCCTAACCCAATATGAACAAGATGTCGACTTGAAGATCTATTTGGGTTCCAAAACGGTCTTACAAGAAATCTCAGCTTCCCTTCTCAACGACACTTCAAAACCCACCCGACAGGCCATCCTTCGTCTGTGGAAAAAATTATTCAAGAATACTCCACCCACTGTAGTGGTGGTGATGTCAGTTGAAGAGCTGGGTGCGTTAACCCCCGATGCACGGGAAAAGATCGCCGAAAGGATACGTGGGAAACTCAACCTCCTTTCTTGGGCCCATGGGGGTTGTGTCGAAGTGCGGCTAGCCATCACGGGAATGGATAAAGTCCAAGGCTACGCTGAATTTAGTGCCTTCACCAAGAATCGAGCCATCCCCACGGTTCTTCACCCGGAATCGACCACAGAAAGCAGTATACAGCGCGCATTTGATGAATGTGGGACCTATCTACCCATTGCCCTCAGTGGTTGCACCGCTGACGAATTCAAACAGGTGGTTCGGTATTTGAAGGCGGCCCCGGAATCATTCCGAGCCCTATCAGAGGTTTTAGACAGTCTTCTGAGACCCGAATCCCTTTCTTATCTACCCACTCTTGGGGGAATATATTTCACCTCAAAAGACTATCCTTCCAATACCAACAACCCTCTCGCCGCTGGTTCAGAACATTACGGACTAGAGGCGGATGCTCCCCTCCTGCGGCATCGCCGTTTAGCCGCTGCAGTGACAGGCGTGATGATCGCACTCCTGGTAGGTTTGTACTCCTACGAAAGAAACCTGTGGCAGCGTGCTGACCGGGCCCTAGAGGTTTTAAACGTTTCAAAGGTAACAGATGCTGCAGCAAAGGATTTGGCATCCGTTTCCAATTTTACCGGTGTTTCTTCCTATGCCGCACGAGATGTTCTTGTGCCTGAATTTCTTGGGGTGGCTCAAGAATATATTCGAGAAGAAGCATCCAAAATTATTCTCGAAACAAAAATCAAACCCGCCTACCAAGAGGCCTTACTATCCAGTGACCCGCACTTGAAAACGTTGTATTTACAAGGCTTGGTACGAGCTTCCAGCAGTAACGCTATGGGATTATTTGTTTCTCAGAATTTGGATGATTGGCAAAAAGCTTCGGGACTTCCCGCTGAACTCATCAAAGTCTATATCGAAAATACTCTCGAACCCCATTCTGGACAACTTTCGGAGAAAACCCTACCTACGACCTTTAAATCTAAAGGAATTGAAGATCTAGAAAAGTGGAGTCTGGCATTTTCAACCTATCGCGAACTCATTAAGCGCAATAAGTATGTCACAAAGTCGCAACTTGAGAAACATAAGGCCATTGGTTCTGACCTCTTAGATGAGCTTTCTTTCGCAAAGCGATTCAGACATGGTGCAACAATTCTAACGCTCTTAAAAGATTCGCCCTTTGCCAGCGATACCAAGCAATACCAAATGTTCTTTCCGCAGATCCAACAGAATAGTTTGCCCCCCGAAATGAGCGAAAAAATAGGCGCCGTTCTTCAGCTCTTTGTAGGCAGTCGCTTTATAGATTTGCAATCTCCCCCAGAAACCCTGCCAAATTTAATTGGGCTAATCAAACAAGCCAAACAGTATCCGAGTGCAGAAGAAGCTGAACCAAGGAGCTGGGAGTTCAAAATTCAAGATACCCAATTCATGATTCGAAATATCGATTGGTATGCGATCATGAAAACTAGCCGGATCCGGCACATCGTCAAATCCTTTATGGACCATAATGCCACTCGAAACGGTTCGACCTTTTTTTCGGATCCAACTCAGTACTCGGCCGTGGTTTTAAATCCTACCAATAATGGGAACTCCCTCTTCCTAGGCAAAACTCAGGTAGAGGGCATTTATACTCACGCAGCCTTTAATAAAGAAATTCGCCCCGCCATCATGGAATTTGACCAACTTTTAGGGGCGGTTGATTTAGCCCCACAGGACCGATGGGAATTAAAGCAATTTATCTATCGGAAAATGGATGCATATGCTTCCGAGTATGCTCGACAAACATTAAATTATTATCATTCTTTTCGTCTAAATGTGGGGTCGGTGGAAGGTCTGTTGGTCGCAATTAAGCAAATTTTGCAGCCCGTCTCACCTTATACAACTTTTCTTCAATTTGTGCATAAGAATACCAATATCAATTTTGAAAAATCGAGAACCGAGCTCTTTGACCCTATGGTGAATGCCCTAGCTCGGTTTCGCTCTTTTAATACAGTGATGAAGAGAACCGATGGGGTCTATCCTGAGTTTGATAAGTATCGGGCTATTTTGGACCAGTTGCATAGCACCTTAACAGCAACTGAAACAGCTTCGGCCACAGAAGAAACCTCAACCACTGCGGTGGGGCTCAAAGCCCGGTTAAACCCGGTGGGGAGCCAGGCCCTCGATACCCTTATGAGGCAGGACGGCACCTATCTCAACATTGTGAACCAATGGGTCAACAGTGTCGGCATTGTAAAAGAGCTAAGGCAACCCTTCTTAGCCCCTATCCATCAATTGTACTTGGTTGGCCTCAGAGAACTAGAAACAACCGTCGCCAAAATTTGGGCCCACGACCTCCTCCCAAGTATTCGACCCGTATTGAGAAAGTTTCCTTTTGACCACAATGGCACTGAAGAGGTCGACCCACAGGAACTCGAAGCTCATTTACATCCCACCTTAGGTCGGTTTTTCCAGTTGGTGGATCAATACGTGCTTCCGGTCACGGTTCTGAAGGGCGGCGAGTATATGGCCAAACCATCATTATTGCGGAGACTTCATCTGCCCTCTGACATGATCACTGCCTTAAATAATACCACACGATTGGCAAAAAGGTTATGGGACTCAGAGGGTAACCCCAAAGACCTAGAATTCACCATTGAGCCGGTCCCCTTTGGCCCTATGGTAAAAGGTCAGAGTGACACATTGACTCTGGTTTATCTCAGTTGGGGCAAGAATTCCCTCGTGAATATCAATCAAAAACCCTTTCAATCCAAAGTAAACCTTGATTGGACCATGCGGCATGTTTCCCAACTTGGAGCGCAATTTACCGATGTCGAAAATCGTCAACCTTCTTATCCGCAACCCATGGTGACTCAAGATTCCTATTGGAGCTTCTATGAGTTGCTCAAGCAGGCTCGTGATAGCCACAATACTTGGTCTTGGGATCTACCTATTCCTGATGATTCTCGGGTCAATATTGAGGCAAGTTTTGTCTTATATGAGAATCCTTGGACTCTATTCGAAATTCTTCCCAACACTCGGAAAATCGTCTATAGGGACCAACAATGAGATACTATCAACAATACTTGAGCTTTCGCCGAAGTGCATGGGTGCCACTTGTAGCTCTTCTTTGTGGTTGGATAGGTGTGTCGGGATGTACATCGATGATGCGAATCCAAGTGAAAACGTCACAAGCAACCAACGGCGGCGAGCCATTTTACGTCGTAGTTCGAAGCTCGGGTTCCGATGCCTTGGCTTCGAGTGATTACAAGAGTATCGCCAGCAACGTCTTCCGCTCAACGGCAGAAAGCACCGTATTATCCAAAGAAGTTCTTCTCCCTGGCCAAATCTCTCATCTTGAAATCCGTACGCCCGATGAAGACAATATCGCCGTTTATTTCTTATTCACAGATCCCGGACCTAATTGGTATTATATGTTTAGAAATCCCCTGCCCTCTGAAGCAAAGATTTCATTGGGTGCCCACGAAATCCAAAAAATTGCGGTCCAGGGGCGATGAACGATCCATGGTGGTTTTACTTCCATGACAATAGAGTATCAATTTGACTTTAGTAAGATAAGGTCGAGCTTGCGTACTGATCGGGTTGAGGTACCCACAATTCAACCCCAAAATTGGCTACACCGAAGTTATGCAGAACCGGAGTCGTTTTGGTCCTCATTATTTGAAGAGTTTCAAAGCATCCATGGCGCCCGAAAATCTTCAATATTTGAACATTATGTGTTTTCTTGGGATTTACTACACCCACATCAAGGAAAGGGACTTCCCGCTCTTCGGCTCTATGATGCCATCAACGGATGGCAGGAATATTCGTTTGATTATTTGACCACACAAGCATCACAAGTTGCCAGTGAATGGCTGGACAAAGGTTTTGAAGTAGGGAGTGTGGTTTGCGTGGTTCTTCATCCTGGCCTGAATTTTCTGATCGCCATGCTCACAACGCTGAAATTAGGCGGCATCTTTTCGTTTATTCCACCCCAGGGCCGAACTTTTGTAAAGAACCGTTTGCGCACATTGGAACCGGCTTTTGTGGTGACTGAGAATAAGTATGAAGTATTTCTCGGAGATTTTGCAGACAAACAACTCCCCTCAGGCGTTCTTCCTAAAATTGAATTTGGTTCTATTCACCACGAAGTTCATGGTTACGAGGCAGAACAGGTGGTCATGCGCCTCTTTTCGCCACTTAGTACCAATTCCACAGAGCCGGTAGAATTAAAAGCAAGTGATCTTTATCATCGACTCTTAAGCGATGCTTTTCTTCTCTTTGGCCTTCAAGAGGGGGATAAATTGAGTGCCCCTGGTTTTCATGACCTGCAATATCAACCGTGGCTCTTCTTAGTGTCTTTATTCTCGGGAGCAACTTTTGTTTTGACAGACCCCGACCACTTGATTGAAAACGCAGAATGTTCAGATGGTTTCGAAGTAACGGTTGTTGGGCTTAACCATAGGACCCGCGATTGGCTATTGAGTCGCCCTCCTACTGAATCAGCGCCCATACGGCTCTGGTTTAAGGACGTGGCCATGCCCATGGATTGGGAGTCATGGGAGCGTTTCTCTAAGTTTTTCAACAATGAGATGCGATGGGCGATGAATATCCTGGCGAATTCCGCTTATGGAGGTATCATCCTATTTGGACAAAAGTTAAAATCAGTATCACATTTGCGAATATTTCCTTCTCCGGGAAATCCCTGGAGTCTCATGGATTTCGGCGGTGGAGCCGAATCACAAATGGATAGCAGTGGATTTTTTGGCACCCCCGCCCTCGATTTTAACGAACACCATTACGGGTTGAGCATCCTCAATCGTCCAAACCATCGAGAAAACTATTTTGTGGGCACCATGTTCGGTGTACGTGGTGCACGAACGTATCCTAAAACTGAGGTTCAAAATCTGGTTTGTCGATTTGAAGCAGTTTACGACTGCGTGGTTTTGAATGCTCAAAATGCTAAGGGATATCAACAGGGATCTATCAATTTACTAATATTTCTCGATGCGGGCATCTTTGGTGCATTAAGCAATGAAAATAAAAACTCGTTCAGAAGCGAAATCTATCAAGTCCTAAGCATGGAGCTCGGCTCAGAATTTATTCCCGGCCAAATTGAGCTCTATTCTCTTTACCCTGAAAAACAAGATGGGAAAATCGACCTCTCTTGGTGTGAAGAACAATACCGAAGCGGGTATCTCCAAATCAAACAGCAATCAACCGTATTTCCTGTATTGTCCGAATTGAGGATGCTGATGGAAAAAGTTGTTGAAAGCGATGCCGAGGAATTAGGAACCTAATTTAGAGGTTACTTTTCATTTTCTTTGGTTTCAATAAGAATTTCCCCCTCGGAAACTTGAATGAGTTGGGTGTCTTTATCCAAAAGACGCGTAATGCTAAAAACAGGTTTCTTCTCTTTATAAGCATGCACCATGGAAGTGCTGTCTTTGGGGTTTTTGCCAAAGAGAATGTGGTTAGCCTGTTTATCATTTGGTAGTTTGGCGCCTGCACGCCATTCAAGGTGCCGCTTAATCCATGCTTCTTTGAACGACATATCAACCAGCACTCGGTGGTCCTTATAAAGAGGGAAATAAAAATGCCCAGGAAATAAATTTGGGTCATGATTTACCATTATTTTTTGTTTCTTCCAAAGAGGGATCTCTACGTGATACTGCTCCAGGGATTTAGAGTCATCTTCGTAAAGCTGGTAAGTCTCTTCGGTCTCCTTGCCTATTTCGCTGACAATTTTCCCTTCAACTTTGGCAGGCCAATAGGGTGTGACAAATTCTGGTAACGGGTGATGCACTTCTTCTTTTTCTTCTAGAACCGAAGTCAGTTGAATTTTGTACGAATTTGAATCCTCGTCAGCATCATCGGTGCCCAATTGAGATTCAGCTTCAGCCAAAAGTCGAAGTTCTCGAAGTCGGAATTTCTTGTTGGATTGATATAGCTCTTTGCTCCAGTCGCTCTTGTTAAAAAGATAGATCGTGCCAGGCAATGCATCGACGGTGGGATATCGAGCGTATTCAATGGTGAGAAAGGGTTGTTCATCGACGAGTTTACTCGTTTGATTTGTCTTGATTGATTTTGAAGTGCTGGCAATTGGGGATGCAATAAGAATATCCTTCCGAATCCCCTTCACTTCATCTTTGTTTGCAACTTTTTCCGTGGTCGATTTAGTCGCATAGCTGTTCAAAACATTGACGCTGTAACGTGGCGTTTCGGTGAATTCTATATTCACAATATCAGCATCTGCTACCGGAAAATCTTTTATTTTCGCACTCGTATCTTTTTTTGTTGTGAGTGTGTAAGTGTTTTTTGTCCCATTATAATACATGCCTGCATTTTCGCTTTTCAAATACCATATCACAAAATCATAAAAACTCGCGGAACTCTCCTTTTGCCCCAGCCCAAGAAAAAGAAATGGGTGCTTGGTCGTCATGGGTGTGCAAGCATAACTGAGTAAGAAATTCGAGGTTTTATGATCTTCAATCAGATCTTTAACCGATTTCTTGGTGTACAGATCACATGGAAAGTGCTGGCCCCACAAGACACTGGCCGGGTCTTTGAATGAGATAAAATAATGACGGTGTAAAACAGGTTCCCCACTAACATCTTCGAACGCTCTGGCATGGAAGCGCTTGGTTGTGACAATTCCTTTCAGTTTAATCGGAGCTGCCGCTTCACCACCTTTATCGAAAAAACGATCGATAGACATGGTGACTTCGATCAGAGAATTTTTCATAAAAGCGGCCTTAATGGTATCTTCACTCGATTTGTTTAAGCATATTTTCCACCAATCCAAGGTCGCTTCATAACCATAGGCACTCAGCTTGAGATCTAGATTTTTAATATTACCTGATTCTATCTTGTAGGATTTGCCGTCGATTTTGAGCGTTAGGTCTACAATAAGTCGATTGATAAACATGGTATATTTTCATCCTCTTAAAGAAAGCACGACAAAGAAACTCGATATTTCAATGGTTAACGATTCTCAAGTTCTTCGAGGGGAACCACTTCTATCTGTCTGGTTCTGGGATCGAGTCTCAAGGTAAGGACGTCCTTCTCCTGTGTAAATCGACAGATGAGCTCCAAACAAACCCGGCCGGTCTCAGGGCAATAGTCATCGATAATTTCAAGCAATTCTATTCTCGGCTCAAATAATTTGATGTTCTCTTTGAGCTCGTCGCTGAGAATTTCGACCATCTCCACCGGGGTTCGAAATCCCGTATCACTGAGACCAAATTCTTCCATGAAATACCCACAACCCCGCTTGCTCTGGAATATCCATTTAAGATTCCGCAAAATATCCTCAATGACATTGCCGGGTTTCTCATCTCTCGCGATAAAATGTTTATGTAAAAACATGGAACGTCCCCTCGCCCCGCCGCTTTCTTGGGGGTTAAAATTCAGTGGCTCATATCCTTGGCTATCTATCCCTAAGTCTATAAAAAATAAAAGAATTCGCTTATCAAAAAAACAGAGTATTGTAGGAGGACGCAGGGGTATACGGTGGTGTTGGCCAGTAGAAGTCCCAAATCTCAGGCAAAATGGAGATTAAGGAGACCGTTAAAGTTGGACAGCCTCTAAAACTAAGGTTAGAAATATGGCCAATGACGTTAGCTCTTAAATTTCTCCGTAACCCGCCGCCTTCTGCTGAAATGGTCAGCGGACTAGATTCCCTTGACCCACGCTTTCAATCGATTTGCGATCTCTACGAGACAGAACGCTATCTCGAAGCCTCTGAAGAAATTCAAGCGTTGGTCGATAAAAACATTCTCGATATAAGGCTGTTATGCTTCGACTTATATCACGTATTCCTCCAAGAAAGTGTGGTTGTTTTTGGCCAACACTGCGAAGCATTCCGACTCTTTCTCCAATCCTCATGGGATGGTTTTGGCCCAACTGAACAAAAGAACAGACATGTCGTTAAATCAGTTGCAACACTGCTAGAAAAACTCATTCGCAATATCGAATACCATCGTTTAAAGAAGGATGAACAGTTGCAGGAATGGGTCTTGGGACTTTCTGAGAAAAAACTTCAGATGGTTTTGGAGCAAGTGTGCGAGCTGGAAGGATGGCTCTTTGACAAGCTCAATTCCGCTGACCTAAAAACCCTATTTAGCAGTTTAACTCGGGAACTCGGAAATCTAGGTCACCACTTAGAGAATCCGAAAGAAAATGCTGAGGTGTCCGTGTCAGAGGAAAACAAACCACCATCGACCGAATCACAAGGGGATTTTTCCCCGACCTCAACCCCAGACACCATACGTCCACAGGCTAAACTCTCCGATGCATCCGAAATATTGGATATCCTTTTTGGCACGCAGGGACCATCAGCCGAACTATTGGCTTTGATTCGAAAGCTCAAAGCCTTTCAATCCTTGGTGGAAGCAAAAAAATTAGACCGAGCTGCCTTGGTCGGAGATGATGTCTCCGGTTTGATCCAAAACTTTGACCCCAGGAAATATTTTCCCGCCCTCTTCGCCAATTTCTATGGGGACCTCAATAAAAATATTCAAACCATCTCCGGACATTGGCAAGAGCGAGACGGGATAAAATGGGAAACCTTAAGACAATTTTACGAAGTGGATCTGGAATCCTTTATTTCACAGTAGGCCCCATCCCGTCATTTGGGAATAAATTAAGGAGAGTTGAAATCTCATGGCGTCCATGACAGCCCCCTTAGGCCCCAACAAACGAGCCACGAATCAGGATAGGATTACTCGACGGGCCCGAGATTTTGATTTGATTTCGTTGATTCGCGTCTTAGCTCGGGCCGGCTATGAATTGAACGATATTTTATTCGAAAGCAATATGGATAGCGGGTCGATTAACGCCTTGGTCCACGAAGTGATTTTCAAAGACGGGCCACCGAAGCATGTGGTGGTGAGGCTAAATTTAGGGCTCCACGATCAACGGGGACTCTTACCTTCCTACTTTATGCAGATTGCTGAAGGCCTGGAAAATCCAGATCCATTCTTCAATTTCCTTCGTTTCTTTGACAATCAACTCCTTCGATCCTTTATCAGTCTACTCTATGTGGAACTCGATCAACATCTCTATGAATCCTGGGATGCTCACAAAATCGCGTACGCAAAAATGGTCGGTCTTGATTCCGTCAGTGGGCTTAGCTGGCTCTTCTCGCTCTATTTCCCCGAACTCAAAGTCGTCGTTGAGCGCCAACGTTTCAAAAACGCGCTGCCCCATTCGGGCGCTCAAACAGGGCACTCCGTCATGGATGGATCTTCCACTTTGGGTAAGCATTTCAATGCCACCATCTGTGGCTTTTTGATAATCCTCTATTCCCGGGACGAAAAACAGATGACTGGATCTGCTTGGCCACTCTTGGTAACACAACGCATGTCCACTCGACTTCTTCCTAAATTAAAAGCAACACCACTGTGGCTGAAAGTCGTATTGGTGGTCGAAGAGCATGCCAGTTCCGCGACTCTCGGAAACGCTGGCTTTCTCGGTTTTGAAAAGATCAGAACTTCTAGCGTTTCTGAACACCAAATTACTGTCTTTAACGGCAGCACGGCTCAGAAAAGTTGAGTATGCTCTCCGCCCCCCCATGGAGTGTCTGTCACTCAAGCTGGAGAGCGTAAGCAAGTCGCCCCTTCTTATCCATACCCTCCTCAAGCCTTCCTAACCGGTGAACAAATTTCTTGACTCGAAGCCTGGGCGTGTGCTCGGATGAACTCCGTTCGGATCGTGGGTGAGTGGTAAGAATGTCACTGCCTAAACATATTTTAGATAAATGACTTAGAGTCCTAAACGCCTTGGGGGAACCGATGGCAATCAATCAAGAAATTCCAAAATCCAGACTAACTCTTACTTACAAAACTCAGGTAGAAGGTCAAAAAGAAGAGGTTACATTGCCCTTCAGAATGCTGGTGATGGGTGATTTATCTGCGGGAACATCCACCGACCGGGCAAACGATTTAGATGCTCGTAACATTCGCCAGCTCGATGGCACCAATTTAAATGCGGTTCTCAAAGATATGGGCGTTTCCATTAAAATGACTGTGCCCAATAGAATCGATGCCGAAAATTCTGAGGGTCTCGATATCGAAATCCCCATTGAATCCATGAAATCCTTTGAACCACTCGCGGTGGGAAATGCCATTCCTAAAGTGAAGGGATTGATGTTGCTCAAGAAGCTACTACTGGAAGCACAATCAAACCTCGATAACCGAAAAGATTTTCGTCGTTTGGTGCAAGCTCTAAGCGATAGCCCTGACGCGGTTTCCGCTCTTCAGAGTTCACTTAAGGATCACACGTGCTTTAAGGTCCCAACCAAAGTTGTAGCCACAGCAGAAGAACCCGCAGCAGAATAAAAACAAACGCAACAATTTTAATCGAACGAATTGGAGAAATTAGATGGCAGATCAAACAGATACCGAAGTCACATTAGACTTACCTTCATTTTTATCGAGTGTGAAGCTCAGCAGCGAAGTGGAATCCCCAATACCCATGCTTACCAATCATATGAATGATTTGGCTGAGGACGTAAGCGAGGAAGACCGCTTTCTCTCGAGTCTTGCAACCATTGTATACAACATGGACGAAGGTGGCGTCCGCTTTGATAAGCAGCGTATCGCAGATCTCGTGAATCAAGTCGATGTGCTTATCGAAGATCAACTCAACGAAGTTTACCACGCTGAAGCGTTCCAAGAAGTGGAGTCGGTGTGGAGAGGCATTGAGGATCTCTGTAATAACGTCAATTTTAAAGCAGACATATCACTCGGGCTTTTGGACGTGTCCAAAGAAGAAGCTTTTGAAGATCTCGAAATGAACGCCGCTGATATTGCTGGCTCCGAATTCTTCAAAAAAATCTATGTTTCCGAATATGACCAGTATGGTGGGGCACCCTGGGGTTCGGTCCTCGGTCTCTATGATTTCAACAATACGCCAAAGGATCTTCTCTGGCTCAAGGCCATGGGTAAAGTCGCCACGGCTTCCCATGCCCCTTTCGTTGGCTCGGTTTCACCCAAATTTTTTGGATGCGAAACCATGGCCGAAGTGAATAACTTGCGAGACATCGAGGGTATGCTCGACACACCAAAATACGCTGGATGGAATCAGCTTCGGGAAACCGAACAAGCAGCCTATATCGGTCTGACAATGCCACGCTACCTGGCTCGACGTCCCTATAGCGATGAAACAAATCCTGCCGAGGGTGTGTCATTCGAAGAAAGGGTTGGCAATGAGGACAGTGATTATCTTTGGGCACCTGCTTCGTTGTTGATGGGCCGTAATCTGGCAAAATCCTTCGAAACGTCAGGATGGTGCCAGCATATTCGTGGGCCAAAGGCCGGCGGCCTGGTGGCTGGACTACCCAGCCATAAATTCGAATTTCGCGGAGAGACCCAACTCAAGCTTCCATGTGAAGTCACCATGCCTGACTACCGAGAACTTGAGCTGGCCAACAGTGGCTTGATTCCCCTCATCCAGAAGAAGGGTTCGTCAGACGCGGTTTTCTTCAGTGTGCAATCCATTAAGAAGTCTCACAACTTCAAGGACCCAAAAGATTCTGAAAATTCCCAGCTGGTGTCAAATCTCTCCTACACATTTTCCATCAGTCGCATTGCGCACTATCTCAAGTGCATTATGCGAGACAATATAGGTAGCACCGCCGATGCGCCCTATATCTACAACCAAATTGACCATTGGATTTCGAAGTATATCACCACTGTGGTCAACCCCGACGATCTAACGCTTCGTTATTACCCCTTCAAGGCCTATAGCCTCGAAGTCAACGAAGTTCCTGGCCGTGTGGGTTGGTATCACTGTAACCTCTCCATTCTCCCTCATATTCAGTTTGAAGGTATGGATGTAGACCTTCGAGTGGATGCGCGTTTGGGCTAACCCCACAAAAGATACAGTGATTTGAACGAAAACTTTTCCATTTAAGGAGCTTATAATGAGTTTAACAAATGTTCAGTGTGATTGGAGACAAGCGTGTCTACCTAACTGGAGCGAGAACAAGACCGTAGGATATCTACCTACCCTTACCATTCTGGATTATGCCCTGGAGCCGGATATTGTTGTCTACTCTCCCTATAAGTACGACGACACAAGTGCCCCGGACTTTAGTTTGACTGGTGATGACGATACCGGCTTGAAAACAGGAACCGTGGCCGCAATTTTGGACTCGTACTCCTGGGGAGGCGCAGCCGGTGATGCGCTCCGCTTCTCTGTTTATGTCTCGAGTGCCAACTTCAATCAGCTATCGGCTAAGAAGACAGATTCAGTGGGTACGTCAGACATCGCAAACCTCAACTATTGGGCATGCCAATTTGATCAAGAAGAAGCCGACTGGTTCGAGCGTTGCTTTCCTGCCGTTGCGCTGCAAGGGAAGATCAATGACCAAGGTGGCACGATCCAAATGACATTGGCATCTAGTCCCACTCAAATCGCACCCAACATCAAAATTGACATGTATAACATGTATTTTGAGGTGGTCCCCGATGCGAATGTTATGTCAGCGCTGAACTTTGCAACTGCCAAAAACAGTAAAACCTGCTGGGGCTGGGGAATCAAGGTTAACGCAGCTTAGCAGCTTAACCTCGTTAAAGTTCCCCATCCTTGAGTGGGGAACTTCATCTCTCCTCTTTCGGATTTCCATTGACTCCACACCCCGAATATCGGCATTACATCTATATGGCTATAAGAAAAGTCAACCATCAGACCGCACGCGTGTACTGGCAAATTGGGCAAGCCTTATTGCCAGAGCATTTCTATGCCCAAGAGCATTCTCTACGGGAAGAAAGCAATCTTCGTTTTACAAACTTTTCACTCCCCCAATGGGGTTTGGCAAGTATTGAATGGGATCCTTTCCAATTTCTCGAGGGCATCGTCAGCCTAAAGGAATTGACCCTGGTTTTACCCAGTGGCGTTTTGGTGGATATCCCGGGAAACACACAACCCAATGCCATGAATTTGAACATCGCTGGGTCTTCACAGGTTTCTCTCTATTTACACCTCCAGTCCGGGTTTGAGACATTGCATTCTGGCGACATGGAATCCGAAGATGAAGAGAGCATCGACAAGATCCTTCAGCGTATACAGTTATCAGCCAGCCCCTACTCGGAAACCTCCCTCCATTCCTTCAAACTTGGGGATTTCGAAAAAGATGTGGATGGGGTTTGGTCATTAAGCCAGGAATATATACCTCCGACCGTGTCTACCCAACGCTCCCCGTTCTTTGACCATGTCTTTGAAAAAGCCAATTCTATTACAGAGGCGTTTCATCAAGCCCTCGTTGACGATATCCAAGAACACTATTTGGGCGGTGCAAGTTTATTTTCAGCGAAGCAATGTTTAAGGGGGCTCTATGAATTCCAGGCCATTTTGGCGAACTTAGACGGGGATATTCGCTACCACCCCTACGATATTTTCAGAGCAATGCATGGTTTTTACCTGGATGTGTCAATTTATCGGGAAAAACAGCCTCCCTCGTTGAAGCTCGTTTATGACCATCAGGGCTTAGGGCCGCTTTTCAATACATTGTTGGATGAGCTTGAAAACCTTATTCGAACCTCACGGACGAAAATGCCCTATGCGCCGTTTCAGATAAATCAGGGGCTCCTGGTTTGTAAGCTTCCTCCCGAGGCCAGTAAGGCCAAAGAAGTCTACTGGCTCCTACAAAAAGAGCGCGTGGGCAGCCAGATGAATCTCAATGGCTTTAAGTTGGCCGGTGAGAGTCGGATTCAAATGGTTCACCAGCTTTCTCTAGGGGGTATCGCCCTTCAAAAGGTCGAAACGCCGCCGTTTCACCATACTTTTGGCGCCGAGGTTGAGTTCTATAAGCTCAACGACGGGGAAGAGTGGGATTATGCGGTGCGGGATGGAGCCCTGGCGTTCTTTGACCGCCCAGAACTATCCAACACGCGGTCATTCATGTATTGGCGGGTGGATTAAGGTGTTTGCTGGGAGCATAACCCAATGACGGCCAATGCCAACGACCCAAAGTATATCCACGTTCCCAGCACATCCCCTTGGCGCACCGACCGGTCACCGGTCAGCGAAGAAGTTCTAAATTGGCAAAATGAATCTTCCCTCTTCCAACCTAAGTCGATTCTCGATTCCGCAGCCGATAGTAAAACAACGATTCCTCTCCCCAACGAAATGCCGCTTCCCTCACGGATGGTTGTCCAAGTGAAGGGTTTGTCTAACTCAGAAGGTAAGCCGAGCTCCTGCCCCCGTGAACGGACCCAGTATCGGGCGTGTAAAATCTACTTTTGCCCCCCTCCTCGAGTAACAACGTAGAAATGGAGTGAAACCCATATGGGTTGTTCCTTGGCAACCGGTCCTATGGGGCGTTTGGGCCTGGGCCCTGGCCGGTAAAAGTTTTGGGGACCCTTGGCTTTGTGCTGCGACAAAAACAGCAACACACCAAGATCGGCAAGCCGTGCAGGCTCTTCGCTTACCGCTCTTGGAAGCTCTTTGGGTGGGCTGGAGTGCTGGGCAATTTTTTCAGCATTTTCTTCGCGATGGTGATTTTCAAAGCCCCCACCTTGCCTTTGAGATCCTCTTTCCCATTGCCGATGAAGTCGTCACGTCACCATTAAGTGTCGGTTCACTAACTCCGTAACGGCGGGTGGTTTTCGCCCCTGACTCCTTCCTACTCAACACCCCTAGAATCGCTGAGCGCCGGTGCGCAACATTCAATTTACTCGGACGCCCCATATTAACATACCTTGGTTGGTTGCTTTAGCGGCCGAGCCTCAGAGAGCAACCCTAAAGCTGAATGATTCCAATCAACCTGAGGCAACGCACAGTGGCAACAACTGGGAGGGGCGAGACAATTTCTTTGTCTTTTTCTACCAAGTTCTGAATGCTTCCAAATGAACTTCTTCTTCCATCAACTCCTTCACATATTGCTTGGTGAATTGAATTTCCCCATCTTGAGACACTGCGGGGTAGCGTGTCTCTCTCCTTTTACTTTGGCCTCGTGGGTAATATGTCCTCGTAGTGATCTCACCCTCGGCCATTTTCTTTTTGAGAATAGAATACGCGACATTGATGGTCCTCGTTTTCGACTCCGCACCGGGTTCCACGCCACCACGGGCTACGGCACGATCCGGATGACATTGGAAAACCCTTTCCCGGTAGGCACTCTTCAGTATATCCTTATCAACCCTTTCCGGCATGGGCACATCAACACAACCGAAGAGCACCTCCAAGGCTTTGCGAACTTTCTGAAATTCCGTTTCCCTCATGAATTCGCCCCCCCAGACAAAAATCAATCGGTTTAACTATCCTTAGATAATTAAAAAACAGCAAGAATCTCGCGCACTTACATAAGCTCATCATTAAGAAAGAGAGCCCAAAATGCCGAAGGCGTAAGGTAAAACCAAATTCAAAAAAATCATGGCGACACTGCTTCCCCCATGAAAATGAAAGAACGCATCTCTGGTGGCTCCAAACCAATCCCCAAAACAAATTAAGTCACCCACACCCCAAACCTTCTCCGAAATCTCGACGAAAAACTTCAAAAAGACAAAACCATGCGCACTAAAAACAAACCGGCCCACGCAATGTCCTCAAGCCATCCTTACGCCCCCCCCAACCGATAACTCACCACTCCCCTGGTGCGCATCGTTTTGGCACCAAGGTCCCTGGCTTCCGTATCCTTTTCCCCCTCTGTGCATATCACGCTTTCCAATTTCCCAGGGACCGTGCGATTTTAAGACATCGCCTCAACCAATGCACAATCGAGAATTTTCAGCTACGACCAACTGAAGACCTTGGGGTAGAATTAAATTTAGGAACCCCAAAAGCACCATAAGCTTGACTTTAAAATTCAACCAGTACAGGCTAGCAGCTACCTTGGGGTTGCGGAATGGGAAGTATGCTCATGATAAACATAAACATGATAGCAGCGCATCTTTCCAGCACAATACCCAGACTACCCGACAGCATCCTCGCCCCCACCCCATCTAAACCAAAGCCCCCGGAGTGAGCACAATTATGCCTTCCTTAAGAACATGGATGAGCCACCTTCCTGACGATGCCCTCCTAAACAGTATCGTTCTTCCAGCAACACATGATACCGGTATGAGCTTTCAGATACTCGGGGCCGAGCAATACTTAAACCCACTGCAATACTTTGCTTCGGGTGCTATGGGTGCGATCGCCGGGATCGATGATTTACTCAGTTCCGATAGAGACCACCAGTTGTTTCATGACAACTTCACCACTCAAATCTACAATGTCTACAATCAGCTGATCCGTGGGGCGAGACAACTCGATCTTCGTATTACAAAACACGCCGGAACCTATCGAGCATATCACGGATCAGTCCTTCAGACCATTGCCGGTGCACGCCGGTATGGCGAAACATGGACGTGGATCTGTCGTGGTATTGCTCAGTTCATAAGCGAAAATCCATCAGAGTTCCTCATTCTAAAGCTTGATAAGCAGAAAACCTACACGACAGAAATGTTGACGATACTCAACGATGAATTGAACGACCAATATCCCGCCCCCCAAATAGCAGGGGATTTGCTTTGCTATTACATAGATAAGGAGCCAATTCGTAAGCTTCGCGGACGTGTTCTCGTGTGTGGAAAGTCTCATGCCCTCAAAGACTGGAAAAAGATTCCTAATTTGAATCGCAGCATTACATTTTGCCAGTGGAAAAAAGCGGAATCCGGCGACAACCCAACGACCCCCGATATGAGACTTGGCGCGGGAACCGACCCGGTCTATCAACTATTGGGAAGCTCAGAGGGTGACTTGAGCAAAAAAGAAAATGTACTCCTAAAACAAGCCAGTATGGCCGCAAAGTTCCCAGCAACCAGGACTGCTGGCATGCGTGGAATTTGGTTCAATACATTCTCCTACTTACGCGACATTAAGACCTACAGCGATGCCGTTTGGTCTGCCCCGCAAACGAGTAGAGATGACCTGTGGCTCGCCGGAAACAATCGACAGAATGTGGCAAGTATCGATTTTCTGAATACGGCGAAGGCCAACTACGTCATCCAGAAAAACCTACACGCAGACTTTCGAGACATGCATTTCGACGGACCTTGAGTTTCTTTTTCTTCGAGCGACTCATAAATTAAAGAACCAACCCCCTAAGACGATGCCACGCCTTTCCATCTCGCGCGTAGGCCTGAGCACCCTGGCTTTCTTATCCCTCTTAGGATTGATTCACTGATTCAAACCGATGAAAACATCCAAAACAGAGATTCAAAAGAAATCTATAAATTCATTTTTATTTTGGTGGCAAAAAGGACTCAGCCTTCACTATCGACTAAGCGACTAAGCGACTAAGCGACTAAGCTCAGAAGTTATCGTCGGTTAAAAGACCGACGGCGCCGGTGAATCCCATAATAAAACATCCCGAGGCTTAGAAGTAAACATCCCGTTCCCGCCGCCGCATCATGGGTTGAGCATGCGCAACCCTCCTTGGAGGTGGTTCCTGTGGCCGGACGCACCGCCGTGGGGACAACCTCAAGTTCAGGAATCTCATCATACACCAAGTCCTTCAATTTATCCGATGGCAATTGAGGGAAGCTTTGAGGCGAAGTACCAGTGCCGGTGTTATTGGCAGCGCCGCCACCAGTGTCGGTAGCGGGCGCCGACGCTCCTCCAGAATTGGGACTAAGCGCAGCCTGAGCGCCAACGGAATCA
This sequence comes from Myxococcota bacterium, assembly GCA_036339465.1. GTDB lineage: Bacteria > Myxococcota > XYA12-FULL-58-9 > XYA12-FULL-58-9 > JABJBS01 > JAYZAY01. The sequence continues at coordinate 24,129 of JAYZAY010000054.1, read as the reverse complement.
CTGCCATTGGGGCCACCCCATCGACTCTTCGAATGTGGTTCATCACATTCAATGGGCCCTTCCCACGGGTGTCGTATAATATACCGCCCCTGGAAATTGTTAACGGAAGAAGAACTCGAACCTGTTTCTAGCACTCCTGGACTACTATACCGCTCTCTACCACCTGCAATAGGCGATGCGACTCGAAAAACCAAGTCATCCCCGATGGTATTGGAATCATAGCGCACATGAAGACGCGTAACCACCCACGATGCCCACATACCGTCATCCGAATTTAAGACATCGGCACCAAACGTCAGGTAATCCTCTTGATCCAAGATCGGGCCTGGGCAAGGGTCACAGCTCCCTGCATCCCAGGAGTATTCGGTAACAGCCGCACCGGGATTCTGGGCAATCGCCTCAGAAAATAGAATTCGGTAATATTCCCCAAAATTGTTTCGGACATCGTCAATGACTTCGATATTGGTGGGAATGGTGAGACTCTTGCGGTTCGCGACCTCATACCGCTGATTCTTGCCTAAGATATAGGCAATCAAATCCTGACTTCCATTCGAGTTAATCAACCCCAACTTAATAGGAAGGCTAAACTCATTTGAATCAAAGTGGAAACGCAGGGGCGACAATACGCCTTGACCATCTACCATGGTTACTTTCTCGGCATTGACCTTCGCCACAAAGAAATACATACCGCTTTCAACATAGGGCTCAAAATGCGTGTCCGCACCACTGGGGATGCTGTACTGATTGTCAACCAGCCAAGTTTCTAGCGAGCTGGAGTCATTGGTACTAAGGACCACTATTTCATATTCCCCCACTTCAAATTCTGCTTCCACCACAACCGCCTCTGGACCTCCGCCTGCAGTCGAAGCTGCTACCGCCGTCCCGGTACCCGTCATCGTATCGTCCATTTCGTATTCAGGTTCACAGGGGTCTTTCTCCCAATACTCCACCAATCGAGGCGCCGTGAGAGTATCAATCTTTTTGAAAACGTCAGGTGAAAGCGTTTTGACATTCTCCTGCTGCAACACTTGTGGCACCGGCGTCACCATCGCAAAGTCACTAAGAGGTCCACGATAGTTGTTCTGCATCGAAAGAACGGTTCGGGTTCCGTCGCGCATCAACACCACTTGAGTCGCATCGTTGAAAAGGCTGCTTTCCCCACCAGCCACATAAAATCCACAGAATGCTTGAGCATTGTCTGCAACGCCCAAACAAGCCAAACTACCCAAAAAAGAAGCTAGCCAGTAGCTTCTTTTTATCCAAAAGCACTTCATTTCCCTACTCCTTATTGGTTTTAGGCATCACGGAGATCCCGACACCCACGATGGCGTCGAGACTCATACGGCTCAACCGAATCCAAAACATTCCAGGTGCTTCGCCAATTCACCAACCCCATATCAACTCTCATCTTCCCTAGGTTTTCCCCACTATCACTGAAGCGTCCGTAGCCTACCCCCTTTAAGGCGAGAACTAAACCGATCATTAAACAAAGCCATAATACCAAATTACAACCATCATTGACCCAAGTGCTGGTGGAAATTCATTAAATTTACGTGAAAACAAAAACGATCCGTACCCACATCCCCGACAAGAGGCTGCTAAGAACTCAAAACACCCCCACCCGAGAAAAAAAGAAACCCATGCGCGTGCCTAGGAGTTTTACCCTCCCATTTAGGCACTAAACTACTCCAATAATCCACTGGCATTGACGTGATCCTTCAAAAATCACCAAAGCCTTTTCAAAATCTCAACCAAAAACATCAGAATCACCTCAAATGAATGCGGCAAACCCCACCCGTCCGTCACCCTGTCTCAAAGAGCGTCACGCATACTCAAACTCCATTTCCTTCAATCTCTTAGGACTCAGTTTCAGAGAATCCCCAGCAAGGTTCAAAGTTTGAGTTTCCTAAACGCTAAGGCTAGAATGAAAATATGGAAACCAAGAAACAAGAACTAACAGCTAAATTCTTTCGTGAAGTGGCTTCAACCATCCCACCCGATCTCAAGCCCCTACTCACTCTGGTGAGAATACAGTCGCAGCGTTTGGATTTCGTCGAAGCCCGCATGGCACAAGCGAACGCCATGATTGCACATAATATGTTCGCAATTGTGCGTTTGGAAATTGCTACCAGCTGCGATGCGATAACCAATGCTATCCTAGAAGCGAAACGAGAAAAAACGGGCTCTGGAACAGCAGCGATCGCAATGAATGTGGCAGGCACCCTGGTAATGCTGGCAGGAAATGTCCTTACTGGAGGCGGCATGAGTATCTTAGGCTCCATCATCTCCTCTGCGGGGGATGCCCTGCAGAAGGCTTCAGAGAATGACGCTGCGGGCCTAGCAAACGCCGTTTTTGGTGGAGTTACCGCCGGCGTAGTCGCCAGCAAGGAGGGAAAGAGCGTAACTGAGGGCTTCAACCTAACATCGGCCGACTCAGCCCCGGAGGGAAAAAGCGAGCACGAAAAGAGGGCGGAGATCGCAGCGTCTTCAATGAATACCGCCCTGGAGCTTGTCAAATTGCTTCCTGCTACTGAGCCGCAACCTTCAGATGGCTACCAAGCAAAGTACAAGAAGACAGCATGGATTTCTCACGGCTCCGGGGGGACAAATGCAATTACTCATGATGTTCAAAAAGCGATCGTAGATGCGTACTACCAAGCGGTCGAGATCCTTGCGAACGACATAAAGACGTGCGCGCAGGGCAAGACGCCGCCTAAGGATAGTTTGTTGCACAAAATAGCAAGCGCCCCACTTACGACCGCCGGCGATATGAAGAGCGATCTGCACCCATTAACCGACTATGTTTTGAAGGCGGCTTTGGGTGAGTTGCACAATTTCACGGGGCAATATAGTCGAGTTACCGGCAGCGCTTTTACTCGAGCCAGCACGAGAAGAGAGGCTCAGGCATATGTTGTGAGAGGATATGGAAAGCTTCGAGATTATTACACTGAGGGCAAGGGAATCCCCACGGGTAAACAGTTGGTCGGAGCGTTGAACTCTAGGCGATAGGCCTTTGGCTGCTTGACCAGTGGCTAGGCTATCGTGAAAGCTTGGATTCAATGCCATCGACAAACCTAAGAAACGACAAGAGCGATTCTATCTTTTTCGAAGGCTGCGGCTGATTACCGACATGACATCTCCCGTAACTCGAGTCTTTAACAACAAGGACAACTGCACCTAAGAGCCCCCACACACACTTCGGCACTAAGCGACTTGTTTTCCTGAGTAAGAACTCTCCAGGGAAGCAGAACTCTATTGCTTTAGAATCCCATTCTAGAAAAAAGTTTATATTTTTTGGAAAGACTCATTGGTTAGAAGGTCAGTGGGGGAAACGCTGTTTGCGAGTGGAAAGAAGCAATGTGACCCTGATCACAAAGAGTTGATATTACGACTCATTTCTTGGGGGGACGAACATTTTTGTGAATCGGGTTTCCGGATTTGATTATCACTTCGCCGATTTCGAACCCTACCGGAAGAATAGATAGCCAGACTCGGGAGGCCTTAAGAGGTCAAGTTCGGGAAGCGCAACAACAACTTTGTGATTTGGGTTATGCCCTTGGTGGGCATGGGGTTGATGGCGTGGGTGGCCCCGATACCACAGCAGCATTGAAAGCATTTCAACGCGACAACGGGCTTCCTGATACCGGTTTTTTGGATATTCATACTCAGCAACAACTCTCAATTCAGTGCCAATTAAACCAGGGGCCGCAACCAGATGGTATAACCCCTCTCCCTGATAAGGATATCCAAATGGATGCAGTTCGTAACGAGGTGCTGTTGGCTTAATTTACAATACTGATATCAATAAAAGAGCCTCACACATACCCAAAACCTCGTTGCTTAAATTTCGGTGGGTTTAGTTTCTGAGAATCCCCAGCCAACGGCAAAGACTAAAGCATACTCACAAATCACCCTTCTCTGAATCATAAACGACATGTTGGTCATCCCACCGGTGTATTTGCACCAATCCTTCATCTTTTGGAAACAGCAATTTGAAGCCCATATTTTGTGGACTTTCCTCGCCTGAGAAATTTCAAGGGTACCCATACCTCCTTTCGACTGAATTTCTCATTCCGAGGCGAGTTTGTGTCCATCGCAACCTATCGAAGGCCAATTTAAGTATCCTTTTCTAGTGCCACACGCTACGAAACTGGTTCGAGCAGTCTCTCGAACGAGGAAAGTACATCCTTGGTCCTCCCCAACCTCATCCCCGAAGTAGGTTACCATATCGGGGTTTCCGATAATTGGGAAATTGGTGGCCGTGTTGTTTTCGCCGCGGGCCTCTTAGAATTGGATGCCAAATATCGTTTTCTCAGAACTGCCGATGATGACCTTCATATGGCGATTCTTCCCGCGCTCGGTTACCGCGCTCTCGGGCCTATTAATGGAATCTCCGCCAGCCTCCCAGTTGTCACCACGTGGGATGTGAATGAGATTCTCAGTTTAAACATTGCACCCTTCGTCTCTTACACAAATTTTAACACCACCGACGCTGATTTCGGTTCTCTTTCTGGGAGCGCGCTCTCGGCTGGGGGCTCTTTGGGTTTTCAACTTAATGCAGACACCATGTATTTTATGCCAAGTATCGAACTCTCAAAAATAATTTCCAATTTCTCCGATTCATCCAATTCAGCTTCGACCAACAATATTGTTATGATGCTGGGTTTGACCATTGGTTTCAATCAAGGTCGGGAGATGGCCAAGCTTGAGAAAATGGATGATAAACTGGATAAACTCGGTGACAAACTCGATTCCATAAAAGAATAACTCTGGTGGGGCTCTTTTTTGAGAGCTCCTCGTTGCCCTCGAATGTGAAATTTAGAACCACTTTTGAGACCCAAGCCCATTATGGATACAGGGGATTACTTGAGTCTATCCCCCCCCTTTTTTGGTTTCGGGGCTTTGGCCGCCGCCTACTTTATTAGCTGAGCATTGGGGTTCAAACACACCACGGTAACAAACAAGAAGACTTTGCGGTTTGAAAATCCAAGCAGCGGCAGGGGTTTACCACGATCATCCGAATTTTTCGCAACTCGCTTCTACCAGGGCCGATAGTATTGTCTGCGCAAACACCCAAATCACAAGGATCATCATGATGAATGGAGCCACCCTAGCAACTTCAGCGACGCCCCTAACCGAAACCCAACCAAACCCAGTCGTGGTCAATCAACCCAAAGTTGCTCAAGCACCTAAAGCTCCAGAATCTAAAGTTGTTGCGGTAGCCCCTAATGATTCGGTAACCACCTCAGTGCTAACCCCTTCCATAGCACCAGTCTCAAATCCAACGACGGCGCTTCCAAAACAGCAACAACCCACATCGCGTCAACAAAACAACTGCTCCAAGCACCTAGCCCATGCCCCTCAGCTTACGCCCGATCAAATCGAAGCCCTAGGTGCATTTCGAACCCAAACCGTGGGCGAAGTGGCAGCCATTGAACCCCACACCTTCACGCCTGCACAAAAAGAAAGGCATCGTCTTTACTCACTGATGCTCATGGCTTTGATGCACAAAGAATGGAATGGCAACAAATACGGCGCCAATGGAGATTATGGCTGGCGGTCGGGGCAAAAAGAAGCGAACGGAACCTACAACGGTGGACGCGACTACAAAGGCCATAATATCGCGGCCATCGCCGTTGATAAGAATGGCGCTGTGATTGACTTTGACTTCAATCACAACGCGCTCTTTCGAAGCTCTATGGAACACGCCGAAGCCCGCTTGGTCAAACGTGTTTTTGGGCTGAACCAAGTTCAAGACAGCCGACGTTCCCTTGGGGGTAACACCCCCGAACACGACAAGAAGAAGTATGGTAATATGCTCAAAAATGTTACCATTTATACTTCCCTTGAATCGTGCTCGCAATGCACCGGCATCATGATGCTTGGCCGCGTTAAAGACGTTGTTTATATGCAACCCGATACCGGCATGTACAATATTGGGAATATTCTTTATAACCTCACCAAAGACGGTGGATTGTCGGCTCCCGAACCAGTCGCCGCCAACGAGTTTGGACTTCCTTATTTTAAAGCCCTTGCCGATGGGTTTCGCGAATTCAAAGAAGGCATGAGCGAAGAAAAGCCATTTGTCGTATTCCCCGGTGGGAAAAAGAAAACCACCACCTCAATCACAAGTTTTCTCTGCACCGATATCGCCCATGAGATTTTCAAAGCGGCTCACGACGAGTTCGTAGCCACAAACCCAGACAGCCTCAAGTTTGGCGAATTTAAGCCAACCGATACCGATGAAGACAAAGGCTTAAGCAATCAAGAAGTGCTCGCTGAGGTTAAAGACTTCTTTAACTACGCGGTGAAGAATGGTGGCCGGGGCACACCTCACCACTAAACTCGGTCAAAGATGGCATTGGTGCCTAATTCCAATTTCTCAACAAAAAGTTTGCCATTCTATTGGTGTTTAGACAGCTTTGTCTGTTTGCGGCACCCCCAATGCCCTAGAGCGATTTGATACCTTGCACCCACACCAAGCCCCTACTTTTCTTGGATTTTTGTTTCCCGCCCTTAGCCTCGGCTAGATGATTTGTTTGCATCGGTAAATACTGTTTTCCTCGATGCGGCGAAATCATAACCGAAAATCTTGACAAAACTCACCCGAAACAAAACAGAGCAATCACTCCTTCGCAAACAAACAGCCCACCCTGAATTTGAATCTGCGCTTGTGGCCTAGCTTATCTATCGGCCTTACCACACCAGCGACTTGGTGCATTCCGGTTTGGTTTCTCAAACGAGAATCGAACTCTATCTCATTATGGCAACCGGTATTTGTATGGTTGCTAAGATTTCCGATAGGATTGAAACCAATCGCCTTTACCGAAGCGCGCAGCTTTCCATTAAAACTTCTAATAATCTATGGAACTTTACTGGCTTCGTCAGCCATCCATTGCATCCGAGATCCCTTTGCAGTGCTTCCTCGGTAAAGATGGATGGTTTTGGTTCGGTGGTTACTATCCAAATAGGTTTTTGTTTATGAAGCTCCATACACCTAATCTCCTCGACCAACATCAACCCATTGCTGTCACCCAGAAACAGCTCCACGAAAAAGAAATCTATTTCTGGATGACTCTTAATATGGTCATGGGCAGCACCGGCGCAATGGGCAACCAAGCTGACCACACCTTCTTTGGTAAGCCACTCGCCGAGGTCAGCCGAGTAGATAGGACAATTATCGGCAATAAGAACTGTCATGTTAGCGTCGTTCATTGCTCTACCCCATCAGTGAACTTCATTGTGCATTTGAAATTGCGTTCCATTTCCCGCTTACTGCCGCGGGATACTCCAATTTGAATTCGTTGATTCATTTTGGATTCCGAAGACCACATCGAGATCTTTTTTGCGGGCGCCTGTGCCGGAGGATTTTATTTAGACAACTTCTTATTTTAGGAAACGTTTCCCAAAGTAAAATGCCTGCGAATCTTAGGTTGCAATCGTTAAGTTTCCAAACTGCGCCATCCTTCCTAACCTTCATCCCCCAAACCTGTCGGCGGCGGAGAAAATTGGCCAAATGGGATTTTGGACACTCTTGTTTTTCAAAAACGAGCAGTTTGGTTCCAATGTGTACTTCTAACCCCATCAACCTGCCTTACAAGTTTATAGGTATAACTTTAAAGAGTATTGCAATGAAGGTATAGACGGGGCATTCCCGATGGAGCGACTGGGGGGAAATAACCAGCGGACTCCACTAAAGCCACCTCGTCGGGCTCAGGTCTTTGCGCTTTACGTCTTTGCGTCTTTGCCCCAAAACAAACCTCCGTGTCCAGAGTTAACCTTAGGTCGCCATAGGGCCAACCATGTTTCTGGTTCCTCTTGCTGATTCTATGGCGCGTGCTTTGTTTTGGTGGCACCATGTCTTTGGGATTAGGAAATAGCGTCGGCTCGATACCCCATGTATTTGGATTTTCACTAAACACCTTCCATTTCGCTGCTTTGGTCTGGAAAAAAAGAAGCACAGAGACCGGTATCACCACTCTCCCAAGACCCACATCACCACACCCACGACACATCTACCTCTGTGGAAGGCGTGCTTTGAATGGCATCCCCGTAGCGACCAAGACGGTTTAGCAAGTGATGTGAAAAGCACGACGGTTGGGAACATTGATTTCTGGAAATAGGTGATGCCTAAAAAACTTGATAAGCCCGTGCACCACAGGACAGCTTGCCCGAAGCGCCAGGTGCAAATTGGTTGGTTTCGCACCTAAGGCGCTCTTTATTTCGTAGGATGTCTGACCCAGATGAATACTCTGAAAGCCTAGTTCCTGAGCCACTTCGAGAGAGCGATAGATGAGATTAAAGTAAACCGCTCCGTCTCGGTACGACACATCGTAACCGAGGTAAAGGCCGTGAAAATCGTTTTCCGATTCCACGTTAACCATGAATCCAACGAGCGTCTCACCATCCTTGCAAAGCACGACAGAAGCGCCTGGGAAATGGTCCATGATAGAAGAAAAGTAGTTCGAGGAAAGTCGCTCAAATTGCGTTGTGGAGCGTTCTAGAATGCCAAGATATAAACGTTCGATATCCTTGGCCAACACTTCATTGATAGGGCCTCGGTGAATATCCCAGCTGAGCCCCATTTCATCGGCCGATCGCTGTCTGCGGCGGTAGTGGTTCCGATACTTCTTCCGCAACTGCTTCTCGTAGGGCTCGGAGGTTTGAAGACTAAGCTCCATGGCCGGCAGCGAAGGTGCAATCATATAATCGTCGCCCAGAGCTTCTATCACCAAATCTAAATCATCTTCGGGGATTTCTTTGTGAATAATAACCGAAGCACGAAGCTTTCTGGCCCGGGCTTGAATCACAGGTTCACAGCGAGCCAGGAATGCACTGCGTTGTGCTTCGGCAATCTGCTCAAAGCCGTAAAGATGGTCACACACGGAAGTGAGCTGTCCCACAAAGAAACCGTTGATGCTGAATAGGCCAGGTAAAAACCGCTCGATGAAACGCATCATCTTGCGCGCGCTGCCCGTGGCAGTGGTGCTCAAGGGGACCCGGTAGCGAAAGCATCCCACAATGCCCCAGACCACGTCCCCGTCATAGGCCACCAAATACTGAAAAGACACCCCATTAGGCGCAGATGCTTCCACCGTTTGCTGATAGCGATGGGTGCGCGCAAAGCGATACGCGTGAAAACAGCGCCCCCAAGTTTCAGGGTCGATTTCGTCAACGCTACAAAACCAACGAAAGTTCAAATTTTTTCCCAGAGCCACCAAAGAAGCCGACTCAATCTTTTCCAGAGATTCGGTCTTGGTAATGTCGCTTCTTAATGATGTCATTATGGAATTCATGTCCTTACCCACCTAAGCAAGCATCAAGCCGCAATAAAGTCCGTGGCCTGATTGGGTTTTTTCGATTTCTTCATGGGTATAGCCTTGTGCCATGGGTCCAAGCCAAAACCATGACGCCGAACCATCTCCATGCTGCTTAAAATCCCCTTGGGCGTTAATAGCCCCACCGATGGGCTAACGGAGGCGTTGTCTAGCCCCAGTAAAATGGTTTCTGCCAAACAGCCATAAATCTGCCCGGGCGGTGGAAACATTCCGGGTATGACAAGTTTTTGAGTGCTTGGTAAACTGACCAGTCCACCCTTTAATATGACCGCATTGTGTCGCATTTCAAAAACGCTGGAGTCCACATCACCGGGAGTTGCGATATCGCAAATCAATGTGGGTTGCATTGATAAGTGTTGGGGATAAATAACAGGCTTGGGCGCATTGGTGGCGGTCATAATGACACCGCACGTTGCTAAATCAGACATTTCGGTGGTAATATCGATACGAGGACACTTATCACCTAAGGCCCAAGATATCTGCTTGGCTCGTCGTTGTAAGCGTTTCTCCGCTCCACGACGCCCCACCAATAGAACCGATGTCATGGACGCGGCCATCAACTCGGCAATCACACAACCTAGGTTGCCCGCGGCACCCACCACGCCTAAGCGGCGATTGGTAATGCCCAATTCCCCCACCCGCTGCATGGTTGCTTCTATGGCCGCCCCAGCGGTCACCGAGTTGCCACTGGTCACCAGTGCCCGTTCCTCAACCACGTCGAGACAACTGTTGGTAACAATCGACGTATATCCACCGAATCCTATCACCTGGGCACCCTCTGCTCGGGCCAGTTCCACCGCATCGAATACGTTATTGCGAATTTGTCCACCGTCTCCCGCACGAAACGCTTTCATCACCTGGGCGGAAGTGAAGGGAACGCCAATCACCGAGAGTTCGATCTCAGAACCAGACGCATTGGAAACGCTCGTTCGGTGAAGCACAAAAGGACTCAAAAGCGGAGACATTCTCCCTAGGAGCCGGTCACATTCGGTGGGGGAGTAGTTATTGAGCGAACGGTCCAACCCCTGGGCGTCCTGGGGTTCAAGCAGATGGGCCAGGAAAGACACCCGGCGCAAATTTGACTGGGCGGCACTTTTTATGAGCTGACGAACGGAGCGAACCGGAATGTTTTTATTTCGTTTTTGTCTCCGTCCCACTAAGTGCCCCACCAAATTCCCAAAATCATCTTCCTGTAATAGACGCAGGGCTTGGTCGAAAGCGTCGCAAAACTTGTTGAGTTCCTTATGGGTCACATAAGCAGAGGGTTGAATTCGAAGGGTATTGGGGTTGGAGAGGGTAGGTGCCATACGAATGCCATGCTCTCGCAACAGATAGCCAGCCACCATGTAGCCAACAAGACCTTGCTCACTGGCCCATTGTAGAAAAAGCGAAGACGTATCTTCTCGGGCAACAAGCTCTACCGCCATCAATAGCCCACGGCCTCGAATGCCGACAATGGTTCCAGGATAACGCTCCTTGAGGATGCGAATTCGGTCTATGAAGTATTCACCCATCTTCCCGCAGCGGCTCATGAGGGCACCATCGTCTTCCTCCAGCAGGTCCAAGGTCTTGTTGGCCACGGCACTGGAATGGTCGTCGCTAGCAAAGGTAGAAGTGTGTAGCATATCGAAATCTGTATGATACCGCTCCCGGTCCACGAGGAGCGCGCTCACCTTGGATATTCCTCCCCCGAGGGCTTTTGATAGCAAGACATAATCCGAGACCACGCCGCTCGGAGTTGAAGCGAGAAAAGTGCCGGTGCGTCCCATCCCCGATTGAATTTCATCGAAGATCAGCGGAAATCCCGATTCAGTGGACCTACTGCGAAGGGATTCTAGAAAATCCTTGCCCACTTCCAACACTCCACCCTCTCCTTGGATGGGTTCGACAAAAGCCGCGATGACGTTTACCATCTTAGCAGCTTTAGCTGAGAGCGTATTGCGTTCAAGGGTAACGTCCACATAGGGGAAACACGCATTGGCAATCACCGCATCCAGAGCTATTGTATCATCTTTCGAAATAAACGTGGTGGAAAACCCCAACCGCTTCCATGGTGCGCGGTATTCAAGATTTTCCGTTAAGCTTAGAGCACCGGTGGATTTTCCGTGAAAGGCCCCATCGAGGGCTAAAACCGTAGGGGTTGCATCGACAATCATGTTTAAATGGTCAATAGAGGATTGAACCAATTCTTCGCCACTCAGGTTGGTGGATACACCGAGGGTTTTTTGAAAGATATCCATGGTGTCATCCGGTACTTCTATCGACCCCTTGGGACCCACCATGCGGATCTTCTTTTGAATCTTATGAAGACGGTCTAAGGTGCTGTTTAGTCGCATCTGAAATTCGAGTTCTGCATGCTTGATGGCCGCCTCAACCGCACCACTTCCCGTGGAATCCAAAACCACCGCATACTCTCGATTAGTCTCACGTTGAACCATTCGAGATAAGCGCGACTTAAGTTCGTTGGCAAGGGGCCGAATGCTCCCTTGAGCATTGAAAGGTCGTTGTTCAAGCAGTAAACGGCGAAGCACCCCCACCAATTGGGTGTTGTTGTGCCCAAAAAGGGACGCGCCATAGCCACCCACCAAATCGAGAACTTTAACTTCCTCACCTTCTTCGTTCTGGTAGTAGAGATAATCACCCTCGCCTCGGACATATTCCACGTCAAGACCCAAAGCGCGCAAACATTGCTCCACACTGAGTTTGGTGTTTCTGATGTGGATAGGTTTTGTATCTATGATTTGAGGTTTCTGAGCCATCACTATACGACCCTCATTTCCAGGGCTATTAATTTGGCTTTACTTCGTTGAATTTTCCCACTGGTGGTCATCGGAACGGTGTGTCTTTTGCGAACGTGCACGACGCTAGGAGCGACACCGGTTCGGCGCGTCACTGCCGCAATAACCTTGTTTCGTAGATCACAGTGCTCTTCACTGTCGAGGCTTGATTCCAGCATGAGATGTAATTGTTCGGTACCAGCCTCGGCATTGAAAGAACCGAAGGCGGCCACGCGGCCGGGTCGAACATTGTCGACTGACTCTGCAGCCCATTCAAACTCACTGGGGGAGTAACACTTTCCGCGAATTATGATGATGTCTTTGTCTCGGCCTGTAATTCGCAATCTATCGCCGCGTAAATACCCCAAATCGCCCGTATCGAGCCAACCATTTTGAATAGTCTTGGCTGTTAGTTCCGGCAACTCCCAATAACCCGGGCTAACACTGGGACCAGAAACAAGAACTCGGCCCACTTGCCCCTCAGGTAATGCAACACCATTTTCATCCACGATGCTAATTTCTGTGCCCGGAACCACCGGTCCACAGCTTACGATGCCTGGATCGTCTTTTTCCCACACCGAAACATCCTGAACGAGTCCTTCGGTTACAAGCTTATCCCGGTCAACATGGTCTAAAATAAAGGAGGTACCCACCTCGTGAAAACTGACCGCGAGTGAAGCCTCCGCCAAACCATAGCAAGGAACAAAAACGTTGCGTTGAAAACCCACGGACTCAAAACGCTCCTCGAAATGATTCAAAGTCCGAGAATCGATGGGTTCCGCGCCGCAAAGAGCACGACGCCAAGAGGACAAGTCCAGCCCATTGAGATCCTGGTCTTTGACCCTCGCTCGGGTGTAGTTGTAGGCGAAGTTGGGAGCGGCGCTAATGGTGCCTTCGTACTTGGAAATCGCCTTGAGCCATGAAGCTGGACGTCGCAAAAACGTACGTGGGTCCATCAAGACCTCGTCGCAACCGAGATACATGGGAAAGATAATTCCGCCGATGAGCCCCATGTCATGATTGAGGGGAAGCCAACTGATACCGGTTTCTTTTTCGCCTAGGGCCAAAGCAATGCGCAACTGCTCCGCATTGGCCAATAGATTACCATGGGTAAGAATCACACCCTTGGGAGTGCCGGTGGTTCCCGAGGTGCACTGGATAAAAGCAATATCCGTAGATTGAATTTGGACGCGATGACCGATTCTTTTTTCTGTGAGGTCCTCGGTAATCACCGTTCGGTCCATGGAAATAACATGCCCAATCAAGTGACAGTACATTTCGTTGGTCACCGCTGCGGTGACTCCCAAGTAGTCAGCGAGTTGTTGAAACTTACCCAAGTAGGACTGCACTGCGCCGAGTCCCGAAGGCAAAGGCATGGGGCATGGAATCGCGCCAATTATCATGCAACCAAAAAAGGCACCGAGATATTCCGGGCCCGTGGGAATAACGAGGGGGATCCGGTCACCTGCAACAACACCTTTGGCATCCAAATCCCAGGCGTAGCGTTCTGCTAAAGTCAAAACCTCATCATAGCCAAGCCGGACTTCTTCTCCGTTCCTCTGGGGGAAGATATACTTGGGAGCTCTGGAACGAGTGGATTTTTCAATCTTCCACTGGGCATTGGCTTCAAGAGCTTCAATGATGGTTTGGTACTTGCTCTTAATCATGCTTGCAGATCCTTGAGTGCTAGGGCTATATCGTTAGCGGTCCTGAGACGAATCATGAGTTCATCGGAAATTTCAACGTCGAAGGCATCTTCGAGGGCGATGACCAGGTCTACCGCTCGAGCGGAATCCATGCCGTATTCCAGCAGATCTCTATCCGCTACAACATTGGCCTCTTCTATCTGACACACATCCGAGATAATCTTGGTGACTTTCTGGATTTCCATGGATTTCTCCCTTTGGCTTTGCCCTAACTCGTTATCGGTAACATTTGTTCTGCCCATTGAAACAATGATCTCCACATCCAGCTCTAAGCTGGGACCATGCCAAAACATAAAAATCTACAAGCACAAATAAACGACGTAAAACCAGCGACTTAAACCAGTTCTAGACACCCTCTACTGGCGGTTGCATACGGCATAATTTGCAGATGAACACCAAAATATTGCCCTAGGCGTCATGTGCTTTTTTGAAAGTTTTTGAGCACAATTTCGGCGGGGGCTAAGTGCGGTGAAACCCTTGGATTGCGGGTGCTTTGAGAGCTAAGAACCGTATTTTTTACGAACCAAAAAACCGCAAAAGAGAGCCAAAACTGAATAAATGCCACCGCTTCAACTCCGAGTATATACCAGGGCCAAGGACCTAAGTAATCTATTAAGGTCGGCACTAGGGGTTTCGATTTGAGATAGTAATAATTAGAACCCGTTAACCCATTTACCACCGCTGAAATCACAATGAAGACGTTAAACCAAGCAAAGGCTATGACTACGCCTTTCGCATTGGGCTCAGATTCTTGAATCACCAAGGTGTATGAAAGAAATGCCAAAAGGCCAGCATGACAAATCCAAAAATAGAAATACTCATAATGGGGGAAGGAGTATTTAATTTCGGGCGTCATTACCGCCTGGAGAGTCCCGGCAAAAACCCAATAAAACATAACATTGAAGAGGGTCTTATTCTTAGTTCGCATGAGCACCGGGGCCAGAAGACTGGCCATGGGACAGGGATAGAGCGGGAGGGATGTAGCCCAAGAAATGCTGCCATCTATGGTTTGAAGCAGTACAAACAAGAAAAAGTTAAGGCAGAGTACCCAAGCCACAACGTATCCGAGGCGTTTTTGATTAACTCTGGAAACCGACAAGCTCTTCACAAACACGAAAGACACAATCACAAGAATCAGGACCAAAACCGGTAGTAGGTGAGTCACTCCAAAATGAGGCATGGCACTTGTTTTTAAGAAAACATCCATCACCGCTTCTCTCCTGAGGTCGTAACTTCAACAATTAAGAAACAAGTCGTCCTTTAAGCATATCCATGTAGAGTTCATCTCGTCCTTCACCAAATCCGATGGGCTCATGGCTGTATTTTTCTGGGTTTACCCAAGTCCCAAAGAGCATGTCCCAGATGGGGAAATCACCGTAGTTCACATCCTTAACGGCCCGCGCATGGTGTAAAACGTGGCCCTCTGGGCGCTGGATAAAGTAACCGATGAAAGGATGCGTTTTAATATTGGTGTGGGGAAAAAATGCGTAGAGCTGAATAATCACCAGCATCACGAAGGTGGATTGTAAGCTAATCCCCAAAAGCCCGCAAGCAACTAATATAATCATGGTGGCATAAACCACGCTTTCGATGGGATGCACGACCGATGAGCTGGCCGCATCATTTCGCACTGGTGCATGGTGCATCTGATGGGTCCACCGCCAAACAAAGGTGAAATCGTGGGACGCTCGGTGAAATAAATAGGCAGGCAAGGTGTAAACAAACCATCCCAGAACGCCACCGGCCAAAGGTCCTAGATGGCTAAAATCGAAAACGCTGCCACCAAAGATATCGTATCCGTGAATCAAAAGAGGAAAAGGTAGAGTAATCAACGCGCTTAGCAAAAAGAAAAGCCAGCCTCTCGTTTTCCAGTTCTTACGTTCTGGATAGAGACGGCCCTCGGCCCTTTCTTCCAGCTTCATTAAGAGAAAGTAAATAATGATAGCCGCAAAGGCTAGCTGGATCTTCAGCACAAAGTCCTCATGAGTCATCGCAGTGCTCCTAAAGCGTCGGTAACGTCGTACCGCATCTAGAGCACATGTCATGCCAGCATGAAGAACCAGAAACACCTCTGTTATAACAGTAACTTACAAGACTTCTCCTCTCAAGAGGTGACGCCCAAAACGCCACTTTCAATCAATCCCCCAAAATATCGGCGCCACTTCTGTCTTTTCGTGGGTCAAATTCTTGAGAGACATCTCACGACGCATAACGTCAAAACAGGCATTCAAGAAAGTGCACACACCCAAAAGCCGCATACTGAGAATCCAGCAACTCAAAAAACATGCACACTTAAACTTAACCACCACGATACTTTAAAAACCACCGGCTCCCGAAGGTTTGTTGTGCGTCGAATGGGTTATGCTAGCGACATAAACCATTGAGGTTTTCGGGAGAATGTTCACCGACTTGAGCGAAGGCGCGGAGATGAAGATACTCCAAATTTTGCCTTTCCTTACGTCGATAAGCTCACCGAACCCACTGATTTCGCCAGCTCCACCCTGCGCTCAGCCAGTTTTTTATTTAGCCTTGCCCGCATATACCAAAGCATGGCCTGTCCCATGGGAAAGAGCCGTAACTTGTATTCCATGCGGTCCTCAATCAATGTTCCCTGACCAAGGCTGTGTAATTCAACCTGATGGTGCCATAGACCATAAAAGAAGTGACTCTCGAAGGAGGTGGTGGAGTTGTAGGCGATAGACAATTCAGAGGGCGCTTTGGGCAACCATTGCTTGACCTTTTTATAATGTGCGCTTCGGTGTGTTCGTTCGGCCATAAACTGCTTAAAAGCGCTTTCCAAATTCGGATATTGATAGGTAAAACCATGCTTCTCGGCGCGGGGGGTATTCACCTTGGGCGCCTGCAAAAGAAAATGAGCTCTCTGCCCCATCAAGGTTTTTAAGTAAAACTTGGGAACCGCCAAAAACTTCAGACTGGGGGTATGGGCACAAAACCGTAGGTGCAACTCCCGATTGGTGGCATTGGCCGGAGCCACGAGATTATAGATGCCCCTGTATTGCTCATTGCCCACCGCCTCCGCACAAAAAACCGTGATGTCATCCACATGCACCCAATTAAGCCACTGAGATCCATTCCCCAACACGCCACCGCATCCGCTCGCGTAAACGTCCCAGAGCTTTGGCAACCCACCCCCCTCCCATCCGAGCACCAATCCCATGCGCACAATGCAAAGGCGGGTATATTTATCCAAGCCTTCGACGGGCTCTTCCCCCACCTTCCCCACCAAAGCCATAAAATCACTGCCGGCCTCGGAAGCTTCGTCGCACTCGCCAGCCCGCGGGTGCATCCCATAGTAGTCGGTTCCTGAAATCTGAAGCACCACCTTGGGCTTCACCAACGCTGTTTCCATTGCCTTACGAAGCGCCCTTCCCGCATCCCTTCTCGAATCCAAAACGAGACGACGATAGCTTTGGGTCCAGCTGTGGTCGAAGATGGGTTGTCCCGCCAGATTAATCACCGCCGTCACTCCCTCGATGGCCTCCAAGGGAATGGCCTTGCCATCCCAGACAAATTGTTCACAGGGAAAAGACGTCTGAAAGGGACGAATACTGCGGGTTACAATGCGCACCCGCCAGCCGAGGGTGACAAATTTTTCCCCCAGGGCACTTCCCACAAATCCAGAGCCACCCAAGAGGAGTATTTCCGGAACCCCGGATTCAGCGTATCTTTGTTCCACCCTCTAAAATTATACCAAAACGGAAATTCGAGGCAAACTAACCACGCTGGCGAGAGTTCACTTTCAAATAGAAATGACGAGCCTTAAGGGTGACCGACTCGTCGATCCTCAGCTGATAATTCGTGTAATCGATGAGTTCGAAATTGCGGAGGAGAAAGGCCAAAATAACCTGCACTTCGGTGATTGCAAAATGTTGACCAATGCAAGCGCGCATCCCATTTCCAAAGGGCTTGAAGGCATTTCGGGGACGGGCCTTGCTATTTTCTGGACTGAAGTTCTCGGGATCAAACACCTCTGGCCGACTGCCCCAAATCTCCTTATCCCGATGGAGCCCCGGCAGAGAAATGAAGAACACATCCTCCTCGGTCACCTCATACTTTTCCTGGAGGGTGGTCTTGGCCTTGGGCCGCAGAAAAAACCCACTGCCCGTAGGCCAAAGCCGCAAGGTTTCATGGATCATCATCTTGAGATAACCCATTTGGCCAATATCTTTAAAACTTAGGTCAGCGTCACCATTGGCATCGAAGATTTCATCCACCCTCTCCCGGGCCTTCGCCATCACTTCTTCATGCTTCAACAAATAGTAAATACATAAGCCCAAAAGAGAGGCGGTGGTTTCATACCCCGCCGCCAAAAACGTAATGAGCTGATAGCGGATATTTTTCGCATCCAGCTTGCTGTCATCGCGAGAATCGGAACCCTCCAGCATTAAATTCAAAAAGTCTTTCTTGTGGGCATAATCCTCCGGACGAGCCAGGCGCTTTTCAATCACATTGTCCACCACCCCGGTCATCACCTCGGTGGTGATGCCACGGCGATACTTCGAAAAGAATAGGATATTCATCCAGGATTCCGAAAAAACCGTAGATAGGTTCGCATCGTAGAACATCGATTTCATTTTCTTCACAAAAGGGCTTTCCCGGTAGTGTTCGAAATCGGCGAAGTGATAATCAAATCCGCAAACCCCAATAATCTCCAAGCTGACCATGGTCATATCGCGATTCACATCGATAGCCTTTTGTCCACTTCCACCCCACGTCTCCACCAGAAGTCGGGATACGGAATTCATCACCGGCAGATAGCTACCCATGGCCTTACTCCCAAAGCCCGGAAGAAGAATTCGATGGGCGCGCCCCCAACTCTCATCCTCGGTATGGGCGGTGAACAAACCGTCCTTCACCACTCTCTTCAGCTCAATTTGCCCCCCGTGAATGGTCTTTTCAAAACGACTTTCATCGCAGAGTTCGTCCATGTATTGAAAACGGGTGATGGCAATGAAGGTGGAATTTGGAAGTTGTACCCGCCACAGCCCACCGCGCTCCTCAGCAATCCGGTGGATCTTTCCCGACGGAAACCCACCCCACAAATAAGGGGTATGCCCCAAAAGAGGAAACCTGTAAGGGCCAGATATTTCTTCTAGCTGAGACATCATTCAACCCATGCTCATCCATTGGTGAGAAGCAACGAAAAGACAGTGTAACATTGATTACTCGTTCAATGAAAATAGTCCCTAAAACGAGAAAACCCGTCCTTAAAAAATGTAGATTTTCCTAAAGGTGGCTCCACAGGCCGGAAAAACCAGGAGCCTTCGGGCGTTAGATTCAGGGCGCGGGAGGGCGGTAAATGCCGCGAGGGTTACTCTCGGAAAAATTGGTTAGGTGTGGCTATCGAAAACCAATTCAGGCATGACTGGGGGCGGGCCACTCATGTCCATTCCGTGAACATCCTTGGCAAAGTCCGCGAAGTCGGCATCCATTTCACCCATGATTTTGGCGAAACTTTCCGAAGGGTTGTCTCCTTCGAAGGTTAGGATGATGAAGTCACCATTGGGAGTCTCTTGAAGGAAAGTTCGCTCACGAACGCCTGCCTCTTTTCGAGAATTCTTGAACTCTTCATTCATAGGGCCGTCGATAACTTGCTTCATCATCTCTCGCCATTTATCTTTTTTTCCAGGCAAGATGGGCATGCACATTGCTTGTAGAGCCATGGGGTGTCTCCTTCTTTGGGGTTGGTGCCGCATTGTTTTGCGATGCGGAGGAGACTAGCACGACAAAGGGGGTCAATAGCAAGCCATATTGTGAGCGCAGAGCAGATCTCCCCTAGGAGTTTTGGTGACTGCACGTTGCTTCTATTAGGCGGTAAAAACCGGCCGAACAGCGAACGCTAAGATTTGGACGCAAGAGTCCGATAACAAAACATCAAATTCTAAGTTTGAGGTCCTGAAGCTTCAGCGGCGGTCACCGGTGGCGTTCATCGCGTTTTGCTCAGATAAGCGGCGCCACCTAGGCAATCGTGGCGGCGAAACCTCGGCGAAACCTTTGAAAGGCCAAAACAGAACGACCGATTTTGGACTGCGTGGGATTCACCTTCACTTTGGTTTTCAGGGATGCGCTCCGGTTCTTTGATGCCGGACTTATTGAAGTGAAGCTGGTTGTCACACCACTGAGCCATGGGTAGGACTTCGGTCTCGGCCCGCGCAAACGCCCCAAAAAAAAGAGCCATCCACCACCGCTTTGACCTTGAGGCCAGATAATCGCTTGGGCGTCCTAAGGGCCGACGCGGTCTCGAGGGCGAGTGCAAACAGGCCTAGGGTTCCACGGTGGAATAGGTGCACCAATTGGTCCACAGATGTGTTCACATCCCACGGAAATCCGCCCGATGGCAAAATCGAAACAGCGGAAAACAAAAGCACCTGTGGCGGACCAGTCGCCCATCTCTTAGCTTTCCTATTCGCACTTAGAAGATGGAGAAACGTTATTAGCAACAGAAAGCCTAGCCCAACAGGGCGGTGGGCAAGCGTTTGGGCTTGGTTCCCCATACACTTAGATTTTCTTCGGCTTTGGCCTCGGTTTCATCCAACACCGCGTTAATCTTTTCCAGCATTCCCTCGAAAGCATCACCTTCTAATTCGTCTGGAACTTCAATCAATGGTCCAAATTGATACACGATTTTAGCAAAAGGCTTGGGGACCTTCGACTCATCCCAACTCTTAACCATCACCCAATTGCGGTCCGCTACCGCCGCCACCGGTAAAATCGCCGCGCCGCTTTCCATGGCAGTCCTGAGAACCCCCGGCTTACATTTCTTCCGAGGCCCACGGGGCCCATCCACGGTAAACGCCGTGGATACCCCATTTTGCATCATAGCCAAAAGCACCGCCCTAGCTTCCTTACCACCCTTGCTAGAGCTTCCACGAACCGTTTCATACCCCAGTCGCCGACAGATGAAGTCCACAAACTCGCCATCCTTAGACCGACTAATGATAAAGCAATACTTCACCCCCACCTGACCTAACACTCCCGCCAAGGCATGTTCGTGCCACGAAGCCAAACAGTAACTACGCTCCTTACGGTGTTTTTTCGCCGCCTCTAGATTCTCCACCCCAGCGTAACGAAACCGGTAGGTCAGCTTAAATAACCGAGCCACTGCGTAAAATATACAACATAAAATTTTCAGGCCCACCGCTGCCCCTCCACGTCTGGATCTGCAATAACTCTGCATAGGAGCCTACGCAAGGGATCACGTGTCATCGAGATGTCTAAGCTGGCTTGGTGGCCGCTAGGCAGGTCGGCTTCCACAAAAAAAGGCGGCCTCGAAGACCCCCTCAAGACCGCCCGTTCATTTCGGACTTAGATTCTATTTAGAATACTTAAAGTCCGCGGTAAGCAAGACCCACACTAAACATCATGCTGTCACCGAACGCTTGAGCATCAGCAGCCAAACCCACCATGACATCGGTGCTATTATCCACCGAATAAGACAAATCGAGATTCAATGGCGTTGTGTCGGCAATACTGGTCACACCGCCGCCACCTACCACTGAGATGGTCATTAGGTTGGTTCCCAAGCTAACATTGATGTTCTCATTGGCCTGATACGCAAACGCAACAGGAATATTGATTGCCAAGGTGAAATCACCAGAAAATCCTAGGCTAATGAGCTCATCACCCGTATGAATCGCAAGCGAACCATCCATTAGATTATAACGAGTATTCATATCGATGCCCACGGAAGAGACGATGTCTGCACCATCATTGAAATTAAGGGGTAGCGACAACCCAGCGGCAATATCTAAATCAGCATCGTCAATGACTGAGTAACTGATACCTAATTCAACGTTCTTAGCCACATCAAACTCTGGCATCAACGCAAGCCCACCCCAGCCTAGGCCGAGCTGCAACTCATCGTTGACAGCATAGCCGAAACCAAAGCCCAGGGAACCGACGTCAAAACTCTTGTTAGCGACAAAAGCAGTAGTCGCTACCCAAGCGCCACCTGGTAAGGTCAAAGGACGATCATTGATCTTTGTTGGGTAGTCAGCAGCAGAAGCGCCAGTCGACATCATAAACACACAAAGTAAGCTAGATGTACCAAGCATTTTTTTCATTTAAGTTCTCCCTTTTTGCGACCCCCCAGGAGCCGTAGTTCAAGACGCTCTATAATTCACCCTGATTCAATAGAAATAAAACCGGGCTTTATTTCTATTGTTAAAAGGGCCTCCAAGAGATGCCCCTCTGCGAATTTACGGTGCATATTTTATGCCATAAAGGCCATTCAAAACAGACACCAGATTCATCACACTCGAATTGACGGGTAATCCAAGGGCCAAAAACAGAAGCATCATCTAGAAATTGGCTTGGAGATGCCGAATTCTAAGTATCCGTATAAGGCCACGGAATAGGACATACGACCTATTTAGGTCAAAAGAGAACAAAACAATTGTTCACTCCCAAAAAATCTCCAAGTAAACAAGGATTCAAGTCTTTCTCCGCAAATTGCGTTTTAAGACGGAATCCGTGTAATTCCCTTCACCGTGAAAAAGTTTACTCACCGCAAAAAGAAGAAAGCACCAAACACACCCAATAAGCTTTCGCCCCGCTCACAAATCAGTGAGTTCATCGGCCAGTAAGTAGGCAAGTATCGAAAACAGAGGTTCACCTGAATAAAGTACTCACCTCATCACACATCAGTGTTCCAGGAAGATCTCGTCGTTGGTGAACCCAAGGTGGACTCCATTTAACACCCCCGACGCCACCCACTCGGATGCCCCTCTTCCAAGCCAATATTTTCCACCCGAAGCCATCGCAGTAGCCCGGACATATTCCATCAATTTTATCATTCATCGAAATGTATGGGCGAAACGTTGGTCAGAAACACTCACTTCTATTTGAACCGCATCACAAAAAGGGAGGTACGACCAAGATACTCACCTGATCCGTACTAGAACGTTGCATATTCGGAATACCTCTTGAATCGGTGACTGGAAATACGAGTTGGGAGAAAGTTACGGATCATCGTCATCCAAGCTGCCACTGCTCTCGCGCCAATCAAGAACATTGAAGAGGGCTCAGGGGTAAATATTTGGGCGGTCGGGAAATCCGAGGAAGTGCCACCTCCTGCACTCTGTTCTTATCCCCGATGGCTGAACGTCGCCGAGCTTCACGGGTAATTATGCCTGCCCGTGATTATGGCGATTGCCAACTCCACCGAGAAGAGATAGCCAAGTGCGGTGACTGCAGCCGCCTTTTCTTCCTTAGCCACATTTATGAAGAAAGGTTTTTTGATTCGACGCGTCACAACAATAATAGGATTTTAAACGAGCCTGAAAACCACGCGAAATACAGCCACTATTTCCAAGGAATGAAGATTTACAAACAACTCAAAGAACCACCCAGAAAACAAGGGCGGGTGGCTTTTACAGGCTCTACACCCACGTGAAGATTAAACGAATTCCCGAAAACCCCCGGATGTTTACTTCGCTCTGAAGTAGCAGTTCCTTTAATCCAAGCCACCTTAAAGCCGTGACGCTCTCCCATAAATATCGGTGCACAAAGAGAAGCCTGGGCCACAAAAGCGAGGGTGGACTCCTCAAGTAGCAATGGGTCGTCGACAGTCGCGGTCTCTTCATCTATCCACTCCTCTTTTCGGCGTATGAAGGCTTAGACTCGCCGCATTCCCAAACCGCTAAATCGAAATGCCGCCGCCACTTTGCCCTTCGCCCACAGCGCTTAGGCCCAATATCGATTAGGCTTGGCGGCGTTGCCAGCCAAAAACCTAGCGGGTGCGGCGTTTTAAAAGAAGGCTTGCCAAGTCCCTGTGGCAAGCGAGCCGGTGGTGGGCGCTGCGTGAAAAGACAGCACCCATTGCCCCATAGGTCCCCAAACCAGCACGTTGCCTCTTTGGTGCGCTGCCAAATCAACCATCCACCCCTAAGTGACAAAACGCTTAAACATCTAGAATAAAAGAACTTTTACAAGACTCCCACACACAAAAAAAGCACAGCACCTCAACCTATGAAACAAAAACGAAACTCCTTAGCCCCCTCCCCGATATTTAAAGCACAGCACCCGGGAGACACAAACATGAAAAGTATGAAGGTAAGCCTTATCCGTCGCACCGACGTTCACCCAGAGGCAGTAAAACGGCCGGCTCTTCCAAACGGCCTGATATGCCCCTTATCCTGGGAGCCCTTAACCGATCCGGTCATTGCCCCAAACGGCCTCACCTACAACGCCGACGCAATTTACCCCTATGTCAACGAGCACGGTCACCTCCCCACCGACAATCGCCCCGTCACCCCAAGTAAAATCTGGCCCGACCAAAACATGCGC
>JAYZAY010000053.1:0-8691 GCA_036339465.1 Myxococcota bacterium | reverse complement strand
TGGTAGTGGGGGGCACAAATACGTCGCTGTTTAATTCAGCGACTGCGGGCCCCATCTCAATCACCAAATCGTGGGGGCTTAGGGGGCTAGACGCGGGACTTCCCACAAGGCTGCTTGCTGTGGACGGCACTGAGGAGGAGGCGGTGGAGGCGATGATGGGCTGAGTATTACTGATAAGGGTCACTGGGCGCTCCGAGAAGTGATAATGGTGCCTTTAGGGGGGCTACTTGAATCATCGTCGGAAAAAAACGGGAGTTGCTAAGATTTTTGGCCCGCTTACGCTAAACAAAAAAAACCGATTAATTCACTCGCCAAGCAACAGCCTCGCTCCCTCTTTTGCTGATTTTTGGCGATGGATCGGTGTTTATTCAGACGACAGACTATCTGAACAAGACATCGAGCCCGCTCGGTCCCGTATTAAACCCGGGTGCTGTGATTCACACCGGGTACTTCCACCCAATCATGACTGCGGGGGGCGTAGAACCTGTCCTGACAGGCTAGGTCGTTCGTGGCCCACTCTAGATGGTGCTCAGGAATTCTAAACCCCATTAGATCCGAAGCAACGTAAAGAATCCACGCACGTTCCCATGCCACCCCCAAAAAAATCACCCTCATCCTTCTCCGAAATCTCAACGAAAAACATCAAAAAGAGAATAAAATCATGAGGCAAAACCATTGACCAAGATGCCGCAGCCCAAAAAAGAGGCAAACTCTTGCCACACGAAACCTGGGAGACTCTAACCGGTGGATTCAAGCTCCGAGCGGAAGGTTTCCAGATGGGATTGGAAGATTTGGTAAAGCGGCGTCTTCTCGGGACGGCGAGGGTTATAGGCTTGGGGGTGCAAAACAATCCAGGCAGCCGTGACAACTTCCGTGCCCGGCTTGAAATTGCTTCAATAAGCGCTTTTACTCATTTCAGTGGCTCGAAACGAGACACGTGTTGCGGAATAGAGCACCTCCCCTCTCAGCAACAACCCCATGGCCACTGCAGTTGGCTCTGGCCCGTCTTAGGGTGACACCAATTCCTGTGCTTTATCGGCCTTCGCCTCCGCTTGTTTTCGTCGACTCTGAAATCCCAAACAAGGCGGCACCACCAGACCACCCTCAAGGGCTTTGCCTAAATAACCACCCGGGGAGGAGCAGTGTTTCAGCTGGCGTATCTCTTCACAGATAGTAGGTGACACGTCCTAAAAACTCCCGAAGGGATTCAAAGCGCTCGGCATTTGGATTGGCAAGATGCTGCTTCTGGGCCAATTGAAGATTCTTGGAGGTTAAGCCTGTCCCCGCCCAGGAATGGATTCCTCAATCACCTCAATCACCTCCACCTCTCTCTGCTTACCCCCGTTTCACCGTCACCGTCTTGGCGGCCGCCTTGCCAGAGTCCTTGAAGCTTTCTCCGGCTTTTAAGCTTTCTCCGGCTTTAAGGGTAGCCATATCTTGCTTGACGCTGTCCAACAGGCCTGCTTGTTTGTGTATGGTTGCACTCGCCACTCCGCCCGCAGTGGCAGTTTCCTCATAGTTATGGGCCAACGATGAGATAGAATCGACAGTGGATTGGAGATTCGCTAAGTCTTGGCTCTGTTGCTTTGACGCTAAGCTTATCGCGTGTAGTTTCTGCACCATGGTTTCGGTGGTTTTCGTGACCGATACAATTTCTCTGCTGGTCTGTTCATAAACATTTAGCTCCTCACGGGTGATTTCGGCAACATCTTGAAGACTATGTCTGACGCTCTTTGAGGAGAGGATGATGGACCGGTGCGTTTTGCCCCGTGATTTTGTGGGCTTTTTGGTTTTATTCGTTGAGATATTGGAGAAGGGTGGGGGTGATTTTTGGAGGGGCACGGAAAAGTCAGTGGATTGTTGGAGTCGCTTAGTGCCCAAATGCGGGTTTAAAGCTCCTAGGCACCCGCATTCATACTCAATAATAATTCAAAAGAAAAATATTTTATTGGCCAGAAAATCGCACCACGCCCATCGTGTTTTCCTGCAATCATTCCACCTAACTGTACACAATAGCGCACCATTCTGTGGATTCAAAGGAGTCCAGAGAGCAAAAGACACCTACATGTCCATACACCCGCGCCTTTTTCGCAGAAACCCTAACTGAATCGCTGCTGCTGCTTTAAGTCACCGGTTATTTGCGTTAGAAAATTATCCCACGCATCACGCTTAGGGAGAGCTGCACATGCGCCGAACCTTCGACCTATTTCTATTCTCGACCTTGGCTTCATTATTCGTTGCCTGTGGATCACCCTATCTAGACACCGGACGCCTCTATCACCAATGGGGCAACCTACCGGTGGCCATCGAATATTTCGACGCGGGTTTAGCAGACAACCCATCGGATGAAGAACTACGGGATGCGCTCATCGTTGCGGAGCAAACCTACCAATGGCAACTCCGAGACGAAGTCGACCGCCTCAAGGAAAATAAGTCCTACCTCATGGCCGTGGTTAAACTCACGGAGCTTCTCGAGCGCTCTAAACGTATGAGCACCGTTCAGCTGCCCACCGAACTCTCGGAAGAAATTGAGGTCGAACTCAAGCAGCTCACCCAACAAGCGGCCACCCAACTTTCCGAGGATCTAGACCAGCGCTCAAACCGAAGCCAAGTTTTAGTCAGTGACTTACAGGCTTGTCGCCAGATTCAAGCTCTCGAAATTGACGACCATTTCATTAACCGACGCTGCGACCTGCTTTTGAATCAACTCAAACTGGTGGCATCCACCATCACCACCTCCGATTCGCATCCTTTGGGTCACCAGGTCATCGAAGCCCTTAAGCAGAAAATCATTGCTCAAAACCCAGAACTCCTCGGCTTCACGAAGCCCAGCGCCAAAGACCGTAATGCTCAAATGCATTTAAAACTCGGACCCTATTCCCAGAGTGATACTGGGTGGTACCTCTCTGGCCGAGACACCTACCACACGTGGGTCAAAAAACTCGACAAGAAGGGCCGTCCGATCACACGAAGAGTCGCCGTCCCTGCCCCCCCTCCCACCAAAAAGGTCGAGCAAAATCAAAAAAAAGAAAAAGAAGAAAAGAAATTTGAAGACAAGCAAGTTTGGATTCAGATCAGAGGGGATTACCGCTTCTACCAAAATCAGCGCAACATCTCGCTTCCCTTTCAATTAACCCTTGTGGACCTTCGCGACAATAGCCAGGTTGTAGCCTACGAAGGCCATGTTCAAAGTCAATCCATTCGCAGGTACTTCGATTTTCTGGGCCATCCCCGCGCCCGAAAGACGATCAACAATCGAGGAAGGGAAGGCCAACACACCGCACCTCCCCTCGAGAGCGTCGACACACTTTTACGACAAGCGGCGGGAAATATTTCAACCCCACTGGCAAAGGTCATCCTAAAAAGAATCGAGTAGATTTTTTCCAAACCGGAGCTCGGAGCATGTATTATGTTGAGACACTTTATCACCATCTTTCTAGCAGCAACCTTTCTGATCACCGCATGCGGACCGATGACCCTGGGTCGTCGCTTCAAAGTGAATCCATCCACGGACGTAAAGATCGGCCACGACCAACGCAAAGACGTACTCATGAAACTTGGGCACCCCATCAGAAAAGCAACTGATACCCAAGGTCGAGAGATCTTCACCTATTTATGGGCCAACGGCGAAGGAGCAGGAAAAAAATGCATCATTGCCTTCAACAAGAATGGCGTGGTTAGCGTGGTTGAGGTTTCACCGTGACAAAATTCCCACTCCTCTCAGTCACTCTATGGCTCGGCGTTGCCATAAACCTAACCGGATGTGCCACCGCAAGTTCAACCGGCAAAATTTACAGCGCAGCGGGCAAACACGAACTCGCCACTCAATACTTTGCCCATGCCTATTTGCAAGATCCCACTTCAGAAGAGGGTAAAACTGAATTCAGACGGGAGTTAGACCTCGCCCTTAAGAACATCGATGCAAATTACGCCGCCGCCTCCGAATCAAGACAATATCGAAAAGCCTACGCCATTGCCGTACGTAAGGCTGAGTTGATGCGATGGGCCTACCGGTTACGCGTCGAGGGTGTCAACGATACCAGCTCCGGCGCCCTAGCCGAACAAGTAAGAGCCAAGGCAGCCAATGAAGCCATCGCCAAGGTCGATGCTGCTGAGCAATCGGAAGCCCCCTCCAAGGAACGACTCCGCCTACTGCGAGAAGCCATTGCCCTCGACCCCGACAATACGGAATTAAACAATCGATATGACCGACTGAAAAGCAAACTCAAGCGACACATCACCCTCGCGACTCAATGCCAACCTTCGATTCAAGCTATTTGCAATGCCGCTTTACGGGAACTCACCGAACACTTCACCACCGTCAGGCGAGAACTCTTCAACGTCTCTACCCAGCGCTCCGAAAAGTCCAATGCTGAATTGATTCTCAAACTAAACATAAACGTCACCCATGGCTCCTGGAGGCCAACGGGTAAAGGAAAGGTCATGGCAAAAATTAAACGAAAAAATGACCTTCAAGAACTGCTCAAAAACGCCAAGGGCAAACAGCTCTACAACCAAGTCAGTGCTCGCTACACCACCTTCGCTCAAAAGAATCAAAGTAAAGTTCATGGCAGCATCCGGATCCGAGATCTTCGGCCCAACCGCCCCGACCTCTACAAGGGTTCCGACCATAAAAGTGAAGAAAGCACTGCGCGATACTACGACTGGACTGGAGACGAGCGCGCCTTTGCCAATGCTTCACACATCACCCAACAAGGCACCAATCGCGCCCCTGCCATTTCTACGGATCAACTCACCCGACAGGCCTGGGAAAAAGTCATCCATAACCTCGCCAAGGCCATCATCAACACCCTGGAAAAATAATGCGTATCCAATCTATCATTCCATGTTCTCTCCTAATTTTAGCCAGCTTCAACTGTGCCGGGCCCAACTACTACTTCGACAAAGGCCCCGCCCCGGAGTGGACCCGTGAAGTAAATTCCAAAATAGCCAAACGCGCCATTCGCATGATCGGAACAGCGCCCGTCACCAGCCAAACCCAACGTGATTCCGAATTGGCTATCCGCGATGCCAAGGCACGTATCGGCCAACTTTTTGTCAGTGAGGTCAAAGCCAAAACCAGCGATTGGACCTTAAATCTCTCAGGTGGAGACCACGACGGGCATCGCCAAGTAACGCAGCAAAATGTTCAAGTGCGAACCCAAATGAAAGTAGAAGACGTTAAAGTGGAGGCGACCTACCGAGACGAAGACACCCGAACTCAATATGTCGCGGTCACCGTCAACCGAATCGCCTGGTCCAACAAAATTCAGAAACGAATCAACCAAAACCTTCAGAAGCTAGAAGGAAAGCTCCAAAAGGCAGAGAAAAGTCGTGCTGCACGCCAAGGGTTGACCGCCTATACCCAACTCCAAGAGGGCTACCACCTCGGTGCCTCCACGGAAGCGGATATTATCGTCATCGATTTACTAAACCCTAAATTGGGACTGGGTAAAAAATTGGCCGACCTAAAAACCAAACTAAACGAAGTGAACAAAGCCTTACGACAAAGCTTCTCTTTCCAACTTCAGGTTCAAACTTCCAATCAAAATGTGGGAGCCGCCTTTAATTCTAAATTGGAGGAATTCCTCAATGGCTATGGCTTTTCCCTAGGGCAAGCCAAAACAGAAAATGTGATCATGATCCACGCAGAACTCAATCAGAAATTCCTGACCCAGGAAAAGGTGGGCAACCGCATCGAATACGTCCACGCCGCCATCGGTAAACTCCGAGTCACCGATGCGGACGGAAGCGAAGTACACTCCCTGTCCATCTCCCTCCCCGAACGGGGATACACGGAACGGGAAACCAATAAGAAAGATGCCGCCGCAAGGGCCCTGCAACTCAGTAGCGACAGCCTTTCCTCTAAATTTCGAAGCCAGTTTCGAAAAACATTCCAAACAACCACCGACTAATTCCCCAAACGCATCAACGAATGTCCCCGATAAATCCCAGTTGAGGTGGCATCACTTGCGGAAGTGCCACTTCATAACATGCTTTAAATTCCGCCGGAGTAAGATTCCGAACCCCACCTTCCGGCAAATTCCCGAGCTCCAAGGGGCCAAATGACATCCGCCTTAAAACCCCCACCCCCAACTTACTCCGCTTACATAGCCGCCGGATTTGCCTTTTCCTTCCTTCACGAAGACCAAATTCCAACCATGTGCCAGGTAAGTCCATCTTCAACCGCCGAACCTCGGCAGGCCGGGTCACAATTTTTCGTTTTGCCTGATGGCCACCCATGATCATGGGCTGCTGGAGTTCCTCTAAATCCTGCGCCGTAACCTCACCCTCCACACGCACATGATACAATTTGAGGACCCCCGCATCATAGGAGTCAATCTCAGGTTGCGACCGTTCATAACGGTGATTCAACATGGCCTGAGTCAGTTTTCCATCGTTGGTGAAAAACAAGAGCCCAGAGGAATCGAAGTCCAAGCGGCCACAGTGTCCCAACCGGTGCTCTGGCGTATCCCAGCCAATCAAATGGTCGTAAACCGTCGGTCGGTTACGTCCCCCAACCTCGTGACGGGTACTCACACACCCCGGCGGTTTATTTAGGATGACCCCATAAAATTCCATGGCCCTCAATGCCCACCCAGGGGACGAAAACCCAAGAAGTTACTCCACCTCGAAAACACCATCGATTTCCACCGCCACCCCAAAGGGAAGCCCTGCAGTTCCCACCGCCGAGCGAGCGTGACGACCATTTTCTCCAAACACCTCAATCATTAATTCCGAAGCGCCATTAATCACATGGGGTTGTTCCCCAAAATCCGGAACACAATTGACAAATCCATTCAATTTCACCGCCCGACGGACTCGGTCCAAATCACCGCCGCAAGCTTCCTTAAGCTGAGCCAAAACGTTCAAAGCCACGAGACGAGCACAGGCTTGCCCCTCTTCGATGGTATAGTCACGTCCCAACTTTCCTTGGTACTCGAACTTTCCGTCAACCATGGGAACCTGCCCCGCCACATACACCAGATTTCCCGTTCGAACCGTGGGAACATAGTTTGCCGCCGGCTTCGCTGGGGGGGGGTAATTCAAGACCAAGTTCTTTGAGGCGAGCATCGATTCGTCCGGACATAGAAGTACTCCTGCATAGGTTAGGATAAGTTGCTGGCTCTCATATCCCGACGTACCGGGAGTTCCAAATGGGGGCTAGAGACCAGAAAGTCTCTAACGTTTATATTTCACACTGCAACCATAGGGTTTCACATAATTCTTCCCCACCTTCTTTCCCCCTTTGAGGTCAACCAATGCAGCGGCAACGTAATTCGGAGCCTTGGCATCCTCAATCCATGGATCCGCATCAATCGCCCCCTCATAGGCCACCATTCCCTTCTGATCGATCACAAACATATGAGGCGTGGTTTTCGCCCCATAGCTCTTCCCCACCTTTCCATCGGGATCGTGGAGCGTGGGGAAGCTATGACCGTGCTTCTTGGCCCAGGCCTTCGTCTCAGAGGGCTTCGTAAAATGCGAGGAATTCACCGCCAGCCACACCACCCCATCTTTCGCCGTCCCCTCAGCTAGCTTCTTCATAGTGCCAGCCTCATAATGACGCACCACGAAGGGACATCCCGGATTCGTCCACTCCAGAACCACCACCTTTCCTACGTAATTGGAAAGATTATGGGTTTTGCCCGCCTGATCCACCAGCGAAAAAGAAGGTGCCGTCTTACCCACCAACCCCTCGGCCAGTACGGGAGCACTCCCAAAAAATAGACCTATCGCCAAAATGATTCGCATCCACCTAACATTCAACATTCGATTTTCTCCTTTGGGACCTATTCGGGCCTAATATAAGAACGAGCGGGGTAAAAACCAAGCGCAGGCGCATCATTCCCTTGCATCATTTGACTCCCTAATGAATCCTCCGATATCGGATTCAGGGAGTTTCGGCTTCAGGAGGAAGTTATAAGCGGGGTGTTTCTGGGAATACCTTCAATCTTCACGCCGGAGTTGAGCCTGGAAAAGCCACCCGTCCTTGGCTTCTGGCTGGTTGTTTGGATTTTCAGAAAACCTTCATCCCTTGGAAATAGCGTCCGTATTTCCCGCGGTCTTCAGGCTCGCTGAAAGTCCAAATTCCTGCGCCATAACCTCAAGGCCTGATGACCTTTCCAGGCTGAATCCCTACCCATGCCCGCAAGCAACTTGAGAAGCTGTTGCGGTATATGTTTCGTCCAACCCTTGCCAATGACCGTCTTGAGATTCTCCCGGGCGGTGATGTGTTGCTGTGTCTTAAAAGGCCTTACTCCGACGGCACCACCCATCTTCGTTTTACACCGACGGCCAATTTGCGAAAATAGGTATTGAAAAACTCGTGGCTCTTATTCCCAAACCGCGAAGTCACTTGGTTCGTTATCATGGGGTGTTTACGCCCAATGCGCGGTTGCGGAAAAAGGTGGTGGCCAAAGCACCGAAAGCCAAAAGAGGGGAGGGGAGTGAACACGCCAAGGGTTGCACCAGAAAGCGGATGGAGTGGCACCGGTTGATGCGCCGAGTTTTTGAAATAGACGTCCTTGAATGCCCGAAATGTAAGGGTCGCATGACCAACGTGTCATTTATTATCCAACGGACGGTGATTCGGAAGATTCTCAAGCATCTGGGTCTGCCTGGGGATTCTCCGAGACTGAGTCCTCCGAAGTTTAAGCAAATGGATTTTGAGTATGCGTGACGCTCTTT
>JAYZAY010000052.1:0-10367 GCA_036339465.1 Myxococcota bacterium | reverse complement strand
CGCCAGGCCAGGCTCAAAAGACATCGGTGGAAATGTTCAATGCTTGAGGGAAAAGTGGTGGATTTGGATCTGCGTTTACATGTCGTGCAGTGTTGTCGGGGGGGGGGCAATGTTACTGTTATGCGCGCAAATCTTGAGGCGTTTCAGGCTTTACCGTATACATTTCAACCGAATAGGCCGGGGGTTCTTTTATGAAGCGAATTGTTGCACGCAGTATTCTGGTTGTTGGAATCTTTGGCTGTGCAAAAACGGTGACGCTAGATGATCAAAGTGAAGTGATTGAAAATATCGGTTCTACAACGTTAAGTATCGCCCAAGCGATACTGAATGTCTCCGTGGATCGGCCGATTGTTCCGGTTCCCAATAGCCTGGCGATGGATCCGGCGACCGGGAAGATAAACCTGTCTGCCGAATGCAACGAATCTGCGACAGCTTCGACCCTACGAAAGAACATTCTCAATGGCTTTGATGGCTTTGGGTTGTGGCAGTATCCCATGTACACCATGTTTACCGACGACTTGGACGTGAGTAGCCTAGAGGGAAACATCGTGTTCTGTGAGGTAGGAGCCGATGGTGGTTGTGCGGCTGAAGTGCCCATTGGCACCAAGCAAGTGGTTCCTACTTCGGTGTATACTGATACAGCATGTACGCAACAAACCTCAGCCTATCGACTGTTGATGTATGCTGGGCAGCCCTTGAAAGAGAATACCAACTACGTGATCGTTTTGAAGTCTGGTATTAAGACTAAGTTCGGAGGTGTTATTGAACCGAGTGTTACTTGGTCGCTGCTTCGCCAGGAAAAGTCACCGGTGGTTCTCACCCGCGATTCCGAAGGTAGAGTCACCGCTGTTGCCGCGAATGCGACCCCGTATCCGAATTCGGATACGGCGAGGCTTGATGCCTTTGAAAAGCTTTGGGGAGCGCATGCTGTGGTTCGCGCTATTGCGGCCCACAAGGGGATCACCGATTCTTTGATCGGCTGGGCTTGGAAAACTCAAACCGTGAGTATCCCATTTGATCCCAGCGACCCCAATAGTATTGCCGCAAATTTAGCCTATGAAGGTTCCGAGTCTGTGACCATCGTTAACGAAATCAAAGGGGATGCGGCAGTGACCTCGTTTGTCGAAAGTGAGGTAAATCGTGCATTTAATGTTGGTTACTTTGCAGAGGGCACTGTAAAGGCTTTGAATCGCTCTTCTGCGGACAGGGATTGGGAGTATAAATGTGGTCGTTTGGCTGAGACACCCGCTAAGGATACGATTCACGTAGATTGCAGTGGAATTGGTCAGGTGTTGCAGGGGCATTTCTATTCACCAAATTACCAAATTACCTTACCCACCGATGGGTTTCCGAGTTTCTGGATGGATCCCCATTATCCGACCAAAGAAGGTGGGGATAAGAAAGTGAATTTCCATGTGGCATTACCCTCAGCTGCGGCTCCAGCTGGAGGCTATCCCCTGGTGGTTTATGGTCATGGCATTGGTGAATCTAAGGAGCAAATGCTCTTTATGGCCAGTTCGCTTACCCAGCGTGGTATCGCGGTTGCGGCCATGGATTGGACGGCGCACGGTGAGCGTGCTGGAGATTTCTTTAACCCCGCGGCTCAAACCAAGCAAGACTGCTCTGATACGAAGGTTATGACTTACGACAATGGTCGCTGTTTTCATCCATTTATTACGGCGAATCCAGTTGCAGTTCGAGATAACGTCCGCCAGTCGTTTGTGGATGGGATGAAGTTTGCCCAGGTTCTCAAATCGACTTGTGCTGAGAGGGGGGGATGTGGAGATTTCCATCTCGACACCAATAAAATGGGCTTCCTTGGATTGTCGTTGGGAGGCTTAATCGGAAGTAATATTGCAGCCATGGTGGACGATTATAAGGTGGTCGCGATGACGGCAACGGGGGTCAACTGGCTCAGTACCCTTGAGCAGACCCCGAACGAATATTACAGGTGCCCGCTTTTCAACGCACTCCTGGAAACGGGCGTCTTTGTGGGGCCTTCTGCCAGTGGTAGGCCCTGGTCGGAGGATGTTTGGGGCCTTCCAAATGCCTGTAACCAGGACGTTGATGGTATACCTGGGGCCGATTGGTTGATCGATGCTGGATACTTGAGTTTCCGGGCGGCTACCACCTGGGTGCTCGATTATGCAGAGGGTATGAATTTGGCTAAGAAATTGGCAGGGAAAGCTCTCTTGATTCAAGATGTGGTCAACGATGAAACGGTTCCGCAGATTACCACCGACTCATTGGTGGGCTTGATAAGTGCAGCAATAGGTGTGCCCATTACGCCAACCGATGCAGATACGACGATTGCAGGGACAACTTTCGCCACGGCCACTGCCGCCTTACGGACAGACGTCACGACGACTTCGAAGAAGTGGATCAAGTACACCGATATTTGCACCGGGGGCACTAAGTGTGATGAGGCTCGGCAGATACGAGGAGGTGCGGGGGGCGATGTAATCGATTATGTCCACACTTCCTTGGCCAATTCTCGCTATAGCTGTTCTGGTGACCAAGTAGATAGGGAGACCGCCATTGATTGTAAGTTTGAAGACGGTGGCGATCTCAATGCTCCGTTTATCAATGCGGGTGCTTCTCGAAAAGGCACATTACAAATGCGTGAGGATTTGGGAGCATTTTTCAACCATGTGTTTGAGAAGATTGAATAGGGCTCACGACGGAATAGGCCGAAGAGCGAATTGGCGTGAGACCAATAGAAGGTCCGCTGAGGGCTCGGGGAATTTTCAAGATGCGAAAAGCACTATTAGCAATCTTGGCAATCGGTTTGTTGACCACCCAAGTGAATGCAGCTGGGTTTTCATTTGCGCAACAGGGTGCGAAGGCTACCGGGCTTGGTGGTGCCGTTACAGCTCGGATCAACGATGGTTCGGCTATTTTCTACAATCCTGCAGGTATCACCAAGATCAAGGGGTTTCATGCCTACATCGGTGGGACCATGGTGATGGTCAATGCGTCTTATGTGCCCTTCGATGAGACCAATTCCTATAGCGCTATTTCGGATACGTCGGTTGTTCCCGCGGGTTATATTACCTATGAATTAGATGGCGTATTTACTTTAGGGCTGGGTATGGGCAACGCCTTTGGCTCGCGGCTCAAGTGGGAAGATAACCATCCCCAGGCAGAAGTGATCCAGGAGATCCAGCTGAAAGCGCCCACGATTTCTACGGTACTGGGATGGGATCTAAACGAGAGCTTTCCTGGATTGTCGCTTGCTGCGGGTATCGATGTTACAATGGGCAGCCTTTATTTAAAGAGGGCGCTTCCCTTTGGCACGGACGTCGCCTCGGTTGAAGCGGGCGCTCAAGCAGTCGGAGTTAGTGGCCGATTTGGTATGATGGTTGAGTCAGACATGGTGGAAGGTGCGTCTTTTGGCATTTCTGTTCGACTTCCAATTCAACTGGATTTTCTCGGAACGGCTGATTTTAGTGCACCGAGCTCTGATATTAGAGGCCAATTGCCAGCTGATGGTGAAGCCTCTGGGCGATTGACGCTGCCTTTGGTGCTTAATGCGGGTTTTGCTTACGATATGATGGAGAATTTCACATTATCTATGGATATCAGCTTTTTTGGGTGGGAGAGTTACAAAGAATTTAAGCTCAAATTACCTCAAACTCTGGGCTCTAGTGACTTAAACTCCTATGCCGTTTCAACAAGAGACTGGTATTCTACGGTTAGCTCTAAGATCGGTTTAGAATACACTCTCGGGGATCTGGCCGTGCGAATGGGGGCAAGCTTAGACAAAAGTCCCGTTCCCGACCATACTCTCGATAGTTCACTACCGGATTCAGACCGAATTTTCATGAACTGTGGCTTGGGCTATAAGTTTGGCGGTGGTTTTAATATTGACGCTGCGGGAATATACAAGATTCCCGGAAGCCGCCGGCCTTTGGAGTCTCGGTTTAGGGAGAATCAACCAAAATACAAAGCAGAGTACACTTTAGGTGGCATCTTAGTGGCGGTTTATGTGGGCTATAGCTGGGCTGGAGATGAAGAGGGAGCTGAAGGTGGTCAAGAGGGTTGATTTTGATCCGGTCACTCATGTTCCTGAGGGTTGATGATGAAAGCCCGTCCTAAAGGGCGCGTTTTTCGTTTTGGGCCTGAAGCTGGCCACAGGCGGCATTGGCTGATGAGCCCCGTTCAGTTCTAATGAGGGTTCGGTATCCCGCAGCTTTGAGTATTTTCCCATAATTTTGCAGACGGAGGGCTGTGGTTGGCTCTAGGCCGACTCTTCCTGGGTTCATTGGGATTAGGTTAATACGTGTGGTCCCCGGAAGCGGCTTGAGGAAATCCGCTAGCCGAGAGGCATCAATAGCTCTATCGTTCAATCCGGCGATCAAAGTCATCTCGATGAGAAGCCCTTCGTGGTTATTGGTGAGTATCTTTATAAATGATTCTCTGAGCTCTTCTGGACTGTGGTGCGCTGTGGGGATGAGCTTCTTTCGTAATTGAGGTTCCACTGCATGGAGTGACCATGCCAGTTGGGCCCCTACGTTTCTTAATTGCGAGATCTTGTAGGGGGACGGGCCGACGGTAGAAAGTGTAATGAAGCGCTTGGAGAAACCCAGGGTTCGGGGATCGGTTAACTGGTCGATTGTTCTGTGAACTTCTCTCAGATTATCGAGGGGCTCTCCCATGCCCATAAAGACAATATTTCTCAACGGCGCAAGGTTTTGTTCTGTTTGTTTCTGCAGGCCAATGAGAACCTGTCCCAAAATTTCCTCGGCGCGAAGGTTTTTTCTGAGACCCATGGTTGCGGTAACACAAAACCGACATCCCCTGGCGCATCCGACCTGACTGGAGATACAAAGAGTCGTCCTGCTCTTAACGGGTATCAAAACGGTTTCTATTTTGTTTCCGTATTGTGTTTCCAAAAGGAGTTTATGGGTACCACAGGGGCTAACTTGATGGGTTACGACTTCTGGCGTTCGACAATCGTAGTGGGATTGGAGCTTTAAACGAGATTTTCGACCCAACTGAGAGTTTGGCCCAAATGGATTTTCTCCTTTTTGCCAGTGCCGCCAAGGGTGTCGAGCGCGCTCCCGGCTCTCCAAAAGTGTTTCGACGTCACGAAGCGGTGCACTGAGTAGATGTGCTTTGGCATTGGTTCCCATAGCGCCGGCCTAAACGAAGACTTGGGCATCGGTCAATCACTTATTTTCTCGTACGATATTCTTAAAAGGCGGCAATGATTTCGATCGACGTTAAAGTGTCGGTAAGGAAGTCGCGATTGGCGGTTTTTTCGGCTTGGGTAAAGACGACAGATACCCTCTTTTCTCGGCCTTTTTTGGGCTGAAGGGTACCTCTTGGCCCAACGCAGTTACCTTGTGCTTGGTTTTCGAAACAAGTTTTGAGGGTTTGTCCATTGATTGTGGTGGTGGCAGCTCGAAGCGCGGTATGTTTCTCTGCGCTCCAGTTCCTTTCTGTGTCACCAAATGCGCTACGTTTCAGGGTTTCTTGAGCACTTCGGTCGGAGACGAAAATCAAAGTGAGTTCGCGTTCACTTGCTCGCAGATTGCAATAAAATCACTGTTGGGTTTTACATCAACTATTGGGAAAGCGAGGGTATCAACATTTCTCGATAGGCGCGGCTCGACGGCATATCCACGAAGCCACACGGCTCCGAGATCCTCCTCATCCCAAGTGAATAGAAACATTGCGGGTGTGGGGGCTGTTATCGACGACATGCTCGTCTCTCCGGCGGAACGAACGAGAAGTTCCAGGAAAATGTGAAAGTTTTCCGGTGCTTCCTTCGGTTAGTGGGGGCTGGACAAGGATGCTTGCACCCACCAGTGCCTGGTGACCGATTCGAGGGAGTTTTTTTGATCTTCCTGTTTCCACTAGAGTGGCCGCACAGGTGGGGCCACAGTGCGGACCGCTTCATTGCTCAGGATGAGCCAGTAGGGCAGGCGTTTTTGGTGCCATGCTATTTCTTTGTGGGCAATTTTGGTGGAGTCGAGCTCTGTTCACCATTGTGTTTGTGCATTGGGGACAGGGGCAGAGCTGTGGTGAGTTCATATAAAGGGGGTGATGGGTGAAGGGGGCATAAAGAGAAGGAGGGATTGACTTGAAGTAAATCAGCGCATAGCTCAAGTCATGGTCCGCACTTTCAAACATCCGAATTTAGAGCCCGAGAACGAATTTGGTAAAGCGACGACTGAGCATAGAAGTAACGTGGGTTTTTGAATCTGTCCTGGATGGAGAATTTAAGTTGGATGAGGAGTAGCGCTCTCCTCTCTCCTCTCTCCGCTCTTAGGATAAATGGCTTGAGGGGGGGCAATGAGTGTTACAAAGATGCGGGTATTCTCATTTCCGGAATGTTGCGCCAGGAAATGAATCGATTGGTCTCAAAATAGAAACAGTATTGGGATGAGAGTTTTGGGGGCTGGACTTGTGAGGGGGGGGGTATGGGGAAGCTCTTGGATGTCTCGGCCTAACTCTTGTGACGGGTGTTTTTGACCAATAAATCTTTTTTCGTCCGTCTTTTTGATAGCTTAAGGGGGTTCTTAATGCTTCTAGGGGAAGAACTGAGGTAACTGTCGATGGGTGGTAGAGGAGCACGAAGCCAAGTGGTGGCGGGGTTAGGGAATGGTAAATAACGATCTTAATTCAACCCGCTTTCCTGGTTGGGCGACTTCTTGACTTTGGGTGGTTGCAAGAAATTCTTCTTCGGGGCCCAGGGTCCAGCAGTGGTTTTCTTCGAGTTTTTCGAGATCTATGTTTTCATCGTTCAATGGGCAGATATCTCTAAATTCGACCCATTCGCCTTGGTGCTCATCGACCCATCGTAGGGGGAGGCCTTGGGAGCGACAAACATAGGGCCGGGCTTCGTAAACCCTGCATTCACCGTCAAAATTTAGAAATGCACATTTTCCAGGGGGGTGGGGTTTTTCCTTGAGTACATGGGGATAGCGGGCCTGAATGCTCTGAGCTTCAACCTCAAAAACTGTCAGCTCATCGACACAGCATTCATGGCAGCCCTTCCCACATTGAAGCAGGTTTTCGAATCGGAGGTGAAGTTTTTGGAATAATGGGTCCAACTGCGCCCTCCGGTCCTCGATAATTCGAAGTGATGGGTGGGGTTTTGTGGTGGTCAATTCCATCTCCTTGGAGTCACTAAAAACGTTCCATGGTCACCTGATCCCCAATGAAAATTTTGGATTATGCGCTGCATGGGATAGATGGCTCTTATGAGTGGCGATGATAAGCGTCAAGGCAATAAGCGGCGCCTCCTAAAAGCGACACTATCGATGAGTGGTGTGACCCTGCTTTCCCGGATTTTGGGTTTGGTGCGTGAGCAGGTTCGGGCCCACTATTTGGGCACCTCTTTTGCTTCGGACGCTTTCGGAATCGCTTTTCAAATCCCGAATCTTTTAAGGAGGATGATGGCCGAGGGGGCGATGAGCGCCGCTTTCGTTCCGGTGCTTTCAGAAACCCGCGAAAAAGAAGGGGATCTTGAAGCTTTTACCTTTGCCCAACAGTTTTACTCGTTTTCAATCTGGTTTTTATGCGGTGTTGCCGGTTTTGGGGTGCTCTTTGCTGGGGGCATCGTGACTTGTTTTGCCTGGTTTTCAAACACGGAAATTCGTTTAGAGGCTTTCGAATTAACCACCGAATTGACGCGTTTGATGTTTCCCTATCTCGCCTTTGTTGGTTGGGCCGCCCTAGCACAGGGGATTTTGAATACTTTTCACGTATTTTGGGTGAGTGCTTTTACGGCTGTTTTACTTAATCTCTCAATTATTGGGTGTGCGGTCGCGTTCGCCTCCATATTTACGCAGCCGGCTTATGGTTTCGCCATTGGTGTTTTGTTGGGTGGGGTCGTTCAAATCGGATTTCAACTTCCCTATCTCCGAGAGGTCGGTTTTCACTGGAGATTTGATTTTAGACTTTCAGAAAAGGTGAAACGAGCCCTCAAATTACTCGTACCTACCCTATTTGGGGCGGGTGTGTATCAGGTCAATGTTTTCGTGTCTCAAGCAATTGCATGGGGGGCTGGGGACGGGGCGGTTTCCTCTCTCCAATTCTCGAATCGTTTGCTCGAGCTTACCTTGGGTGTTTTTGTGGTGGCGTTATCGACGGCGATTCTTCCGACGATCTCCAAGTATGTGGCGGCGGGAAAGAACGAGGAACTCATTGAAACCATTCAATACGGGGTGCGTTTGACCATTTTTGTCTGTTTACCTGTGACAGCGGGGCTTTATTTGGTTCGCACTGAAACGGTTCATTTGCTTTTTGAAAGAGGTACTTTCAATGCCCTGTCTACGGAAATGACAGCGGGCGCCCTAGAGCTACATATCTTGGGGTTGGTCTTTATTGCCCTTAGCCGGGTATGGATTTCGGTCTTCTACGCCCATCAAGACACATGGCGCCCTTTTTGGGCCGGTTTTTTCTCTATGATTGTGAACATCGCGGGGTGTTATTTGTGGGTTGATTCCATGGGACATCGAGGCATTGCCTTAGCCAATACCCTGGCTGCACTGGGGCATACCGCTGCCTTGTGGATTTGGCTCAGACATTATCAACTTGGAGCTATCACAGGAGAGACTTGGATGGCGGTTTTCAAGACTTTAATCGCGACTGGCTTCATGGCCGTTGTTGTTTGGGGGCTCCGCGGTGTTGTGATGCCTGAAGTGGGCCTGGAGTCTAGTAGTGTTGTGGGTTACTCAATTTTAGTACTGGCGGGCGGCTTGGTTTTTGTTGGTGTTTCGGCGGTGATGCGCAGTCGTGAACTTCGCGAACTGCTTTATTTCGTTCATCGTAAAAAGGCTTAAACATAGAGAGAAAATAGAATTTCTCCATAGATATTACACAAACCGTGGTAGAGAATCGCGCCGAAGATAGAGTTATTACGATTGCGTTGCCAAGCGAAAATGAGACTCGGGAAAAACGGGGCCAGCCTTAGGGGGTTCCATTCTCCCACGAAATGCCCCAGTGCAAAGAGTGCGGCAGTCATGATTGTTCCTCGTCCGAAAGGCACTCCGAAAAGAGTTCCCGGCTTGGAAAATCGCTTCTCCATTTGAGGTTGAAGGTATCCTCGATAAAACATTTCTTCGGGAAGGGCCACGCCGAGAATGTGAATCAATGAAATTTCACCCAACCAGAGCGCGCCCTTCCACAGGTCAAACCATTTTGGGTTTTCCATGGGGGCGAAGGTTTTATGGGGTAGCCATGCAGCGACTTCTGGAATCGAAAACCAATCGTAAGCTTCGGTCATATACCAGTGTACGCCGAGCCCATAGAGTGGGAAGGTGACAAGACACAAAATTGCGACAATCTTAATATCTTGTGGAATTTCGCTTTTTTTGATGCCCAACCATTCATAGGGATATCCAAGTTTCTCTGCCCTGAGGATGGGCCAGTAGAGTTGTAGAGCGGCTACTGCAGTCACTGCCAGTGGACCAATCCACGGTAATGTCGCTATGGTTTTGACGATTAAGAGCGCAAGAAGAAGGAGTAGGACCATTCGCCGTGCCATGGGATACTCGTTGTGATCCCGGAATTCATCGCTTGTAACTGGCGGGCGTGCATTCATCTCCGGTGGCATACCTTGTTTCTCTTTAGGTGCCAACTTCCTGAAATGCGATTGCCGAGGCTCTTCTACGCTGCTTTTTGACGCTTTTTCTTTTCGGGCTGGTTCGGGCTATCTTCTGGGGTATCGCCCATCAATTTTACTTCCACTTCTTTCATGATTTCCGAGTTAGATTCGAGAAATCTTGAAGCTTTATCTCTCCCTTGCCCCAGACGTACCGAATCAAACGAAATCCAATTGCCGGAGCGCTGCAGGATGTCTTCGCTGAGTGCCAGGTCGATGAGTTCTAGGGATCGCACGATTCCTCGTCCGTAGATCATATCGACTTCCGCATCTCGGAAAGGGGGCGCCATTTTATTTTTGACGATTCGGACTCTGGTTCGGTGCCCATTTGTTTCTCCGTTGGATTTTAGGGAACCGATTCTGCGGAC
Source organism: Myxococcota bacterium (assembly GCA_036339465.1). Lineage (GTDB taxonomy): Bacteria > Myxococcota > XYA12-FULL-58-9 > XYA12-FULL-58-9 > JABJBS01 > JAYZAY01. The sequence goes on along the minus strand of JAYZAY010000052.1, from coordinate 383 downwards.
CTCGATGCGGATTGATGAATAAAATTTGAGCGCGTTTCCACCGGTTGTAACCTCTGGATTTCCGAAGACAACGCCTATCTTTTGTCGGAGTTGATTGATGAGGATCAAGGCGCAACCTGTTCGGGAAATGATGCCTGTGAGTTTTCGCATAGCCTGGCTCATCAGTCTGGCTTGGAGTCCCATGTGGTGATCGCCCATTTCACCTTCTATTTCGGCTTTTGGAACGAGCGCAGCGACTGAATCTAAGACCACCAGATCAACCGCTCCTGAGCGGATGAGGGTCTCACAGATTTCTAACGCCTGTTCGCCGTTGTCTGGTTGAGAGACCAAGAGCAGGTTGGCATCAATCCCCAAAGCTTCGGCATAGCGAATATCGAATGCAT
>JAYZAY010000051.1:0-30929 GCA_036339465.1 Myxococcota bacterium | reverse complement strand
AAAGAAGGACTCAAAAATATCGAAACCTTCAAGTGCTCGAGCTCCTTTGCCGTGACCTCCTTTCCCTTCCCCATTTTTCGTGGCCTAAGAATAGAGAATGGTTGTCTAAGCATGTTTTGGCCAGAACACGAACTAACCCGTTCACAAGATTTACCCGAGGCCTACCATGATGCGGGTCAATTTTATTGGTTTGCAGTGCCTCCTTTTTTGCAATCCCTAAAAATCTACACCGAAGATGCGCGCCCCATTATTCTACCGAGAAAATTCGTTCAGGATATTGATACGCCTGAAGATTGGGAGCAAGCCGAAGTCATGTACCAAACCATGATTGTCGCGGCAGAGGAAAAGCATGAAACTGGCGATTAACGGGGGCACCCCTATCCGTTGCACTCCTTTCCCTGCCCACGTCACCATTGGGGCGGAGGAAAAAGAAGCTGTTTCTCAAGTTCTCGATTCCGGAAAACTATCAAAATATCTAGGCTGCTGGCACCAACAATTCTACGGCGGAGAACAAGTCCGCGCCTTAGAAAAGGAATGGGCGACACATTTTGGCACCAAACATGCCATTGCCGTCAATTCCTGCACTTCGGGGCTTTATTGTGCTGTGGGCGCCACTGAAATCGAGCCCGGAGACGAAATCATCGTATCTCCCTATACCATGAGCGCCTCAGCCACCGCAGCCCTTATATTTAATGCCATTCCTGTTTTCGCAGATGTGGAACCCAACTACTTCTGCCTCGATGCAAATTCTACAGAAGAAAAGATAACATCCAAAACCAGGGCCATCGTGGTGGTGGACATCTTTGGCCAACCCTACGACGTAGACCGCATCAACGCTATCGCGAAAAAACACAACCTGGTGGTCATCGAAGATTGCGCCCAGGCCCCTGGAGCGAAATACAATGGACGTTTTGCCGGCACCCTCGGGCATATGGGGATCTTCTCTTTCAACTACCACAAACACATCCACACCGGCGAAGGTGGAATGATTGTCACCGACGATGACAACCTCGCCGAACGATGCCGCCTTATCAGAAATCATGCCGAAGCCGTGGTAGAAGCAAAAGATGAACAGAACCTAGTCAATATGATTGGCTTCAATTTCCGCATGCCTGAAATAGAAGCTGCCATCGGGCGTTGCCAGCTCAAAAAGTTAGACAGCTTACTCCACAAACGAATCACGAACGTACGTTATATCGAAAAAGGACTTTCCAGTATCCCCGCCATTCAAAACCCCAAAACCCGTGAAAACTGCACCCATGTTTATTATGGACACGCCTGTCAATTTGACAAGAAAGTCGCAGGAGTGGAACGCAACCGATTCATGGAGGCTGTCAAAGCAGAATTAGCTCACCACACCCTACGAGAAGAGGAGGGCGTCCAGCTTGGTTGTGGCTACGTCAAGCCTCTCTACCTCATGCCTATATTCCAACAACGAATCGCCTACGGTTCTAAGGGCTATCCGTTCAATCTAAGCGACGTCACCTACAACAAGGGCTTGGCTCCTATCTGTGAACAATTGCATTTTGAGAAACTCTTCACGCACGAATTCATGCTCCCATCCATGCAAGAAAAGGACATGGACGATGTGATTAAAGCCTTTCACAAAGTGTGGGAACTACGAACGACTCTATAATATTGCAAAAGCACTTGGGGGATAAAGCGAATGAAAGAAATCCAATTGTGCCGACAATGCGTAAACCTATCGACTCGTCCCAACGTATCCATCAACGCTGATGGGATTTGTTCGGTTTGTGAATATTTCCACACAGGAGCTGATTGGGATACGAGGAATGCGGAAATACAAGAGATATGCCAGTGGGGCCGGGAAAACACAAAATCTTCCTACGACTGCATCGTTACCGTCAGTGGCGGAAAGGATTCAATGCGTCAAGCATTCTTCGCCAGAGACAATTTAGGCTTAAACCCCTTACTTGTAAGTGCGGTCTATCCCCCCGAACAACTCCATGAACGAGGCGCCAAGAACCTTGAAAATCTAATCAGCCATGGTTTCGATTGCGTCACTCTGAGCCTAAATCCTCAGATCTATAAGCAACTCATGCGAACATGCATCGACCGTTTTGGCAATATTTGCAACCACTCCGAAATGTCGCTCTATGCCATCCCCATACACGCTGCCATCGCTTACCAAATACCTTTGGTGTTTCTTGGTGAAAACCCAGCTCAAACCATTGGAGAGAAACACGGCCGCCTAGATGGAGATGCATCGCAAATGCGCCATGCCAATACCCTCATGGGAGGTAATGCCGATCGATTCCTGGATGATAAAATCGGCCCACAGGACCTCCATTTCTATAACTACCCCGCCGACACGGACGTTCAAAAAGCCAAACTGAGAATTATTTACCTCGGGTATTATATCGAAGACTGGTCGGGTAAAAACAATGCTGAATTTGCGATTTCCAAGGGTTTGAAAACCCGTGAAGATGCGCCTGAAAACACTGGAGACCTGTGGGGCGTGTCCGCAGTGGATGAAGATTTCAGGATAGTGAACCAGCACATCAAATACCTCAAATTTGGATTTGGACACGTCACCGACCAAGTAATGGAACGAATACATGCGGGAAAAATAACCCGAGAGGAAGGTCTCAAATTGGTTGAACAATTCGATCAGGGATGCGGAGACCACTATATCGAGAAACTAGCCGACTTCGTAGAAATGCCTCCAGAGGCTCTTCGGAAAAAAATAGAAAAAACACGCTCACTCGATATTTGGTCTCAGAATAAAGACGGAAATTGGGCCCTCAATCGAGGATTTTACAGGCCCGAGCAAGTAAAGGAGAAGGCTGCCAATGGTTAGAATAGCCGTGGTTGACTATGGGATGGGAAATATTGCTTCCGTGCTTGGAGCCCTAAATGAACTTGGAGCGGATACATTTCTAACCCGGTCTCCAGACATATTAGCGCAAGTAGATGGCATCGTGCTTCCTGGAGTAGGTGCGTTCCCACAAGCCATGACCAACCTAAAATCCTACGACCTAGATACAATCCTCACCCACGAGGTTGTCGGGCGAAAAAAACCATTCATGGGAATTTGTTTGGGTATGCAACTTCTAGCCACAGACTCCGTTGAAATCCAGTTAACCCGGGGCCTCGGCTGGATCCCTGGCCATATCGTAGAATTAGACAAATCCCGAGTTGTCTGTGTGCCTCATGTCGGCTGGAATACGGTGGAAGTAGCATCCCATAAAAAACTCTTCGACAATATCCCCACACAAAGTCATTTCTTCTTTGATCATAGTTACCACTTCATCCCCTCAGATCCATCGGTGGCCGTAGGACATTGTGACTACGGCATTCCAATTGTGTCCGCATTGCGTCGCGAAAATATTTTTGCAACTCAATTTCATCCCGAAAAAAGCCAAAGAAATGGGCTGAAGCTCCTTAGAAACTTTCTGAAACATGCCGAAGAAATCGAAATAGCGGAGAAGATAGCATGTTAAAGCCCCGGGTGGTTGCTGTGGTATTGGTCAAGAATGGGCACGTCGTACAAAGCCTCGGATTTTCTCGCTATTTACCTGTGGGCTCTCCCGAAATCACAGTGGAATACCTCAATCGCTGGGGCATCGATGAAATTGTTATTTTGGACATTGATGCCACAAGAGAAAAACGCGATCCAGATTTTGAACTCATTGAAAGATGCGCCCAAGAGTGCCGCGTTCCCCTGTCTATGGGTGGTGGTATTCGCTCCTGCGAAACCCTGAGAAAAGTGATTCAATCTGGTGCAGATAAGGTCATCCTAAACTCGGTATTATCCAGCGACCCCGATGTGATCGCCGAAGGAGCCAAGTTCGCAGGTCGCCAGGCCATCGTCGTTTCCATTGATGCCCTGAAAAAGGCGGACGGAAAATACGCGACTTACAATCACAAAGACCAGCGAGAATCGGAAATCGATTTACCTACCGCCGTCGCGCAGGCCGAAAGATTGGGTGCGGGCGAGATCCTCATAAATTCAGTGGACCGAGACGGTTCAAAAAAAGGATACGACCTCCAGCTCCTGAGAGAAGTGTGCCAAACTGCCTCAGTACCAATCATTGCATGTGGCGGCGTAGGGCATAGCCGACACCTTAAAGAGGGGATCGATACTGGCGCCTCGGCAGTTGCTGCCGCCAACTTCTTTCATTTTTCCGAACATAGCGTCATCTTGGCCAAACGCGAATTAATCCAAATGGGATCAGACATTCGCTTGGATTCCTATGCCACCTATCCAGAAAGTAGCTTCACCCAAGGTGGAAGACTCGATTCATATCCCGAAGAAAAACTTACGAGTCTACGCTTCACCTATATCCCCGAGGAAGTCATATGAAATATTGCACGCGCTGTGTGTATCCCGAAAATCACGCTCTTGGCATCATCTTTGATGCAGATGGGATCTGCAGTGGATGCAAAATCCACGAAGAAAAAGACGCACTTCCCTGGCAAGAGCGACTTCAGAAACTCAAGGCCATGGTCGCTCCCTACAAGAATTCTCGGCGAAGCATCCATGATTGCGTCGTACCCATTACCGGGAGTCGCGACTCCTACTACATCGTTTATGTGGTAAAGAATATATTGGGCCTGCATCCCCTCTTGGTCAACTACAACAAGCATTACAACACCCGCATGGGAATTCGCAATATGGCATATCTTCGCACCCAGATGGGTTGTGACTTCATGCAATGCACAGTCAGCCCCCAGCGAGTGAAAAAGATAACCCGAGAAACCCTCAAAAGAAGAGGGAGCATGTATTGGCACTGCATCGCCGGGCAAACCGTGTATCCTGTGCAGGTAGCGGTTAATTTTAGGATCCCACTCATCATCTGGGGAGCACACCAAGGAGTGGACCAAGTGGGCATGTTCTCCCATACCGACGAAGTGGAAATGACCCGCAAATATCGCAAAAACCACGATTTAATGGGGCTCGAAGCAGAGGACCTTCTCCAACAAAGTGCCCTTCTTCAGCGAGAAGACGTCGAACAATTTGTGTATCCCCACGATAAAGAAATCGAATCGGTCGGTGTGCGAGGAATCTATTTAAACAATTACCTTCGCTGGGACACCAAGGCCCAGCATGAATCCATGATCGAGGCGCACGGTTACGAAACCATGCTCCAGCAACGAACCATGGATACCTACAACGATGTGGACTGTTTCCATTATTCGGGTATCCATGACTATACCAAATTCATCAAACACGGTTATGGTAAGATCAGTGACCATGTAAGCCGAGAAATTCGTCTGCGCCGGATCACACGGGAAGAAGGCATCGATTTGGTCCATCGCTACGAACCTATTCAGCCCCGTGATCTACAGATATTCCTGAATTGGTTAGAAATGAATGAAGGTGACTTCTGGAGCAATTTCGAAAACATGCGCTCATCTAAAATTTGGGACCGGCTCTCCAATGGAGCCTGGATGCTAAAAGACTCGGTCGTAAATCACCGCAACGACCCGGGAGTGGGCAGCGCACGCTTAGACAACATTTCTAGCTGCGATTTTCAAAACAATCCTCCTCGTGATCCAAATCCCATAGAAGATGGATACCAACTCCTAGGGCGAGGATGGGTGGACCAAACCCCCAGGCCTGTACCCACACATCGTTAGAGAAATATTAGGGTCTTGATTTTTTGCCCCTACAAAAATTCTTCTTGGAGAATCTACATAGGGCCGCCCGCTGACACCCAGCGCACCATACGTTCCATCACGTACATACCGTCCCAAGGACTATCAAAGTGAGTCATGCGTCCCAGATCGGGAAGTCTCTCCACTCCGCGGCCAATGGCCATTTCTGCAAACTCTAGTTTTCTTGAATCCTTCAACCCCAATCCCACCGATTGGATACTTGAATCCAAGAGTGGGATAACTTCTTGAACATCTTCCACTGGTACTATGGTCACAACCCGAGAATAGGTGGGGGTTGCAAGTTCGATTTTTTCAGGCTCATACAAAATCGTCCATTCAGTGCCCAAAGAAGCCCAATATTCGCCAAAAAAGTCATAGTGAAGGCGCTTACTCAAAATATTGGCAGACGTGGCTGCATCCACCAGACCTTTGGGAATTCTCTTCAAAGCCTTTTCCATTTCCAAACCCAAGATCTCTCCAAAATGCTTTGGAGTGCCGTGTACAGAACCCATTTCCACAAAGATTGTGTGTGGAGACGCACACGCATATTGGTCAAAGGTGGATACATCCGTCGCCGTCCGGCGAGCCGCCCGCTTGATGTCCTCGTCACTTCCTAGAAGTTCCCGGCCAATGACCATGCAAGATAGCTTCGGTCCAAAAACAATATCTTCCGCATCGTATTTCTTGGGTAAACCGGTGATCGCTTCCACCGCTTCCCGACCTCCCCACGCCAATCGAACATCAGCCCGACCAGAGATGGCGTGGGCGGTGGCAATATCGCCGGAAGGAAAATAGACCACCCCTAAACTATTGAGGATATCGTTGCCCCGTAAGACCCGCCCATTCTTTTCTATCTCCACATCCACAAAGGTCTCCAATAGGAGTGGTAAAACACCCGAAAATGAACTGGCGGTCTTCAAAATATTCGCATTCCGACAGAGAACAGATTGAACGAGGGTTAACATTCCCAAAAGGGGAACATTTCCGGCCAGCCAATGGGCCACCAAACCCTTCTCCACAGCGCGAAGTAGGCGCCGGTTGGAACCGTGGGTGGGACGGAATCCGTCTAAATAACCGCGGTGGCCGCGGAGAGCCTCATCGGCCAAACGCCTAAGGTTCGCCGACTGGCACCAGCTTTTCAAAAACGATAGCCCCTGATATTTGAATGGAGCCAGTGGGGAATCTTCGTCCAACCAGCGGTCGCTCACCGAAGAGATCAAGGTAATGATCTCGTCGACCGAGTAGGTCCTTAAAACTTCTTGGGAAGCGATGAGAGAATCCATCAGGGCATGGATATCCTCAATCACGGGAGCCTCAAGGATGCTGCTCTCCTCTCCCGATCCTTCAATTACATGGGATTTTCCATGTGCGAAAAGAAGCCTTGCGGCCTGGGGCAATGAAGCTAAGTCTTCGGGATCTCCCATCCGATTTGACACCACTTTTTCGGCCATCATATCACCACAGCCACGGATCTCCGCAGCTTTGGCTCTTCCCAGAACTTCGAAACGCCTTCCATGCCAGGCACTGCCACCATCCGCCGGCAAAATCCGACCAAGATCGTCAGTAAGGATGGAAATACCCGCATATGAATGGGGCAATGGCGTTAGAAACTGCAAAAGACCGGTCTCGCCGTCTGGCACCACTTCGTGGGTTTTAGGGTCGCGCACAATCACATCGGAGAACGCGGGAGCACATTTGACCCCGAGAGAAACATCGGGATAGGTAATTCCCATCTGCTCTGTGAAACCATAGAAATCCACAATATCGGAATCCTCAAGCCCAAAAAGCGACGACAAATCCCGGCAGAACTTCTCCTTACTAACCTTTCGGTCTTCGAGTTTTTTCCATCCACCAATATGGACGATTTTGCTCCCCGCGGGTAAAGAAAAAGAACACTTCTTTTCCATCAAAGGCAACGCTGCCTCGTGATAAAGGACGTAGGTGAAGCCAAATAAAACCATGGGTTCACCTTCTGTGGGCTCCACTTTTGAAAGCTTATCCAGACTGGCACAAAAGGCTTGTTCATCCAGTACAAGCCCTCCTGATTTGTGAACCTTCATCACATACTCAACCTTTGAAGCGAGATTGAGAAACCCCCTCACCGCAGCCGACCGCGCTCCCAAAGCCCCCGCTTTAGCTTGTCGAGGGTCCGCATCCATCACCACAAAGGGCCGTCGTTTAGAACCCAAGGTCGCACCAATCACCGCCGCTAGAGCCCTGACCTGGCGTTTCGCCGTGATTTTATCCACATGAATCGTACTCGGAACGTTGCTGGTCGCTGAAGATTGTAATCGAACTTTAATATCCTCTCCCGCCACAGAAGTAAGCGCGTCTGGAAAGAACTTAAAGGCCTGAACTGGCATAAAAGGAAAATCTTTAAGGCAACCAAATACATGGTCGGCTGCATAATCTCGCTTCTCTGAAAAACGACGATAGGCCAGACAATTCTCAAAATGCCAACGATGGGCTTCGGCCATTGCCTCCAGCAACTTTGCGTTCTTAACCTCTGGCTCAACGCCATAGGGGTCCATCGCCAGCAGCGCGTCTATCTTATTTTCCTGTGCGCCACCCATCGCTAACTCCCTACGAAACCTCGGCCAATAAACCCTCAAGATCACTCACTTGAGCGTCTCGGGGGTTCGCCTTAAAGCAGATATCTCTCTGAGCTCCGGTCACGATACGCTTACAAATATCGTTTTGGGAAAGTCGTGGAGCAAAGGTTTGAAAATCGTCGTAAATTCCAAGCCGAGTCGCCAGGCCTTCCAACCGTTCTAGAAGAGACGCCGGAGTTCCACCATCCCAACGAGAAAGTAACGCTTCGATTTTTCGGTTCACTTTTTCCGAGTTTAGATTGAATTGAAGACTGGGAACAAGAAGCCTGCCTACAGCCAAGCCGTGTGGCACACCCACATCTGCGAGCTGATGGGCAATGGCGTGGCCTATTCCCGGCAACTTCAAGTTCTGCACCCATCCGGCGGTCAAAGCTGCAGACATGATAGTCAAACGCAACTCCAGGTTTGTTGGTTGTTCGCGAGCTCCTTCAAGAGAAGAAAAGAGGGTCCGAACGACACTCTCTGCCTGCTGGTCCACCAGGATATTGTCATTGCGGGAGATATATCCCTCAAGGGCATGGGCTAAGGCGTCCATACCACAATAGGCCATGACTTTCTTAGGCACCCCAATGGTTAGTTTGGGATCGAGGATCACCACATCGGGCAAGAGATCGTGGGATACAGCCACCTGCTTTTCCGAAGTGCCATGGCTCAGAAAAAGGGCCGACGAACTCACTTCCGTGCCCGTGCCGGAAGTCGTCGGCACAGCCACCAAAGAGGCCTTACCCCTTAAGGGAGGGATCCCAAAAGGCCTTACCAATCTCTCCAGCTCGAGGTCGGGATGTTCATAATGAATCCAAATAAGCTTAGCACTATCGATAACCGAACCACCCCCAATGGCCACCAACCAATCGGGACGAAAGGCGTTCACCTCCCTTTGTAGCTCGCTCAAATTTTCGAGGCGCGGCTCGCCCGCAGGCACCACAAAGTACGCCACCGCCAAAGCCCCCACGGATTTCCTGATATGCGCCATGATTTCATCGTTTCGAGCAATGGAACCGGAAAGTAGCACGGCGGCCTTCGCCGCATTTAAGGCCCGTAAAACCCCCAAACTACCCGCCGACGCAAAAACTTCTCCTGCGCTCAGAAACCGAGGTACGGGAATGGAAATGCGCAATTTACCCATGATCGACCAAATCGGCCGACGCCAGTTTCTCATGAAGTATGGTTGCCAATTCCTTTCGTTTCACCTTGCCGGTCTCCGATTTCGGGATTTGGGTTAGTTTAACAAAGCGATGGGGAACCTTGTAGTTTTCGAGCTTTTCTTGGCACCGAGTGTTGAGGGTTTCATCGGAGACCTCCCGACCATCTTTCATGCAAATGGCCGCAATCACCGATGCTTCTCCGTAATTCCCATAGCCCTCAAGCCCCAAAACCGCCACGTCGCGCACGTAATCAAGACTCCTAACGACCTCTTCCACCTCTTTGGGATTCACCTTCAACCCCCCGATATTGATCACGTCTTTCTTTCGACCGACCAAAAAGACAAAGCCGTCGGGATCTTGGAATGCTAAATCACCGGTCCTCAGGGTGCCTTGCTTAAAACTGGCTTGGGATTCTGCTTCGTTTTCCCAATAATGACTGGCGACTCTGGGAGATGAAATCATAACCTCCCCCACTTCATGAGGATCCGCAGGTTCGCCTTCTTCATTCACAATCTCCAAATGCACATTGTTCATGGGCTTGCCCACGGATGCGTAGTAATCTGGGCCATGATGGGTCAAAGAAATGAAGGTGGAGCGAGAGGCCTCGGTGAGCCCATAATAAACAAAAATATTCAAATTGGGTAAAAGTTTTTGAAGCGCCGCGGTCTGCGCCGGTGGCAAGGGCGCCGAATTGATCACTGAAAACCGAAGAGAGCGAGCCTTTTCGGCAAACAAATCACCATAGCGGTCCATGAGGATAGAAAATCCCAAAGGAGTCCCCGGAAAGCCCGTCGCTCCCAAAGATTCTATTTTATTGAGCACCCGCTTGATGCGGGTTAAACCATTTTCCGTATAAACAAAGCCTTGTTTATAGAAATTGGAGTACACATGTCCCAACCCGAAACTATGGGAAAGGGGCAAAACCACGACCTCCTTATCATTTGGCGTATAGCCCACAAATTCGCATATCTCGCTAATGGCCGCAAAAATGTTTTCATGGGTCAAAACGACCCCCTTGGCAAGGGCGGTAGAACCCGTGGTATACATGATCGAAGCAGGTAGATTCGACTTTCGGATTAGGGAGGCACTCAAAGAGGGTTCTAGGATTTCGTTAAGGATAAAGACACCGCGCGAATATGAGAGGTTTCTCTCGGGGAGCCCATCCACAAAAAGAACACTCTTGATACTGGATGCGGTTAGGACGGTGTGCAACCGCTCATGGACCACTCGGGTGGTGATAAGTACCTTCGGCGAAGCGCACGCAAGAATTTGCTCTAGCGATTGAAAACCAATGGCGCAATCGCAGGGCACGCTAATATTTCCCGATGCGATGACACCTAAATGGCACACCATAAAATCCACACTGTTGGGTAAGAGAATGAGGATACGCTCTTCATCAACTTGGTGCTGATGTGAGAGGGCAAAGGCGAATCCCATAACCCGCGAGGTTAGTTCTTCATAGGTTAGAGCGGTTTTGGGATCTCCGAAAGCCAATTTATCGGGGGTCTTCTCGGCACTTTTCAGTAAAAACTCTTCGACCAGATTCATCTAGTCACCACTAGCCAAAGACGTATAGCGCTTAACGGCGCTCAAGAGGTCGCCAATGGTCTCAATATCAATGGCGTCCCCGAGGTCGAAGATGATCCCAAAGTCTTGCTCAACTGCCTGCAAGAGCGCCACATGGGCTAAAGAGTCCCACTGCGGAATATCGCCCGCACCAAGATCCGGATCAAAATGCTCAGAATCTAGTTTCAGGGTTTTGCAGAAAAGCTCTCGTACTCGTTTTTCCAACACTTTCCTAATCCCCCCGAGACTTGGTTGATGACAATACTCAGCGAAACCTGGAACCCCGAGTCTAATACCCAGTCCAAGGAGAAGTCTCCGATCACAAAAATCATAAATAGCGACCCTGCGCAAGTTCGGCTCTCGCGGAATAAATCTCACTATAACCAGAACTTGCGTACTCTTTTTAACTTCGATAGAAATCATGGTTCAAAGAGATGACTGCGCAAGAAACACCCAACTTCTCCTTTCACCACATAGGCATTATCACGCCTGAGCCAGAGAAAACCGCCCAACATTACCACCATCTAGGTTACCAACGGGGAAGGGCCATCGAGGATAAGGCCCAGAAGGTCTGGGTGGAAATACTCAAACACCACTCAGGTCCTTTGGTAGAATTGGTCACCCCCATCGACAACTCCTCTCCGGCTTGGGCCTGGCAGGAAAAACTCAAGGTGGGCCCCTATCACACGTGTTATGGCGTACCTATTTTGGAACAAGCCTTCGATTTCCTACGAAACGACAAATGGATGCCAGTCACCCCCATTACCTTCTCCCCGGTGTTCGAAAATCGAATTGTCTTTCTCTGGAATGCTCAGGTGGGATTGGTGGAAATCTTAGAACTGCCAAAAGAATAGCATCATCAACCTAGGGGTTGTTGGCGTTTTTCCATTTGAAGCTTCAGGCCACCTTGAAACTCATCCCTTAAAAGACCAAAGCGGTATACGTCGTGGTAGGATCCGCCTTTGAAAACCGCCTTGCGACTGATCCCTTCATCGACAAAACCCAACATTTTGCAATTCAAATCAAAGATCTGCCGATTAAAAGTGCCTCCCGAAATACGAAACAAATTCAAACTCTCAAAACCATGTTTCATAATGAGGTAATTCGCTTCCACAAAAATCTTCAAGCGACTGGGGATTTCTTCACCAATACAAATCGCGACGGCGGCGCTGGAATTGATGTAGTTGATGGCATCTAGGGAAATGATTCCCACCATGGAACCATCATTTTTGGTTACAATTCCCAATTGAAGTTTGTGCTTATTCCCCTTGATATGGCGCTCGTAGAATTCCAGTTGCTCCGCCTTAGAGTTGGGGAAATAATGCTTTTGCATCGACTCGGTCACACGCTCATCGTTGAACCACTGATACCAAGGCGTGCTCAGAATCACTTTCTCATTCAAAGCCACTAAATTTACTTTATCGCCGGTAATAAAGACGTCAAAATCACTCATTGCCCAAAGGTAACATGAGCCCCCGTTAAACTAAACTTATGGGCCGCCACTTCGAGCACAATCGGAAAACATCGGGAAGTTTTGACAAGGACAAAAGCCCACGCTTAAATCCGGCGCTTCGACTACAGTTCAGCGTCTTTTCGGCGATGCCCTTGGGGGGATTGGGTGCCAAGGCCTCCCCAAATTCCTTTCTATCCACAGGCACCTTTGGTGTAAGCAATGGCTCCTTGGAGAATTCAAAATGACAACCCCACTTAAGGCTATCGCCCATCTCCGGCTCTCCGGACGCGTCGAAGAAGCCTTCAACCTCTTCATCGAATCCAAAGAGAAATTGGGCTACACCACCAAAAGTGTCACCGAATTGGCTCGATTAAGCATGCTCCTGAATCAATTGCCCCACGTAGAAAACTGTTACGATCTTCTCATCCCAAAATTGCCCGATCTCTCCAAACATGAGTTGGCACCACTTTGGCGCCTGAGCACGATCATCGAACCATCCACTGGATTCGAAGCCCTCCAAAAAGCCACCGAAAACATCACAAACCACTGGGAGTGGTATGATTCACATCTGAAAACCGGTCGCGAAGAGACATACCGAGTTCATATTCTCGGCTGCAAGGTGCTACCGGTGGATTGCACGGAATTCGAGTTTAAACTCCAATGCCCGTGTTGTCAGACCATTTCAGCTTGTCGGATCCAACAAAGTTTATGTGTCCTGAAACACTTTTATTGCCCTCACTGTTTCGCCCACGCTTGCCTCGATTACGAGATGATTGAAGAGTTTTGGAAACGACACCCAATCACCCAAGATGATACATTGAGCCAGCAACTGCGAACTGACTTGGTAACCATGCTCAACCACACATTCTCGAGCGATGAAAACGACCTCTCTTATCTGGAAGCCGCACTTTGGTATGACATGCCAAAATTCTTCACCGCCATGCTACAACAGAGTCTGAGATGAAAAAGATTCTATGCATGGGTTTGCGCCTCGACCATCACACCACCTTCATTCGAGAACTGGATACCCATTTTCAACTCATCTATTTTTCAGACGCCAAATTCGACAGTCTAAAACTCAAGCATGCAATATCTGTGGAATCCCTAATTGGTGATCGCGATAAAAACCTCGATCCTATGAAATGGACTCGGGAGATAGCGGAATTCTACGCACGACTCACCTATCGACTCCAAAGCCTAAAATCCGGCACTTTCCCCCATATTGAGGACCACCTATTTCAGGTATTCGAACACCTATCCAAATCCTGCATGGTGCTCGACCAATGTTTTAACGCTCTTTGTGAGGCGGTTGAGTTGGATTTGCTCCTAACCAATGCCGAATATCACTATGCCCAAAGACCTGCGGTGATCAACGCAAAGAAGCGAGGCATACCCGTGTTTAATATCGAGCACGGATACTCCGCAGCACAACCAAGCCCCAAGGCCTTTCGACCGGGCTATTGGCCTTCACCCGGTATGCTTCACATCGGCGACGTGCTCTGCGTAGACAACCGTTTGGAGGAGGAAAATCTACTGGCCCATGAATTTGACCGGGAAATACCCCATTGGAAGAACAAGCAAGTGCTCCCCCTAGGCACCCCCATGGATAGCTCCGATGCACCCCCAAAATCCAAAACCGAATGCTTTAGCACCCTAGGGCTTGCGCCGGGGATAAAAACCGTTGTTGTTGCCCCCACATGGTTCGGGCCCAGTTACCCCGGCTATATTCAAGACAAGCTGGGAGAAATTCAATTCTATCAATCCATGTTTCGCTTCATTGCCCAACACCAAAAAGCAGAAAGGATTCAGGTGCTGATAAAGGCCCATCCTGCTTACGCAGACAACCGGGTGTATCCAGATTGGAAAAATGGCATCCAGCACATCGCCTACAAAGCGAACATGAAAAACCTAACAGTCCATCAAAACTTCCTCCCCGAGGCCCTTGAAGTGGCCGACTTGGTCGTCACCAACAGTATCAGCTCGGTGATCTGGGATAGCTCTAGAAGAGGTATTCCCACCATGATCTGTATGGGTGGCGTGGAAAAGAACTTCTACCGAGGAGACGCCTTCAACCCCCACCCCTTGTACCGTGGTGGCATCATTCATGTTGCCACTACCGAAGCGCAAATGGAAGAAAAGTTCGCATCCCTCCTCCGCGAAGACACGCAACGTAACATCAAAAGAGCAGCGACCCGAATCCTGAAAGAATATCAAATCTCAAATCGAAGAGCCTTGGAAAAATCCCAAGCCATCTCTGCTTGGCTCATGGATTTTCTAGGAGCCAACCACGGGCAAACCGTCGATTGCCAGCGCGAAGCGAGTTGAAACCATCGCTCCTTTGACAAGGCCCCACGGGCTTCATTATTAGAGAACAAGCCTCTCAAGATTGGAGTTCGAATACCATGAATAAACTGGCCATCCACGGCGGAAAACCCGTCCGGAGCCGACGTCTCAATTATGGACGGCAAACCATCGACGAAGATGATATTGCGGCCGTGGTTGCGACACTAAGATCCGATTTTTTGACCACGGGTCCGAAGGTATCGGAATTCGAAGAAGCTTTCGCCAACCATACCCAAAGTGACCATGCCGTGGCCGTGGCCAACGGAACCGCAGCCCTTCACACCGCCATGAACGCCTTGGGCATCCAAGAGGGAGACGAAGTCATCGTGCCCACGCTCACCTTTGCCGCCACCGCCAACTGTGTGCTTTATCAGAGAGGGAAACCTGTCCTGGTGGATGTGTCCCCCGAAACCCTCACCATTTGCCCCCAGGCCGTACAAAACGCCATCACACCCCACACCAAAGCCATCATCGCCATGGATTACGCTGGGCAGCCCTGCGACTACGACAGGCTTCAACAGATCGCCAACGAACATCAACTCGCCCTGATTGCCGATGCCTGCCATTCCCTGGGCGCGACTTACAAGGGGCGGAGGGTAGGAAATTTAGCCGACCTGACCGTCTTTAGTTTCCACCCCGTCAAACCCATGACCACCGGTGAAGGCGGAATGATCACCACCCACCGACCGGAATTGGCCGACCGGATGCGAAGATTCCGAAACCACGGCATCAGTGTGGATCACCGGGAACGCGAGGAAAACGGCTCTTGGCTCTACGAAATTGCAGACTTGGGTTATAACTACCGACTCACAGATATCCAATGCGCACTTGGGATAAGTCAGCTCAATAAACTTCCCCACTGGACCCAAAAGCGACAAAGTATCGCCCAAACCTACAACTCGGCCTTAAGCGCAATCCACGAAATCACCCCTCTCAAATTAGCTCCAAAGAGGACCCATGCTTATCATCTTTACGTAATTCGGATAGATTTCAGTGCCCTAAGTGCTTCAAAGCCTCCGTTTTTCCAGGCCCTCCAGGCCGAGGGCATCGGGGCAAACGTTCATTATATCCCAGTTCACCTGCATCCGCTCTATGGAGAAAATTTTAACCTGGGACTGGGACTTTGTCCCCATGCTGAAAGAGCATACGAAGAAATGATTTCCCTCCCTATTTTTCCCGCCATGACCTCGCAAGACACCCAAGACACCCTAGATGCACTCGAAAAAGTAATCAAATTCTACCGGCACTAGGGTCGAAACCTAGCCCCTATGGCCCGTTATTGCACAACGCCGACTTCTCAGATTTCTTTCCCCAATCTCTAAAACCCTGTAACGTCTGTTTATGTCGTCAAAAATCTCTTCATTTTACGAAGGTAAAACGATTCTAGTCACCGGAGGAACAGGTTCTTTTGGGAGGCGTTTCGTACAAACCATCCTCAAAACCTGTCACCCAAAATGGGTGATTGTCTTCAGTCGTGACGAGCTTAAACAGCACGACATGCGTCGGGAAATACAAGACCCAAGATTAAAATTCTTCATCGGGGATATCCGCGATAAGGAGCGTCTCTACCGAGCTTTCAAAGCCGAGGTGGATATCGTCGTCCATGCCGCAGCCCTAAAACAAGTTCCCGCCTGTGAATACAACCCCTTCGAGGCCATTCAAACCAATGTCATTGGAGCTAAGAATATCATCGATGCGGCCATCGACTGTGGGATTTCCCGGGTGATGGCCCTGAGCACTGACAAGGCCGTGAGTCCGATCAATCTCTACGGAGCCACCAAGCTCTGTATGGAGAAGATTTTTACCCACGGGAATTCCTATTCGGGTCCCAGAGACACCCGTTTTGCTTGCGTCCGCTATGGTAATGTGGTGGGCAGCCGAGGAAGTGTGATCCCTATTTTTCTTGAGCAACGAGAAACCGGCACTCTCACCGTAACCGACAAAAGGATGACCCGCTTTTGGCTAACCTTGGATCAAGGCGTCAGGTTTGTGTTGAGCTGTATTCCCCTCATAACCGGAGGTGAGGTCTTTGTTCCGAAAATATCCAGCATGGCAGTCTTAGACCTAGCAGAAGCCATTGGACCCGATTGCGAAATTACAACGAGCGGCATACGCCCGGGCGAAAAGCTACACGAATCGTTGATCTCAGAAGATGAAGCCAGAAACGCGGTTCGCGTGGATAAAATGTTTGTCATTCAACCCCATGACCACAAGTGGGTCGGTCCTGGATCGCCGCAGGCGGAAAAACTCCCGGATGGATTCTCCTACCGCAGTGATAACAACGACCAATGGCTTACGAAAGAGACATTGGCCCAACTTTCCCAAACCGCCCATCCCGCTTACGCCGATGAGTAAGCGCAACCCAAATTAAAATTCAATGGTGCGATTCCGCCTTCGCTTTATCACACTGGG
The DNA here is from genome assembly GCA_036339465.1 of Myxococcota bacterium. GTDB lineage: Bacteria > Myxococcota > XYA12-FULL-58-9 > XYA12-FULL-58-9 > JABJBS01 > JAYZAY01. The sequence continues at coordinate 13,776 of JAYZAY010000051.1, read as the reverse complement.
CAGTGGCGGCAGCGATTATGCCTTAAGAAGCATGTAACCCCAAATACGAGCCCCCGAACAAATATTGCTCACCCAATCGCGCCCCCGCAGGGCCAACGCAGATCGCTCTTCGGGATTTTCGGTCAAACATTTCACCACCTCAGCCAGATCCTTCGTAGAACTGAAGGGAATATAATGTAAATACGGCACCAAAAAGTGTTTTGTTTCGATATTTTCTTCTTCAATCAAAGCGCAGCCGGCCAACATCGATTCCCAAACCCGGCCACAAAGTATCTTGGTGTTCTCATTGCGCGATGAAAATTGGATACTGGTGTTAATCCTGCCCAGCAGTTCTGCATACTGGGTATCCGTTAGGGTGAGCATGCCTTCCCGATGGACAGGGCTGGTCAGAAATAGCTGGTAATCGGTCCCCGCGTCTTCCATGGCCAGAAACCAGAGTGACCGAAGATAGTTGTATTGTACGGAGGTTCCAACAAAGGCGGTGTCGATGTCTCGATTTTTATGCGTATCGAAACGCTCCACAGGAAAAGGAAATGGAATCACGGAAGACTTCGCCCTAACAGTCTCTTCCATCTCTAAATGAAGAGACAAATGATTGTGCCAAAGAACATCGGCGAAACCGCCCGCCAACATCGCTCCTCGAGAGCTCGGTGGATGCCAAGCATCAGGATAGAGGGCGATCAGCTTAAAATTGAATCGTTCTTTTAGCCTGAGCAGTTCTCTTTCATAAAAATCAGCGGTGAGAACTTCATCTTGATCTTGGGAGCAAAGATTATCGAAAACCACAAATTCCGGCTTAACCTCTTGAATCAAATCTTCCAATTTAGCGAATGCCGCTCGGCGGTAATCTTCATCGAAGTCTTGAAAAAACACAAAGGGATCAGCGTTAAAAAAGGAAGTGTTGATGCCCAATTGTTCGGCCGTATACCTAAAATTCTTTTGGAGTTCGTGCTTCCTGGAATGTTCTCCCCGAGAGAAATGCAGACGCATGACCAAGAGTAAACGTCGGCCCTGGAGAGTCGTGATTTCAGATTGTTCCACGCTTAAAAGCTTCTGAGCTCCCTCAGGATAATCCACCACTCCCAATGGCTCACGGCAACAACGCGTGATTCCCTCGAGCGTGCCCTCCCCTTGAGTGGTTGCCACCACGGCTTTCTCTTCTTCTCCAAGATGACCAAAAGAGATATGATGAAGCCGTTTATCGTGGGGTAGTGCCAAATTGTAAACCGCCACCGCCTGAGCGCGGTCCCCATCATTAAAATGGATATTGGCCCGGCGGTAGACAGCCGAAAAACAGTCGGTGATGAGGTTTGACTCTTCCAGATCCATTCCCCCAACAAGTGCCCCAAGAGTTTTCATCTCATTGGCAGCCATTTCCCCCTCTCCCAATTCGCAATAAGCGTGGCTCAAGAGGAGATGGGTCGCCAACCTCATCTCAAGAGGAGCAGATCCCAATATATTCGCAATTGCGACCAAAGGCTTCCAAGCTCCAAATTCATGGAGGGCGCGAGCCAGGAAAAAAATACTCGAACTATCAGAGGCCTCCAGTACCCGCCCACATGCTTCCTTGATAGAGGCTGGAATGTCGGGATGCTCCCGGTAGACTCTGCAAAGCTTCTTTAGCTCCTCGGAATTCATTCACTCCCTCTCGAGTTAATGACTGAAAGAACAGTTTATCTAGCCCCAACGCTCTAGCCGATCATCACAAACCTCGATGATTTTCACTAACAAATTATTGGAAAAAGTCGAAAAACATCCCGAGAACTCAACCGGCCAGCTAGGCACTCAAGATGGGAAGAGACGATTTAGAGGCCACATTCTCCGAAGGACCAGAACTTAAAGCTCCTAAGCGCTCCTTTAAGCGAGCATGCTGTTCCCTAGAAAAATACTCACCTTGAGCATTTATTTTGTCGAGCCAAGCAAAGAACTGGGCAGCAATTTGCCTGAGTACATGACGCTCTAAACTACGAACCTTTTTTCTACCGCCAATCTGCCAACCGGTCACCTTCAAACTAAATAGGCTGCGGATCCTTTGAATTTCGTTCAGCAATATATTCTTAGAGGGGCTATAGAATGCCTCTCTAAGTCTCCCATGAACGAATTCCAGCTTCTCTGTCGTTATCGGAAGGTTCAACTCACGGGCCACCTCTATCGCCTTGTGCATCGACTCCTCCCAGGAAGTTCCCATCAAGAGTGACGGATAAAAGAAACAATTCTCTAAATAGAATGGCTGGTCGCACTCCACAAAGAGCAGAGTCTGCCCACGATCCGCACAGAATCGGACCAATTTATGGAGATCAGGAATCGATGCGGCCATCACAATGGAGGTCACTTCCGCCAATCGCACCTTCGGGTTCTTCGCCGTGACTCGATCGAGAGTCTCAATGTTCTCCATGAGCTCGTTCCAATTGGCTCCATCACGAATGTATTCATAGCTCTCCCCAAAACCATCAATACTAACCGTAAAATTGGCCTGTGATAGTTTTGACAACACTTCCTCATGTTTACTGAAGAGCGTTCCATTAGTTGTTACCCCAATTTGAACATGTGAATCTCTTGCATTCCCAAAATGCTGGATCAGGGCCACTCCATCTCGACTATAAAACGGTTCTCCGCCCACGAGGTTTAGATACGGAACCTCTTCTCCATCAATTTCTTCAAATATCGAAATTAGATTTTCCGATGGGTAGTTCCGAAACATCTTTTTGTCCTTCACCACCGCCTGACTACACATGATGCAACGAATGTTACATTGGTAAGAGAGGTAAACAGTTAGGAGCAAAGGAAGGTGGTCAACCACAGTGTCCCCTCGATCAAAACTATCTTGGGCTCTTTGTCGAGTATCTTCGTAGATAGAAGGAACTCCCTCAAAACCAATATCCTTCGTGTAGGCGGGGTTAACCCTATCATGGGCCAAGCAACTTCGGCATTTTTCGTTGGTGACGTTTTGAGACGCAAGTTGCCCGCGTAAATCCTGCATTTCTGGTGAATTAAAGATGTCAAGCAATTCGTTCTTGGTCCCGCAAGGCTTATCCGTCCTCAACTGAATATGACAACAAGGTCGATAGGTCCCCTCATTTCCAATAGATAAATTACGCCAGGGCTCAGCACAGAGAGGGCGCTTACTTTCAGTCCCCTCCTTAGACTCCCTGGGATTCCCCTTTTCACAAGCTCTCTTGATGCTCACCCTGGCCCCCCGAATGGTTGGAACAATCGCATAACATCGCCCAAAACCATGGTTTCTTTAACTCGAATTCATCAACCAACTACTCCCATTATGGGTCTGATCATCTGTTTTGAACTGACCGTAGGTCAGAAAATCCTTGTTAGCTCCCCCACCAATTTGGAAGAAGAGCAAAAAGACGTATTTGCCCAAAAACCCCGTGAATGGTTTTCATATGAATTCAAGCCATTCCTAGGAACGTATAATGGGTAAAAGAGAGTTTTCAGGAGCAACAACCAGCTCACGCCCCACAGACAATACCCGTTCTCTTAAACCGGTGTGCTGTTCAGAGGAGAGGTAATCATGATTCACATTAACCTGATCTAGCCAGGCCACAAATTGCCCTGCAATCTTAACCAAACTGGCTGCCTCAAGATGCCGAACTTTCTTCCGCCCTCCAATCTTCCAGGTCGCCGTTTTTCGGCTGAATAGGTCCTTTACCCGATGTATCTCAGCCATAAATATTTCCATTGAAGGATTTTCAAAAGTATCCAAAAGGCGTTCCTGGATCTGTTCTAACTTCGTAATTATTTGGGTCAATTCTAGTTCCTCTGCCACTTCTATGGCTTCGGCAAGAGTCTGCTGCCAAGGCATACCCACAAGAAGAGAGGGATAGACAAAGCAATTCTCCAGATAAAACGGACCATCACACTCCAAGAAACGGATTTTCTCTCCTCTTGCCGTGAAGAAGCGAATAAGCTCAGGTAAATCGCAAATCGATGAAGCCATCACAATGGAAAGTATCTCTGCCACTGCTACTTTTGGATTCTGTTCTGTAATCCCCTGTAGAAGGTCAAGGTTCTCAATCAACTCATCCCAACTCGCACCATCACGAATGTAATTATAGCTGTCACCGAAACCATCAATACTGACCGAAAAATTGGCTTGGGAAATCTTACTCAAAAGGTCTCGGTGCCTTCTGAAAAGGGTCCCGTTGGTGGTCACCCCTAGCTGGGTATTCAGATCCTCCGACTCACCAAAATACTCCAACAGGGCAATTCCATCCCGACTATACATCGGTTCACCACCCACTAAATTCAAGAAGGGAAGTTCTCCGTTACCAACCTCATCAAAGATGTCCTGAAGAGCTTCAGTTGGATAATCCCTAAACATCGACTTATCTCTTACTAGGGCCTGACTACACATAACACATCGAATATTGCACCGGTAGGAAAGGTAAACCGTTAGTAGTAAAGGTAGATGTTCAACATGGGTTTCACCCCGACTAAAGCTCTCTTCCGCTTTCTGACGGGCATCTTTGTACGAAGAAGAAACTCCCTCAAAACCAATATCCTTAGTATAGGAAGCATTGCTTCGTGCACCGGCCAAACATCCTCGACACTCTTCGTTGGTAACGTTGTGGGATGCCAGTTGTTGACGTAGGTCAACCAATTCCGAGGAATTATAGATGTCTAGAAGTTCATCTCGAGAACCACAAGGCTTCTCCGTCTGAAATTGGATATGACAGCAAGGCTGATAAACCCCCGAATTTCCGATATATAAATTACGCCAAGGCTCGGCGCAGAGCGGTTTCTTGCCAGCCGAACCATTTTCAGACGTCATAAAAATCCCGTAGTTATGAAGTTCAAATTACCCCAATCTTCTCTCGAAGATCACCAGAACTGTCCTTTCATCGTCGAAAAACGGGACCACTTTAATGATGACTTCCCGACAAGAAACAAGGAATAGCCATTGTTGTTCTGCAAGAAGTGGAAACCTTTCGAAATATAGTTTCCAGCCCTGACCGCCCCGTTCACAAAACCAATAAATAATGGTAGAAAGCAGGAACTCCGATTACACTAGATAGAGGGGACCCAATAAACGGGGAGTATCCCCCAAGAGAGAATCATCATGGACCTGAAGCAGACCATCACCGAGCATCTCGAAGAAAGCGCCCGCGTTAAGCGCCTCGTCGCGGACTCCTGTGTGGACTCAATAACTCAAGCCGTGGACCTCATCGAAGCGGCTTTTCGGAACGGCAACAAACTCCTGATTTGTGGAAACGGTGGTAGTGCCGCGGATTGCCAGCATATGGCCGCAGAATTCACCAGTCGACTCACCAAGGATTTCGACCGTCCCAGTCTCCCTGCCCTCGCTCTAACCACCGACACATCATTTCTAACCGCATTCGCCAACGACTGCGGATACGACGGTATTTTTGCTCGACAGGTGGAAGGACTGGGAAAAAAAGGAGATGTTTTCTTGGGGATCACCACCAGTGGCGGATCCAAAAACGTCATCCTAGGTATTGAGCAGTGTCAAAAGATGGGCATTTCGGTGATTGCATTGACCGGTGAGGCGGGCCTTAAGAGCGGTGAGGCTGATGCGGTGATCTCCGTGCCCAGTGGGGATACTCAATTTATTCAGGAATCCCATCTAAGCATTGAGCACATTATTTGCCAAGCGGTCGAAGAACGACTTTATGGTCATATGCGGCCAAAATCCTGATACTTAAAGGGCTGCTTTTCTTACGGACCTTGGTGCATAATGTGCCATCAATTCATGGGCACGGGCCAAATCCTCTGGGATCCCAATATCGCAAAAGGGAAACGCACCGGCATAAGCACCAATCGTACCCGCCAGTTGATGTTCCAAAATATCTTTTTCGAGGGATTTAGCGTTACCCCGCTCAATTTGCTTAAGCATCGAAGCCGAAAAGAGATAGATGCCGGCGTTAATCATGCCCGCAACCCCCGGTGTATTGGGCTTTTCCCAAAATCCAGATATCCGCTGCTCGCTATCATCGAGCTCCACTAAGCCAAAGCGACCCACTTCCTCAACTTGAGTACAAACCATGGAGACAGGTAAGCCAGATTCTTTGAATCGCGACATGAATTCGTTGAGATCAGCACCCACAAAGGTGTCACCATTGATAGTCAAAACCGTCTCCGTATTGAGCTGACCGCTAGCGAACCTTAGGGCCCCCGCCGTTCCCTGTGGTGAAGGCTCCACCACCAACTCCACCTCAATATCCTCTCGATGTTTTTGGCGAAAATGCTCACGGACTTGCTCAGCTCCTTCTCCCAAACAGAAAACCACCCGTTGAGCCCCGTAACCCACCAGCCAGTCCAACAAGAAATCCACGTAGGAGCCGAGGCCAACGGGCGCAAGTAGTAGCGGCTTACCCGCCAGTATGTCGTGATGAGAAGAGCCAACTTTACCCGCCAACACCGCCACATCGACGTCGCGGAGACACTGTCCTTTATTAGGAAACTGCACCACATCCTTATGGCCTTCCAGAACCATGGTTTTCGATGGTTTCTCCGGGCGGCCTTCAAAGGCTGGACGACCATGAATATCATCGTAGAGTTGCTCGATGCAGTGAAGAATACCTTGGGAAAAGTCAATCCCAGGATTATTCACCAACTTACGGCTAATGGTTGGATTGAATGAATAAGGTGTGAGCTTGTAGTGCCCCTTATATTCGCTCGACAAATACTCAACTTCGACCTTATCCTGCATAATCTCCCGAATGAGCTCTAGAACCTCTGAATACTTATACCGTTCGTTACCCGTAAGAATAATATGTTGATTCTCAAAAGAAGTATCTAAAATATCCACACTCAATTTTGCCGCATCACGTCCATGGATATATTCCCGAACCTCCGAGCCATCACCGGGAAAAACAATTCGTCCACTTAATAGAGCGGAGTGTAATAACCGATAGATACGATTCTTCCCATCAGCCCTTTCACCATAAACAGATCCATAACGGACAATGGTAAATGGCAAACCAAACTGTTGGTGATACTCCTCGATGATTCGCTCCGAGCACTTCTTAGAAGTGCCGTAAAACGCACCCTTTTGGGAAAAGACATAGGCCGTGCTGGCATAGACAAAACGTTTAACATCGTGTTCTCTACATGCTTCCAAAACATAGATATTACCCAGCACATTTACCTCTAACGTGCTCACTGGCTCTTCGAGAGAGACCCCAATATCCGGTTGACCCGCAAAATTGTATACAGCATCTTGCCCAGCAACGGCATCGGAAACCTCTTGTCGATTTAACAAGTCCCCTTGAATAAAACGAAGATTGAGATTTTGGTGATAGGGCGAAGCTTGACGGTCAAAAACCGTCACCTCGTGCCCACGCTGAAGGAGTTCTTCCACAACATAGGAACCTAAAAACCCAGAACCACCAAATACAATTACTTTCATCTCACCCTCACTCGCACCTTCGGGGTCACCATTGGGTATTTTCGGCCCTAAAGCGAAAAGGTCCTTACTGCACTCAGTATTTGTTTTGTATTCGGTCCATATTTTTCGTGTAAATAGTCGCGGCCGCCATTCTCAAAAAGAAAGTTTTCGGGTAAGCCAAGGCGCTTCACGGGCTTTGATAAACCCACATCGGCCATCACTTCCAAAACCGCTGAACCCATGCCTCCTGAAAGCCATTGTTCTTCTACGGTTACGATTCCATCATATTTCTCAAGCAACTCACACAGTGCTTTTTTATTGATGGGCTTGACCCTGAAAAGGTCGATGACCGCAACCTTCTGCCCTTGGGAATCCAGCTCCTCTGCCGCATCTAAGCATTTGTGAACCATCAAGCCCGAACTAACCAGAGCCACACTCCCCTCTCCACGAAGAATCCCAAAACCATCTTTTTGCGCTTGTTGAAAACCATGTCGATAGACATCCGAAAGGTAGGGTCGTTCCAAGCGGACATAACGTAATGCCGGATTCTCCAAACAGAGGCTCGCAATGGAAGCCGTCGCCTCGGTATCTGCCGGAGAAAAAACTTCCATCCCCGGAATCGTTCTCAAGCAGGCAATATCTTCCACCGAATAATGGGTGGGACCCGCATTATCATAACCCAAACCAACACCTACGCCCACGAGCGTAACAGGCTGCTGCAAAATACCCAAACTGCATTTAATCTGCTCAAAGCAACGGGAAGTAAGAAAACAAGCCATGGCGTAACAAAAGACCTTCTTACCGGCCATGGCCAAGCCACAAACGGTATCGATCATATTTTGCTCGGAAATACCAGTATGCAAAAATTGGTCAGGTAGCTCCTCACGGAATCGGTCGAGAGCCGCTGCTCCCAAATCGCAACTAACAAAAATAACATCCTTATCCTTGCATGCTGCTTCATAAATTACGTCGATAAACACGTCTCTCTGAAGTTTTCTTACCGCTGTCATATCTACCACCTATATCCCCTTCAAACCCGCTCTAACTTCGTCTCTTGCTTGCTCAAACATCTCGGCCGTGGGGATCCTATTATGCCACTGCCACTGGCCTTCCATAAAAGACACACCCTTCCCTTTCACTGTGTTGGCAACAATGGCCAAGGGTTTCCCATTGGTATTGCCCACCTCTTTGAACGCCTCACGTAATTCCTCAAAACTATGACCATTGATTTCTACCACATGCCAACCAAAGGCCCGCCATTTGGCAGCCAAGTCACCCAATTCGAGTAGTTCTTCTGTCTCTCCCAAAATGCATAGTTGATTTCGGTCCACAATGGCCACCAGGTTTTCAAGGCGATGGTGAGCCGCAAACATGGCCGTTTCCCAAATGGAACCCTCGTAGCATTCCCCGTCGCCGAGAATAACCACATTTCGGCTGTTTCGTTTCTCAGACCGATCTGCCAAAGACCAGCCAGCAGCGATCCCCAAGGCATGACCCAACGAACCAGACACCGATTCCACGCCAGGAATGGATGGATCCGGATACATTCTGAGCACCGACTCCTTCTTACAAAACTGGTCGAGATGAGACTTATCGTAAAATCCAAGATCTGCAAAAATTGGATACATGGCCATTCCCGCATGTCCCTTGCTCATAACCACCCGGTCTCGTCCATCCCAATCCGGCTCGCCATTTTTGTACTTGAGCACGCCATCGTAATAGAGACTGATCAAGATTTCCGTACATGAATAGGACGAGGGTATATGCCCCTTCCTCGCCTTCTCCACCATGTCGAGTAATTCAAGTCTCAACCATTTCGCTTTTTCTTTTAATACTTCGATTTCCATCAACCACGCTCACTTCATTATCAAAAAGTATACACTTCAAATTGGTTCGGCCTATCCCAATAGAAACTCGAAATAGGTAAATCAATTCGCGTTGTTTGTGCTTCACTCAAAACCTTTTGTTTGTCTTTTCCTCCGGCCAAAACATAAACCTTTCTGGCACTTAATAGAAAGCCATAGCTTAGGGAAATTCGGTTTCCGCGAGTTTTTGAGGGGACCCAAATGCATTTCTTCGTTTGCCGGTCGCGGTACTTTTCTCCAGGAAATAGGGAGCCAAAATGACCGTCGGCACCTATTCCCACCACCGCCACGCTCACCGGGGACGCCATCTCCCCCAGAGATTGCTCCAACATTGACTGTGCCGAATCACCGACAATCTCAGACCGCCATAAAGAAAAGAAACGCGGCGGTTTTTCTACCTGCGACAGAAACTTGCCCCGAACCATCCTCTCATTACTCCGGTGGTCGGCGGGCGCTACCCAGCGCTCGTCGCTTAAAGTAAGATCGACTCGGCTCCAATCGATTTCGCTCTGAGAGAGAGCCGCCAGAAAGTGCTTTGGCGTATTGCCACCAGGAACAACCACACTAACACGTTTAAGGGTTTTGAGATCGGCATTAACCTCTTCTTCAACCGCCCGAGCCAAGTGCGTACCACACTCATTTGCGTCGCCGAAATTGTGCCACCCGTGCCTCATAGCATTAGGCCGCACCTTTCTTGGCCTCAGCTTCTTCAAAGAGCTTTCGCTTTAAAGGGATCTTGCGCATACGATTGATGTGCTCCACGACGTCTTGCCCAAATTTTTCCCGAACCATGTCCAGGTAGACGGGATTATCAAAATACCGTTCAAAAGCCTTATCCCTAAATTCTAGGATTTCCGTGGCCGTCACATAGTCGTTGGCCAGAGGTAATGCTTGGTACCCATGTTGGGAAAAATGATGCCACTCCGCGGGAAGCGGTGTACCTTTTTGAACCGCCATATCGTATAGTCGGGAGCCCGGATAAGCCATGGCTGAATAGAAATTTGCGAATTCGCAGTTGAGTTCCATTGCCAAATCCAAAGTTCCTTGCATCCTTTCTTGGGTGTCGTCGGGAAGTCCGAAGATGTAGTTTCCAATAATGTAGATACCTGCAGCTTGAATCTTTCGCACAACTTCAATGATGTCATCGTTGCCATAAATTTTATGGGCACCATCTCTAACAGTACCGCTGGCACTTTCGATACCCAAACATAGCCAGTTGAATCCCGCGGCCTTGAGCATATCGAGCCAATCGTCCTGCACGGTGTCTACCCTTGCGTAGGCCCAGATATTCACTTTATAGGGTCGGCTAATGAGCAAGTTGCAAATTTCAGTTACGTGCTTCTTATTGAGCACGAACATCTCATCCACAAACTTAATATTGTAGATCCCATAATCATAAACGAGTCGGTCGATCTCAGCGATTACGCTTTCGGGCTTCCACATCCGATAACTGGGTTTCCCAAAGGGAGCATTAATACAGCAAAAAGAACACTTATAAGGACACCCCAAGCTTGTATGAATTGATGCATAGGGCGCCCGTTCATCAATATGGGCAAAGGAATGCCAATTATGGGAACGGTACTTCTCCATGGGAAGCAAATCCCAAGCAATGCCAGGCATTTCCTCATCGAGATTCTTCACCAACCCCTCTGCACTCTGGGGAGCGCGAATCTTGTCTTCTGAGTCACGCCACCATAAACTCGGGATTTCCGAAAAATCTGTCACCCCGGCCTTCAGCGCTTCGACTGTTTTCTTAATGGTGATCGGTCCTTCGAGATCACATACAAAATCCACATCTTCATCGATCATGGTACGTTTCGGCAACGCCGCCGGATGCGTTCCGGTCATGAAAACCGGAACATCGGGATGGGTTTCCTTCACTCGACTGGCCACCTGCCCGGCGGCCGTCATATTCTGGGTAGATGCCGATGGCTGGTAGCCGTAAACTGCCAAGGCAATCATCGTGGGCTCATAAGTCTCAAAGGCCAAATCGGTGACCTGAGTTGAATTCAGTCCTAGGGCCGGTGCATCCAAAATAGCCACAGACACTCCCTTAATCCGAAGATAAGATGCAAAGAGACCCGCGAATGCTGGAGGCTCAATGGCAGTAAACTCGTTGCCAAGGGCTTGATAAATTTCTTTACGGTTGCCCGGATTAATAAAGAGTACGTCTACCTTTTCAGTCATTTCAAATCCCTAATCTTGTCAATTTCATTTTCTGGTTCTGGATAATTATTGCCCTTATGCTCAACTCTTAAGCGATTTTCTCTTTCCGCTTCTTCGGTCTATTGGTTTCGGTGCTTACACCCTGTTCGAGTTCGAGTTCCCGTACCTTGCGAGCCGTTGGTCGGAGTTGAGTTTTTTCGACTTCCGCAAAATCTTCTTCATGGTCACATACGATGATCTGGCTACCAGAGTATTCAAATTTGAAGGGAACATGAACCAAGTCACTCAGCGCTTTCTTTAACTTTTTCTGACGTTCCGGTGGAACAAATAGAAGCATAAAGCCCCCTCCACCGGCACCCGTTAATTTCCCGCCAACAGCGCCAGCCTTTCGCGCCTTGTCATATAAACCATCGACTTCCTCATTAGAAACCAGCTTACTGAGACTACGCTTGGCCATCCAACCTTCGTGCATGAGTTCACCAAAATCATGAAGATCACGGCCATTGGATAGAACCTCGATGGACTCATCCAATAGCTGCTCCATCAGTCGCATTTGGCGACGTCTCTGGTCGAGGTTTTCCACGTAACTTTTGGCGATATTCGCCGCCGTTCGTTTAATCCCCGTATAAAAAAGCATGATGTGGTCATTTAGTTCGGACAATCGTTGGGTACCAATGGTTACTGGCGTCACTGAAACAGAACCATTAGTTGCAAAACTAATCTTATTGACCCCGCCATAGGCCGCCGCAACCTGATCTTGCGAACCCACAGCTTCCCTTAGAATTTCCTGCTCAATATGAATGCTGTTCATCGCCAACTGATGCTTACTCACCATTCGTCCCTGCAGAGCATAAAGTGCATTCAAAAATCCCACGGTAAAACTCGAGCTTGACCCCATCCCACTTCGGGCCGGTAAATCACCGTCATGGGTAATGCACAGCCCTCGCTCTTCCCCGCTGAATCGAATCACTTCGCGAACCGCGGGATGTAACAATTCATCCAGTCGATTACACTGTTCCATTTTGGAATAGACAACGCGATATTTGTGGGCGAAAAATGGCGGAAGATAACGACATGTCAGATAACAATACTTGTCGATGGTGGCAGATAAAACGGCACCACCATGTTTGCGATACCACTCCGGGTAGTCCGTACCACCTCCAAAGAATGAAATCCTAAATGGAGTTCTACTCACAATCATCGTTGTCCCCCTTCTGACACGCCACAATCCCCGTCCCTGACGAAGTACCTACTGACTACCGCCACCAGAGGCCCATCGACGATTATTCGAGAAACTGAAATTCTTGCCAGCAAACCGACCACTCCTCATGAGATTCAACTCTACAGGCTATGGATCCAGCAAAATCCATGCCGTCATTTTGAAGAAGAAAGATTAGTGATTACGGTAGCTTCAAATTGAGGGATCGTCTAATTTCCGACACAACCTAGAGGAATCCGTCGGAAATCCGCTAGATTCATTCGTTTACACACCTCGCATAGGGCGTCTCTTTGGACTCCGGGCGGGTTAAAGCAATCATGAAATCTTCATAGGTCAAAAAGAACGGAGCTCCAGCACCATCTTCCTCGCACAGCGCCTTCAACCGGAGGGTATCGACTTCAGATAAAACCACGGTCGAGATCAAACAATCAAATCGGCCTGAACTCAAACGGTTCAAATAATCGACCTCTTTTCCGCACGGAAGGCGGTCGATATCTTCGAAATAATCAACGGAACTGACAACGCTAACCCGTTCTCCTAGAGAGGTCGCAACGAAATTCGCCAAGGCATTGGTGCCCAAAATAGCGAAGGTACTATACTCCTTGCTCAAGGTACCCAAAGCACCCAAAATAGCATCCTTCTCCAGATTGCGAACCCCAGGAGCAGACCCCCCAAGCAACCAGCTCTCCAGTTGATCCGTGGCGCTTAGGGTATTCGAAAACCCTTCAACATCACCCACCACTAACTGAAAGCTCTTCCCAAGACCAGAAGCCTCGGCGGGCATCGATGCCCAATCGATTTGGAAAGATTTAACACCATCCAGAATATCCCCTGCCGATGGATGACCACACAACCCTGGATTTCTAACCACCTCTTGAATTTCGCCCGGTAATTTTCGGTAAAGGGCTAAGGTTGCATCGTGGGGCGCCTTCATATCCACCCCCTGTAATTCTAAACGACTTACCTCTTGCTTGAGCTTGCGCAAATAATCTACCACGTCAATTTCGTGGGGGATTTCCAAGTCTTTGGCCATCTCGGTTAAAGATGCTGCCACACAATTCATCCACAGATAGTTGCGAATGGGCATCTTCTTCAGCAAAACTTCTTCAGTCCACTCAATCCACTCAACATACTCGGGCATGGTGGCCCGATGACCATGTAAT
>JAYZAY010000050.1:0-31155 GCA_036339465.1 Myxococcota bacterium | reverse complement strand
TGTCTGTCGACCACACCTGGTTGGGACGTTCTATTTTCAAACCTTTGAGTAGATACGGATACTTCTCATGGTTACTTTGGGGCACAGAAGTGCGAGGCTTAGGATGGATCGCTTCAAGGCCCATTTTCCGCATCAGACGTTCGGGCGACCTTTTTTTGGCACCAAAATCACGAGAAAATTCCCCCTGCCTTGTTTTTTTAGCCCGAGACACCTCAATCGAAGGATTCACGTTCCATAACAACCACCCACCGGAATTGAGTTTCACAAAAGCAGCGCCTTAAGCAACATTACTGGTTCGTAGCTCCATCTCCGTATACACTTCTGCTATGCGAGAGATAGAAGAGGTCCTCAAGGACGGCGTGATACGGTATGCCCAGGTTTGGGAGGATTCCAACCTTCTAGAGAAAGGGCTGAACATCCAACCCGACGATAGGATTCTCTCCATCGGAAGCGCGGGGGACAATGCCTTTGCTCTTCTCCTTGAGGAACCCCAAACCGTGGTCGCTGTGGACCTCAACCCCGCCCAAACCTCTCTTATTGAATTGAAACTCGCCGCGATTCAAGAATTTGAGCACGATGACTTTCTGAGCTTACTTGGACTTAAAACAGACAAAAGCGCTGTTGAACTTTACAAACAAATCAAAGCCAAACTCCCCGATTATGCACAAGCATTTTGGGACAATCAGACCCATATTCTTGAAACTGGCCTGGTGAATCATGGCCGTCTGGAGCAATACTTTAAGAACCTTCGTACCATCTGCTTCGACAAATTTGTTGATTCCGATGCCCTGAATGCATTTTGCCGAATGAACGATCCCGCTAAACAGGCCGTGGCTTTTGAGGAACTCATTGCCCACCCAAAATTCCTCCCTACTTTTATTCAATACACGGGGCCTGATAGAATCGCCCAGGAGGGTCGTGATCCGGCACAATTCAAATTCGTTACGATGGAAGAAGTCGGAGAATACTTTTTTAATCGGATGAAAACCATCTCCACGACCCTCCCCATGCGTAGCAATTTTTACATGCACCAATTCTACTTGGGAGGGTATGTGGATCTGGAAACGGTTCCCCCTTATCTTAAAGCTGAAAATTACGAAAAATTACGTTCGCTCTTACCACGTTTCAGTGTGGAGATGGTTCCCATTGACCAGCCTGTTCGCCACCATCCCAAGGGTTATTTTAATAAGGCGAATCTCTCTGACCTATTTGAGTATCTCTCCGAAGAACAAACAACCGATATCCTTGGGGTGCTGGCCGATAAATTCCGTTCCGGTGGTCGTATTGCTTATTGGAATCTCTTAGTACCGCGGCACCGGACGGAAAGTTTGGCCCCAAAACTCAAACGGTGTGAGGACTTGTCCCAGTTCCTTTATAGGCAAGATAGAAATCTTTTTTATCGGGATTTTCATATCGAAGAAGTTGTGTAGGTGTAGGGTGTTGTCATTAAATCGTTTTGTTTTTTTGTGAATCCCTTTCTTGAATCTTTATGCCGCACTCATTATTTAAGTATTCAGGCGTTGGCGATGCCCAAATTGATTTGAGTACGTTACTCAGAGAATTGAACCATCGGAAGCTCGGATCATGGGTCCCTTAGCATCGTTGAACCAGTCAGCACTTCCCCAATCGACCCCAACTTCCACATAGACTGATGATGGGTTTAAAGAGAGTTCGGAAGGAACCAACCTTAGGAAGAAACCCATCGAGATTAGAATCCGAATATGAGAAGTTCCGATATTCCATTGAACACTTCCGGTGCCCAAGCTCGAACTATAAAGTTTACTGTGTTTTTTCTTCGTGTCTGTATTGAAATCATCGAAATAGAGGTTTTGGGTTTTCGTATCAGTAAAGCCCATCCAAAAATAGCCACTTCCTGGTGGATTGTGGCCTTTTAAGATATCCATGCAGCTGGAGGCAGGACAAGACATTCCGGTTCCTGCAACTCCCTCATGGATAGTTTGGTGGAAATCACAATCATTATCAATGCCATCACAAATAAGGAGGAAATAAAATCGTTTCTAAAGAGTCCCAGAACCCGCACGCTAACCTCCCCGGAACAAAGAAGGGACCAACCACCAACAATCGCTATGACGGTGCTGATTTATGCATAGTATATGTTGTGGTTTAGAGCCAACCGCTCATCGCTGTAGAAGACTAAGATCACAGGATGAAGCATGGAGTTGGCGTCTAGTCTGAATGCACCTCCGGCGACCCTTGGATGTTCAAGTATTTATGTAAGAGAACAAGTCTTGTTGGATTTGCGTTTTTCGCCGGGCAATGGCGAGGTCTACAATCTATAACCCAAACAATAACTTGCTTCAGCATCCAAAGTTCGGTGGATACTTTGCGGAATTTCTCTGTTGCTGATAAAATATTCCTAAATTAAAACAAGAGAGATAGGGGAGAATCTCAAAATTCAACGATGGCTGTTTACGGAAAAAATATCGTTCAACGCGTTGTGTGCTTCTTACAAGCGCATCCAAGGACGGTTCTTTATCCTACGGCAATATTGACCCTTGTGGCGACTGTTTCCGCTGTTGATCTTACCTACAACTTTAGTCCTGAAGAGCTTTTTCGGGGAAATGATGATCTGACAGAATACCGAGCCGACTTTCAAAAAACCTTTAAACTTCAGAAGCGTGTTATTCTCTTAGTTCTTGAAACCAAAGGTCGTGAAGATCTCCTCACGCCAATCAATCTTACTTGGATGGCAAAAATATCCAAAGAGTTGCTTGGGGTCGAGGGTGTCGAGAAGGTTTTAGCGCCCACCAGTCTCAAAGAACCCAAACGCAACATCGTGCCCTTTATACCGGTCATGGCTTTGCCCATTATCGACGAGATCCCTGTGACTCATGAGGACGCCCTTGTTCTCCGCGGGGTTATTGGGAAGTCGGGGCCTCTAGGACAGCAATGGCTAAGTCCAAATCTGAAGATGGGTCTGGTGGCCATCGAAATAGAAAATGGCATTCAAGCCATTGAAGCTATTCTAACTATCGTCGAGGCCATTGAAAGCGCGCTTCATAAACATTCTCCTCCCCAGGGACTGAGTTGGGAGCTGAGCGGTCTTGCGGCCATTCGAGCTGACGTGATTCGAAATCTTAAGAACGACCAGCTTACTCTGGTCCCTCTTGTCACCATTATTTTTATCCTTATACTCATCGTTATTTTCAGATCTATAGTGGGGGTCATACTCCCCCTCGTGGCAGTTGGCGTTGGTCTTGCGTGGACCATCGCGGGATTCGTTATTCTAGGACAAGCCATTACGGTTATTAGTAATGCACTCCCCCTTCTTTTAATGATTATCGGTGTGTCAAACGGTGTCCATATTATTCACCGTTACGGGGAAGAGTTTTCTTCTTGTCGCGACCAGACCCAAGCCAGCATTGAAACGATGAAGCATATGGTCGTGGCTTGTGGCTTGACCATTCTAACGACGGCTTTGGGCTTTGGTTCTCTTGCCGGGGGTAGTTCGTATCTCCAAAAATCCACTGCGGCTCAGTCGATTTTTGGCTTGGTGATTGTGTATATCACCATCGTCATTGTTTTTTGCACCTTGCTGCATCGATTCGTTCCACCGCCCCAATCTCTTTCGCTTCGTAGCTCCAGAACATTTTCTGCATTGGGGCGAGTCATCATGCGGTATCGATGGGGATTTGCTTTTTTAAGTATTGCTATTATCGGGACTGGATTGGTTTACGGACAGCGCGTTGTTATTAACTCTCACTACCTCGAAACCTACGAAGAAACCCATCCTATTTCCCAGACACTCCACCGCATCAATGAGAATTTAGGGGGTTTCCTTCAATTGGAAATAGGTATTCACGGCCCCCCCGGATTCTTGTTGGAGGGCAGGAATTTGAGAAAGATAGCGGCTCTTCAAGCAAAGGCCCAAAATGAGGCAGAGGTCATATCATCTCTTTCATATGTTGATATCCATCGCCAATACTTCAATGGCATCAAGACGAAGGACGATAAATTCTGGGTCCGGACGAATGAAGAAATTCAAAGCACACAAAAATTTCTAGAGTTCATGCACGAAGTTTTTTACCCTCAGTATTTTATTAATCAAGACCACTCTCGAGGCAGGGTCCTTCTTAGAGTGAAAGACATAGGAACCAAAGCGGGAATTGAGCTGATCAACAAGATCGAAGCCCACATTGAAGAGATTTTTCCAACGAATGGAAAAATTAGTGGCCATCAAACCGGTGAAGTTTACGTCAATGCAAAAGCTGTGGACAGGTTTATCCATGAGCTTCTCTATTCATTTGTTGGGGCTTCAATCCTCATCTTCTTTATCATTGGATTGCTCTTCCGCTCCCTTCGATTCGGTCTCGTGGCCATTGTACCAAACCTGACCCCCTTGATTATGACCATGGGCTACATGGGGATTTGTGGTTATGATTTAAGCGCGGGCAATGTGGTCGTATTTTGCTTGAGTTTAGGTATTGCGGTTGACAACACGATACATTTTCTCGCGAGATTCCGCGAGGACATCGAAAAATATCCAGTAGACAAGGCCCTAGAAAGCACCCTTCAACATACAGGGAGAGCTATCTTGGTGTCTACTATCATCATACT
This sequence comes from Myxococcota bacterium, assembly GCA_036339465.1. Taxonomy (GTDB): domain Bacteria; phylum Myxococcota; class XYA12-FULL-58-9; order XYA12-FULL-58-9; family JABJBS01; genus JAYZAY01. The sequence goes on along the minus strand of JAYZAY010000050.1, from coordinate 26,577 downwards.
AAGTGGCTTATTTGTGCTCATGCAATCAAACTTTGTTCCGACCCAACGCTTCGCTGAATTGACGGGCTTCACCATGCTTAGTGCTATTTTTGGCGATTTGATACTTCTACCCACTTTATTGGCTTTTTCCTGGTCTAAAGAGTTGACGAAAGTTTCCATATCGCCAAACTAGAAGATTTTCCGAAAATTCCACACACAGGATACTATAAGCGAGGAGTTAAGATTGTCGTATTTTAGTACATCTCAATTTATTTCCAGTCGCTGTGTGTGATGCAAATCTCACTAAATATAAATCAGACGCACAAAAAGGTGCGTTGCTGATAAGCTGTTTACAAGAGACACAAACCGGGAGTGATGGGATGCAAACCATCGATGAAAATTCTGATTCTCCAAGAAAAAATACGAGTAACGAGCAATTGGAGACCATAGAAAGGCAACAAGCCGAGCCTCACAATATTCATGAGCTTCTCCACCGAACTTATCCGCAGCCACATGAGTTTAGTGACAATCAATCATTTACCCCACAAGTTTCAAACTCAGAATCTAACGAGGGAGAACCGGAAACGATTCGAGTTATCGGGAATCAGTTGGAGGCATGGAAAAAGAGTGTTCCTCTTCAAATTCATGCGGAATTAAAGAGGGTTTTAAATCAAATGATTGTGCCACAACGCATTCTTAACAAAGGACTTGAAGAGGTTGCCTTCTCAACTCAATCAAGAGAACTTGTAGAGCGACTCAAAGACCAGGGTTTGGCACTCCCTCTGGCGGTTTTCCTAGAAAAACACATGGAGGTTCTCTTGATCATTGAGTACATGGGACGTTTGCGAGGGTTTCAGGGAAGTCCTCGTCGACCGAGCTTTTGGGATGGAGCTCTCTATGTTGCTATGGAAAAGTCTAAATTGTGTCATGGTCTTGCCAGAGAGACTAAATGGAAATTTTCCTCTCAGGATCCGGCTCCTAACACCCCGAAAGAGGGCATCACCATTGTGGGTTGTTCCGGAGATGTTACGATGATTGATTTGGTTGCGGTCGCAGGGATGACATCGAGTCAAGCACTGCTTCAGGGCAATACCACAAGGATGCTTTACCAGCTCACAAGATCGGTGCTTAGTACGACCCAACGAAACATGACCCAAGCATAAATTTAGGCAATCATTTCGAGATATCACATCATCGCAGAATACCTTATCAGTGAGTGATACCATGAAATTGGTGATAGCCTTCACGCTCTTATGGACTGTCCTTTTTTTCACTGGGCTGGTTCCAAGCTTATCTTTCAAGCTTATATTGCTAAGGCTCCAGGATGAGGGGAAAAGAACCATACAGTATGAGCTAAGCGGTCGATTTTGGGATTTACTTGAATCAATACCAAAGACTGTTACAACCACCGCAAGTTGGAGGTCTTGGACTTTTGGGTGATTGGGGGTGGGCTTGGTCGGTTTTAGCACCGCATTGGTACATGATAATTTAGGTATTAGACAGCGAGACAACGAGCCCCAAAGACACGGGCTCTCCCTTTTATGAACAAACAACTTGGAATCCTATAGGCGACGTCCTTTGGCTTGACAGTCCAAATTATCTTCTTTATCGATGGCCTATAATCTGGAGACCTGTAGAAGAATGCCAAGCAACTCTATCCACCTCAAATCCCTCGTAGGTATCATTACCTATCTCAATCGTTTCAGTGGGCTCTAACCACAAAGTTGCGCCTGTTTCCTCTCTAAAAAAAAACGACACAACAAACACTTGAGGACCAAACTCGAGAGAAAGACGACTGTTATGAAAGTTATCGTATTGGGTGCCGGCCTTGTTGGCGGCCCTCTAGCCCTAGATCTCGACCGAGATGAAGATTTTGAGGTAACCGTGGCTGATATCAGTGCTCAGGCCCTTCAGCGACTCAAGCATGCCGCGCCATCCCTTAAGGTTATCCAAGCGGATCTATCCAATGCTGAAATCCTCAAGGAGCTTTTGAAACAATACCATTGGGTGGTGAATGCTGTGCCGGGTTTCATGGGATTTAAGACCATGCGGTCGATCCTTGAATCAAAGAAGGATGTCGTAGACATCGCTTTCTATTCCGAAGATCCCTTCGAATTGGATGGCTTGGCAAAAGAGCAAGGAGTTACGGCGATCGTAGATTGCGGTGTGGCACCAGGCATGAATAATCTTCTCACCGGCCATATGGCCGAACAATTGGACGAAATTGATACGGCTATTACCTATGTGGGTGGTCTTCCCAAAGTGAGAACATGGCCTTATGAATATAAAGCGGTTTTTTCTCCGATTGACGTTATCGAAGAGTATACTCGCCCTGCTCGCTATATTCAGGATGGAAAAATGGTTGTGATGCCTGCTCTTTCAGAGCCAGAACTCCTCGACTTTCCTGGCGTAGGTACTCTGGAAGCATTTAATAGCGATGGTTTGAGAACCCTTGCCAAAACGATACCCGCAAAACTGATGAAGGAAAAAACCCTTCGCTATATAGGTCACCGAGAAAAAATGTCTATGATGCGCGAAAGTGGTTTTTTTGGTGAAGAAGAAATTGAGATCAATGGGCGTAAAATCCGTCCCATCGACCTTACCTCCAAGCTTCTGTTTGCCCAATGGAAATTGGCTGAAGGTGAAGAAGATATTACCGTTCTGAAAGTATTCACCGAAGGAACCAAGGATGGTAAGCGGATTCGGCACAGCTATGACCTTCTAGACAGTTACTGCACCGAGACCAATACGACTTCCATGGCTCGTGCAACCGGCTATACTGCAAGCATGGCGGTTCGACTTCTTGCCCAAGGGCTCTTTGCGGACAAAGGCATTAATCCGCCTGAGTTTATTGGTAAAAACAAGGAATGTGTGGATTTTATGTTGAAAGGTCTCAAAGAGCGCGGTGTGATTTATCGAGAAACCATTGAGTCTCTCGAATCATAGGGTAGATTTTTTGAGCATAGGTCGATTCACTTGACCGATACTTTGGGGTAGCCTCCCCAGGGCTCCTACGAAAGTTTTTCTGGAATAGGCAAACGACGCCTAGGTGAGTCACCACCTATTTTCCCAACACTTAAAACTAAATCCAGGATTCGCAGCCGAAGATTGGCGGTATTCAGTCGAGGTTGGTCTAGAGCATTTTCTTTTTTAGGCAAGCTCCACATTTGTCACAAGTATACGCACAGCAATCGCCCTTAGCCACCCATTTAGCTGAACAAGAGCATTCGCTTAGAGTATCGCCATTACATTGATTTATCGATGGTGGCGGTGTGTGAATACACTCCCCATACCGTTGCGCAACCGGAGCCCCCCCTCTATAAGCCCCCATGCTCCAATCCCAAATGACCCATCGGCTTGGTACGGTGGGGTAGCCTTCATGACAAGCAACGCCCCATCGCATCAGCAACCAGCAGAAATCACCCGCGCCTCAATCGAAGACTTGGATAGTCTCTATGAAGATCCCGATCTCGTGGTTATCAATAAACCCTCGGGTTTGTTGGTCCATCGCGGCTGGGACAACGATAAAGTGGTGGCCATGACCCTGGTGCGAGACTATGTGGGTCGGCATGTCTTTCCCGTTCATCGTTTGGATCGCCCCACGAGTGGGGCGCTTATTTTTGCACTCAATAAAGAAGCCGCGCGTGCCCTCTCTCAAAGCTTTGAGGCTGGTCATCATCAAAAGGCCTATTTGGCCTTGGTGCGTGGTATCACCCCCGACGAAGGCATCATCGACCACCCTGTACCTAAGGAACCTAGGGGTGAGCGGGTGGATGCCATCACCTACTTTCGTCGCCTTTATTATTTCGAACGCTACTCTTGGGTAGCAGCCTGGCCCAAAACCGGGCGTCTCCATCAAATCCGCCGCCATCTCAAGCATATGACCCATCCCCTCATTGGCGATGTCAACTACGGCAAGGGCGAACACAATCGCCTCTTTCGCGAACGCTTCGGCTTGCAGCGATTGGCTCTCCATGCGTCGTCGATCAGTTTTTGCCATTTGCGAAGTGGTGAACCTGTCACCGTGCGCGCCCCGATGCCAGCGGATTTGGCTGGTCCCCTTCAAGCCATGGGGGTCCCCGAAGTTCTTTTCACCGCAGACCCTCAAGATGTTTCAAATTAAGATGGAACTCTTAATTGAAGCCCTTGTCCACAGAATGGGAGCACAATAGAGAGCATGGGTACCCGTTCCAAACGCGCGCACCGTTGCGCTAAATGCCGCATGCATGTTCAGGATTGTCTGTGTGAACTTATTCCCATTGTGGAACTCACCACCCGGGTGGTGGTGGTGATGCACCATCGTGAGTGGAGTAAACCCACCGCTAGTGCTGCGCTTTTCACCCAGGCTTCTCCCACCAGCGAAATTCGGTTGAGGGGGCGCAAAGATGTTCCCTTCGATGCCACTGGCATTGTGACGGCCAAACGCCGGACGCTCCTTCTCTATCCCTGTGATGATGCTCACGTGTTGAGCTCGGCATTCTTGGCCCAAGACCCCCGCCCCATTACTCTGGTGGTGCCAGACGGGAGTTGGAGACAAGCCTCCAAGAGCACCACCCGGGAACCGGCGCTTCAAGAGCTACCGCGGGTGACTCTTCCTGATATGGGCCCCACTCGCTATCAGCTGAGACATGAACCCAAAGCCGGTGGATTGAGCACCTTTGAGGCCATTGCGCGTGCTCTTCGGATTATCGAGGGAGAAGAAGTTTATCAGGCCCTAGAAAAACTCTTTAACACCATGGTGGAACGGACCTTGGCGACCCGAGGTAATCAGGGTAATCAGGGTAATCAGGGTAATCAGGGTAATCAGGGTAATCAGGGTAATCAGGGTAATCAGAGTAATCTGGGTAATCTGAGTAATCAGAGTAATCAGAGTAATCAGGGTAATCAGAGTAATCTGAGTAATCTGGATAATGTATAACCGATAAAGCCGATAAAGCCGATAAACCGATGACCCTTCGAGTTGTTGAAGGATGGTTTTGACGACCGCCTGCGTCCCTGGATTTTTGTGGGGAGCGCGTTGAGATTTGGCCAGAGTGTGGGGATCTCCTCGAAGGCATTCGTGGGGAGGCCTTCTCTGCGGTCTAAAATGCTCTTGGTTTCCATAGAGGTTTGAAATGGGACATAAATAGGTAAAAGGATCAGCGAGGCGTCAAGCCAATTTTTTCCTTAGTTACTAAGCCCTACTCCCCTGTATTATCACGGTGAACGAGCTTTGGAGAATAAGATGTTGTTGGCCGGTTTCGTCATTATTCAAGTACTCACGATTTCCGCCATCATGATGGGGGCAGAGTTAACTGAATTTGTGAATCCTCCATCGCTCATTCTGACCTTTGTCGGAGGGCATGCCGCTATGCTTGGCGCCCACGGCATAGATGCATTTCGCATTTTGCTACCAGGGTTTTCTGAAAGTCCAGAATATGGGGCGATTATCGCTCAAACTGGCCGTAAAGGCTACGTCATCGCCGGTTGGTTGGGTGTGCTGATCGGATTCATTCAGATGTGTAATTCTGGGGAAGACTTTCTGATGGTCGATCCACAAGGCATTCAAATTTTTAATATCGAAGTTCTTTGTGGGGCCCAGGCTGTTTTGATGCTCTGTCCTTTTTATGGGCACCTCATGGATCTGGCTTGTTGGATGCCCCTAGAGCAAGCCATGAAAACCAAAATCGAACGAAATTAGAGCCAAACATAATAGCGGCCCATTGGTATATTTCTGCATTTCCACATTTCTACAAAGCTGCATTTGTCCGCGCAGATACGGTTATAAACGCAGAAATATTAAGGTTGTCTTCCCGGCACAAAAAAAGGGACATCACACTTTGGGCCAATAGCCCTTCTTGATGTCGTCTTGGGGGTTTTTGAATTAAATTTGTGGCTTGTGGTCGAATCGGTCCACTGCATCTGAGCAAAGAGTGCGCAGGGAAAGCATCAATTTAGCGGGTTTTTTGAGTGTTCGCATTGGTTTTTGAGAATGAGCCCAAATTGGTGGCGGGGTTATGAGCCTACAAGCCTCCGGGTGCAAGGCGATATTCCCCATGGCACCTCTGGAGCATTGATATGTTTAGCGAATCGCTGCAGATATGGAGAGTTACCCACAAGTTTATCCACAGTTGTTTTTGCAGACATTATTCTGTGGTCCAGTCAACGGAATGAGCATCTAATTTTGTGCAAAAGAACTGAAATTAATTCGAAGGCTGCAAAGCGGAGGGACCTCAGAGCCCCACCTTCTGCAGTTTAGCACCTCTGGAATCCAGCGATGCCCATCCAGGGAACCCTCCCGGCTATCGCAAAACTCTCGGCGTGTTCACAACAACTTTCTGGCCCCCCTGCCCACTGAGTCCACAGAGTTATGCACAGGTTTTTCCACATTGATCGTAAAGGGCTGTGGGTGAGAAGTATAAGGAAGATTGAGCGTTTTCGTTCCAGGCCTTGGAAAATAAGCCCTCCCACCATGGATTCATTTTTTCTTTCGAGCGCGCTCCTTTATCGCTTTGTCTTAAGGGGGAAATGGGTGAATCCGAGTAACCCCTCGTTCGCCACAAACTTGCTACTTTTGCCATTCCCTTAGGGGGGGGGATGGGCAGGAGTTTTGAAAATGTATGGAATGGTCCAAAGGTCGCAAGAATTGGAACTTGCGTGAAGGCTCCCCTCTCTTCGGGCCGCTCGACTCTCCCTCAGCGCCCTAGGCCAGGCAACAATGTGGTGACAATTCTCTCCAAAATTGCCGCTTACTAACAGCGACAAAATGATTCATTTATCCAGGTCTTGATGTTTGTGCACACGCACCTGTGTATAAAATGGAAAACCGAATAAAAATCCCTGAAATCATTAGGGTTTTGTCAAATTTTCTGCAAAATCGAATCCCGAGTCAAAAACATAGAATGGCGCTAAGCCCCATGGGAAAGGGATCAGAGAAAATTGCCTTCCTGCCCGCGGTCAGTGGATCGTTGAAAGGGGGAAAAAATTTTCTCAGCAGGACAATCACAGGATTTACCGGTTTATACACATGTCTACACACAGCGTTATCCACAGGCCAATACCCCAGTTTCTTTGTTAATAAAGGGGGGCAAAAACCGAAGATTGTATCCAAAAAGTGTTGAGCACCCGAGCGCAGAAAATAGAAAAGTCAAGTAATCTGCAACCTTACCTTTGCCTACATTAGCATAGGCCTTGCGGTCCTAGGATGGTAGCTCCAGCAGCCCAGAACCCGATGGAGTTCCCATGTTAAAGTCAACCGTCAAACGCATTATTATCGGTATGATTCTAGGTACCAGAGCCGCCGGTTTTGCCATTCCGGCCCCAATGTCTGAGGAAGATCTAGAAGCGATAGATGAGATTGTTGTAGATGCATAAGTCATCAATGTTGAATATCTCAGTGCGCGGGTAAAGCCCGGTGCCAATATCAAAATCCATTGCCGAGCCACCTTCTCGCTTAGCACAACCTATCAGGGTACGGTGCCCGCTACATTCTACGGAAAATTTACCGAAACTGAGTGGTTGGATGCTCAGCCCTCGGCGGATGGGATCCTTGGCATGCGAAAGGAGAAAAAGGGAAATACTATCTGACTGCCGCTTCTGTCACTCTGTCAAATTTTCCTGGAACGGTTTCGAAGCTGCCAGCGACAGTGCAGCGGAATCGCTTCTCGATTGCTCGAGCTTCGAAACATAACGCCCCACTACTCTCCATCTCCCTAAACTTTCCAAAGCCATTGGGCCCTGCGTATTTCTAGCGGTTTGTCGGGCACCCCGCTGATTATGTTGGTGGCAAAGCAAGGTAAGATAAGATACAACAATCCCTGTTTTCTCCACATCACCGATAAGATTTTCCCATAAAACGACACTGAAAAATGGCCGCGCAAGGCCACGTCCCGTTTGGCAGCACGAGGAATATGGCGGGTGTTTTTCTGGAGAGAAGCTCATCTTTTTTGAGGCTCTGCTACTTGTTTTACCCTCTCTTTTTACCCTCTCTTTTTACCCTCTCTTTTTACCCTCTCTTTTTACCTTCTGCTCCAATCCTCCCAAATGGCTCCAATCACCCAATTCCCGGCCAAAAAGCCAAAGATCCCCCCTCAACTGGTGGCGGTGAATCTAACGGTCTTAGATATTCCTTTAAGTAAAATCCAAGCTCGAACGCGTTTCTCTTCCATTCCTACGGAGGCAGGCCATTGCTGTCTTGTTATTGTTTTGGACCTTTTTAACCGAGTAAGACTAGGATGGCACGTTGCTGATTCAAGGCATGCGAAAAATACGTGGAAGGCTCTTATTGCGGCTGTCAAATCAGGCATAATCGTGGCTGGCTTCATCCTTTTCCTTGAATGCATGGGGTGGGCTCTAACGCGGCAAGCTCTTAGCCTGCGACTGGTGGTTGATTCAATCACCGAAAATCAATCACCACACACGAGCTAGCGCATCTCGTCTGCCAAAGAATGGTGCTGCAAAAAGGTCCAGGAAATCTCTAGGCTGTGGGGCCTTTTCCTTGATGGGGTCGTCACTTTCCATGCCCCATGATAAGTGTCATGATGAAGTACTGGTCGTTCATTGCGCCAAATGGGATAAGATGAAGGTCGATCATCGAATGACAGCTTTGGATTCTGGATTTGGGAGAATGCTCTTATTCCTGGTTCTGGGGGTGAGCTTCGGTTTCACCAGTGCTGCCCATGGTAAATCTGCATCCAAGCAAAACACCTACCTGGTCATGCCCGTCAACAAGAAAGGCCTCGCTTCCATTCGGAGGCAATTGGGCGTCAATTTTATTCGTGAGTTGGGACAGCGACAAAAGGTTATCCGATTGGAGCGTTATATCGAAGTGTCGCTCGATGCTGGCTACAAACGGCGAGAACTCCACCTTCCCAGCGCCTATGCCCCTATGGGTAAAAAGTTGGGGGCTGATTATGTCGTTTTGGTGGAAATGAAATTCAAAAACCGAACCATGACCCTCCATGCCCAACTCCGAGAAATCCAAGAAGGTGGCATATTGGTCGAGCACCAAGTCAGTCAAAAGGGCCGACAATTACGACGAAAAACCGGGCAAGAACTGGTTCAATGGGTCATCGATCAAGCCGAAGCCGTGGCGCGGATGAAGCAAGAACAAATCGCCAAAGTACGGGAAGAGAAAAAGAGGGTTGCCGAAGCCGCGGCAAAGAAAAAACGACTGGCGCAAGCCCAATGTCTGGCTGCAGTCAAGGAAAAGCAACGACGCTCCATAGCTCCCCTCCCCACTCGAGACGACGAGGCGAAGCGAAAATCGGGAAAAGTTAAGAAACGGAAAGCCAAAAAACGGAAACGTAAAAGACATCAAAGTAGCCCCACCACTGCCGATGAAAACCTAAACCCACTCTTACAAGACCCCTTTGTGTTGACCCTCAGACTTAGTCTCGAAGCTCAGATTCATTCCGTAGACAACCCCAATGGTTCTTTAAGTCTCGGCAAGGCACTGATTGGCCTGCGCGCTCCTATCTACGAGGATGTTCAAGCGGCCTTTACGGCGAGATACGAAGGCACTGGTGCGAAACCTCAACTTCGTAAGCTACTTATCGAATGGGTCGCCATGCAGCCCCTACGAAAGCAGCAAACAGCTCGATTGGCACTGGTTGCCGGCCGTTTTGTCGTTCCCTTAGGTCTTGTTTGGCGAAACACGGAAATGAGTCGGAAATTCGCTCTGGATCCACTTGCCACCCGCGCTTTGGATATGAACTTCGTCTCCGATGGCTTAGACATCTACGGACGGTTGTTTCGAGGGCGGCTTTACTACTGCGGATGGATTACCCGGGGACGAGAGCTCACTTTGAATCCCCTTGAGAAGGACTTAAATCGTCAAATAAAGAAAAAGGATGGTGTGGCTTTCGGGGGGCGGATTTCACTTCGTCGCAGCGATCTTCCCGAATTGGGAATCAATCTGGCCTTTGAAATGCCAGATTTTGGGAAGGTTCAGCAATACTTTATTGTTACGGACCTACGCTGGAAGTATCGTGTTCGTCGGCGAGAGCGACATTTATTGAGTTTTAAAGGAGAATTCATCTACCATGGCTGGCAAGAGGCTAAATTGGGTCAAAGTGGTCACCTACAAGAAACCGGGGATGTGCCCAAAGGTCTGATAGGGGGATATTTCCAAACGGGTTATCGCTACCGCAACTATTTTGCCAAAGCGAGACTCTCTCTACACGCAGAGCAAGCAAGCACCATCCAGGAGGTTTCCGGAATCATTGGTTATGTCTTCTTCGAGAATCATCTGGAATTGCGATTGGATTATAGCCAAATAAATTCCCCCGACTCCAAAGCCATGAACCTCCGTTTGGTGGGACAGCTTTAGGGAGTGGAGCGCCGATTGTTTTTTTCCCAAATCCCTGTTGTCGTGACCAGATTTTCGCCGCCGTCCCCCCCATCGTCCCACTGAGAAAATAGATTGGACTCTTACCTAAGATTGAACTAGACGCTGCTTGGGCTTTGGGAGGTCGCCAACTGACCGACAACCCTTGGCTACGTGGTGGGGTAAGGATTTGGCAAGGGCGTATAGTTGTATGTTCGTTGTATGTGGCCAAAAATTGGTGAAATACTTGCGTTGACCTTCCAAAGACAAGGAAAATAGAGGGAGTAGCAAAATGCCACAGGAAGATGAAGGAAGAAGCCATGAGTGAGCACGCAATAGAAAAATCAGCCTTCAGGCGGCAGTTTGAAAAACTACAGGAATTATCCGCTTTTCTTCTCGTAGGAACCGTGGCGGCGCTGATTTGGGCGAACACGGATCATCATTCCTATGAAGAGGCTTTTCACAAAATTAACTTTTTGGGCCACTACAACCTCCTTCATTTTCTCGTCAATGATATTTTCATGGTGCTCTTCTTTGGCATCGCCATGAAAGAGGTTTCCGAGAGCTTCTTGCCCGGCGGCGCGCTCTCCAGCGTCAATAAGGCTGCCATGCCGGTCGTTGCTACCCTAGGTGGCGTCTTTGGCCCTATCGGCCTGTTTTTTCTTCTTCGGGGCGTTTTGGCACCTGATCCCGATATCTTCAACGCGTGGGCGGTTCCCACTGCCACGGATATAGCCTACGCTTGGCTTTTCGCCGGACTCATTTTTGGACGGGCCCACCCCGCCGTCTTGTTTTTGCTCGTCCTCGCCGTTCTCGATGACCTCATCGGTATGATGATCATCGCCGTTTTCTACACTTCCCAAGTCCATGCCGAGTGGCTTGGCCTTGTGGTGCTTGGGGTCGTTCTATGCGAACTTCTACGCCGGAAGGGGGTTAAAAGCTTCTGGCCTTACTTCATCATCGGCACTCCCCTTTGCTGGATCGGACTCTACAAGTGTGGTGTCCACCCAGCGCTTGCCATGGTGCCCGTGGTGCCTTTCATGCCCCATGCAGTGCGGGACGCGGGGATTTTCGCCGAAGGCGAGCACCATCACGACACCATGAATGAATTCGAGCACTTCTTTAAACCCATCGTGGACGTGGGACTCTTAACTTTTGGTTTGGCCAATGCAGGGGTGGTGCTCAGCGGTAGCTCCTTGAGTGGCTCCCCTACCTGGATCATCTTTCTCTCGCTCTTAGTGGGCAAAACCGTAGGGGTTTTGGCCTTTGCATTCCTCGGAAAAGGTATGGGTCTGAATCTTCCCAAAGGCATGGACTTCAAACAGGTCATCGTGATGGGCATGGTGGCAGCCATCGGCTTTACCGTGGCCCTGTTTGTGACCAGTGTGGCGTTGAAGGCGGGGATTTCTCCCGAGTTACAAGCCCTCTATGCTGAGAGCGGCACCGCCGACATGCTTAAATTAGGCGCATTGCTGAGTTTTGCCGCGGGCCCCATCGCCTGGATGACCGCCAGCCTATTAAAGGTAAAGAAAATACATACCAAAGAAGAAGCTGCGGCTCTCGAAGCATCCTAAACCCGCGCATTATATAGATATTAGAAAATTTCAATATTTACGGAACGCGTCGAAATTCGGTCCGATACTAGGGGTGATCTATTCCCTCTTACCGAAACAAAAGGACGCGTATACATGCCCGTTTCAACGACCCCCTCTACCACAAATCCCGCGGTTTGGTCCCCTACTGGCCCCGCGAATGTTCCCAATTCTACCCCAGCTCCCACCAACGACGCGGTCGATACCTTTGAGGTATCCGCTCCATCCTCTGCAGTTCGTAACCCCGATGGGCCGTCGGCTCTTCAGAAGCACGCCATGTTTTTTGATAGGGATGGCGATGGCCAAATTACCGTTTCCGAAACCCAAGATGGGTTGATGGCTCTCGGTTTCGGGAGGCTTCGTTCTTGGGTCTTAGCGACGGCGATTAACACCGGATTAGGACGCATCACTGGCGCACCTTGGTATTCCCCGCTCACCATCCGAGTAAAAAATATCGCCGCCGGAAAACACGGTAGCGACACCGATATCTATGATAACCGCGGACAATTTAACGCCCAAAAGTTTGAGCAGCTTTTTCAGAATTATGATAGCAACCAAGATGGCTGCCTTTCTGCACAAGAGTTTGAAACTTTTTACATGCGCAACTTCGAAGATTCCGGAAGCAGTACGGCCTCCCGATTTGAGTTTGGTCTACTTCTGGAAATTGCCGGTGAAAATCGTTCCGTGTATGGCTACGAAACCCAGGTAATAACCCGTGAAACCCTCGCCAAATTTTATGATGGCACGCTCTTTTTCCAGCTTGCTGGAGAACAAGCCCCATTCTAATGGAACCCATTGAGAATTCTGGGCCGTTTTAGCGGCCCAGAATCTCCGCCTCTCCTCATACGCCATGTTCCACGCCTTAAGAAAGCTTAGAACATTACCCCACTGAGCTAAACACCGATAAAATACCGACGATAACGCCACATAGAATGGCCTGTCCTACCAGTAGGGCCAAGCATCCATCCACAATCAGTGAACGATTCGCTTGAACCATCTCTACCAATGACTGAACTTCGCGTAACTGAGTTGATGCACCTTGTAGATCTGTATTCATCTTATGGACCCCTTGAGTATTATTCATAAGGATGGAACTGCGAAAATTGTGCCACTTTGTTCTAGAGGACAGCTATTTCAATAAGTTTTTGATTTCAAAGGATTTTAGGGCACGCCACCTCGATTGGAATCCATGGGTATTTTTCCGACAAGCGTCGGAGTAACGTCAATATGAAGATAAACCGTCGTGATTTTGGTGTTTAGTCCTGTCGCGAGGCCCAGATGAACGCGCGCAATAAGTTTCTGGGGGGCTACTACATGCTAATTTCCAATTCCATATCCTTGTTGAACTCCTGAATCACGCAGTCTTCGGAATTGCCGATTTGGTAGGTCATGGTCACAAAATCGGTCACCCGTTCTAGGGCCACCATGGGGTAGTGCCATACGCCCGGATGGTAACCAATGGCTTGGTTTCCTGGCACCTTAAAAACCTTGAGCGTATCCACTTCCGGATGCTCATCCCCAAGGGCCACAATGGCCAAATAGGCCACCGCATTCATGGGAATAAAAAATTGCGTAGAATATGGATGTTTTTCCAGAAGCTTTAACCTCAAGTTAGTCTGGGACAAAGGCTGAACTCGAAAAACAGAAATGCTTGGGCTGGCAGAGTCAGGTCTGAGGTTTTTAAAGGAAGCGAGATTGTGAAATGCTTCTGCGGTGCCTTGATTGGCAACCTCCCCTCCCCCACTGCCATCTTTTCCTGCAATGAGATCACCATAGGGGCTATAAAGTTCGCGACTAATTCGTTGTATGGGAAGTATCATGGGACTCTATGGTTCCTTCTTCAAGACCATACCAATTGGATTCTAGGGAAAGCATCCATCCTGCCGCCATCTGTCCGCCTTCGACTTTTCCATAGATCGGAATTTGCATGGTTAGCCCATGGGCCCACTTAGGTCCAGAATAATATTGAAAACGAAGATTCAAGTTTACTTGCGTTCGGCCACTGTTTCGCGCCGGGGTATCTTCCCACTTGGCGGGCATTTCCCTAGAGACACCTCCGAAAACCCCAAATTGCCATTGTGAGAGTCCGAATTTGGAACTGAGTCCGAGGCCGCCAGAATAGGTGCGACTGGCTCTATAGCCCAGCTCATGGGCGTAGAAAGGATAAATGAGTCGCCCCCACAGATCCATGGTGAAATCGGGCAGCCGTAGCGCATGACTCATCCCCAAAATTGGCACAATACTGCCGCGACCGAAAAAGATATGCTGATGTTCTTTCCCCTCACTCCCCAATTGATCGGGGTTGGGCTCGACCTTTCCAGTTGGCCATCGCAACCCTGTCTCCACACGCATTGTCCAGGCCAGTGTTTTGGATTGAAAGGGGCGAAAACGAAATACAGCGTCGGTTCCCACGTCGGCGATTCCCATAATGGTTTCTCGGCGATGGTGAATGCTCTTGAAGCCCGCGATTTCCAGGCCATCGAAATTGTTAAATTGTGCTTCTGCGCCCACCATCCTGAGAGGCACGTAGAGTTTCAGCCCCAACCATCGATTCAAAAAATAGGTGCCGCTTAGCTCCAAATCGAAAAAGAGAAAATCCAGCACGTGGTCGTAGGCCTGCTGGTCCTGAGCAATACCCGGCTCCCATTGACGGGGGTCGACTTTGTGGGAAGTGTGGATATACCTAGACGATAGCCTCACGCTAAGGAGGTAGGAAATCTCGGTTTCAAGATTGCTTAGTAAGTCGGAGCCTCCACCCGGGAGACTTGGGTTTGTTCAAGCGGTTCAAGTGGCGGCAAAACTAAACTGGGGTGTCCAGGTCAAAAACATCGAAAAGGTGATCCATACTGCAATTCCCACACGTTTCAATTTCATTATTTTGTCCTCGGCGCGATGAGTTTTTCAATCTGCTCAAACTTCAATCCTTCAACGTGCCCAAGCTTCGTCCCTAGGGGGCCATACACGACCACAAAAGGTAGTCCTGCCACGTGGGCCAGATGCTTCTGAGCGGCGGGGCTATCCCAGTCGACAATATTGATTTTGCGGATGGCCAGATCGTTACGGGTCTCGGCTTGCACTTTAAGGAAATCGTTGATTTTCCGACAGGGTCCACACCAGTCGGCGTAGAAATCAAAAACGGTGATTTTTCCTCGCACCCAATGTTTTTCCAACCACACGGCCTCACCATTTTTGGAGATGGTTTTGACGTCGGCGTTCTTGGCGAATTTGGCCATGGGCGTGTATGACCCTTTCCCGGGGCCGAGGGTGAGCTTGTAGTCCTCGCTTTGAAGGGTGCTCACCAATTTTTCGGGTGTCGTATGTTGGGGGTTGTAGCTTACCGTGATTTCTGCCGAATTGAGATTAAATTGGGCGCCCTTGGTGGCTTCGCCGCGGTTCAACTGATGTGCCAAATCGTCCCCGCAACTGGCGCAATCTAAATCGACCATGGAGATGACTATTTGCTTATAGGTTGGGGCGCAGGCGATCTGACCGCCCATGAACAAAAATCCCACCACTACCCAATGATTCGCTTTCATAAAACCGCCATATGTCTAATTTCCCAAGACAACAAGTCTCTCGGAGTTTGCTTTAAGGGCATTTATTCTAGGAAGAACGTAAAGGAGGTGAACAAAATGGGTGCGATAATTCCGACCGCCCGATCACCGGGGCTGTGGCTTGAACGGGGGTGCCAACCCCGGCGGTAAAATCCACCATCCTCGCCCAGCCCCATTTTTCCCTTGAATAGACGGGATGTTGCGATATACGCGCGGAAACGGAGACGACCATGTCATTGGAATCACACGAGAATTTATGGGGCGCGGTGACCGGTGGAAAACCGGTCCAAAAAGACGCTATTTACGCAGACCCGAAGGATGTCCGGCCCTTCGAATTTAATCGGGAAGTGGTGAAGGTTTTTCCGGATATGATTGGCCGCTCTGTGCCTGGCTACTACCTGGCAACCGAACTCCTGGGCAATCTTGTTGGCCGCTTTGCCCAGCCAGGCACCCGTATTTACGATCTCGGTTGTTCCTTGGGAGCGGTCTCTTGGACAATCCAGCATCATATGGGCGCCAACACACCAGAAATTGTGGCTGTGGACAATTCCCCTGCTATGGTGGAGAAATTTCGCGAGAATTTGAGCAAGAGTTCGGCGTCTCTGGATATTGACGTTCGCTGTGAGGATGTGCGGGAAACCGAGCTTTCCAATGCCTCGGTGGTGGTGTTGAATTACACTCTTCAATTCCTTGAGCCGGTGGAGCGATTCCGCCTCCTTCAGCGGATCCAAGAGGCTTTGGTTGTGGGCGGGGTGCTTCTACTCTCCGAAAAGAGTAAATTCGACTCCAAGGCCCAACAGGCACGTCTGGTGGATTGGCACCACGACTTCAAGCGGGCCAATGGCTATTCCGATATGGAGATCAGCCAGAAGCGCAAAGCCCTGGAAAATGTGATGATCCTCGATACTGTGGACACCCATCATGACCGTCTCCGTCAAGCGGGGTTCTCCCAATCCACGGTTTGGTTTCAATGTTATAATTTTGTGTCCTTTGTGGCCGAGAAATGACTCTCTTCGCCGACTTCCTAGAATACGCCGCCAATTCAAGGCTCAAATCCGGATTGAAGGATTTGGAGCGAGAACTGGGGCGTTTGGGTGGGGATAATCTCCACGGTCGAAGGGCGGAATGGGAGGCGCTTTTGGCCCAGGTTCCCGTGGCGGTGGAGGTGAGTCTCGATTTCAATCGCCCTACCCTACAAATTGGCAAAAAGGGCGAATTGTCCCCGGGCGACGGCGACAAGCTTTTGGCCTTGCTCAAGGGTTTGCATCCTTGGCGGAAGGGGCCCTTTGATTTCTTTGGCATTCATATCGACACCGAGTGGCGGTCCGATTGGAAGTGGGAGCGCGTTTCGCCTCATCTGAAGGCTTTAGAGGGACGCACGATTCTCGATGTAGGATGTGGAAGTGGTTATCACTGCTGGCGTATGTTGGCCGATGGGGCTCGCCGGGTGGTGGGATTGGACCCGAGTCAACTCTTCTGGTTTCAATTTCGGATGGTGAAGCATTTTTATCCTGAAGCGCCGGTCGACTATTTGCCCATGGTGATGGAGGTCTTTCCCCGGAATACAGGGGCGTTTGATACGGTGTTTTCCATGGGGGTGCTTTATCATCGTCGGTCGCCCTTTGAGCACTTACAGGAGCTGAAGGATGCCTTGTGTCCCGGAGGCGAATTGGTGCTTGAAACCTTGATCACCAAAGGCGATTTACACCATGCCTTTGTGCCCACTGACCGCTATGCCCAAATGAGAAATGTCTTTTTTCTCCCGTCGGTGCCCACCCTTCTCCATTGGGTGGAGCGGGCCGGATTCAAGAATGCTCGGGTTGTGGATGTGAATCAAACCAGTCTGGATGAGCAAAGAGCGACGGAATGGATGACTTTTCAGTCGTTGTCGGATTTTGTGGATCCCAATGATTTGAATAAAACCATAGAGGGTTATCCCGCTCCGACTAGGGCGGTGGTATTGGCGGAAAAATAGAAGCTGTCACAGCTATCAAAGCGGTCAATAAGGGAAAATGAAGACATGTCTCAATAATAACCCTACTTATTTTAGTGCCAATCCCCAACCCCTTGAATCGTGTTGGGAGTGGGAATACACTTATGAGGCGGTGGAATAGGAACACTTCTATATGGCTTATCAAATTCTAATTATCGATGACGATCCGTTGTTTCGCCAATTCATGCGGGCTTTGCTTGTCGATGCGGGTCACGATGTGCTCGAAGCCGATAATGGAAGACTGGGGATTGAAATCTATGAAAGTCAAACCCCGGAATTGGTGATTACCGATCTGGTGATGCCCGAACAAGAGGGTCTTCAAACCATTCGAATACTTGCAGAGGCATCTTTGAAGCCCAAAATCATCGCCATTTCCGGGGGCATTGATATCTTGCGGGGCGGTTCGAGTGATACCGAGGAGTGGTTGGAAATCGCGGCTGAATTTGGTGCGGATGCGGTCATGGAAAAACCGATTTCTCCCGACCATTTTGTGGCCACCGTTGCCGCGGTACTCAAGGCTGAGAAGGTTGCCCGGAAGGAATAATATTGCTCAAACGTTCCCAGCTCCCTCGCCACCTAGGACCAGAGTGCTCTTCTTGGTGGTTAAAACCGTCGAAAGTTTAGCGAAATCTGTCTAAAGGTCTCGTTGGTTACATTCCCCAACCATCCTTTCACTCTCGATAGCAATAGGGGCTAGTAAACAAGCCCCAAGTTTAAGAAGGGCCCATGCTGAACTTGATAGTGATGGGCGCGGGTAACCGAATCTGAATCGTCTCGTTCATTCGCATCGCGATCCCCAGGCGGCCCTGCCCGAAAGCCATGGGCCAATCCTTGAGCACCATAGCCCACCCGAAAGAATAAACCAGTTCCATGCATTGCATAAAATCGTTTGTAAATGAGATAGGAAAGTCGCAATCCCTTATTGAAGCTATTTCGGTAGTAGTAAGCGATGACCACTTGGTCTTCCCACATGGAAATAGAATGGTTCCAGCCCGCTTCCGAGGAATCCACCATCTTTAAACGCCAGTCTTTCAGATCTCCGCGAGAGACTGTCACTAAAAAGGAGCGTTGGTCATACGTGTAAGCTAGAACATAAATCCATCCTTGCTTGTCTCGCGCCACCGACCAATCGTAGGTGGTTTTTTGAATCAATTTTGTGACCGAATGATTGTAAATGGATACCAGGTTTTTTCCCTGCTTCCCTATGGCAATCGCTTGGTCATCATTGTCTAAGAGCAATTTCAGCTCGGAAAAACCACCATTGTGGTTAGGGAGTACCGTGTTTTGGACCGCATTTCGGCGCAATAGGACCAAGTCTTTTCGCCCTCCCCCTGGTCCATGGGTTTTATAGGCCAAAAGAAATGGTACGCCCGCTTCATTGAGTTGGATGCTGGCGGTTTTCCAGGTGGTGGGGGCTGATTGTTCGGAATTCCAATAAGCGATCTAGGAAATAAGCCCCAACTTTCCTTCCTTCCCGGCGTAGTATTCGAAATAATAATGGTAGATTTTAACCTTTTCCCCATCCCGTTCCACCTCTTCCACCTCTCGTCGTACATTATAGGAATAGGCTCGACCGTTGGTGTCCACAATCGTACAGCATTCCCTACTGCGTCGGCTCCGGCCCGTGGTATCCACATGTTGAACCCTGGAACCCTTAAATTGGTTTTTGCCTGTTAACCGCAAAATCTCCGTGTCCGCATGGGCAACACCTCCCAAAAGGGGCATGAACATCAGAGGGATGGTTGGATTCCACTTGACGGTGTGCATTTTCTATTCTCCAAAAGATTCTTCCCAAGTACAGGACCATCTAGAGGGGCAAGCCCCGAGCCCAACGATGATACAGAAATGCAAAATGCAGTGATGATAACGATACTTGAAAATCGGTGGTCGCCAAAGCGTTACCGAAGGCAGAGAGACAAAAACCGGTTGCTGATAGTCGATGTCTGACCATCGATTGCCCATAATCGGTGATCCTTGCCAAAGGAATTGACGTTGAAGGGGCCGGTGTTGTAGTCCTCTATCGACCTCAACCGGAGAGAATTCCATGGTTCTGCAGGCCCAAGGCCTTGTCAAACACTACGGCAACCACCCTGCTCTCAAAGGGCTCGATCTCCACGTGAGGCAGGGGGAAGTATTTTGCCTACTCGGGGCCAATGGCGCGGGTAAAACCACCACTATCCAACTCTTCTTAGGCTTCATCGAACCCACTTCCGGTAGCGCCAAAATCAAAGGACTCGAAGTGGCCGAAAATGTTTTGGAAACTAAGAAGTTCTTGGCCTATATCCCCGAAAACGTCATGCTCTACCCCAATTTGAGCGGCATGGAAAACCTCGAATACTTCACGACTCTCGCGGGTATCACCGATACCAGCTCCGAAGAGCTCCGCACCACCCTCGATCGGGCAGGACTTCCCACCGATGCTACGGACCGACCCGTGGGCACCTACTCCAAGGGCATGCGCCAAAAGGTGGGTATCGCCATGGCCATGGCCCGCAAAGCCGAACTCCTCCTCCTAGACGAACCCACCTCCGGTTTGGATCCCAAAGCCTCCAACGAATTTTCCCAGTTGGTCTGCTCCCTCAGCGATTCGGGCGTGGCCGTTCTCATGGCCACCCACGATCTTTTTCGGTCTCGGGAAATTGCCTCTCGAATCGGCATTATGAAACACGGAGAGCTGGTGGCGGAACTGGTTGCCCAAGACCTCTCCCACAACGACCTCGAGCGTATTTACCTCGAACACATGCACGACTAGGAGAGGAGAGGCCATGTCCTTGGTTCGCTGGGTCGCAAATAAGGAAATCAAAGAAATCATCCGAGACGGTCGCCTTCGTCTTTTGGGGGGTATCGTGGTGGTGCTCGCCCTCGCCGCCCTCGCTTTTGGTGCCCAACAAACCCTCGAAGCCCTAGATGCCCGCGAGCACGCCCGAAAGCGATCGGCCAAGCAGTGGGAAAACCAAGGGGATAAAAACCCACACGTCGCCGCCCACTACGGTACCCACCTCTTCGCCCCCATCAGCGCCGTTACCGCCATCGATCCTGGGATCTCGGCCTATTTGGGTCGCTCGGTGAAAATCGAAGCCCACAAACGCAATCTGGCGGCTCACTCCTCTGCTCAAGACAGCACCAGTCTTCGGCGTATGGGTTCCTTCTCTGTGGCCAGTGTGCTCCTTCAGCTGGTCCCCTTGCTCATTATCGCTTTGGGACACGGACTTTGGAGTCGCGAGCGAGAGAGCGGTACGCTCCGGCAACTTCTTAGCACCGGGGCGGATCGTCGCACCCTCTTTTGGGGCAAGGCGGGTGCCCTCGGCGTTGTTATCGCTGTCCTTTTAATCCCCGCTGCCCTCATCCTCATTGCCGTCCTCTGGGCTTTAAGCGGGGGCGACAGTGCTACCATCTTCCGACTCATGCTTTTGGTCTTCACCTACGGTATCTACTTCGCCATTTTCGGTGGCCTCACCCTTTATGTGTCTGCCATCAACAGCTCCTCCCGTGGTGCTCTCGTGGCGATGATTGGAGTCTGGGGCCTCTTTTGTTTGGTGGCGCCCCGAGTGGCCACCGAGGTCGCCTCCGCCGCTCAACCCCTGCCCAGCCAAGGGGCCCTTGCTCGCGATATCACCCAGAGTCTCGAAAATGGAATCGGCGGCAAAATGGAACGGGACACGGCCGTGGAAGCCATCCTCACCGATCTTATGGCGGCAGAAAATCTCTCGAATACAGGTTTGTTGGTGCAGGGCTCGCAGATAAACGGGCTGGAACTCCAAGCCGAAGCAAGATGGGAAGACATGATCTACGACCACCACATGCAAGCCCTCGATGACGATATCGAAGCTCAGGAAAAAGTGGTGGCTTTCATCGGGGTCATCTCCCCTTTTCTGGCCATGCGCACCCTCTCTGCCGGACTCTCCGGCACCGATTTTTCCCACCATCGCCACTTCACCGATCAGGCAGAAGCGTGGCGCAAGAAACTCGTGACCCAACTGAATAAGGACTTCGCAGACAACGCAGGCTATGAGGGTTGGGAATACCGGGCCGGTCCCGAACTTTGGAAGAAAATCCCCCCCTTCACCTACGAGGCCCCCACAGTGGGCTTCGCCCTACAAACCCATGCGCTGAGCCTAGGGATACTTTTACTGTGGTTGGTAGCGGCGATTCTCTTGGCCCTGCGGTCGGCCCAGAAAGTGAGGGTGGTATGAGCACCTGGAAAACCGTTTTCAGATTAGAGTGGCGGATCCTAAAACAGGACCGCGCTGCCATGGGCGTGCTGGCTCTCTTTGCCGGTTTTCTCGTGCTCGCATCGCTTGCGGGGGGAAATCATGCCCGGCAAATGGCCAAAGGATTGGAGCGCTCCGAAACTGAGGAAGTCCAGCGCCTAACAACACTGGCACAGAAACTGGCAAAACTCGAAACCACGCAAAAGCCCTTGAGTGCGAGAGATCCCCGCAATGCCGTGTGGATGGGCCAAGAGGGGGCGGCACGCCTGGCGGTTCTTCCCCCTGCTCCTCTGGCTTCGGTGGCCATGGGCCAACGGGATTTTCGCCCCCAGGCGGTGCGGGTCACCAGTGCTCTAAACCTCATCTTAGAACGGGAAACCGAAACCCCTATGGCCGGGCCCACCCGCCTCCAGACTGGCGCATTTGATCCCGCCTTTCTCTTTGTGGTGCTCTTTCCCTTGGTGATCATCGCCCTCTCCTACGAGCTACTCAGCGGCGAAAGGGAACGGGGCACCCTGGCCATGCTTCTCTCCCAACCCGTATCCCAAGGAGCATTCGTTCTAGGAAAAGCCCTGGCGCGTCTGACGGCCCTTTCGGGCCTAACTTTGGTTTTTGCTTTTCTGGGCCTGCTAATCGCCGGGGGAAGCTTTTTTCAACGCGAAGAGAGTTTCCATTTCCTTCTTTACGCCGGTGTGTTGGTGGGGTGGGCCACCTTTTGGTTTGCCACGGCTATTTTGGTGAATTCTCGCGGCGGAAGTTCGGCTAAAAATGCCTTGGTTCTTGTGGGGATCTGGCTGGTGGTGGTGGTGGTGGTGCCTGGTTTGGTGAATGTTGGTGTGGATACTTTCTATCCCCCACCCTCTCGTATTGAGCTTCTGCATGAGGCTCGAGAGGCGGCTCGGGATATTCAGAAAGAACTCAACAACCTGGAGGGTCGTCACGACGTGGATCCTAAGGCAGGCGACGGCGCCAGAAAAATCATCCGGGTGCAGGATGAACTGGTCAAGCGTTCGGAGCCGGTGCTCAAAGAGCTTAACGAAAAATTACAAGAGCGGCAGACCATACTGAGTGCCCTTCGCTTTCTCTCCCCCGCTATTTTGGTCCAGCTATCTTTGGAGGATGTAGCGGGTTCGGGTTCTATCCGACATGCGCGCTTTGAAAAACAAGCCGATAGCTTTCACAGGGAGTTTCGGGCTTTCTTTTCCGAGCGGGTGCAGTCGGGGCTCGAAATGAGAACTAAAGATTTACGACAATTGCCGAGTTTTGAATTCAAAGAAGAACCCACCAAGGCTTTGGCGGCTCGCACGGCTGTTAGTGTGGGGGCACTTTTATTACTTTCGATGCTTTTAGGATTAGGAGCCCGACCAGGCTTAGAGAAAGTGGGTCGGTTGACCGGTTAATTACTCGACCGAAAGCAATTCCACGTCAAAGACGAGCATGCCCTTAGGTGCTCCTTGGCGTCCATTGTAGGCGAGTGCTTGAGGGATCCAAAATCGTCGTTCCTCCCCCACTTTCATGAGCTGAAGGCCTTCGGTCCAGCCGGGGATGACGCGGTTGAGGGGAAAGCGGGCGGGTTGTCCGCGGGAGACGCTGCTGTCGAAGGCCTCACCGCTTGTGAGCCAGCCGGTGTAGTGAACGGTGACAACACTGGCGGCGGAGGGTTTGATTTTACCATTACCCGCCTTGAGCATTTTGCTGGCCAATCCAGTGGGGGTCGTGGTTGCATCGCTCGGTGGGGTAGACACATCGGCGGGAGCGGGGGGCATAGGTACACGCTTAGGCACCCCGATGATTTTGGTCGCCCCGATTTCTTTCATCACCTGGTCGTAAGAAGCGACGCCTCCCCCTTCTCGGTGGCAGTGATTACGGTGACATGTGGTAAATCCGGGCGGCGGATCCCTGGGGTCAAAAATGACTTCCTGAGACATTCCACCGGCGAGTGCTTTGTCGGTCTCGGTGGTATCGGCGCTTAGCTCCGGTATTTGGGTCGTGTCTTTGTTTTTGGAACATCCTTGAAAACCAATTCCCCAAATAAGAAAAAGAGAAATGACCAGCCATCGATTTATTAAATACATGGGTTACCTCACACTTCTACAAATAGATGGATTCGTCATAGCACGCGGATCCAAGCTCCTCAATCCAAACGGCGGGATATTAAATAGATTGGCGATTTGTGTAACCACCACTGAAAACCAGGACCGGTTGCTTCCGGGGCTGATGATTTCGTATGCAGATGGATATGGGCTACGCCCTCCAAAAAAAGCGACAAGAAGCTCAATATTTGATGCCTATGGCCACACCACGCTCTCCAGAAGGCGTTGGCTAAATCTTTGGCCAGTTCGCTTGAAGCGCACTTGAAAGCAATGTTTAAACAAGTCGCAGAGCCTCGCTAAAGAACAGCTTTTTGCCTAGGAACAAACGAGGAACAAACAACTCGGAATCATAGACAAAGATACGAAAACCCCATTGGAGAGAAGACGACAAAATTTGCCGCAGCAGTTGAGTCACTGCTGCCATAACGATGGCGAATCTTTCGTTTGTGAATTGAGACTAGATGAACCGGGTAGCCGATAGACGATAACTTCTAGACAAATCCCGCCCCCCTGCTTACCCTAGAATCAACGACACCGAAGAAGCCGAAATTGTCATTTGCCACGAGTATTCTAAACCTCGCCCCTCTTTCACCGGGAGTGGCTCCATGGAAAACCAGGGATCCCTTTCTCTTTTGTGTTTATCATCATGATATTTATCCCAAAGGCAACGAGAATTTCGGTCCAGTAGCCTCCTTGGATGGGCGCAATATGGGCCAAGACTTTGCAGGGATTGATGGATGGCGGATGTATCACGGAATGACGGTTCCCGGTTTTCCGAAGCATCCCCACCGAGGATTTGAAACCATTACTGTTGCCCGTCAGGGGCTTTTGGATCACAGCGACTCTATGGGCGCTAAAGCGCGCTATGGTGAGGGGGATGTCCAGTGGCTCACAGCGGGTAAGGGTATTCAACATTCGGAGATGTTTCCCCTTCTCGACCGCGACGAAAATAACCCCATGGAGCTTTTTCAGATATGGCTGAATCTCCCGCAGGCCCATAAATTCGCCGAGCCCCATTTCTCGATGCTGTGGGCCCCTACGATTCCCCATAAAACCATCCTCGATTCCCATGGACATGGGACGCATGTGACTGTTCATGCCGGTAGGTATCTGGATGCGAAAGCCCCCTCCCCTCCCCCCAACTCATGGGCGGCGCAACCAGGATCTGATGTGGGGATTTGGACCATCAAGCTGGATGCCAATGCCCAATGGACGCTTCCTGCCACCCAGCCTGAGGGCCAACGAACCCTCTATTTCTTCGAGGGCGAGCGGTTGCATATCGGCAAGGAAGAAGTCGCTGGTGGCCAGCAAATAGACATGAATCCGGCCCAAGAGTGTTTAATCACCAATGGGGCGGTGGAATCGGAACTTCTCATGTTGCAAGGACGACCAATCGGAGAGCCGGTGGTTCAGTATGGGCCCTTTGTGATGAACACAGCCCAAGAAATTTACGGTGCCATTGCAGATTATCAACGCACGGGTTTTGGTGGTTGGCCATGGAAGGAATCCGGCCCAATTCACGGTGCTAAACGGGAAAGATTCGCCCTCAGGCCCGGCGGTAAAAAAGAAACCGCTACTTAATTCTTAAGTGCCAAGCTCCAAAGCTCCACGCGTTCGTTTTCCCGGGTTTTGTTGGAACGGCGGGTTTTTTTGGAACCCGGCCGAACCTTGCGTTCTAACCGCTCCACCAAACGAAACCGGCTCCCCTCGCCCAATTCGGCTTCAATGGGATGGGACGCACGCGTATCTGCACTTTTCAAGAGGTTGGAAAAGAGGAAAACAAGCCGACTTTCGGGTGTGAGATGTTTGCGTGCCGCCGTAAAGAAACGCTCGAAGAGGGCCTCATCGTAGTAGATGGCTTTATCGAGTTGGGAGTGGGTGGGGCCGGGAAGCCACGGAGGATTGAAGATGATAAGATCTGTGGTGCCTTCATAGCGACCCATTAAATCTACATTCTCAAGGCTTAGACGTGCTTCTAGTTTCCGCGTCGAACGCTCCCCTTCCACACTGAGAATGGCATTGGGATTTATGTCGGTGGCATAGGCGGTTTCAAATCCTTGTTGTAAAAGATGGAGAGCCAACACCCCACAGCCGGTGCCCACATCTACTGCGGTTTTTCGCGGACCGCGATACTGTTTCAACCAGTGGGAAAATAAGTCCAAATGGTCAAAACGGGTTGGGAAATAGGTACCGAAATAGGGATGAATGGGGTCTTGGAGAATGGGAAGTTGAATTCCATTGCAATACCATTGCCACGAACTATTGAGGCCTTGAACTTGGGGAAAGGGTAAGAGGAAATCGGTGAGTTCCGGATACAAGCGCTCAATCCAGCCGATGGTGGGGGCCTTGCTGAGGGCCAATTTTCGATTTTCTATGCAGACGAGAAGCCTTTGTGAAACTTCCTGATATTGGGAACGAAACGCCCGTTCTCCTTGGTAGGAAAGGCCTTTTTGGACTTTCTTCAATCGATTTTTCAGGGCTGCCAAAATATCCAGTCCAGTGCTGTAGAAATCGTCGACGAGAAGATACTCCCCTTCGAGAAGAGCCTCGACTGCCCACGCCCTGTCGGTAATGCGTTTAACGGGAACCACCTCAAGGTCATCCAAGATGGGTTGGGGGCGTACGATATTCATATGAGGTAAGTGCTTCGACACGGTGGGTCTTTTGCACCAAAGGGCGGCACCTAGCAATCACGCTTTGGAAGAAACTGTACTTACTGCCGTGCTTACTGCCGTATTTACTGCCGTATTTACTGCCGTATTTACTGCCGTATTTACTGCCGTATTTACTGCCGTATTTACTGCCGTATTTACTGCCGTATTTACTGCCGTATTTACTGCCGTATTTAC
>JAYZAY010000049.1:0-33970 GCA_036339465.1 Myxococcota bacterium | reverse complement strand
TCTTCTTCTTCTTTTGCGCTTGAAGAGAGCTCTGAGAACCACGGCTTCTCCCTGATGAAGGTGTGGTTTGAATGAAGTAATCCTGAATTTCCACTTAAGTTCATCGACCGCGGCAGGCCCAAGCGGCCTATGGCCCGCGGTCAGGTGTTGATTGTGTTTCTTGGAGAGAGTTTACCCACAAAGAGCTCAAATTGCGCCCGAATGCTTGGTGAATTTCTTTGGCGGGAGTTTGGATTCAGTGAGTTCTGCAGTATTTACCAGGCAACCGGCCCTATGCCTTGGTTGGCTGCTTGGCGGTGGTAGGTCTTCTTAAAAAAAGCCACACACTTCATTTGAAGCCTGCAGCCAAAAGGGAGGCGAGATAAATCCCATTCATTTTGAAAACGAGTATGAGCTCAAGAATGTTGCCTTCATTGCCGAATGAATGTGTCCATTTTTTCGTTGCAACTCCAGTTTCAAACGCCCCAAACAAGTCAACATTTAGAACTCGAACACCCTGGAGAACGGATGACTTGCTCCTGTCTATGTAAATTTCATAATGTGTGATGGGAGTGTAAAAAGTTATCATGGCCGATTTTGATGCGAGTAGAATGTGGTGGGAGTTGATGAGAGATATCGGCGAGTGTGTGGATGTGGGGTTTGCTCCCATTGATGATGGCGCCACAGATCTTGACTGGACGATGTTTTCTCATGTTGACTATGATGGACTTGGAGGAATTGCCAAACACCTCTCTGAACGTGGTATTAAAGTAGGCGAGTTGCCCAAAATGCGGGATAAAGAAGAGCCCGGTTATTGCGCCCGGTTCTGGCTGAAATACAGCAATCTATTTCGACGAAACAAAAATTTATGTCGATGGAAGTCATTTGATTCCCATTGGTATCCTTCAGAGAAAGAACCAACTCAGCCCAGCGGCATTGCTTGGACAATTTTTACCCATGAAGAAACAGACGCATTGAACGACTATGCGAAAAGGGTCCGAGTTTCTACCAATTCCTTGCTTCTATGGGCGCTGAATTCGGTGGTTTCAGACGAGCTTATGGAGGGAGGAGACGACCGTTTTTGGCTCATGCCCGTCAATATGCGCGGACCCATTCAACGAAAAAACCCTTATGTGAATCACTCATCCTACTTACCCGTACGAATGCCTGTGGGTGTGGCGCCTGTGGATGTGCATGAGGCTATTAAGACCGAGCTTAAATCTCAGTCACATTGGCGGGCTTGGTATGCCTATACGCTCTTGAAAGCTTCCCAGAGGGAAAAAGCCCGGAAGCGTTTGCAAGGTTATTTACGCAGGGAAGGTTTTCCTTGGTGTGGTGCATTTACGAATGTTGGAAACTGGCCAACAATGGATGCGAAAGCGTTGCCAGAGGGCGCTACGGAAACTCGGTGGATAGTTCGCACTTTGGTTTTGAAATCAATTCCCATTGGGGCTTCGGTGATGAGTTGGCGTAGGGCGTTGAATCTCACGGTGGTAACGCATCCCGCTCTAACGAGGGACGCAACTCAAGCCGATGAAATCATGAAGCTCTGGAGAGGCAAACTCGATAGCTTAATTTTGAAGTCTCATTAACACACGACAGTCGGTATTGGAGAGAGCTATGGCAGTGATTGTCCCCCAAACAGGAAATATCGCATCAATCCTTCAACATTTTGCAGAGCAGGCACCAGAGCACCGAGCCATTGTTTTCCCCAAAGCTTGGGCTCAAAAAGAAGTTTCCGAGGAGGAATCGATATCTTATGGCGAGCTTTGGAAGATGGTGCAAAGCTTTCGGGGGGGGCTGAAGGCGCAGGGGTTTGAAATAGGAGACCGCGTCTTGTTATTGCGGCCATTGTCAGCTGATTTTTATGCTTTTGTCATGGCCTTGATGGCTTCGGGTCTAACGGCGGTTTTTGTGGATGCGGGCATGGGGACGAAGCGAATTAAGCACGCGATTCAGCTGAGTAAACCCAAGGCCATTGTGACTGTCAAAGCGCTTTTACGTTTTCGTTTTGTGGTGCCGACTTTGTGGAAAATACCCGTGAAGTTTTCCATGGATAGTCAGGGATGTGGAGTAAGACGATTTGATTCTCTCTTGGGTGATGCTTCGAAGGCGGGAGAAGTTTTACCGAGGGCAGCAGAGGATGAATGTCTCATCACTTTTACGTCGGGAAGTACTGGGCGCCCAAAAGGGGCGGACCGAAATCACGGCCATCTATTTCAGCAATATAAAGCCATTGTTGAGACTTATCCTATCGAAGGTGACCACCTAAAACTTGTGGATATGCCGGGATTTCCAGTGGCTGCACTCGTTGGCTTATGTCGCGGGGTGACCACCGTTTTGCCGCCGATTGATTTTGCGAAGCCGGCCGAGGCCGATGCCAAAGTGGTCGTGGCCTACATGAGAAAATGGGGGGTTACCAATATATCGGGTGCACCGGCCTACATGGAAAAGGTTGCGAAGTATGTTCTCGATAAAAGCGAATGTGTCGAGAGTCTTGAGAGTCTTGCCGTCGGCGGCGCTCCAGTGTCAAGGGATGTTTGCAAGATCTTGTGTGAGGCCTATCCTGGAATCAATGGCTTGGTTCTTTATGGGTCCACGGAAGCAGAGCCTATGGCTCATGTGCATGTTTCGGAAGTTCTTGATGCTCAAGGTGATGGCTATCTTTGTGGTCATGAATGCGGGGTCGCCAAATTAGAATTGGTTAACTTGCCCGAGGCCAATCCTGTTTTGGATGAAAATGGGATCGGGAAATATAGAGTCGCCAAAGGACAAATCGGAGAAGTTTTGGTGGCGGGGGACCATGTGAATCAAGGCTACGTGGATGATGAGGAAGCGACTCGTGAGAACAAGCTAAAAGACCATGATGGTAAGGTGTGGCACCGTACAGGAGACCTAGGGTATTGGGACGAGGAGGATAGAATTTGGTTGGTTGGTCGTCTCAAAGACATTGTTCCCTATGGCAACAAGACCCACCATCCCTATCCTGTGGAAGTGGCTTTAGAGGCACAAACTTGGGTGCGGCGAGCAGCTTTTATCCGGTCTGAAATGTTTCCGGAAGGTATTGTGGTGATAGAGCCAAATCCAGAGGCGGCTGGCGATGTTTTTGAGCAGGCCCAAAAGGTCTTGTCGTTGTCTTCTTTTGATGACGTCCCGGTGAAAACAATTCAAATGATGCCTGTGGATGGCCGCCACAATAGCAAAATTGATCGGACGTCCCTAAGGGCGCTTCTGGATTCCAGGAGGTTTAGAAAGGTGCGTTGTATTGGTAATTAATAGAGACTTTTCGACTTTCTAGAAGTGGCGTCTTTCTCTCTATTCGGCCTATTTTACACAACTTTGAGAACGCGTTTCCGATAACTTTTTTATCGATCCAATCTAAGGCCTTTTTGCTCGAACTTTAGCGATGATTTAGAGCGGTATTTCATTTCCCAAGGACAACACCATGCCCACTGTATCCAATACCAAGAATTCCGCGCCTCACGCCCATAACAAGATAAAAGAAGATACGGCGGTCAGTACTCCTTTTTCAGCTTCGAATGCGACCTCCAATTCCGCTATTCACTTAAATGAGGACATCTTTGAATCAGCAAATGAAACCGTCTTAAGTGCGTCTGTTTCCAATGCGAAAATTGAGAATAAATATCTTAAAACCTCCGATGCACGATTCTGGGCTAAGGCGATTGTCAAGTTCATACTAAAGTTCACATGGCAATTTGGCTCATCTCCGGATTCAATTGATGGCAAACCGAGGGTTACAGGTGAGCGGATTAAGAGCGCTCTTCCACACTTGAAACCTGGGGATATCATTCTTAATGGCAATGGTGGTGGTTTGAGTCACTTAAGTATGTATGTTGGCTACGATGAAATCATCCATAGCATGGCGACTCAGAACACCATGCTCGGCGTTTCTGGGTCTTTTTTAGACAATGCGAAAAGATATTTTGGATTTGGCCCCAAGACAGAGTTGGTGGGTGTTTTGAAAGAGACACTGACGGGTTTTCTAGACCGTTATGAACGTGATACCTATGTGGTTGTGCGTAATCCTGATTTGAAGCCAGAGCAGATTCAGAAGGGCCTCAAGGCGATTGAAGAATTTGTCGGTTCTGAATACGATTATGATTTTTCGGCCGGTGACAATGAGTATTATTGCACTGAATTGGCCCTTGAGTTTTTAAAAGCAGCGACCGGTGAAGAGCCGGTGTTTGAGACGATCGATGTAACAGTACCAGGCCTTCTTGATACCGATGTGATTGAGCCTGCGAACGTTTTAGATGCTCCCTTCCTAATCCCTGTCTTGGCCAATCAATCGGCGAAAAATACTTGGGGACAAGAGATCCGCGACGCCACGATCATCAAGCCGGAGTAGAACCGGTAATTATTCCATGGGTTTGTCAAGTGAAAGTGACCCAGAACTTTCACTTGAATTCATCGGCCGCGGCAGGGTCAAAAGGCCTATGGTCCGCGGCCACATGCTTATTGTGTTTGCTGGAGAGATATTTAAATAAGCAGCGTGGTTCGTATCGTGAGTATGTTCAAAATTCTGAGGCGCGGGTTTGAGCAATGTCGGGCATATTATTTCAGATGTTCCAAGCGAATTTTCTGGATGCTTTGGAGCAATATATCGGCCAATTTATTTTGAGCCACTTCCAGTTCGTCCATTTCTTTATCATTTAAGTACCCTCGACATAGGATGAGGCTAGGAAAAAATAACCGGTCTAGTTCTTGGAATTTGTCATCAAGTGCACGTATGGAGCGCTGCCGTAAATAGGTCGCGTATTTTTGGAGGGTATCAATACAATTAACTTGAGCCTCAAGGCTGGGAAGCCCTTCGTCTTGGTGCATGGCGCGGGCCCGGTGCAGCATGGCACCCGCGCTTCTGAGGGGGTTTTCATAGCTTTCCATAAAAGAGCCTAATTCGATATCTTCAAAACCTTGGATGATTCCGCCTCCCTGACTGGCGTTGAATAATTGGAGTTTCCCAGAAACTGCTTTAGGCCTCTTTGCAAACTCCTCTAGCCACTGACGCGCGAAGGTATGTTGAAAAGTAGCGTAGACGGTTTCGTTGGTGCTACTGGGCACTGGGACCACGCTTCGCCGGGTAAATTGTTCTCCAGGACGTGAGTCTTGGGATGAAAGTTTGTCGAGTGTCTTTGTGATGTGGGGCTGGTCGGGAAATTCTATGTAGGTCACGCCGTCGCTGCTTTTTGATATTTGGTATTTAAAGCTCCCGTAGTTACTTCCTTGAGCGTAGGTCTTGCCTGACCGATAGCCCAAATCTTGCCCGGCGAGGATAATGGGGTTCATGCCCATGTAGCAAGCGAGCAATAGGGCGCTACAGGAAACGTTTGCGCCGGCGCATAGGGTAGGGAAGTTGGCATTGGGGAATAGGAGATGAAAAAATGGGTCAGCATCATGCGCCAACATGGTCTGGCTTCGATAGTTTTCACTTAGGCTATTAGGGTGGGTCCAGGAACTGGCGAGTAAATCGATATGCTCTGTGGCCACCCCGTTTGATGCATATCGGAGGTATCTGTGTTCCAAACTGACGACGAAATGTGGAGAAATCCCAGCTTGGACCAGTGATTTGGTTGAAGTGAAGGTTGAAAAAATAAAAATCGAATCTTGATATTTCTTTAATATGGGAATCACATAGTCGAGGGAGGGACCGGCTCCCACAATTACGGCGGGTACATTTTGGAAAAGGAGATTCATCCAATGGGAGTAGGGTCTTTGGAGAACTAGGCTCAAGTTTTTTGCGGCTTGAAATTGTTTGTTCGTGATTTCTCGAAGCGCAATCTTTTGCAGTCGCGCTTGAGCGTTGGCGTGGTCGGCTTGGACTGAGAGCTTTTGCACCAAATCTGGGTACCGCTGGGCATAAGAGGAAAAGCTGAAAGTGCCCATGGATTTGACGATGTTTTCATCGGTGTCGTGAAGGATTGGCCGCAATTGGTCCATATTGGAAACAAGCTTGATCTTGGAGCATGCAGACCTTTCTGGAAATGCCTGTTGTAGGTCTTCGATGATTTTGTGGTTTGGTTCGTAGATGATGAAAACTTGATCGGTTTCGGGGACCCAGCTTAGGTCTCCCGCCCCTAAAATAAGGTGGCGTTGGCTGGTCGCTTGCCGGTGATAATGGGTAAACTCTTCTTTAAATCTTGATAAAGACTCATCATTTAGCCATGTTTTTAGACCGTCGCCCAGGGAGTACCGCCCGTTTGACACAATGAGTCTTAGTTTTTCCATCGATAGGTTATCTATAGGGTTTCTAAGGGCTATTCTAGCTACAATTTAGCCGGGGTCTTGTTTGAAGGGGGGGATTTCTTCTCTTTTCTTAAGAGTTACTAAAATTCAACGATATGGATTTAAATAGAATGATGGGGAGTTGTCTCAATGGCTTACGCTGGCGATGTGGGAGAAGAAGTTTTGGCTGTTATTCCGGCCCGAGGTGGTTCGAAGGGGATACCGCGAAAGAACCTTGTGGAGGTTGGGGGATTACCGCTCATTGCCCATACCATTCGGCATGCACAGCGAGCGAATTCCATCACAAGGGTTGTTGTTTCCACCGATGATTCGGAAATTATTACGGAAGCTGAATCCTTTGGGGCGGACGTGGTCAAACGGCCATCGGGACTTAGTGGGGAATTTGCTTCCACTGAATCAGCCTTGAAACATACTTTAGAGTTTCTCAAACTGACGGAGGGCTATGAACCGAGTTTGGTGGTGTTATTGCAGTGTACCTCACCGCTTCGGAGGGGAGGGGATATTGATGCTGCCTACGTCCAATTTAAGGAAACCGATGCCGATTCTCTCTTTTCAGGTTCAAGGGTGCAGGGTTTTATCTGGAGAATGAAGGCTGATGGAGTTGAGCCCACATACGATTATGCAAACCGTCCTAGGAGGCAGGATACCCATTTGGAAATGGTCGAGAATGGTTCTATCTATATTTTTAAGCCCTACCTTATCCTTGAGCACGAAAATCGATTGGGCGGTAAGATCACTTGTTTTGAGACTGACCCTTTGGATGGGTTCCAAATTGATGAACCTGAAGATGTTGGTCTTTTCAATGCCCTTTTTCAAATTGGACGGGGTTTAGGGCAATCTTTTACTCCTGTCGACCCAAAAATGTTGGTATTGGACTTCGATGGAGTTATGACCAACGACAGAGTTTTTGTCTCGGAAGAAGGGGTAGAAAGTGTTATCTGCTATCGCGGTGATGGGCCAGGTATTCGTAAAGTGGAAGAGCATGGGGTTAAAGTGATTGTATTATCCCAGGAAAGAAATCCAGTGGTCCGTCGGAGGTGCGAAAAATTAAGCGTCGAATGTCATCACGGCTACCATGATAAACTCACGAAGCTTAAATCGATTGCAGAGGAACGGGGCGTTGACCCTGAAAATATTGTCTACGTTGGCAATGACCTCAATGATGTTGAATGTATGCAGTGGGTTTCTTGGCCAGTGGCTGTTCAGGATGCACGACCCGAGGTGATCGAGCATGCCCGATTCATTACGCAGTCCCGGGGTGGACAAGGTGCTGTTCGGGAAATCTGCGATTTGATTACTGCCAATTTAGAGAGGTAACAAATGACGAAATTGCGACTTCGAGATAAAACAATTGGGGATGGATACCCATGCTATATCATTGGTGAGATAGGTATTAACCATAATGGTGAAATGGAAGTAGCGAAATCCCTGATTGACGTGGCTGTTAAAGCGGGATGTCAAGCCGTCAAATTTCAGAAGAGAACGCCAGAACTATGTGTCCCTAAGGAGATGTGGGATGTTCAGCGAGAAACTCCGTGGGGGATGATGAGTTATATCGATTATCGTCATCGTATGGAATTCACAGGAGAGCAATATGCTGAAATTGCTTCTTATTGTGACGAGAGGGGTATTCATTGGTTTTCTTCGTGTTGGGATGTGTCCTCTGTCGATTTTATGGAGCGTTTTGACCCCATTTGTTATAAAATTGCCTCTGCATCATTAACCAGTGAAGGGTTACTCAAAAAACTGAAAGCGACCGGCCGGCCAGTATTGCTTTCGACCGGCATGTCTACCATGGATCAGATCCGCCAGGCTGTTCGTTTTCTTGATCCCGAGAATCTGGCCATAGCACATTGCACAAGTGCTTATCCCTGTCCTACGGAAAATATTAACCTAAGAATGATTCATCGTTTAAAAGAAGAGTTTTCATGTCCTATCGGTTATTCTGGGCATGAACTCGGCCTACAGGTGTCTTGTGCTGCCGTCACCTTAGGGGCCACTTTTGTCGAGCGTCATATTACGCTTGATCGAGCAATGTGGGGGAGCGATCAGAGTGCTTCTATTGAGCCACAGGGGCTGAATCGTTTGGTTCGTGATATTCGAGTTATTGAAGCGGCGATGGGAGATGGGATCAAGAGGATCTATGAAAGCGAAGAGCCATTGATTAAGCGACTACGTGGCTAGGGATTATTGTTGCATCTCTTGGGTTGTGTCGGGTGAGGTTTCTCGAATTGAATTGTGTCGAATTATCCACTTAGAGAATAAATGTGCTTTTTAAAGTTTCTTGTTTTCGCGAATTCTCTTAGGTTTGTTACCAATCCTCACCTCTGTGAGATCCGAGACTTAGAATGTTAGTCGATAAGTCCTAATTCTCGTTCGTCGTCGAGGTGTGTATGGGTTTGGAATCCCTGTTGGCCGAGATAGTTGTCCATAATTCCTTGCAGAAGTTGCTCCAGGGTTTTGCCTTCCTCTTTGGCATATTTCGCCAATACCTTTAGCCGTCCTTTGTCGGTTTTTCCCTTTCGTGTTTTGAGCTTTGCCAATACTGTTTTGAACGATGGGGATATCTGAGTGGAACTCCGAGTCCAAATGGGAAGTTTATGAACTCTGCTTAAGTTCTTGAGTGTTAGTCTTGGGCAATGAACAAACAAATAACCACCTTTGCCTCGCCACGTGGCAAAGAGAACGGCGGTGGCATCATCGAGTTTGGTCAAATTTTCGAGGTGGAGATTTGTTTCAATACCGCTTCCTGGCCACGATGAAATGATTTCACCATGCTCGGGGGTGAGATATTTAATTTTATTGAGTTCGAGGGTCCAGCCCGGCCAACGCATGAGTTCACTGAAGACGGGGAGTGGTAGTTTTGTTAATCCATTAAGCTGTAGAGTCCGTACTTTGAATTGCGCGAGTGCTCTCGCTTGTTGTTTGGATAGGTTTTTCAAGCCACTCAAGTTTATGGTTATACCCTTCCATTTGCTGAGTTGTTTGAGGGCTTGGGGCGATATTTTCTTTACACCGCTAAGATCGATGTTTTTTGTTTTGATTTGAGCGATGGATGCCGCGGCTTTGGAGGATAGGGTTGTTAGCTTCGATAGGATGAGGGATTTACCGTCCCATTTCAGTAGTTTCCTCGCCGATTTTTGAGGTAGTTTTGGGAGTCTCGATAGGTTCAAGACTTTGGTCGATTGGGTCAATACAATCAGCTCTAAGGTGTCGAGCGTATCGATTTGAACATTGTTTAACTCAATTATTCTGCCACTGAATCGCTTAAGGTGTCGGGCGGTGAGGGCAGTAATCTTCGTGAGTCCGTTTAGGGCTAAATGTTGGCCTTTCCATGTGGCAATGACGCTTGCAGGACGACCGCGAATGGATTTCAGGCCATTAAGGTACAATCTTTGCCCCTTCCACGCGGCCAGGGCATATGCAGTGTTGCCTTTGATTGTTTCCACACGATTGAAGGATAGAGTTGTCAGGGTTGAATTTTTTGTGAGGGCTTTGATGACCTTTTCAGGGAGGACCCTTAGCCCATCTAAATAGAGTTCTTTGCCTTTCCATTTTGAAAGATTGGCTGCGGTTAGTTGGTCGAGTTCTACCATATTTACGATGCTTAGACTGTTACCACGCCATTTCGCCAATTCAACGATTGCTGCTGGCGATACTTCTTCGACGTTGTCGAGAGAAATGAACTTACCTGGGAAAGTGGCAACCAGTTCTGCTTCTGAGGTACTCAGAGAGCCCATCCTCCGAACAAAGAGGCATCTTTCGGGCGATTTTGTACAGATCGTTGGATAGAATTTTAAGTTGATGACTTGTTTTTCTTCACTGGTCGCTTCGAGGTCTCTCCAGGAGGTCTCTTCTGCAGAGCAGGCCTGCGACGATAGCGCTAGAATTAGCAGGATAGTTAGATATCGTTCCATGATTGTCCTGTGTCGAGTATAGCCGGATTTAGGATGCCAAGCCACGGTTGATGGGATCTTTCAGGCTTTGAATTTCGTGAAGTGGATTCGTATGGCCCTGAGACTACCGTCCCGAAAGAAGCCAGGTATTTTACCCGAAGAATGGAGCGCCATTTATGACACGACTTGGTAGGCTGGTGGGACGACATTTATCCTGTGGATTTTGTTGCTTTCTGTTGTGGTGGTATTTTTGGTGTTAATCTCCATCTAGGGCTTATGGCATCAGTCATTTTTTCCAAGGGGGATAAAATGGTCTTTCAGAGTAAGGAAGGGCGAGTTTACGGGTGCGTTTTGGTTGACTTTTTTAGGCGAATTTAGAAATTTATTTGGGTGTGTCTTTGGACCTTTTTCAACACTGAGTCCCGAGCACGACGAGAGTCTCTGATATCTGGAAGATGAGGTAGATTGATTCGAATGATTGGGGAGGTGGATCCATGTTACGAATTCTGAAAGCAACATTGATAACTTTGGGATTGTTGGTGGGATTTTCTCATTGCGCTACGACGGATAAGAGTCAGACGCTCCTTACGAATATGAAGGAATTGTCAGCGGATGAGCAAGTTGTTGTGAATCAGCACATAGAGCTCATGCGCTATTCAAGCGTTTTTTTGACCGGCTTACATTCGGCGATGAAGGGTATCAATATCCCTCCGTCGGTTGAAAAGGAGATTCTGGATTTGGGGTATGAGAGAACTTATATCGAGGCGGTGTCACTGTTATTACTTGAGCATTATACTTTAGCTGAATTGACGACCATCAATCGTTTTTTGGCGTCCGGTGCGGGGAAGAAGTTTCAAGGGGGATGGGATTTTATTGATAAAAAACTCGAGGAGAAAGTTAGGGTAGTTCGTCCCACTTTTGACAAGGAAATGGCGAAAGTGGTCCGAGAATATGCAGAATCGAATCCCGAATATAGGAGTGTGATGCAGAAACAGGCAGAGATTCGCTGGCTCGCCAAGGAATTAAAGGAAATGGAAAAGACGGAAAAGAAAGAGTGAGTCTTTCGAGCTTATCTTACTCTGCGGATGCTTCTTCCGTCGGGTTGGTATTGGGGGTAGGGGATGAGAATTTGTCGGCAATCCGCTCCCCTCGTACGCGCGCTTTGAGTTCTGCTTTTATGGCGCCTATTTCTTCCTCGCTCAGTGAGCCGTCACCGTCCGTATCAAATTGCTTTTTGAGATTGCTTCGTTTAGCTCCTCTATGGTGCTTTTTCTTTTTCGTGGTTCCCGTGGCAGCGATGAATTCTTCCAAATTTAGGTTACCGTCACTGTCTTTATCTGCCGCAGCAAACTTGGCGGCCTGTTTGCTGGACCGTTTTTCAGCCCGCGCTTCAGCACTTAGTTTCTTGGCGTGAGTCCTGAGTTTGTTTCTGCTTTCCTTTTTCTCGGCTCGAGCCGCATCTTTTGTTGCCTGAACTGCTTGCATCTCCTCGGCACTGATTAGATGGTCGTTATTGGTATCAATTTTAGCGAATCGTTCGGCCTGTTTTTCTTCCCGTTGCGCTTTTTTGGCTGTCTTTTTGGCTTCTTGAATCGCGGCTCTTTCCGTTTCATCGATGGTCGCGTCGTTGTTGGCATCAAAGTTGTCGAGATAGTAGGCCTTTATATTTTCGCACCGGGTTTGAAGATCTGCTTTGAGGGTTGAAATTTCCTCACTGTCGAGACTCTTTGATTCATCGGCATCGTAGAGCCACATAAGTTGTTTGAGTTTGCAACGTTTTCCATGCTTTCCATGTTTTCCATGTTTTCCATGTTTTCCATGTTTTCCATGTTTTCCTCGTTTGGCCTGGTCGTCGTTTCCAGAGGTTTTGGCCTCGGTATCAATGGCTTTTACTTCTTTCTCTGGATATTCCGTGTCTGCCTCGCCGAACATTTCAGTCTCCATACTGTCTTGTTCTGCGGTGTTTAAATCTCCACTTACATCGGCATTGAAACGTTGAAGTAATCGGTCTCGGATCCCAGGGAGAGAACAATCCACATCGATGTTTACTCTTGCCGGTCCGGTTTTTTCTTTACCATCTTCATTTGGGCTTTCGGATTCATTTTGGATTTCGGATTCATCTGCTCCGAGTCCTGCTTCCTGTAATGCGATAAGGTAGCCTGCTTTTTCAACGTTCAAACTTTCTTGCTCAGGACCTCCAATGCAGCCAATTGCCATCAAAATAAGAATGTTGAACCCGATGAGTACTTGTTGACCGTCGTACATTATCCTACCTTCGTTAGGGGACTTGATGTCCACTGGGGATTCAAACAGTCCGGCACGGTATAAGTTTCGCATATTTTTTGTTTCAACGATACCGGTAAAGAGAATGGCAGCTCAGTAAGGTCCTCCTTAGATTGGGGGTCTCGGTTCCTATGGTGGAGTAATCGCTTAGAATTGTTTCATGAAAGCGTTTTTTAGATATTCGATGATGCTTTACGCTTGTCCGGATTTAGGATGTCGTCGAATGTATGTCCTTGGTGGCTAAAGCCTGCTCGCGCCGTATTGAATGTGCTTGTGTCTAAGAAGATGCCGTTCCTTGTGTGTTTCCAGCCCACTCGTTTAAGAAGGTATGTGGAGTTATCAAAGTTTCGTCGCTAAGAGGTGCGGCGTTTGGAACTATCCGGAAGATATTCTAAATTAGGAATGGACCGATTGTGGAGGTAGGGCGCTGTGGCGTTCTACTCTAGGCAAAGGTCTTGGCGGTTATGGGAAGTGAGTAAGGAGGGCTCTTAGTGGCCGCCGCCGATTCCCAGGAGGGTTAAGATAGAATTGACCACCCCCATGAGGCCTTCGCCTGCGATTAAACCGGATGCAATGGCGAAACCAAGACCCGCTGCAACTTTGGGAGAACGCTTTTCCCACGACTTGAAAATCACGGTGCCGATGAACATGGACAGGCAGTAGAAGGCTGGGATGATAAAGGCGATGCCGAAGGCGAGGCCTGACGGAATCCATTTAGCTTCTGGCTTTGCTTTGCGTAGCAAAGGCATTGCGATGCCAAAGAGAAGGCCAGCAATAACGCCGTAAAGTGCAAATGAAGGCATGGCGTCGAGTCCCTTAGAGAGAAGTTCTGCCATGGCTCTCCATGCGTGGGCGGCAGGAGCTGGGAGGTCTTTCCCGCCAACTTCGTAGGCGCTGGTAAAGAGTTTATAAATGGGTACGCAAATGATGATACCACCGGTGATCCCCAATAATTGGGCGATTAATTGCTTGCGTGGCGAAGCGCCAAGCATGTGTCCAGTTTTGAGATCTTGCATCATGTCCCCGGCTTGTGATGCACCTGCGCCCGTGATTCCTGCTGCCATTAGGTTGGTAGCCAGTTGTCCTGGGGCGATACCTCCATAGACGAGCTGGGTGACCTTGCCCATACCACCAACGGGGTTGATGTCGGTTTCGCCGGTAGAGCGCACTGCAATGGCGGCGAGAATAGAGGACAAACCGATAGCGATTATAGTCATGAAGGGGGAAATCTCGAAAACGTAATATGCGGTGCTGATAGTCACCAAACTGGCTGTTGCCAACCCCACGATCCACCAGCTGTTGGGGATACCGTCGGTTGAGGTATCGGCCAACGCTTCACCGGTGGGAGCCGAGGGTTTGAAGGTGGCGAGAATTGTTTTCCAGGACATGGCCAGCTGGGTGAGGGCATCTGCAACCATGATTGCGACACCCACCCACAGAATCCAGCCTCGGGCACCACTTCCGTAGCTCATGGTTGGGCCAGAAACCCATCCTTGGCTTTCGACGAAGGGGGCGATAATTGCCCAGGAAACGAATGCGCCGGCCATCAGAGAAGCGGCGACGCGCATTCCAATCAAGACCCCCGCACCCAGCATCATGGGGCTGATGAGGAGTTTGAAACCATAAGCTCCGGCGGTGCCTAGGGCGGCGATGGGGAGCCATTGGTCGAGGGGAGGCATTTCCAAGGCAGGCACAAAGTGCTTGGTGAGGGTAAAGATGGCTGCGCCCAAGGCAAACCAAATAAGGACCCGGGCCTTTTGCATAGCATCCACACCGCTCGCAAACATGGCCATAATGGTGTTGGCTGTGGCGGTGCCCGTGGGGAACCGAAGTTTTTCCATGAGAACCATTTGTCGACGCAAAGGAACGGCGAAAAACACCCCCAGCCACGCGACTGAGCCTGCCCACAAATAGAGTTCGAGGGTGGTTAACTCGTATCCCAGCATGGTCATGGCTGGGATGCAGGCCAAGAGACCCGCCGTGGAAGTCATGGAGCCTGCCGCACTGCCCGAAGTTTGGGCGATATTGGTCTCCAGAGGTGTGAATTTATTTTTGGGTTTCACCACTTGGAAAAAGGCGAACGAGAGAATGGCGGCGATGAGTGATCCACCAATGCTCCAGCCGGTTCTGAGGCCAAAATAGATATTCATCGCGGAGACGACAGCGCCCATGGCTGTACCGGTGATGACAGCTCTGGCGGTCAGCTGCAATTCATTTTTGGCAGGGGTGTAAATGATGGATTCATCTTGTCCGACATTTTCCGCAGTGACTGTATCTTTTGTTGCTGTAATGACGGTTTTAATTGGGACACCGGGCGTGACGTAATCAAGAAGCGATTGCGACTTGGAGTTCTGAACGTGTTCATCGAGGTTCAATGAACCGATGACGCTGGCGTCCTGCTTATTATTGGGTTGGTTGGTATCCCTATTCGACATGATGTATCCTCGTAATGGATTGGATTGGGCTCCGAGCCTCAACTTTGTCTTGCGCGTGACGGGCCAATTATCTTAGGTTTCCTGTGGGCACAAGGCCAAAACTTTGATTTTATCGCCTCTAACTGACGAATATTATTTGGTGTTTTCCTGCAACCCTGTTTTTTGGGGGCGCCTTGACGTCAAGGAGCCTAGATGAGAGAGGCGTGTTACAATAATGGGCAAGGGAGGAAGCGGTTGAATGGGTGATTATATGGAATTGATTGAAAAGCTGAAAGATGTCCATGATTTTCCTTGTGAATATGTTTTCAAGGCGGTGGGAGATAACTCTGAGGCATTCGAGAAAGGCGTAAAGGGAGCGATTTCCGGCCATTTAAGTGAGGATGACCTCGAAACGCTGATCATGGATAGGCGAGAGAGCCGGGGAGGCAAACATGTGGGGCTGACGGTGCGGGTGAGGGTTCCCGATGCGAAGACTGTTATCGATATTCACGAGTCTTTGGCGGATGTTCCGGGGACTCGTTTTGTACTCTAAGTCATAGGTCCTTCCTCTTGATACTTGATTCGTGACTGGGCTGTGGTACCGTCTGCCTAGGATTTGTTTTTGTATGATGGTGAACGATAAATGCAGCTAAAACAAAAAACATTGTTTCAACGAAGAGTCTTTACATTGGGGCAATCTTCGCTCCGGTTGGATTTACAAGATCTGAATGGTTCGACTTCCATTGATGTTTCCTATGAGAATCTACAGCAGGATGTTGGTGAGCTTACCCGGCGATATTCGTATCTCTTTTTTGGTGGAGTGTGTACTGCGGTAGTCGCGGTGGGCTATTTGATGCTGCAAGCCCTTGGATTGGGCAATGAAGCTATGGCGCCGGCTATTTTGTGGTTTTTCTTTTCCAGTATTCTATTTGTCACCTACTTCACGGTTGTGCAGAATTTTCTTTTGATAAGGACCTCACATAATAGCTCGGTCGAATTCATTTGGGCCAAGAGTGGTCAGTCCGAATTAGATACCTTTGTTGCGGAGTTAATGCTTCGCCGGCGGTCCTATCTTCGAAACCTCTATTATTATGTTGATCCCAACAATGTTCATCAGGATGAATTGAGGCGGCTGACTTGGTTACATGAAGAAGGTGCGATTTCCGAAGAAGAATTGATATTGAGTGTTGATCAGCTCAATGAAGATTTTGAGTCAAGTCATTCGCCTGATTCTCTCCACTGACTGTTATTTTCGTTTCTCTCCACTGACTGTTATTTTCGTATTCTCGGTATTTAACCATCAGCGAGTTTAGATGCTGATTTTTTTCGCATTTTTTGATAAAGAAGAAATCCTCCAACCAATAAGAAGAAAAAAGTACCGGTTATTTTTCCCAGTATGGGTAAAGTCATCTGTTGTTTGAAGACCGCAGTGAACACGATGAATACGAGAAAAACGGTTGCGACTTCATTAAGCATTCGAAGTCGTCTTGATGACCAATTTCCGACTGCATCACTTCGAAGTTTTTTAAGGATAGAGCCACAGAGAAGGTGATAGCAGACCAACAAGAGGATTAAAGTGAGTTTAATGATTAGCCACTGAGGTAGGGAGCCGTATAGATGTGTTAGCCAAAGCCCACAAAGAAGTGTGACGACCATAGAGGGCCATGTAATACCGTACCAGAGTCTTTGTTGCATTATTTGCAGTTGAGCAATGAGAATTTTTTCTTCTTGAGCGGATTTTTCTCGAGCTTCCATATCGTAAATAAAGAGGCGGACGATGTAAAATAGGCCGGCAAACCAGCACGTGAAACCAATAATATGGAGACTTTTGGCGATCAAGTAAGACATGATGACGTAACTTCTAGGGGGTTATTTAGCGTCTTGCAATTTCCTGCGAACTTCGAGCATGACCCATGTCATTTCGCGACCAATTTTTGTTGCTTTATCCAAATACACATCCTTGGCTTGAGGGGTCTTATCGGCAATTTTTGGATCTTTGTAGCTCAATTGAAGTCTTTCATCGGAACCATCGATGACGGGGCACTGCTCATTGGCTTCACTACACGTCATAATGGCAATGAAGTTGGTTTTTGGGTTGGGGGTGTCCCTATGTCTTTTTGAGAAGAGTCTCAACGGGGCCAGGCTGGAATGCATGTAGGTTAAATAGATGGGGTTGGTCGTTGAGTGAGGCCCTTCTTTTTTTTCTACAGTAAAACCTAAGTTTGTTAATGCCTTTATTGCGTTTGGGTGGAAAGCAGTTGCTTCTGTACCACCGGAAAAAGTTTCGATGTATGGGAGGTCGTAATAGGTTGCTGCTGCCTGGGCGAGACACTGTGCCAACTGACTGCGGCGGGAGTTATGGGTGCATACGAATAAAAGTTTGCTGGCTTTGGTGTGTTGGCGCTGGTTTACGATGTGTCGACTGAGTTCTTCTAGGCTTTCGCGGCGGGGACTCTCAGCCATGATATCTTCCAAATCTTCTGCCCACTTGCGGAAGGTTTGATTGAGTGCCGGGTATAAATCCATGACGAACTCCTGCTTGGTTAAGGCCTATCGTATTTCCTTTTAGCATCAATGCAAGAGGTTGAAAGATATTAGTGGGCGACTTAGTAAGAGAAAACATGTAAGTGGATGGTAGTACAA
Organism: Myxococcota bacterium; assembly: GCA_036339465.1. Classification (GTDB taxonomy): domain Bacteria; phylum Myxococcota; class XYA12-FULL-58-9; order XYA12-FULL-58-9; family JABJBS01; genus JAYZAY01. Next base: position 16,491 of record JAYZAY010000049.1, on the reverse strand, counting down.
TGAAATTAAATGTTTATTTGGCAGGTGAAATCCATACGAATTGGCGAGATGAGCTGATTTTACTGGCATCGGAGCGCGGGTTGCCCATATTTTTTGGCGCTCCAGTGACAAATCACGAAGAAAGCGACATGGTGGGAGTTAATATTTTGGGTGCCGAAGAGAGCCCCTATTGGAGAGACCGGAAGGGAGCGGGAGTCAATGGGATTCGGACGCGAACTCTAATGGAAAAATCAGACCTGGTGATTGCCCGCTTTGGAACAAAATATCGTCAATGGAATACGGCCTTTGAAGCGGGCTACGCCTCAGCATTGGGCAAACCGTTGATCGTGATACATGACCCAGAATTAGACCATGCATTAAAGGAAGTGGATTGCGTTGCAATGGCCGTGGCTCAAACTCCGGTCCAGGTGATTGAGGTGTTGGCATATGTTTGTTCATAAGTGTCTTTGTTTCGTGCGTCGATTGCTATTTGGAGCGTCGGTCTTCTTGTCTTTTTCGCGCGCAGAAGCTGCTATGGCTACTCAGCCAGTGTCTGATATTGAACTCATAGAAAGTGTCCCTGTTGGGACTGATTTGGATAGTCCAAGCTTAGGAAATGCGGCAGAAACTTGGTTGAGTATGATTCGAGGAGCGAAGAGTAGCCTGTCTATAGCGCAGTTTTATGTGAGTACTAAATCGAATCGTCGCGGAAAGCTGGAACCGGTGCTTAGGGCGATCGAAGATGCGGGGAAACGAAAAGTAAGGGTTCGTTTTTTGGTGGATGCCTATTTTGCGTCAAAATATCCAGTGGAGATGGGCCGAATTAAGAAGATGGCTGGTGTTGAATTAAGATTTTCTGATTGGAAGGGGCTTACTGGGGGAGTTCATCATGCAAAATATTTTGTGGTTGACGAAGAAGAGGCATTTATTGGCAGTCAGAATTTCGATTGGCGCGCTTTAGAGCATATCCTTGAGCTGGGAGTAAGAGTTCATTCGAAGTCACTGAGCAACGAGCTTTTATCCGTTTTCAATTTTGATTGGATACGTGCCGGCCGTTCTGAGGTTGGTTCATCCAAACTCCTTACTCCATGGATAAAGCGACCATTCGGTTACAAGGGCCGGGAGGGAGAAGTTCAGCTGGTGGCCAGTCCGCGAGATCATATTCCTGAAGGGGCGACTTGGGATTTACCAAAAATACTGGAGTCGATTGATGGGGCGAAGCAACATATCACCATTCAGCTATTGAGCTATTCTATTCGAAACTATGATGGGTCTTCTTGGCGACGGATACATAATGCTCTGAAGGCTGCGACTTCTCGGGGTGTGAAATTGAGAATGATTGTTGCAGATTGGAGCAAAAAAGATCCGAAGCAGGCTGCGGTTAAAGCCCTAAGCCGATTCAGGAATACAGAGGTTCGATTCGTTAAAATACCGCAGTTCTCGGGGGGATTCATTCCATATGCCAGGGTTGTTCACGCTAAATTTATGGTGGTGGATGATGACTGGTCATGGCTTGGAACCAGCAATTTTAGCGGTGACTATTTTACAAAGAGCAGAAATGTCGGGCTGATTATTCGCGAAATGGAATTTGCAAAAGAACTTTTGCGATTCTTCCAGAAAGGTTGGGACATGGTCGGTTCTGAGAAAGTGGTAGCACAGCGGCATTACCTGCCGCCGCGAGTTCATTGAGATATCCTAGAATACCTGGCCAAAAGTTCTCTAGGATTTGGCGCGAAGTTTTCTGTACTTTCCATGTCGCCAGACGGTGAGGGTTAGTCGCGAGTCGTTGTTGAGCTTATTCATTTGCTGATTAAATCGCCGAATATTTCGAATGGTGGCTCGATTAACTTTGATGATAACATCTTCTTCTTTAAGGCCTAGATTTGAGGCCACTCCCCACATACGTACATGGGCTACCAGGACACCTTTTCGTTTTTTCATGCCCAACTTCTTTGCCTTGGAACGGCTCAGATATTTGACCTCGGCTCCGAATAAGAGCCCTTCCTTTTTCGCCGATTTGGTGGGTTTGGCGGTGGTTGTGGGACTTGAGGTGAACGCGTTAATTGGTAAAGGCGTTTTAGAACGCGGTGAAGTCGTTACGGTTTGATGACTACATGCTGTGGAAAAGTATAGCGCTACGGTGATTGCGATGAATGCTAGAAGGTGAGGATGCATATCGAGGCACTCCTTAAAAAGATTCTTGCTCGGTACTGAGAACGATATTTCTAGAAGCTAATTCTTAAATATCACCGGAGCAGGCATTCTCCTGGTGACGAAGCATTCGGTGCCCCCTACGAGTTCTTCTGGCTACAGTCAATACTCAATGGCTCATACGAACATTGATTTTTCGGCTTTGGCCTACGATTTCCCGCCTCTGATTTAGGGGGTAGCGGCGATGGTTTCTTAGGCTTTTCTATATTGCGTCGGACAAAATCCTTATGCCTAAAATGTTTTGAGTTTAAATTCCTAGTGGGTGACTCTATTGATTGTGTACCGGCCCATATTCGGACGCGTAATTTGGTGGTGTTTTTATTTTTCTGGAAAATATCTCGTGATTTTCCCTACGGATTCTAAGGGACTCTGCCAGAGGAAGAAAAATGAGAATATCCAAGGTAAAGCCGTAGAGAATGCCCAGTAGATTGATGACCGCGAGGGCGGTGATTGTTTTAAGAGACAATTGCTCGTGGAGTTGGTTTGCGAGACTCATGACCAGATTGACTAAGATGATAAAAATGCCTGCACTTTTAACAATGCGACCCAGTCCACGGCCAATTTCCTAGGCACTGGCGATGAGGTGCGGTTTTGCATCCGATTGTATGGCGATTTTTAGAAGTCGAGGGTAGCTCGGTCCAAAGGCAGCAACACTGATTGCCACGGATACTCCAACGACCATAGTCAAGATTTCGAAGTCTAGGATAGTGCCTAGGCTACTTCCCCATTCCAGGAGTGTTATCAGCAGAACACTACCGATAGCTAAGAAGACTAGGCCGTAGGCATAAAGGAATTGAGTCGCTCGATTGTTTATTGAGGTTCCTTGTTGAGTCCCATTGGAGGACACTTTTTGGGCCAACTTCAACACGGGATGTTAAGTGACGACACAAGCTTAGTTTTAGTGTTTCGAAAAGGGCCGATTTTCGGACCTGTAGCCAAAGGTCGATCACTTTGACGACGAAGCAGGCGAAACGAATAATATCATGGCTCGATGGAACCGTTTTTTGGAGGTACTTTAGTGCACGGAGCGGCGTATTTTCGCTTGCTTCTCATATCGGTCGATGGCGAGATTGAGTAGTTTGGTGATTAGGTCTTTTTGATGAAGGCCACTTTCAGCCCATAGCATGGGATACATGGAGATATTCGTAAAGCCCGGGATGGTGTTGATTTCGTTGACGAGCAGCCGACCACTTTTCTCCAGGAAAAAATCCACTCGGCTGAGTCCTGAGCAATTTAATGCGCGAAAAGTTCTAATGGCCATTTCTTGAATTTCCGCCTGCTGTCCCGACTTGAGCTTGGCAGGTATTGCCAATTTAGCGCCATGTGAATCCACATATTTGGCTTCATAGGAATAAAAGCCATCGGTGTTTTGGACAATGACCTCGCCGATGACCGAGGCGATGGGATCTTCATTTCCCAATACAGAACATTCTATTTCCCGACCATGGATGGCTTCTTCAATGAGTATCTTTGTGTCATATTGAAATGCATTTTCGACTGCTTTCGCTAATCCTTGCTCGTCATTGACCCGGGAAACTCCCACTGACGACCCTTGGTTAGCGGGTTTTACGTAGCGGGGAAAACCGAGTTTCCCAGATTTTCTAAGTGCTTCTTTGGGGGCTCTCTTATATTGGTGGTGCTCTAGGGTGACAAAATCAGATATGGGGATTTTTGCGTCTCTGAGAAGCCGTTTCGTTGTATCCTTGTCCATACTGACTGAGCTTCCTAAGACCCCAGAGCCGACAAAGGGTAATTCTGCGAGTTCGAGAAGTCCCTGGAGCGTTCCGTCTTCCCCCATGGGACCGTGAAGCACCGGGAATACCACGTCTATGTTCATGGGGCGATTGTCCGGCATGGATCGGCAACCGTTGGGTCGAGGTTCAATAACAATGGTGGTTTCGCTTTCCACGAGTTTGATGTTTCTGGGCTCTTTTGGGGCGCCGAGGAGGGTTGTTTCATCCTGGAGTAACCAACGGCCTAATTTGTCGATTCCAATAAGAATAGGATCGAATTTATCCCGATCCAGCGCTGCGAGGATGTTTCGGGCCGATAGAATAGATATTTCATGTTCGGTGGATCGACCACCGTAGAGTAGGGCGACTCGTAGCTTTGACATGGGGGCGTTCTATGTCACCGAGGACGGGTTTCGCAAGAAGATGTTTGTGGGCAAATGGGGTAAACTTCGGGTTAGGGATGGGGGCTCACTGCCCGGGGTGGGATTTTGTCAATAACTTGAGGATGTGGCTTTGGTCAGACCTATTGTTTGGTCAAGAAGCCGAGCTTACTCAGGGTTGCATCGAAAACTCGAAGGGGATTTCCGGAGAGACCAGGTGTCGTGCCAGTGCTTCTTCTTTGGAGGTGCTCCAGCCACGTAATAAGATGTTCGCCATGGTTTTCTTTGTGCTAGAATTGAGCTTTTGGAGGCCAGGATTAAAGAGAAGGCTTTCTTCGTGAAGTATATTCCGCAGGGTGCTTCCTGGCTCGATCCCGCCTAGGTGTCTGACGAAATCATCGCGGTGCCAATAGTTGAGTCCATTGATGGTTTTTTGTGCGATCTCTGATGCGAGTTTTGGGTTTTGGTCACCCACTAAAGAAACGAAGAGGGTAGCTCGGTCCATTGACCCTTTGTTGCCTGCGTCCGCGAGCACTTTCACAATATGTGTCAAGTTGATACTGTCTTTGTCTTGTTTTGGGGCGGCAAAAAAGGATGCGGCCGATGGTAGATGGGTGCGGTGAAATAGGAGCCAGGCGGTTTTTCTGAGGTTGAGAACTTGGCCTACGGATCTATGTCCAAAGAAATCGTCGGCCATGGGCAATGACGTTTTATGAATTGACTTAGTGCTGAGCAGCGATTTACGTCTTGGTTTAGGTTCATCTATTTGACTCAACGCCATAGTACTTAAGAAGGTCATGGCAAGCATCGCGGCCGCGATACCAAAACGATGTTTTATCTTGGGATTTGTTCGGTTTTTCTTTTTTTCGAATTGATGAATCCCTTGATGGGGGGAGTCATCACCGGTGACCACCTGTAGATAGCTTGGTTTTACTCGTGAAATGGGTTTAGGCGGAGGTGTTTGCCGTTTTGGTCTTCGAGGGGAATCCGGACGTGAATGGTTATAAACTTGTCTCCTGCGGGAGAGGGTTCTTAGATACAATAATGCTGTTTGGGCTTCTCTCTTTATTTGAGACTCTTGTTTTTGGGCTATTTGAACAATTTCTTTGACGCTTGAAGCATCATTGGCACTGAAGATCTTACCCTTTAGTATGCCTCGCACCTTGGGAGATGAACTGTTTCGGATACGCCCTTTGGCAATTTGCGTTGCTGCTTCCGGGCTGAGGTCTTTGTTGAGATAGCCAATGACACTGATGACAGTTTCGGTGTGTCCCAGCGGGTTCGTTTCCGCGATTATTTTTTCGAGGTGAGGCTGAGCCATTACAACCCATGGTTCGAATGGGGTTCCTAATCTGCTCAACAAACGAATCCCGAATATCTTTTCGGCGCAAGTATCGTTGGATAGAAGATCCGTTGCGGTCTTAAAAATCTGTCGCCCGCCACGCCTCCTTAGAATTTCAATGGAAGCCTCGAAGTCTTTTTTTTGGTGATGATTCAAAGTCTGTGCAATAAGGTATTGTGTCTCTCTGGGGTCATCAAACTGGCAATTTTTGACTGCTTTCGCTAGGAGTTTGACCGTTTTTGCTTTTGGCAACATCTCCTGGTTGAAGATTTCCCAATAGCCATTCCACAGTTCGGAATAATAATGGGTTTCTGGATCGCTTAGGACTTTTCTTAGAAAGTACTCGTCATAGCACCGATCTTTTCGAGTCCGGTCGACTATCGGCGCCGATGTTGTGTTGCCCATAGAAAACTCCGGCTGATTTGTGTGTTCGTTCGGCGACGTTGTCTTTGGCAAGACAAGTCTAGCTGGGCATCGGTTGCTTTGGGGAAAACTTAAATGAAATCTCAGAGTTCACTGGTTTGTTGGGGCTGAGGGGACTGGTGCCTGGTTCAGGGAGGGAGTTTAGGGGAGTGTTTCAGGGCGTGCCATTGTTGAGTTTGGAGAGTGGTCGTGTGAAAATTGATTCGGCTGGAATTGGTGGTGGTGAATGTCACAGCGGATGTTGTGGGCACGAAAATCCGTAATAAGATGGGTTCTGAGGTCGTGGGCAAGTGCCCAGGCGTCGGCAGGGGAGTCAGCCCAACCAGCGGCCCAGCAACGGATGCTGTCTTTCGTCATTTCCATAATCCAGAAGCGAGGTTTTTCGTGTTCTACGAAATATTTGGATTTACGGGTCGCTTTTGCTACCAACTCTTCAATTTTTTCTAGATCTGCTTCGTAGGGTACCCAGAATTCGACAGAGGCCCATTGGTAGGAATCGACAGTAGTGTAGTTCACAAATTCTTTGGAGATGAGTTTGGCGTTGGGGATGATGTATCGTCGCCAGTCCCATATTCGGACGACCGTGAAGGTTCTTTCGATTTTTTCAATGGTGCCCCAATGCTCATCGATATTGACGGTGTCTCCAATGCGAAAAGGTTGCGAAAACGAGAGCACTATTCCCGCGATGATGTTTTCGACGAATGGTTTGGCGGCGATGCCCACCAAGATAGTCAGCGACCCCAAGACAAATGAGGCTAAATTGGCAGGTACTTTTTCGAGGGAAGGGATAAAAACTGCTGCCAACCAAATGATCAGGAGGGTGGAATTGAAGATGCCTCGGACGAGAGAAAACCTTTTGACAACACTTTCTTCGGCGATTTCACGGGATTGTTGCTCGAGGTTTTCCACTGGGCTTTCGGTGTGGATCGTTTCGTAATCCTCAATTTTCTTGGCCTTTAGTCGAAGGGAGTTTTCTGTTCGGTTGATGATGCGATTTCCCAGTACCCACAGGAGTGATAAGAGCAAGGTAATTAGGGAAAGGTAGGTGATTTCGCCTTTGGTGTAGATCGCTGAGAATATTTCCATGGTTGTGGTCCTAAGAATGTAAGACATTCTTTTCTGGTATTGAATCTCCTAAGAATCGAGCAGTTAATCAAGAGCCAGTCAATTGAAAAAAAGCAACGTTCATGGGGGTCTCTTTCTCATTTCGGGCCGACGCTTTGGGGGGGGGAATGGCTTTTCGATCACTGCATTGGCACCCAATTCGTAGGTGCATTCCAATCAAGAGCGGGCGGCGGCTCTGCTGGCTTGATTGGCAGGAACTGCACCTGAAATAGCGATGATTTTCGGTGGTCGTGGGTGGTGGCTTAGCAAGGGTGTCGTCTGGCCTCTTCGGCGAAAACATTGGACTTGTAATCATAGGGTCAACGATTTTTTTTGGTTTTTTTCTTTGTGGTGTCGAAAGATCAGGGAGTCCCAAAGCGACTAATTTGTTACTTTTGATGTTGCATTTTTTCTCTAAGTCGCAGACTCTTCGCCGCCTTAGGACAAAAACGACACCAGTCTTGAAAGGATAACCACATGAATCACTTTGCCGAATTATTCGGTCTTCGGAACGCTAAGATCGCTAGGTTCTCTTATCTTTTCTTCTTTTCCGTTGCCATTGCCATGGGGACGGGGGCCTGTTCGGGGGAGGGATCTGCCCACAAACAGAAAGAGGAACTTGAGGATTTTTTTGATGGGGACGAGAGCAATGGTGATCAAATTAATCCCAACAACGTCAATCCGAGCTCGAACAACAATAATGGCGTGAATGGCGATAACGGTGGAAACAATAACGGGCCCATCAATGGAGGCGGCAACAATGGAGGCGGCAACAATGGAGGCGGCAACAATGGAGGCGGCAACAATGGAGGCGGCAACAATGAAGACGGAACTTGCACCAACAGCAATGTGAATCCAGGGGGCGTGGCGCCCGGTGGTCTTTGTCATTGTAGCGATGAGTGCCAAGGTAGCAGTGTGAATCCAGGCCTTTGCGTCTATGGAATTTGTATGCAACAGGCTACTGCTCCTTGTTCCGGTGGTGGTTCAACCTCGGAATGTTCAGCAGGTTTTCAATGCTGGGGACTTCAGGAGACCAATTACGATAATCTCTGCTGGCCCGATTGTGATGCTTTCACTTGCCACGGGACCTGTGATTCCGATGGCTCGTGCACCATGAATTCTAACACCGATTGCGATTCGTCTTGTTCGCTTCTGTGCAGTGGAACCACCACGACTGGCGGTAACCTCGATCTAGGCAATAACGCGGGGGGCAATAGCGGTGATGGCTCAAACAATAGTGGCGGTTCAAGTAACGGTGGGTCGAGCAATAGTGGTAGCTCAAACAGTGGTGGTACAAGTGCAGCATCCCCTGGCGTGGCTCCAATAGGCACGGTTGGGGCACTTTGTCGGACCGACAATGATTGCGGTTCGGCGGCACCAAACTGTGTAACCAACGGTTGGCCGGGCGGTTATTGCACCGTTCTAAATTGCACCGGTGGATGCCCCACGGGTTCTGATTGTTATCAATTTGGAATGGGAGATGGTAGCGAAGTGACCATGTGCATGGACAAATGTGCAGCTACCTCTGATTGTCGACGCGGTTATTCTTGTTACGACGAATCCTTTATTTGTGCACCTTCGGGAGACGGGGATGGTGGGTATCGTTGTACCGATAGCAGTTGCCCCAATGGTCAGTTTTGTGCCGATAATGGTCAGTGTATTCCTAGGGCCACCGATCTCCCTTCGGGCCCTATTCCAAGCTGTACTGGCGGAACTTCCGGTATCCCCGCATGGGATAATGTTACCGGCGGTGTTGTGGGTATGACCAATATTGGAGCGACTAACAATTCAACGTTCAAGCTTTACCGTTTTAATCCCCGCCTAGCCAATGGTTATTGGGATTATGAAATCAACCAGGAGGGCGCTTCTCAATACCGTAGCTGGATTCGAAAAGACGTCATGGGGGTGGTTCGCTACGCGACGGCTATGACTGAATGTTTGAGTTCGGACTGGGATTATCAGGGGTTTATGCCCCTTGGTCTGGGAGATATGAGCGAGGAAAATGGTGATATTCCAGGTGCCCAATACGACGCTCCTGGACATCCAGATGGGACGCATGAGGGCGGAAGCGATATGGATATTGCCTATTATCAACTCGGGCAAATGGACAACACCCTGCGCTCGGTTTGCATCCATGTGAGTGGTGGCCAAGACGTGTCCCATTGCGTGTCTCAACCCCATCTTCTCGATAAGTGGAGAACGGCTGTCTTTATTGCGAAATTACACGATAACCCGGCGCTACGGGTTATTGGGGTTGATGGAAAGGTCGGTCCGATCGTCGAAGATGCGGTTCAGCAACTTTGTGCTGCGGATTGGATTGATGGTCCTGCTTGTACGAATTTGAAACTTACCTATGAGGTTACCAATGGTGGAGCAGGTTGGTATTACTTCCATCATCATCATTTGCACGTGAGTTATAGCGAGTCCATGGCCATGTTTGGGCCATCGTGGTTACCGAATGAGGCGGCAGCATCGGACCGCTGTTTAGTGCCCGGTGGATGTCGCAGCTTTGAACTCCAAAGCTACGTGCACCCACTTTCTCAGGTGAAACGGTACGTGCGCCCCGTCAAGAAGCGTTAGTTTGGTGGAACGGGGGGGGGGGAATATCCGCCATAATGCCTAAAATTGCCTATTTCAGCAATCATGACTCATCATTGCTTTATTTGTGACATTCTCAATTGGGTTTTTGGCCCTTCCAATACAGCAGAAGGCTCAAAAGAGTAAAGAAGCTACCCGGCTTGGACCATAGGCTGTCGTCTGATGCGAGGGTGCCGGGGTGTAATTTAGGTATATGGATAAGATAACACGTGAAATAAAGGCATTCCTTAATGCGGAAGAAGATTGTCCTTCGATACCCCATGGCTAAGCCATATCTCCAGTGGGATGGCTTGGAGTGCGCTTTCGTGCGTTGCTTCCAATATAACTTCCGGAGCACAGTCCGCCTGGTAGGCTTCTACCCATCTCGCGAGACAGAGGCACCAACAATCTCCGGGCGTTAAGCCAGGGAAATTGAATTCAGGTCGAGGTGTGCTTAGGTCGTTGCCTTTGGTCGAGGAGAATTGAAGGAATTTTCCGGTTACTTTGACGCAGACCGAATGTTGTCCGCGGTCGTCTTCACCACTGCGGCAACATCCGTCTCGATAAAAGCCCGTGATTGGATCGTGGCTGCAAGTGTCCAATGGTTGTCCTAGAATATTCTTTTGCATGGCGCTCTCTGGCTACAATGGTTTTTTCACTGAAATACCTTTTGGGTATCCTCAGGTTTGGTGAGCAATTCTCCCTGATTGTCATAGGTGTTGTAGGTTTCCCAATCACCAGCGATAGGAGAGTGGAACATGTGGTCGGGGATGCCAAAGGCATCGCATAGGGTGCGTGCGTCTGGGGCGATTTCGGCGCAGAGACCTCTGATTTCTTGGGGAACCAGTTTACCGGCTTTGATGGGAAGTAGGCCTTCGGCCATAAACCAAGCCAATTCTTCTTCAAGTCGAGCCAATGCATAGAGGCTGCATAGTTTTGATAGTATGTCCTGTTGGGGCTTTGGCGATTTTTGGATATTCTCGACAAATTGTTCCAAAATGACGCGTTCGCCATAGGCCTTGGACAGTCCCTGAACCAAATCGGATTCATGCTGCATCCATGTTTCAAAGATGGAGTTGCCCGATTTTTTGCCTTTATTCATTTTTCCTGCGAGTTCGGCGAGATGTCTCTTTTCTCGAACGGAAAAGAGAGACATCAGCACATCGTGATCTCGAAGGTCATTGGCATCAATACCTTCCACGAGACGCCGAATTCCCGAAGGAAGGTAATCTGCGGCCATCTCTTTAATTATTGCCACTTTAGAAGTACGTCCTAGGAGCTCTTTAGCGACTTTTTGCATCAAGACTCGATTGTCGCCTTCGGCGGTCATGCCTGCATGTGCTCCGCCGATAGCTTCTCCAAATCGGTTGGCAGCTAGATATCCTTGCCCTCCGCATCTTTCCCGGCAGGTGCTGGCTGTATTTTCGGCATGCCAGGTGATTAGGGGTTTCATAACGCAACATAAGATTAAGACATCCATGGCGTCACTGGTGGTTTGGGCGGCGTACCGCTCTTTGGCATAGCTTAAGCCGAAGTTGCTTGCGTAGGTTGTGGCTAAGAGTGGGATGAGTGCTCGTTGTTGTAGCTGATAGGATAAGATGGGCGTATCGCTCGCACCCTTAGGACCTACCGCTAAGCGAGAGGAAGAATAGCGAATAGCGGTGGCGAGTGTTGTTTTGGTACTTCCAAGGCACATGGATGCGATGCAAAGTCGCCCGCTCAAAAGTTGGTCAGCGACGACGAGAAAGCGTTTTCTTCGGCTTTTCACTTTACTCGTGAACTTGCCCTTTTGGTTCACAGTGGAGAGCGAATCCAGAAGGTTTTCTCGGGGGATTCTGACGTTATCAAATGATAAGGTGGCATTATCAACTCCGTTGCAACCTATTTTGTAGCCCATATCCCAAATCGAAACACCTTTAGCGGGTTTCATCTCTTTATTTCTAATTGGGACTAGGAAGGTGTGAATCCCCTCATTGTGGTCGTTGATAATAAGTTGAGCGAAGACGATGACATAATGGGCGTGAACGGCACCATTGGTGATCCAGTATTTTTTGGCCAAGGTCGTAGGGGTATTGATGACGAATTGGTCTTTGTCGCGGTCATAGATTGCAGTGGTTTGCATCTCCACAGCGTTATTGCCGAAGCCCAACTCCGTTAAAGCGAAACATCCAACTGATTTGAGCGAGTCAATTTCGCTTAAAAGTTTCCGGTGATGTTTTTCCGTGCCCAGTTTCAGGATTGTGCCTCCAAAAAGGTTGAATTGCACTGTCATTTTTGTGGCCATGGAGCCGTCAACCATGCCGCAGATTTCATGTACGGTAAAAATGCGTTGGGGATTGTTAGAAAAATCCTGAACGGAGATGAGCTGATGCTTACAAATCGCTTTGAGTCGTGCCAGGGCGATGTCCCGTTCCTCGGATAGGGTTAGATTATAGCGAGGTGTAAATAGCTCATCTTTAAAGAGTTCCTTCAATCCGGCCCGCGTTTCGAAATTGTCGTGCTCAAGAAGGTTGGTGAGACTTTTAAGGTCGAAATTATCTTTGGGAATAGAATTTGTGGATGAAACCATGAGGGCGCTCCAATCAGAGGGGGTGTTTGCCTTAGGCACTTGGGGTTTAGACGTCCTGCGTTAAAAATTCAAGTGACAGACTGACATATGGTAGGCTGAAAGCAGGTTCGGCTCAAAAAAGTGAACAAAGATTTTATGGTGATTATGTGGCGTAGTTGTTCGAATGATCGGCACGATAACGACATGATCCCATGTGGACTTTGAAAGTCCCGGGTATTATTCCGGAGGCATGGAGGTTGGTATGTTGTGGCACTATGCAAGCTTGGGGACTGGGGAGATAGATACGCTCCAGGATATTGAAGAGAGGCGTGGACCAAATCAAAATGCTCCGGGAAGCTGAGAATGAATTGGGTGTGGTTTTGTTGGCGATTCAAAAGGGCGGTATCACTTAATGATTGGCGGATAGGATGGTTGGGAGTGGGGAGTGATGGAGTTCATCTTGGAGTTGGGATTTAGATGATGACCCGCCCTTCCACCTAAGGGCGTTTTGGTTTGGCTCTTTTGAGGTAGGCGACCAGACAAAATACCCTCGCTTCGGATTTAAACTGCGCGGCTTTGTATGATGCGTTTGGTTCTTTAATGGATGTCCATGGCTCGTTTTTTATGTTTTTCCCATCAAACTTTTTTGCCGAGTTCATTGGGATCGGTAGAATCTTTTCTTATTGTTCCCAATAAAGACAGAGTACGAATTGTGGTAATTTGAGTTATTTGTTGCGGTTGATGAGAATCTTAATGTTAACGGTAAGTAGGGGTATGGGCGTTGTACTTGGGTATGATAAAAGGTGATACGCTTGTTTGACGATTGGTTTCTATCGGGACGTAAGGAGTGGATTTTAAAAGACGAAAGTAAGGCGTGAAATAATTTCTACGCTAAAAAAATCCCCCTAAGATCCTGGGCTGAGTTTTGTTTAGTGCACCAGACCTACTTTTGGCTACCACCGTTTTTTGCTGGTCAGAATAGGTCGAGTTCGCCGTCATCCTGGATCTCGATTTCTACCTTGCTTTCTTCACCTCTATGGGCGATTTGTACTTCGAGATAGAAGGGATCGGTCATGCCGACGGCGATAAAGGGCAGGGTGAGAATTGGTTGACGATATTGACTTAAGAGTTCCACCTTTGAACCCCGAAACACCATTTGAGGGGTTTGCTGGGACTCGATTCCTCGACGTAAGTAGTACTCGCGAACCTTGGTCGTGATTTGATTGCCAAATTCACCGGAACAATCAAAAAGGGCGTTGCTGTTTGTTATTTTTTTTCCGTAGACGCTGCGGGTTAGGCGATTCCACCAAATGGTCGGTCCACTTAAGATGACTGTACCTCGCAGGTGTTGTCCGGAAACCCCGACGACGACAGAAAGGTCTCCCAATAGTTCTGGGCCGTGTCGCAAGTATGGTTTCCCCTCGGGGGTTACCGAAAGTGCAGGGTCTTTGTCATTCATCGTTTCTAGTACCAACTCGCGAAGGTACCCTAGGAGTTCTTCGGTGTAATACCCTCCACCCAGTGCTTGTTGAGTGACCGCCTTGATGGTCTCGGGGTTGGCTGGTTTGGTAAGGGTGATGTTGATATCTAAAGCCTGGAGTGCGGTATTTTCGAGTATCCTGGGATCTGCGCTTGTGACGATAATGGGTATATGTGGGCGTGCATATCTGACATGCTTTAGTAAATCGATCCCGTCGAGATCGGGCATGTTGATATCCGTCATAAGTAAGGCTAGATTGGGATTGTCTAAGAGAATCCTGAGAGCTTCTCGGCCATCGGTGGCGAGAATGACTTGATAGCCCGATGCTTGAACGAACTCTTGAAAGAGTAATCGATCTGTGTCGTAATCGTCTACCACTAGAATCTTGCTGCCTGCGACGACTTCTTTTGCAATCATGGTTGAATTCTCCGCTTCAGTCGATTTTATTTGGCACGATGCCCTTTCCTTGAGAGGTAACCCCGGGCCATTTTTTTCTACAAAAATCTTTATTTGAGATAGTTTCTGGCCACGTTCCTGCTCATCCACCAGACCTCAATTGCCTATCGTTACTCTCTCCCACCCCTCCCAAGAAACGACCACCGGACTCAAGGGGTTACGTTATTTGATAAGATTAGCGTCGCGCCCTGGTGCAAGTCAAACCTGTCGGAGATTATTCCCTCCCTTCTTGAGGTCGTATAAACCCGGGGCTTTGATAATTGTTTGGTTTTCTTGGAAACCGTTTTCACGCGAGGGCGTGCTGGGGTAGCCAGACCTGAGACTGATCTGAAAAAAGTCCTGTAATCCTCATCGCTTAGTGGTGAATGTGTATGCAAGGGGAGCACTAGGACCACAGTTTTTGGCGAGTTTGCTCTAGCACGGGGCCACAGCTTAAAGATCTTTCAAGCTTGCCTTCCGGAAATTCGATCTTGCGGGCTTACCTTGGGATATATTGGTCATGCGTTGAGGTTGTTTGGCCTCGCGCATAATCGCCTCTAAAATCTCGCCTTTTGTGGTCTCGGGAAGACGCCTTGATACCAAATGTCATGGGTATAAGCGAGAATTCTGGTTGCTGGTAGTTTTTCTCCAGTGTCGTTCCACACAGTATTTTGGTGGTCTTCGTAGCAGGCTTCCGAATGTAGCGAACGCAGAACAGGTTAATGCCTGTGACGACGACCGGGATTGCGATGACGTTGCCAACCATAAAGAGAATTGTCCGGATAAAGCCAACGCTGACTAAGCAGATACTGATACCGATGATATCGGGGATGCTTACGATTCTGAGACAAGTATGGGGACTTATGCCGATATCTTCATCGAAAATTCCACGAGGGTGGGGCCTTTAAAAAGGACTGAATTCCCATACTCGCCGATTTCGTTCGTTGAGACACAAATTTTAACCCTCTGGATTTTTTCAGAGCGGGGTACCCATAGGAAGCATACTAATCTATGCGATGGGGTATATTGGGGGGATTGTTTCATGGGGCACTTCGAGTGGAGTTATGGTTTTTGGGAGGGGAATGATGGCTTTAAACCAACGGTGTAGGGCAGGGGTGAATAATTTTTCGGTTCTTCAAGCAACGAATCTCTAAGCTTTGCGATAATGCAACCGACACTTACACAACGATATTCAATGGTACCCTTTGATGGGACCATGAGGAGATACTCCATGCCTACAACAGTGAATTCTGCTAGCGGAAACCCAACCACCGCGACAACGACCAACACCGACTCTAGCACTGAAAATATTAATCCACAGCCAGCGGCGCCGGCCACGCTTGAAGAGAAGCGCGCGGCTTGGTCGGTAGATGGGTTTAACGACGGTGAATTACAAAATTATTTTCGAGGGATCATTGGTAGCAATGATCCGCAATCCCACGTGGGTGGGTGGGTTTCAGCTATTTTGAATCCTACTTTGCCAAAAGAAAATCACGACGGCCAAAAGTTTTTTGAAGTTTTGGCTTGGTATGTGGATAAGAGCACCCAGGGTCGCGGTGATGGAAAGTTAACTGGCGAAGAAGTTCAGGAAATGAAGCAGCAGTACATGTACGAATATCACGAAATGACCCAAGGTGGGACAGACGACGTGGCACGGATGCAAAAGTGGAAGTTTATCCAGAAGCTCACGATGCTCGAAAAGGTGATCGAAAACCGGGCAAGTCGTGGTGAAGGGGCCTACTATCCCTACAGCGCCCGTGCCATGATGACCATCGGTGCTTCGGATTTTAACCGAACCAATACCATCGATACTCGGACTGAGTTCAACGAGCGTGTGATTGAAGCTTCTTACGATAAGCCAGTTCTCGTGAAGTTTGGCCTCACTTATTGTGCGCACTGTCTCTTGCTTGAGCAATTGGGCTCTGTTCCTGCGGTAGCAGAGAAGTATGCTGACGCAATGGATGTTTATAAGCTTTGGTGGAATCCCCATGACGAAGCCATGGCGGAAATCACAGCAGTGGCCGGTGAGCAAGGCGTGACGAGCAGTCCTCTTTTCATCCTCTACAAGGACGGCGAAATTGTGAAGAGTGGTTATGGCTTTCCTGATGAGAACGGAGAAGGTCTCGAAGATTTCCTCGCGGGCCATATTGAAGACACGGGGATACTGCAATAAGCTCGGTTCTTTGATGAATCACGAAGGCGGCGTCGCTCATTGGTTTGAGCGACGCCTTTTTTTTGGGGGGGGAGGGCGGCTCGGTTCTTCGAAGGGCTGATTTAGT
>JAYZAY010000048.1:0-42427 GCA_036339465.1 Myxococcota bacterium | reverse complement strand
GAGAAAATGCTCCATCGAGCTCTGGCTCGAACATTTTTAAATGTTCTAAGGGTAAGGCCGAGAAATCACTTCCGTGTGGGGTGAAACGAATAAATTTATGGAAAACCTCTCGATCTCGGAATCGGTAAGCACAAATGAATGCCAGAACCAAATCCTTTCCCATATTTGGAAACCGAAAAAACTCTCCATAAACCGCCACCAAATCAGAAAATCGTTCCCTCAACATTCTAGAAACTTTATGGGAAGGGCGTCTGCGGATTTTCGAACGAGGATTCACACCTCTTGATTCAGCCACCCTTTCTTGTTCCAACTGCAACCGCTCAAACCAAGTCAATAGTTTGTCTAGGGACTCATTTTCGGGTTCAAGCACTTTAAGTGCTTGCCAGACTGCCTCAACCGTCGACCGGTAATACTCTTTTTGAGACTTTCTCAAACGATAAGCCCCTGGAACCGTCAACTTCAATTTAACCGCCGGCAGTTCCCGAAGCGGACGGTATGCTTTGTACATGGCCTTTGCTTGGGCCCAAGTGCCATCCAAAACGACAAGATGTTCCAGGGGTTTCGCCGATATAAACTCTTCGAGATCTTGAGAATCATCGGCGGGGAAAAGGATTGCGTCAGCTCTCTGTAAATCTTCCAAAGCACGGTCCGGCAAAGGCTTACCACGCCAAACTCGATATTCAGAGCAAGCACCTAACCCCAAACGCAAAAGTCGACTCGTCCCTACCGCGTGTTTCAATTCCCGGTGGTCCTGCAAGATTGTGACCTCAGTTCGATGCTGAATCCTACCAAGCCACGAACAAATACATAAAAGCTTAGGCTTATGACATCGAAGACAGTCACGTCGTCGAATCGCCAATTCCTCACCCATTGTTTTGTCCCATAAGTGCCATTAGCCCAGCCAGCGCCGCACGAGCTTCATCAATCACATAGAGGTCATCATCATCGACCATCACTTCTAGTGTTGCTAGAGCCCTTGGGTCCAAATACTGTCCCAGCGCCCACGCTACGTGGCCACGCACCAAGGGATAGAGATGGTTGGATGCTTCAATGAGGGCCTCCAATCCTCTTTCTGAACGCTTGTTTCCTAAGGCCACTGCCACGTTTCTAGCCAACTGCGCTCGACTCGCTCTCCGCAAAGCCGTATCCGCAACAAATTTCCGATACTGCGCGGACCCGATATTCAACAGGGAAGGTAAATCAACCGATTTGAGATGCGCTTTCGCCGCAAATAAGGGCTCATAGACTTTTTCCTGGGGACTCCGGTTGAAGGGACAAACATCCTGACAAATATCACAACCGAAAATCATTTCCCCCATTTTGGCACGCAAATCCCGAGGAATTTCGTCCTTGTGTTCGATTGTTAAATAAGACACACAACGACGAGCATCCAAAACATAGGGACCCACAAAAGCATTTGTAGGGCAATCATCCAAACACTTCGTGCAACTTCCACACCCAGAAGCCCCATCCGATACCTCATAATAGGGCAACTCTATATCCGTCAAAAGCTCTCCCAAAAGGACATTGGTGCCCTGTCCAGGGATAATAAACATCGAGGATTTGCCAATAAAGCCAAACCCGCTCTTCGCCGCCAATTCCCTCTCCAAAAGAGGTGCGGTATCAACGCAAGGTCTGGCAATGATATCCCTGCCGAGAATGTTTGAGCATCGTTGTGCCAATTCCCACAAACGCTCCTTAAAGACACCATGGTAGTCCTTGCCCCTCGCGTAGCGGGCCACATATCCTTCTGCCTCGTCGGTAGGTACATCGCAGAGATCGTTTCGCCGAGGATAGGGTAGCGCTACCACAATGATTGACTTTACCTGCTCTAGAACCTGCCTAGGTTCATCTCGGCGGTCGTAGCGAGCCATATAGTCCATGTTCCCATGAAATCCTTCGTCCACCCATTGCTTCCAAGCTTCATGAGCACGTGGATTCCGATCAGCGGAGACAATCCCGGCCCGAACAAACCCAAGGTCTTGAGCTGCAGCCAAGATCTTTTCTACTTTCCTGTCGCTAATATTGCTCGTTGTATGTCCCATCACCAGAGCTCACATCACTTCGTTGGAAGTCAGCTTGCAATTTGAGCAAAGACAGTTTCACCCAACTGACCACATGCCGCTGAAATATCCCGCCCCCTAGGCGTTCGGACAATCGCCAACACATTGGCATCTCTTAATGTCCGCTGAAATGCTTCAACGCGTTGTTGACTGGGCATTTCAAACTCTGTTCGCTCGTGGGCATTTAGAGGCAGTAAATTAACCTTCACCGGAATACCCCTGAGTAGTTCAATCAGTCTTTCTGCGTCATCGAGAGAATCGTTTACGTCCTTCAGGAGCACGTATTCAACCGTAATTCGACGACGATTCGGTAACGGATAGTTTTTCATGGCCTCTATCAGTACTTCAATGGGCCATTTTCGATTGATGGGCATAATCCTATCTCGAATTGGATTGGTCGTAGCATTCAGCGACACGGCCAACTGCGTCGGCAATTCCTTACCCAAATCATTGATCCGAGGCACAATACCCGAGGTTGAAATCGTGATTCTCCGACTGGAAAAATTGAGCCCATGCTCATCCATAAGGATACGGCAAGCTCGAATAACTTGCTGGTAATTTAGAAGGGGCTCCCCCATTCCCATAAACACAATATTCGTCACTCTAGCATCGGGGTCACAAGCCACCACATCATCCTGGACCGCCATGACCTGCCCCACAATTTCCGCCGCCGCTAAATCGCGATTTCTCTTCAGAGAGGCTGTGAAACAGAACCGACAACCCACCGCACAACCGGTTTGACTGGAAACACAAAGGGTATTGGTTCGACTTCCCTTCGCAACCTCCGGAATATAAACAGCTTCAAAAGCCAACCCATCCACACCGATGAATTGATACTTCCGAGTACCATCGGCAGCAACCTGGCATTGACCCACTTTCGGTCGAGCCAAGCTAAACTGCCCCTTAATTGCTGCCCGAAGGCCCTTCGACAGTGTACTAAAGGAAGCGAAATCAAAATAGCGCTGCTGGAAGACTCCCTTAAATATCTGAGTGGCCCGAAATTTTTTCTCACCCGCCTCTTCTACAAAAGCTTCCAATTCCTCTCGGGCGTAACCCAAAAGATTCGGTCGACCATCCGGTGGAGCCGCGGAAAAGGATTCCAGAATCGGTAAAGCCGATTCCAGGGGATTTTCTGATATTTCCATGATTCACTCGCCTCTTTAGGAGCGCATAAACGCCAGAACAGACGCTGACAAGAGATTTTTTTACGGATTAGCCCGGTTGTCCTAGGACTTTTGCCACACCCGTGGCTCTTTTCGCTCTCTTGGAACGCAACCCTTGTAAATACTCGTACTTACGCTTCCAAGAAAGAACCTTCTTCACGTAGTCTCGAGTTTCATCGTAGGGGATCTCTTCCACAAAAACTTCAACTGTGCTGTCGCCTCGGCGTCTCCATCGATTCACCGCTCTAGGACCAGCGTTATAGGCTGCTAGGGCAAACTCATCGACATTACCAAACATCTTGAGCAGCCGACTCAGATAACGACAACCCAGTCGGACATTGGTCGAAGGCCGTAAAATCTCTTCTGGGTTGACACTCTTCTCGGCATGAGCTCTCCCTAGCAGTCCCGCCGCGGTTTGGGGCATTAACTGCATCAAGCCCATGGCACCCATCGGTGAAATCGCCCGCGAGTTAAAACCACTTTCTTGCCGCACCAAAGCCACCACCAAGGGTTCTTCGAGACGCCGTTTCGATGCCTCTCGATCGATCAAACCCAAGAAGCTACGAGGAAAATTCGCAGCTAAAGTCCGGATGGTGGTCTGATCGGGACGGGGGAAGCGGCGGTTGCGAATTCCCCTAAACTTCGCCGCCAAATACCTAGCTCCAATATTTAGTGCCATATGATTCAACTTTTCCAAAGTTCGAGGCCCGGCATTTTCTCTGGCAGAAGGAACCAATTGACGCATATGTTTGAGAGCTTTATCATGTAAGCCAGCCGCCACCAATTCGCCAATCATTCCCACCCGATCATCCTCATCTTCCACGGGTAAGTCTGCCTTAAGAGCCACAATACGAGGCGACAATTTGGCCAGACCTTCACTGGCGCGATGGGCGTAATACGAAACCGGAAATCGCCGCATAAGCATGGTCCATTCACCCGCCGCTATACCCAAATCCCCCAATTCCTGAGCGCACCTTCCAGCCCAATAGACACTGGCAGCTGCCTTTTGACCAAAGGGCTCCATTTCCAAAAGAGCGAGAAAAAATTGCCGCGCCTCTCGGAAATTACCACGACGATAGTTCACCCAGCCAAGTCCCCACAGCGCATCTTCACGGTAAGGGCCTAGGGGATCGGTGAGAAGTTGCATGTGAAAATAATCTAGAGCTTTGTCGTAAAGGCGATACTCAACCGCCGTTTGCCCCGCCTGAGCCATGGCAATTCGGGCCAAATCATCTGCCCTCGCATCGATGGCTAAATCAAAATTTTTGAGCGCTCCTCGGTAAATGCCACGCTGCCTTCTCACCAAACCCACATTAATCATCACCGCCCGCCGAAATCGTTGATTGAACGCCCGTTTCCTCGCCAATTCGTAGAGTCGCATAGCCCTCGGCCAATCTTCTTGAAAACTGTATCGGCGCGCCTGAGCATTGGAAAGTTCCGCTTTTAGCCTTCTCAATGGCCGCCGTGTTTTAGACAGACGCCCCAGGGAACGACGTGCGATAGTATCCCCTCGGGCCTTTAGCCGATACTTTGGTGGGGGGATAGCGGCCCATAAGAGCTTCCGCTCACTCTTGGTATACAGATCTCTAAACCCTTCTAACTGCGCGAGTTCCCTAACAGCCCAAACGCCCCAGATAGTGGAAGGCGAGAGCCACCAAAGCCTCTCAAGCCAATGAATACCACCTTCGTCACCTGTGAAACGCGCTTGGGAGGCAGCCAAGAGAAACTGCTCTTCATCGGTCTCCGCAAAGCCTTCCAATAACTCCACCACCGAACCGAAATCCTGCATCTCGAAGGCCAGCCACGCCCGTAATTGTCTTTCACCATCGGACAGCTCTCCCTCGGTCTCTAATCTCTCAAGTTCCGTCGCTGCCTTCGTTAAATCACCTGCCTGAAGCCATGTTTCCGCTTTCGCCAGCAATCGAAGAGCGCCATTCGCTCCACCATCGGAGTCTATGGATAGGCTGGCTCTCGATGACCGTGATGCAGTGGGATCCACAGCGAGGCTAGGCTCAGACACCAAAAGAAAGAGCAAATAAGTTAGGATGGAGGGTCGTCGTAACATGATACCTAGGAGACGTTATCAGATCGACGCAATCGTGTCGAACGATCCCCAAAAAGAGGAGGTTCAAAAACAAAATTCTACTTTTTATCTAGGGGCTTAGCTTGAACTGGTTGAATTGAAGGTTGAACCTTCATCACTTCGAGTAGTTCAACGTCGAAAACAAGCGTGCCAGCTGGTGCACCGGGACGCTTCGGAGTTTCTCCATAAGCCAAAGCTCCAGGAATCCAAAATCTTGTTTTTTCGCCAGTAACCATAAGCTGAACCCCTTCGGTCCAGCCCTTAATGACACCATTCAAAGGAAATACCGCAGGCTGCCCACGCATGACGGAGCTATCGAACATTTTCCCATCGGTGGTCCAGCCTGTGTAATGTACCTTAACCCGGTCCGTTGCCAAAGGATGCTCCTTACCACTCCCAGTCTGAATCACTTGATAGGCCAAACCGCTTGTAGTCTTTTTGGCATCAGCTGGGACAAGAGCAACATTAGCAGGAGCAGGTATCGGCTTCGGGGCCGGTGTTATGCTTAGAAGTTCGACATCGAAAACCAAAGTTCCTGCGGGCGCACCGGAACGTCTCGGGGTATCACCATAAGCGAGCGCTCCCGGGATCCAAAACCTCCGCTTCTCACCTACAACCATTAGCTGTAACCCTTCAGTCCAACCCTTGATCACTCGATTTAGAGGAAACTTGGCCGGCCGACCTCGCGTCACCGAACTATCAAACATTTTTCCATCGGTACTCCAGCCGGTGTAGTGAACCTCTACTGTATCCTTGGGCCCTGGCTTTTCTGTACCGGTTCCTGCCGTCAGAACCTTCGAAGCCAAACCGGACTCAGACGTAACCGCATCCGCCGGAGCCGCAGCGACATCTTCGGGCGCCGGAAGCGCAGCTGGTTTCTGAGGCGCAGCTGGATTGGTCGGCTGTACCGCATCTTTCGTTGCGGTTGAAGAATCGACCTTCGCTGTAGTTTCAGTCTTATCTGTCGATTGAGACTTACAATTCCAGAGAGAACAAACGAATAAAACAATCGATATAAAGTGGATGTATTTCATGACTGGGAGTTATATCGCCAATATGCAGGAAGAACCAGCACTGGCCTAGGAAAAACCCTGTTGGTACTTAAAAAAGTACGTATCCCCTAGTAGCTCCTTCGCTCTTTCAAAGGCAGATTCTGCTTCGCCTTTCCGGCCCAATCGGCCTGCTATTACGGCCTTTTCCAAGTAATATATCCCGCTTTGAGGAGCCCCCCTTACCGCGCGCTCAATCCATACATAGGCATCATCATATTGATTCACAGCCAGATGATATTGCGACCAAACATGGTAGAATCCTGGGGACTGATTCTCCCGCGCCAAAACTCGCTGAAGGCGACCATGGGCGGATTTCAGCGAGTTTTTCTGTATATCAACCCAAGCCAAAGCGACTTCCGCAGGATCATATTCAGAGTCACTTCCTAGAGCACGTTGAAAAAACTCTATGGCAAGCCCTAAGTCCGAATCGGGATGGGATAAAATCAAACGCCCCATGAGGGTATTCGCTGACGCGTCGGTGGGCACTGCTTCCAGGCTTTCCTCAGCCAATCCCATGGCCACCACCAGGCCTTCTTCTGGGGCCAGGTCCCATTCTGAGCACCCACGGGGAAAATGGGATGCCAAGAGAAACCAGGCTCGCCCCAAAACCAATCGAGCTTCGTGGGAATCCTCGGGGCGCTCTTCGATAAAACGAATTAACTCGAAACACGCTTTCTGGGTCGCTGATTCGGTCATCTTCCATAAATCAAGCTCCCCCTTAAGTGAAGCGCGTAAATCCTCCACCTCTTTGCTCTCCGCTTCATTCAATTCTTCACTGAGCTTCTCGGCCAATCCCAATGCCAACGTGCAACCAGATCGCTGACGACGAACCCTATACCCCCTCAACAAGCTCATACATTCAGCCAATAAATGCACACGATCCTTCGTGGGACTCATCAACTTCTTCTTTAAAACCTGAATCTCTCTGGAAAATTCAGGCCCCGCAGTCTTCATTCCGTCAGTCTTCGGTTGGCTAGCCTCCGCTAAAACACGACGACCCAAACCACCCGTCGTGTCTAAAGAGTCTTGGGTTCCTTCCAACCCCTTGGGAGGAACGTCCGTTGATTTTGTCGATTCCTCAATCTTGGGCTCGTCAGATTCTATGAATGTCCTGGGATCCGAAGGTGGGGACCCCGTACCTTTAATACTCATATACGTAGATGCTACGACGGTACATCCAGCTAAGCAATAGCAACAGCACTTCGAAAAAAGCACAAAAAAACGCCGAGGTTACTATTAGAAACCCCGGCGTTTTATTCGTTCGATGGAGCGGGACACGAGATTCGAACTCGCGACTTCAACCTTGGCAAGGTTGCACTCTACCACTGAGTTAGTCCCGCTCAGAGCGCTGCGGGTTTACCACAGCCAATATCGTTGTCAAGAGGCTTACCGCAGTGAAGTCAAGCTTGATTCTCTCTCAACTCTTCGTACTCGCCACATCACCAAAATATTGTTGCTCGATTGATTCATAATAATCGATGACTTGCCGGACATAGTTCCGTTTCGATTGGTAGGTTCCCGGAAAGAAGCTCCGCTTGAAACCGTAGACAATCGTCGACTTTAGTCCTTTTCGATCCAACCCTAATTCGTTAATTGCCAACATAATTTCTTTTGAAACCGTGGTATTGCTGACCAAACGGTTGTCCGTACACAGGGTCGCTGAAATCCGATTTTCCCTAAATTTTTTGAAGGAGTGTTCCGATAAAGAATGCATCGCCGGATTCGTTTGAAGGTTACTGGTCAGACAGACTTCCAAGGTAATCCGACGGTCCGCCACATATTCTCCGAGGTGATCGACATAACACTGCTTGTCATCGATGGACGGATCCTGAATTGCTCCTGGCTCCAGAAGATAGGTGCCATGTCCGATTCGATCGGCATAAAGGTCCGTAACCGCTTGAAAAATACTCTCCGGCCCATAAGCCTCACCAGCATGAACCGTTTTCTTCAAAAAGTTCTTCTTAGCCAACCGGAAGGCTTCAATATGATCGTCAGCAGGATACCCCGCTTCTTCTCCCGCAAGGTCAAAACCAACCACCGGCAATCCATAATCATCCCTGGCCACGATCGCAGCCCGAGCCAACTCAAGAGAACCCAATTTATAGACTTCTTTCATCGGCGAATACATGTGGGAACCGATCAAACTCCCATAATACTCACTAAAAACACTTTGAAACATTCTCAACGCCGAACAAATAATACCCGCTTCAAAAGAGGGCTCTTCACCCGATTTTACTTCAGGGCGCGCATTGAACTCATTCTTCGCCTTTTCTAATCCACGGGCTACGGCACGAAGTACCATCACCGCATTCATATGCTTATGAATATGAAGCTGGGGCGCAAAACGAACCTCAAGATACCTCACGCCTTCGTTCTGGTTATCAATCGCAAGCTCGTAGGCAATCCGCTCAAGCGCAAGTTCACTTTGCATCACCCCACAGGTATACCCAAAACCCGTTAGGTATTCTCCAAGATTGTTGTAGCGATCCTTAAAGACTGTCTCTCGCAAACCGGACTCGGTATAACTGGGCAAACCAACACTGTACTCTTTTGCCAACTCGATCAAAGTACCTATTCGCAAAGAACCGTCTAGGTGAACATGCAAATCCGTTTTAGGTAATGCAGCAACAAATTTTTCCACATCAGGATGTTTTAGAAGGTCATTTTCTTTCATCGGAGACCACTAAGCCTTTCCACAAGCAATCGAAGCAGAATACTGTTTCCTTCCCCCCTGCTTAGCAGGGGATTCTATTTTGTTTAGTGTCAAAAGCAAGGGATTTGCCTAAAAGACCATCAAAAGCTACCGTGACCTTCCATCACCCGTTGTAAGTCCAGCATGGTTAGGTCCTCCCCCTTTTGCTCGAAAGATCCATACTCCATATACAGGCGGTCCCCTCCACCGTTACAAAGAAAACGCTCAATCACCACAGCCTTTTGTTTCTCTGCTTCAACTTTACGGCAGGGCCAAGACCCCAAAACGATTTCTTTTCCTTGATCAAAAGGAGGCTCCCAATAACCGGGTTGATTAGGCTCCAACCGATGGACCACCAACACCTGTCCCCAGTCCAGCAGGTCGCCAAACTCCGCAAGTTTGAGTTCCCCTTCGCTTAAATCTCGCTTACTGAGAGACCAATGACTCGGGACTAGGATGGTCACGTTAGACTCAGCGACCTGGGAAGGGACATAAGTCCACGCCTCCCGGAGAAGCCACGGTTGGCTCTGTCTCCAGCCAACGGTCATCCCCACCACTGCGACCACTGCCAAAACAACCCCTGTGGCCCGCCCCATCCAAAGACCACGGTAGAATTTGCGCCGAGAGAACTCCACCAAAGATAAGGTAAATAGACCACCACCGATCCCCCCTCCAAGGTGACCTGCAATATCTACCATGGGTAAAAAGGAAACAAAGATATTCAACCCCAGATTAAAGAGCGCGGTTTTCCTCATCCCTGCAACCAAAGACTTGGGCAGGATACCCTCGGGCCTAAATGCCAGCACCGCACACGCCGCTAAATACCCCCAAATCCCAGCAGAAGCCCCCACCGCGACCGCACTTTGGGAAAAAAGTTGAGAAAAAACACTCCCTGTCAATGCACTTACAAGAAAGAGCGCAAGATAGAGGAAATGTCCCAGTAACGGTTCAAGAAATCTGCCCAAACCCCACAGGACAAAGCCATTGAACAACAAATGTTGGGTACCCGCATGCAGAAACGCCGCGCTTAGTAGCCTCCATGGCTCATCCAACAAACCAAGTCCCCCCTGGTTGCCTCCCATGCGGATCAAAGTCGGTATGTAAGCATCGGTGGTTCCACCCGACCACCAATATTCCAATCCAAACACCACCAAGATGCATCCCATTAACCCATAGGTCACCATCGGTTTGCGTTTCGATAGATGATCCTGGAAGGCCCGTAACTCGATCCGCTCCCGTTCCTGTTGGCCAAGCACCTCCTTGACCCGCTCCATAAAAATCATAGGGGCAGGAATTTCAGCTGAGGAAAGCTCAGAAACATAGGGTAAGAGTGCCTTGGCCAAACGCGACTCACCAAGAAGCTCGTAATTATCAGTGGTAGCCAACCAGATAACCGATCGGCGAATTCCATCCCGGCCACACCATGTCTCCAACTCAGACCGTCCTACATCATCCAAACCTTCGTTGCCAAGCACCACCACCGTCAGGGGCATGGTGGCATCTCGCATCAATTTTTCTTCAAAGGTTTCAAGACTCAACACCAACGGGAGCTCAGAAGGTATTCCAGTCATGAATACCAATCCATCCCCCACGGAAAATGTTGCCGAATCGTCGGCCAATGCCAGCAAACGTCCGGGACTCTTGGGTTTCAAGGTGGCAAGGTTCACCAAAGCGACAATTCGAGCATCCATAACGACGCAATCTAGCCAGATAAGGGAAAGGAGCAAGCCCAAACCCATATAAAAAAGACTCTTTGGCCCCTAGTCGTAGCACTAAAATTCGATATAGAGGCCAAGCTGAAATCATTGCCGGCCCTTAAATTCCTGTAATGCGTAGCTTGAAGCCCCCCGGAGGAACCCCATGAGCTTGGATGTTGAAGCGAAACGTCGGCGGACATTCGCCATCATTTCTCACCCTGACGCAGGGAAAACAACCCTCACCGAAAAACTCCTCCTATACTCGGGGGCCATTCACATGGCGGGCTCTATCAAATCCCGAAAGGCTTCCAGACATACGGTGTCAGACTGGATGAAACTTGAGCAAGAACGGGGAATCTCGGTAACTTCGTCGGTTCTCCAATTCGAGTATCGCGAAAAAGCCTGCAACCTCTTAGACACCCCCGGCCACGCCGACTTCTCAGAAGATACCTACCGCACCCTGGCCGCAGTCGATTCGGCCATCATGCTCATCGACCATGCCAAAGGGGTGGAGAGCCGAACCCTCAAACTCTTCGACGTTTGTCGGATGCGAAATCTTCCCATCGTTACCTTCATGAATAAGTTGGATCGTGCCGGTGTGGACCCCCTCGAACTCATCGACGAAGTTTCAAGCACCCTCAACCTCCAGGTCTCTCCCATCAACTGGCCCATCGGTATGGGAAAAGAATTTAGGGGGGTGGTCAATTTACTCAACAAAGAAGTCACCCTCTACAAAGCCGAAAAGCATGGGACCGACATCTCCAAGGTGGAAACCATCCCCCTGGAGGAAGCCCAAGCCCAGCTCAGTGACCGAGAATGGGAAAAACTTCAGGAAGATATGGAGCTTATAGAGGGAGCAGGAGAACCCTTTGAAGAAGAAGCGTTTCAACGGGGAGAACTCAGCCCCATCTTCTGGGGTTCGGCCATGACCAATTTTGGCATTGAACCCCTCCTAAACTTTCTGGCAGACAAGGCCAGCTCTCCCAAACCTCGAACCACCACCGAAGACGAACTCATCAAACCCGACCACAACAAATTTACCGGTTTCATTTTTAAAATTCAGGCCAATATGAATCCCAAGCACCGGGACCGAATCGCCTTTATGCGGGTGGTCAGTGGCAGATTCGAACGGGGAATCGACGTGGTCATCGGTCGGAACCAAGAAAAGCTCCGACTTTCAAAACCTCATTCCTTTCTCGCGGCAGAACGTTCCATCGTGGAAGAAGCCTGGCCCGGGGATATCGTGGGCCTTTACGACCCCGGTAAATTGCGAATTGGCGATACCCTCGCCGCGGGGAAAGCACTACAATACGGCAGCATACCAAGATTCGCTCCCGCCCACTTCGGAGAATTAATCCTCAAGGATCCCCTCAAGCGCAAGGCCCTGGATACGGGCCTGGAACAACTGGCCCATGAAGGGGTGATTCAGCTCTTCTATCGTCCAAAACTTGGGCGCACCAACCCCATTTTGGGCGCCGTGGGGGTCCTCCAATTCGAGGTCCTTAAAGAACGCTTGATCCATGAATACAGCGTCAAAGCTGTTTTCCAGGCCCACAGTTTTTATGGAGCGCGCTGGGTAACGGGCACCGAACAAGCCCACCAGTGGCTAGAGGAACGTCGCGACTACCCGGTTTACGAAGACCGCAATCACAACCCGGTTCTCCTAGCAAAATCTCGCTGGTCAATCCAATATGCCCTGGAAAATGCGCCGGGACTTGAGTTGCACGAAATCGAGCCACTTTAATCGACATCGCAAAACCGCTTACGGAACAATTCGGTAAAGGGGCTGTTCCTCTTCAATACCCTTGAGTTTGAAGTGACCTTGCTCTTCCACATCACTACCATTGCCCAAACCGTGATGAATCCCAACTCTCACCTGCATATCCAATGTTTCAATGATGTCTTTTACCACAACATCGTTTTTGGCCCCATCCATGGAAGCCTGCATGGTTAAGACACATGGTTAAGACACATGGTTAAGACACCCTTCACTACCTATTGGATTTGGCAGACTTCTCCATAGCCTTTGGAGTACCCAATAGACTCATCATGGCATCTCCAATAAACTTGTCGATGGTCGCCCAGAACTCAAAAAGGATGTCATCCATAGCCGACAGATACTCATTTAAGAAGCTCGGGCTCTCCTCGGGACCTGGGATCTCGACAAGAGATACATGCCCAAAAGGGGACCGGACTCTTTGCTGAATATCATGTAGAAACAAACCATAAGACCCCAAGAACAGGAGGACCCAGAGAAGGGGGGAGAGCACCAGTTCTTCGAGGTCGGCAACCATCTACGGATCCGATGACCAAAGTCCGAAAATCCAAAACCGACGACCTAGAGCCTAGAACCGAGAACCAAAACCCACGCCGAAAAACTGAACGATTTGGCGCTAAGGAGATCCTGTGCTAGAAGCGCACCGAACGATTCTCCAGCCAAAGGAAAAAAGACATGACAGCAAAAAAAGTAGGTCTAGTCCTCGCCGGATGTGGTTACCTCGACGGCGCGGAAATTCACGAAGCAACACTGACTCTCTTGGCCCTCGACCGACACGGGGTTGAAGTCATCGCCATGGCCCCCAACAAGGACCAAGCCCATGTGGTCAGCCACCAATCCTGCACGGAAGTGGAAGGCGCGAGCCGTAACGTTCTTCAGGAATCTGCCCGCATCGCCCGCGGAAACGTGCAGAGCCTAGGGGACGTCTCTGCCAACGAACTCGATGCCCTCATTCTCCCCGGTGGATTTGGTGCCGCCAAAAACCTTTGCTCCTTCGCATTCGATGGCACCAACATGACCGTAGACGAAAAACTCTCCGACCTCATCCGCAGCATGAACGCCGCAGGTAAGCCCCTTGGTTTTATCTGTATCGCTCCCGTCATTGCCGCGAAGGTTCTCGCCGAAGTAAACCCCACCCTCACCATCGGAAACGACGGCGACACCGCCGCTGCGATAGCAACCCTCGGTGGTAAGCACCAAGACTGCCCCGTGGATGATATTGTCGTCGACGAGAACAATAAGCTCGTAACCACACCCGCCTATATGCTCGGACCATCCATTGCCCCTGTTTCAAAGGGTATCGATAAGCTGGTGGACAAGGTTCTTTCTTACCTCTAATTTCTGTCTGTGACCAAACGCTCCAACTATATCACCGCTGAGGGTGCCAAAACCCTCCAAGACGAGCTCCAACGTCTTTGGAATGTGGAACGCCCCCGGGTCACCCAAGGAGTCGCCGATGCGGCCGCCGAGGGGGACCGCTCCGAAAACGCAGAATATATCTACGGCAAGAAGCGACTGCGAGAAATCGACTCCCGGGTGAGGTTCCTCAAGAAGCGCCTCGACGATTTAACCGTGGTCACCGAAAGACCACAAAATTGTGGAAAAGTATTCTTCGCCTGCTGGGTGAAAGTAGACGACGAAGACGGCGAAGAGAAGGTCTTTCGCATTGTGGGGCCCGATGAAACCGATGCAAAACGAAATTTCATCAGCATCGACTCCCCGGTGGGTCGAGCCCTCATGGGAAAGTCCTTAGACGATGAAGTGGTCATCAAACTTCCCAACGGTCGGAAGATATTGACAATTCTCGAAATCGACTTCGATGAACTGAGACCCTAGAAAGGTAAACTGGCTTGCGTATTACCCTAGAGATGGTCCCATGTCCGTGGGGAGAACTGTTCTTGGCTTCTAGTCCACAAGGACCCTGTGCCCTCAGCTTCAGCCTTAACCCCAAACGTTTGAACCGTACGCTACACAAACAGTTTGGTGATTTTGATTTGGTAGAAACCGATAAAATCAGTGAATCCCATCGGAAAATACAAGCTTATTTTGAGGGCGAAATCCATGCTCTGGAGAAACTTCCGAGTGCGGTCAGGGGCACGGATTTCCAAATGAAGGTGTGGCGAGCCCTTCGAGAAGTTCCCCCAGGACAAACCAGATCCTATGGGGATATTGCCCGCATCATCAACAATCCCAACGCAATGCGAGCCGTGGGCATGGCCAACAACGCCAACCCCCTAGGACTGGTGATCCCTTGCCACCGAGTCATCGGAGCCGACGGTAAACTCACCGGTTACGCAGGAGGCCTCGACATCAAACGCCGGCTTCTAAAACACGAGGGACTAAGCTTCCCGTAGAGATGAGCGCAAAAACCAAACACCGTCCATAATAGGCCCCCCATTTCGCGCTGAAAATGGAACTTGAAACCATACCCAACCCGCTAGCCAAAATCGAAGAAGTCTGAGTAAACGCCCAAAACCCCCTTGGAGCGACCCTTCTAGCTTTGCGAATCAATCCAGCCCACACTATAAGCTCTCCCATGACTGAAAACATCAAAGCACAACTCGTGAATCTGGAAAGCACCAGCGCCTTTCAAGAAGAAGCGATTCATAAACGCGAAAAAACCGCCACCACACAACAACTCCAAATTCAAAAGTTGGAACAACAACTGGGAAAGCTGGAAGAACATATCCGAAACGCGATACCTTCCATGACCGTGGACCCCAAAGACGACGTTCCCCCACCACATTATTAAAAACCCTAAGTTCATTAAATGCTCCCCCTGTTTAGCGGTAATGGCCATCCTGCCCAGACCTCACTACAGGGAACCAAAAGTTAGGCCTCACCTTCTGGAATGTGGGGGAAGCGAATTCGCGATTGGCACTGACCTTAAGGCCACCGTCGAACCCTAAACCTGATATAGAAATCAACGATGGAAGAATTCGGCACCGGCGACGACGCCACCGGCTCCACTGGAAAATAACTCAACTAGGCAGGTACAACAGATTCACCCACCCGTTCCAAAATGAAGAACGAGATGGCCGGATCACCCGGTAATGCAAGATATGCCTTACCGAGTAGAAGCGTGGGATCACCAGCGTGCACCTGAACCACGTAGTCACGCAGTAGCTTGGTTGGGTCGACCGCTAGATTACGAGGACAATTGTAGTCCAACAAAATGGAATTGGGGTAAGGACTGCCCGCAACCTCTAACTGAGGCTGAATTTCGTAGAATCCAAAGGGAGCTGATTTGCCGCCAGGACCCTTTTCCTGCCACAGTTCCGTAATTTTTCCCGGCTCAATATTCTTGTTGTATCCACGGGGTCGACCGCCAGCACCCGTATCCCAAAAGAATCCCTTTTTGAACCGAAGAATGCCAACCCAGCTTGCGAAAAAAGGCGTGTTCCAACCACGGTACTCATAACCCATCACATCGTCGAACTTAGGCATCACGCCATTTCGAAGAACCTCTTCCAATGTTTCATCGGTCGAAGAACAGAGCGATGCGTAGTTATGCCGTAATCCGGTGTTACATCCAGCCATTTTGATAATACCAATCGATGGTGTCTCTAATTCCGTCACGGGCGTCTGCATAAGTGAATTCATATCCTAAATCCTTTAGTTTATCGTTGGAATAAACGATATCTCTTCCCAAATAGTCGATGCTGTCTGCCTCCAAAGGTGAAGTCGCCCCCAGCTTGCCAGCCACAGACTGAACCACTTTGGCCACCTGCCCCACCACGTCCCGGATCTGTACCACCGGAACCGCAGGAAGAAGCATAGCCGACTTACCCTCAAGAGCAGCTATATACTTCATAAATTCAACGTTGGTCATTTGACTATCGTCATTGAGATTAAAAATATGTCCTTTCGCCTTGGGCTTGGTAGCCAAAAAGAGCGCCGCAGTACAAACATCGGTAACGTGTACGAAGGGAATGCGGAAGGTGAAGTTCGATGGAATAGCGTAAATCGGTGCTTTCGCCGTTCCCATCAACAACTGCCCACCGCCATAAAGACCCCGAGGTCCATAAACCGTCGTGGGACGAATAATGCTATAAGGCAGCCAATCCTGACCCGCTTTCATGATCTCAAACTCTTGACGCCATTTGGAGCGCAGATAATTGTTGGGTGGTTCTGGCGTATCATCTTCAGTAATCGGCACCCCTTCCCGGTCCTGAAAACCGTAAACCCCGCCCGCTCCCCAAAGCACAAAACGCTTCAGTTTTGGAGCCTGTTCCTTAACCGCTTTCAGAACATTCAAGGTTCCATCAACGTTGACAGTTCGAAGCACCTGCCACGACGCGCTGTAGGAAAATACTGCGGCAATATGGAATACGTAATCGCAGTTCTCCGCCAAACCTTCGAGGGTTTCGGGACGCGTCACATCCGCGGGAATTGGCTCAACCCCCAAACTACGGAGGTAACCGGGAAAACGAGTTTTGTCAGATCCTGAGGCATTACAAGCTGAAGGTAAGTCGGTAGCACGAACTTCGTGTCCCGCTTTGAGCAGGATCTCCACCATATGACTCCCCATGAAGCCGCAAGCTCCCGTAACAAGTGAAATTGGCTTTTTCTGTGTGGCCATCTCTATTCCTTTCATTCAAATCTGGTTGGGATACTAGGACGATTGATTCGTTGGGAGGGGTTAGATACCAATTCAAGCGGTTTCCCCAGAAAAGCGGCCATCTCCCCTGCGACACGTAATTGGTCTTACCAGAGCTTCTATGAACCGTCAACCTGGTGCTTTTCAGTGGTCGGCCAGCTTAGGGGCCACTGTCGCATCCGCAGCCACACTGCCGAGACATGCTTCGGCCAAAGGGCGGTATTGGCCCTTCGGAAATTTTTCAGCCGCCTTATTGAGGACCCCTAGGAGCATCTCTTGGGTGATGACTTCGGGCAGCAAGTCAAAACTTCCATCGGGGAAATAAACCGCATAGGTTGGAATCCCGGTTCGGCCCAGCTTTTCAAGCCACTGGGTAATAACCTCATTCTCGTTGGTCCAGTCCGCCACCATTGGAAAAATGTCATATTTTTTTAAGGAGTCCCTAACCTTCTGGGTTTCAATAATCAGTTTTTCATTGGATTTACAGTTCAAACACCAATCCGCTGTGTAATCCATGAAGACCGGACGACCGCGACGATTCTCCAAAGCCACCCGCAGGGGATCAAAAGGCGCCCAATTGATGTGGCCACCCACAATCACCGGATCATTTACCGACGGTGACGTTTGTTTTACTTTGGCCGCTCTTTCCAAGCTCACAAATCCTGTTCCAGCCCCCACCAAAGCTGCCAAAACTGCCCCCCGGATCACTAACCGCCGGCCCTGTCCATGCTGTAGTCCGGCGAAGGTCTCAACGACCCAAATCCCAATGGCCAAGGCCAGCATCAGAAAAAGGAAGCTGCTGGAACTCTCATGGGTCACTTGGGCAGCCAAAACGCCGTAAAGCCACACGGCCGCTCCCAAGAGGGAAAAACCCATGAACTTCCTGAAATGATTCATCCACATGCCGGGTTTGGGCATGAGCGCCCGAGCCGCAGGAACGAAACTAATCACCAAAAACGGTAAAGCCAGCCCCAGGCCAATGCCAAGAAAAATAACGAATGTCACCCAAGCTTCGGTATCCCGTCCCAAGGCGTACGCCGCCGCCGCACCCAAAAATGGTGCCGAGCAAGGCGTGGCCATGACCGACGCAACCACACCGTTGATGAATGACCCCCAATACCCTTTGTCGTCACTGCTGGTGCTCATACCAACCCGCAACTCAAAAAAGCCAAGACCGTTGAGGCCTAGGACCAACATTAGCAATACCAGTGCCCCCACAAAACGCGGGTTTTGGAATTGCATACCCCAACCGACCAAGTCACCTGAAGCTCGGATGGCAATCACCAAACCCGCAAAGACCGCAAAGGAAAAGAGGATCCCAAGGGTATACATAACCCCTTGTAGCCTGACAATTCTCACCTCCGCATGGGCCTGCTCCAACACATGAAAGACCTTCATGGTGAGAACGGGAAGCACGCAGGGCATCAAATTTAAGATGACCCCACCAAGGATCGCGGTTCCAAATTGGAGAATGACTTCGCTAAACATGGTTTTCGGTCCTTCGAGCGCAGCAAACAAATTCCAGCTTGGTTTCGATAAGGGCTAAGCCCAAATAAGGCAAGCCTTCACACGTCACAACCCACCACCATCACCGAGGGTCGCAAGGTCGAAGCTTCAGCACCTTGATCGGTTCAAACTTGGGACGTGACCAAGGAATATGGGCGAAAACCGGTACAAGCGGCCACGAGCCAAAGACCGATAAATAGCTTTGCCCTCAAAAGATAGATGGTATACCTGCAAACCATGGGAATAGAAATTCTGGGTCTGCTCACAGGGGTGTTTGCCACCAGTACCCTCGTTGTCTTCATGCTCTTTAAGCGCGAAGGTGCCGAAGTCCAAGCGCGGGATGAGAAACTCAAAAAAGCAACTGCGGAGATGGGTGAAACGAAGGCAAACAACCAATCCCTTCAAATCACCCACGCCCAGCTTCAGGAAAAGAACACCCACCAAGAAACCCAAGTCCAAGAGCTTAGAATGGGAAAAGACAAATTGCTCGAAGAACTCAATCTCTTCCGGCAAAAACTCGAGGAAAGCCAAATCCGAGAAAGCCGCCACCAAGAAGAAAATAAGTATCTCAAGCAGTCCATCCAAAAACACGAAGAGCGGTTCAAAAATATCCAAGAATTGCTTAAGAAAGATTTCAAGGATGTGGCCCAGGACATCCTCAGCCATCAATCCAAGCAATTTCGCCAGACCAGTGAAGAAGGCCTCGGGGTGCTGCTCAAGCCCCTCCAAGAAAATATCAACACCTTTCAAACCAAGGTCCAAGAGACCTACGAGAAGGAAACCCGGGAGCGTCAATCCCTCAAGGATGAACTCAAACGCCTCCACGAGCTCAACCAACAAATGTCCCAGGACGCAAATAACCTGGTCACCGCCCTCAAGGGCCAATCCCAAAGCCAAGGAGCCTGGGGAGAAGTGATTTTGGAACGACTCCTAGAACGCTCCGGCCTGGTTAAAGACCTCCATTACAAAGTGCAGGAATCCTTCACCACCGAAGACCAAAAGCGACTCCGCCCCGACGTGGTCTTGTATCTCCCAGACAACAAACAGTTGGTCATCGACTCTAAGGTCACCTTAGTGGATTATGAACGTCACTGCTCAGCACAAGATCCTGAAACAAAAGAACAGGCGCTAAAAGCCCACCTAAACTCTGTAAAGCGCCATATCCAAGACTTGAGTACCAAGAGCTACCAAAGCCTCTACGAGCTAAACAGTGTGGATTTTGTGCTCATGTTCATTCCCGTGGAAGGCGCTTTCGCCCTCACAGCCCTCAGCGCAGAGCAAGGGGAAAGCAGCGCCAATCTCTTCCTCGATGCCTTCGAAAAACATGTAATGCTCGTGAGCTCCTCAACGCTACTGGCCACCCTTCGAACCATCGAAAGTATCTGGCGACACGAAAATCAAAATCGTTATGCCTTGGAAATTGCCCACAAAAGCGGACAAATGCTCGACAAACTTTCACTCTTTGTCGGTGACCTAGAGAGCGTTGGTCAACGCATCACTCAAAGCCAGGAAGCCTACGACAAAGCACTCAACAAACTAAGCACGGGACGAGGCAACCTCATCAACAGGGCTGAACAAATCCGAAGCCTAGGGGCCAAGGCCAACAAGCAACTCCCTACACATTTGGTCGAAAAATCCCAGGAAGACAATCCTGAGTTAGAGTTAATCACCACCGAGGTATCGGCGGCTCTTTAGAACGTCACCATTTCGATACAGGTGTCGACCCCTCAAGGCTCTGAATCGGAGGTTTCTTGGTGAACTCGTCCATAGAAGGATGAAGCTCTTCTACCTGGCTCACCACCCAAAAAGGCACCATTCTAGGTCCCAAAACACTGCCAATTTCAGGCGCCGCCGTTTTCATTTTCGAACCCTTTGGGGCTTCTGAAATAGACTACCCCGCAACTCGATTCGTCCCCCCCCCCCTGCAACGTATCTCCAATCACCCAAAATGGACCCTACGAATGGCCGCCCACTTTATCACCTCTTCCACCCGAGGTGCCAATCTTGGAGAACCCATCATGGGTCTGACGATTTCTCCTATTACGACACTTCCGGCGTGGCGCTGTCGAACACTGCCGTACTTTGCACACTGACTTTCATCACCTTACCCGCCGAATAGGCTTTCTTCCCCAATCCCTCGGTGTCGATAATGGTTTGAATTTCTTCAGCCAGTTCGGCCTTAAACTTCATCATACCTGGTAGGTAAGGTCGACTCGGAACGTTGTTGCCCTTTCCAAACATCAATGGCCCTGCAGACGAAAGAATCCCGCTCCTACACCCTCTGGATTTGAGCGCGATTCGGGCTCTGGGAACCGCCCCCAAAAGAAAGCTCAAAATTAGGCCGAATTATCTTGCCTAAAGGACATTTTCACACTATGTGAGCTACAAACACCTACAGTCAGTTTTAGACCAGACGACTCCTTATTGCCATTTGAATGGTCGAGATGACTCCAATAGGCCCTAGGGACAACGATGAGTAAGGAGAATCACCCATGAGCTGGAATTGGAATATTACCGGTATAAGTAGCTGTCTTTTAGAAGAGTTGAATCGGTCTAAAGCACCGCTCTCTGTTAAATTACAGATACTTACGGAAAAGCTTGAAGAAATCAGCCAAACCCTAACCCTCGCGGCTCCCACACGTCCTGATCTGGACCAAACCATTCAAACTGTACGAGCCCAGGTCTCCTCTGAACTATTGAAACAGGGCCATCTTGCATAAGAGTATTGGCCACCTGAAAACAGCACCATTGATAAGCCCAAAGCCTCTTGCTTTCAAGCTGTTCACCCAAAAGATCATTGTCCGCAGGCCTCAATCATGGTGGGTAAAGGCTAGCCATGGAGCAATGACCAACCCTCTAACGCGAATTTCTTTCCCGGCTACTGCCTCGCTCGCTCTTCCTCAGCTAAGGCTCGAATCGTCCCCATCAAGCGGTCAGAAATCTCCTGGGCAGGCGTCATTTGCCCTAAATCGCCCACTGGAATCGGTTCCCCAAAATTGAGACGAATTTTGGGTCCTCGACTGGCCTGGGTCAAGCGAAAGTTGCGTCGAACCTCGGCTAAAAAATCATTGGAGACACCACACATGAAATAGGGAACCACCAAAGTGCTGGCAGGGCATTGTCGGACCAACTCCCCAACACCGGGCCGTGCTGGCAGGAACGTGTACGGATCGTCCGACTTGTTTCGAGTCGCCTCTGGATGAATACCCACCAACGTTTTTGAATCGTGGAGAACCTCCACCAGCTGGTCCATACTAATGGAATTCAAGACTTCCTTGCGCTCATCACGGTAAATAGGAGGCCACATAGCACCACCACTGATTCCCAAATTAATAAGTAAGCCCAGGGGGTGCGTATAAAAGAACTCATTGCGAACGGGAAAATAAAGTCGATTCAAAAAACTTGCCTGTCGATAGAGCACCGAAGACGCAATGTACATGTCAAAAAAGCTACGGTGATTCGCCACCAAAATGATACTGCCGTCTGGACGCAGCTTCTTGATGCGCTCCAAGCCTTGAATCTCGATAATATTGGAAATGCAACCATAGGTGAAAGGCGCACTCAACCATCGCACATGGAGTTGGACCAAATCCTTCAACCAAGCCCGCCCCGCAATCCCCTGGCATAAGGGAATGGATAGATGCTCTAACCCATCCAATAACCGCCGTGGGTGCTCAACCAGACCGAGCCTCACACGGGCGGTCATCATGTGTTCCAATATATTCATTCGACCTTCTCCAAGCCTTAGGTCAGTCCATAAGGGCTCTACCGGGAAAGTCCAGTGTGCATCAAGACCGAATCCTTAGGCTAGTATCTAAAGTATTCAGAAATTCCAAGGTTTCAAGAGCGTTGGGGACTCCCAAGGTTCTAAAATAAGTTCGTCGGGCTGTGCACCTCAACTCATTATTGAAGTGGCCCCTCCCCATAAGCCACCCACCCTCTTTCCTCGTGCCGCCGTCCCGTCCCGAGGGTCCACAGGTATACGGACTAATCTCCAATGAAAACCAGCAGGGTTCCATCTAAATAGAATACCCCCACGATTTCTCGCTTCTTTCCTATTCGACCTCCCCTATTGATTTCCTCGGTCCACCGAAATCCACTTTTCACCTTCAGTCCTATTCACCCTTATCACCCAAGGTCGGCAACACACTTCACAATCCTGAACCCATTCCCCATGCACATCAGACTCCACGAAAAGATCCATGAACTGCCAACACCATGGACATTGAACCCTTTCGTAAGCCGCCTCTCCAAATCCTTCGGAATCATCCTCGGTGTCTTCATAGAACATGCCCATAGAACCTCGCAGCTAAAGCGTTCACGTGATAGGACGACACTCCACACACAAACAAGGAGATCACCCATGAAATGCCAAGATTGTGGTGAGTCATGCGATGAAGTTATTGCCATGAAGGTCGGACGAAAAAAAATGAAACTTTGCGAGGAATGTGCCGAAATCCGCCAAGAGGAGATGGATATGGCCGACGAAGCCGAAGGTGCCATGCAATCCATGATGGAATATAAAGGCCGCTAACTCCCACCACCAGGAAAAAAGATTCCAGAACATCTGACTGTTTGGAGGCTCGGCCCCAGAGCCCAACCCCAATTGGGAAAGTGCCCAATCCTCACCTGAATCCAGCTACGCCCCTACCGGATCTTCAACCTGAGACATCAATACCCTTTTCAACTCACGAACTTTGTCCCAAGCCCTGAATCGATCCTTGGCAAAACCGCCCAGAAAGGATTTGTGGATATGCCCGTGAAAGGGGGGATGTCCGGCATACTTTTTCTAATAATTTAGCCATTTATGATCTCTTGGGAATGAAATTGGACACCTTCTCGATGAGATCCTCGCCACACTGGAGGATTGGTACCAAGCGTTTTATCAAGCCCTGTCTTCAACCCTTGAATTCCTCCCAAGGTACGAGAGAGCTTCGGTCCTAACAATGGACGATTTTCGGGTAGAATATTTTTTGGGGGTAAAGATTCAGCAAAGGCTATAACACCCATTTTTCATCGAAAAATCGCGGGCAACCCCTAAAATAGAACCATGGAAGCTCTCACGGCTTCACCATCGCGCCCACCCGAGGAAGAAGCGGAGTCATCAAAGTCGATTCCCCCTTCCTCTTGGCCTGGGCCTGATTCATAACGCGTCTTGCATCTGAGACACATTTCCCGCATTGAGTTCCGGCCCCTGTGCAACGTTGTAGGTCAGAAAAAGTAACACAGCCGCCACAAACAGCCCGACGAATCGCCCGATCAGTCACTCCCTTACAAAGACACACATACATAAATGGACTCTACCTTGAAAACTATAGTTTTGATAATCATTCTTATTATCACCCAGAATGCCCAGTGCGTAAACACCTAAAAGCAGACCGTGAAATACCAATAGCCCTCAATGATCACCCATTTTTCAGAAAAAACCGCCCTTAGTTCCTAAACACTCCCTTTCATTCCAAAAAAAACCGGCCAAAGCCACGGTTCAACATGGGAAGGCTCCCCTTAGGCTCGAGGAATAATAGAAACCAACGCCGGAAAGAATGCCCATGGGCTCACCCATACCTCCTAAAACCCATGGTCCATTTGAAAGGCCATTTGAAACCCTCCTTCGATCAAAAAAGACTAAATCTTGAAATCCACAGGTGATTCAGAAAATATACCCGATGGGCTTAAGCATTATCATCCCGGTCTACAATCAATGGCCCTTCACCCAAAATTGTCTGAACCTGATTCTAGAGCATAAGATTTCCCAAACTATCAAATCATCGTGGTAGACAATGGCTCCACCGATGAGACAAAAAAACACTTGACCATCCTGGCCAAAAAACTCTTCGGCGAGTAATTTCTAAGGATCCGAAAGCCCGAAATTCTAAACTTCGGGCCAGCGTGCAATCAAGGAGCCGATGCCAGCACGGAAAACTACCCCATTCTTTCTAAACAACAATACCCTCTGCACTCCCCATTTTCTGGAACCTCTGATTTCTGTCCTAGAGCGGGACCCAACCTGTAGCCCCATCGGCCCCACTCTCCTCGACCCTCAGGATAAAACGATTCAGCATGTCGGCGTGGGGATCACTCCTTTTGGTAATCCCATCCACCTTTTCGAATCCTTTCCGGCCAACCATCCAATTGTGCGACAACCAAAAAAGAACCCTGCCGTCATCACCGGCGCGGCCCTTCTGATCCGTAGAAACACCTTTCAAGACTACGGCGGATTTTTTGAAGACTACCAG
Source organism: Myxococcota bacterium (assembly GCA_036339465.1). GTDB lineage: Bacteria > Myxococcota > XYA12-FULL-58-9 > XYA12-FULL-58-9 > JABJBS01 > JAYZAY01. The sequence continues at coordinate 17,558 of JAYZAY010000048.1, read as the reverse complement.
AATGGATTCGAATATCTTGCTCTATACGCCAAGATGCGACGACGTGGATTGAGCTTAAGCCTCGAGTCGAAAAGTACGATGTTTCATTAAGGTAGCCAAACTCTGGGGCCGATTCGGCAAAGACGCCCCCAACAGAAAAATCCTCTACAAAAGAGACCCCAAGACTTTCCAGCCCGATACATACCATTGGTTATGGGAACGCGGGCTATGAACTCCTAGTGGATGCGTCGGCGTCATCGTCAACGGAATCAATACGGAAGACAGATACAAGCTAGCACAAAGCCTTGCTCCCCCCTCTCGGAACACGCTCTCAGAACTTCGAGAAAAAGACCCCTTGTAGTTTGACACCACCTCCAACTCTCAGACTCTCTCCGTGAAGCGGGGCAAACCATCGAGGCCCTCAAGCAACTGTAACGCGCCTTTCATTTCTTTCCCACCCTATGGGTCTTGGAGAAAATACTGACCTTGGCAACCGAAAGTAGATCGGCGGAAAAAGCTCAAAACAACACGACCACCAAGGAAAGATTTCTGCAGAGAAATCACCCCTAGACACAAATCATGCGCATCAAAAAACTTCGGTGGCTGGCCGACCTGACCGCCGACCCAATGCTTCATCATTTGGCAAACCACTTGGAAGCGACCCTTCCTCAAGCCACAAAAAACGGTCCCACCCCTCACTATTTATGAAGTTTCCTGAAATCTTTGTCTTCATTCAAGGACTTCAAGTACCCTTCGTTTCGAGCAAACCATCATTGAGTGATAAAATATCGGCGTGTGCATCCAATAAATTCAATATTTTCTGGGTGTGAAAAATTTCATTGGGCTGGCAGAGCGCATCATACACGCGGGTGAGGAGCGCGTAACCCCGTTCCTCATCAAGGGTCCAGCGATGGTGACCAAGCCCCTGAAACTTTTGGTAAACCCCAAGCTTGTAGCGATCCCCCAATGTTTTCATATAGGGGCCCACATGCTCCCTCTCGGAGAATAAGGTCGCCTCTTGAAAAGCTTTCTCTAGTAATTCCCGAGAGAAAACTGAGCAATCCAAGACATCAGGAAACCCCCCTCCAAAAAAGCCCTGGGATTACCTCTACGCCCATCACAACTCCAGGAACAAAACCTAGAGAAAGAAGAAATCTGGCATGACGATTGCCCATAAGTTGCAAGGCATCAATGATACTCTGGCCATGACAAAAGGCGCCGACAAAGCGCGGTCCGGGGCTAAACTTCATTGATCAAAAGCGGCTTTGGTCCCAATCCGGTTTGATTGAAATATTTGATGCAGATGATTTCGGTCCGCTTACCCTTCTCAATATTGATGATAAGACGATCCGTAAATTCTCGAGAAAGATAAAGGCCGCGGCCATGGGTATCACGCATCCCCAAAGGTAGTCCCTGGGGACATACCCGAACCTGCCGACTAAGCCAACGCAGTACTTGCTTCTTATTTAACCGTCCACCGGTGTCACAAATCGCCACCGCAATCTTCTCTGAATCCTGTCCGCATTCCACAGTGACCTGTCCCTCCGGAATCAAAAATTCGCGCTCCCAATTGTGTTTTTGAGCTCCGTCTGCATGCAGCACGCCGTAGTAAACCGCATTGGTTAGAATCTCCACAAAGGCCTGTTCCAACTTGCACTCTTCGTCATCTATTTCAAACTGCTCAAGAATCTTATGGATATGGTCGGCGATATCAGTGGACCGAACAACATCTAATTCGAGAAATTCGTGTTCAGCCCCCAAATATCGGTCAATGCCAAAAAAATCCTTCTCTAGAAGGGCTTTCATGTAAGCTAAAATATCTTGAAAATTCAATGGGATCGTTTTGGTAACAAAATTCGAAAAACCAAATTGAGTCGCAATGGATATAAAATGTTTGATATCATAGTCCGTAAGAAGGACCTGTTTAATATGTGGATACTCATCTTGCATCAGCCTAAACAGTAGGTGCCCCGACAGCCGTGGTAGCTCAAGCTCCGCCAAAACTAGATCGAAATTGCTGTCCTCATTGAGAATCTCTAATGCGCATTGGCCATCCTCAACCGTAACGACATCGTGGCCATCCTGCTCGAGGAAGCCTGCCAAAGTAAAACGTATGATGTTATCATCTTCTGCAACCAAAATTTTTGCCACTTAGAATATTACCCCCTTAAAGCCCAAGACCTGTCCTGGCCCGAAAACTATAGTACAAATCCCCCCCAAAAACCAAAAATCTTTTTTTCGGTTACAAATACCAAATAATGGGGTCCCGCTCATCATCCGTCGAGCATCGTAATTCAACCGGCTACATTCCTTGGGATCCACCCAAAAAATAAGCAGGCACAAAACTCAAACAAAGGCTGTCCACCATGAGACACAAACCAAATCCAACTCAACGGGCCATCATTGAAGTGTTGGCGAAAGATTCCAATGGAATGGGTGAACAAACTTTGAGCCATATCGACTAAAAAGGACACAGTCAGTACCCATCTAATAGGGAAAAGCCATGGGTTCCGCGGCTCTAAGGCCCCTAAATCAAGAACCCAACCAAAAAATTGTTCAAACCTATTTGACGATCGTCAAACCATAGGCCATAGCCACCAGAATCCATGATGCAAGAACAGAAATTTATCGCCACCAGCCCCAGGGAGATTTGCCCCCTCCTCGTCGAAGAACTACAAGCCATGGGGCTGAAAAATGTTGAGCAAAAACGTAATGGTGCCCATTTCAGTGGCACGTTTAAAGATGCCTATCGGGTCTGTCTTTGGTCTAGGTTGGCCAACAAAGTCTGGTTCGCTTTGGCTCAATTCGAATGTCAAAACCAAGACGCGCTCTATGAAGGCCTGCAAAAAATTGCCTGGCTCACCCATATGGAAGCCGGTGGTACCCTCGCTATCGATGCTTACAGCAGCCGTTCCAAGCTCGATCACACCCACTTCATCTCACAAAAGTCCAAAGATGCTATCGTCGACCAAATTCGAGAAAAAACAGGTCAACGCCCCTCCATTGATACCCGGGAACCCGACCTAAAAGTTCGCGTAGAAATCGACCGAGACGAAGCCACCGTCGGGATCGACCTGGCCGGTAATAGTCTCCACCGGCGGGGTTATCGCATAGAAGGGGCGGAAGCGCCCCTAAAAGAGACACTGGCAGCGGCCCTTCTCTGGCGTTCAAAATGGCCTGAAATCGCCCAATCCGGTGGTGCCCTCTACGATCCCATGTGTGGCTCAGCCACGCTACTCATCGAGGGCGCCATGATGGCGCACGACATCGCCCCCAATCTAAGCCGGCGTTATTTCGGTTTCCTCCGATGGAAAGGTCACGATCCGAAGGCCTGGGAACAACTACTCACAGAAGCTGAAGCGCGAAAAATCGAAGGACTGAAGCGTGAGGTCTTGATTCGGGGAGCCGATCAAGATGGACGCATCATCAATATTGCGGAGCGCAATATGGCCCGCACCGACTTTTGCGATAAAATCACCGTCAAACAACAACCCATAGACGATTTCCGTGGACTCAACCCCTGCCCGAAAGAAGGCTTGGTCATCGTAAACCCTCCCTATGGAGAGCGACTCAGCACAACCCCTGAACTCCACGAACTCTATGCCCGGCTCGGTCGCCAACTGAAAAAACACTTTGTCGGCTGGCACGCATCCATAATTACGAGTGAACCAGCACTGGCACGCAGCATGGGCCTTCGCGCCCACAAACGCAATGTTCTCTACAATGGAACCCTAAAATGCGAACAACTCATCTTCGCGGTAGACACTGAGCGGCAGTTAAAAGAAACACGGGCCCATGTGGTCGCAACAGAAACGGCGAGAGAGCTTAGTGAAGGCGCCACCATGGTGGCCAATCGGATTCGAAAAAATATCAAATCCCTTCGCAAATGGCAGAAGAAAGAAGACATTACCTGCTATCGACTCTACGACCGAGATATCCCCGAATACGCCGCCGCCATCGACTGGTATGATGGCCATCTCCACATACAAGAATATGCAGCGCCCAATACAGTTGACTCTCGCAAAGCCGAACACCGTTTCAATGATATTGTCCAAGCCGCCAGCCGCGTTATGTACGAAACCCTCCAAGCGGACCCAAAAAACATTCACATCAAGCAACGAGAACGACAACGCGGCACATCGCAATATGAAAAGCACGATAGTCGATCAAATTTCTTCAATGTGCGGGAAAACGGATGTCAATTTAAGGTAAACCTCACCGACTACCTCGACACCGGACTTTTCCTTGATCATCGAATAACCCGCAATATCCTCCGAGAACTGAGCAATGGAAAGTCGTTCCTCAACCTTTTCGCCTATACCGGAACCGCCACTGTCTATGCTGCAAAAGGAGGGGCAAGATCTACCACCACCGTGGATATGTCCAACACATATTTAAAATGGGCCCAGGAAAATGCCGAACTCAACCATATTGGAGGACGGGACCACTCTTTTGAACGTGCTGATTGTTTAAGATGGATACGTGAGTGCCGAAAACAATATGGTTTGATTTTTCTGGATCCTCCTACCTTTTCAAATTCATCCCATATGTCCGAAACATTCGATGTCCAACGAGACCACACAGCCCTCCTTCAAGCCACCACAAAATTACTGGCAAAAAATGGCACCCTTATCTTCTCCAATAATCGACGAAATTTTAAAATGGACCATGAAGCACTCACTGGACTTGATATCAAAGATATCACTCAAAAAACCATACCCCCAGACTTTGCCCGAAATGACAAAATTCACAATGTATGGGAAATCACTCGGCGGAAGCCAAAACGTATTCAGATGCAATAAGCCTAGAATCTCCTCCCGCCACTTGACGTTCAGCAATCGACACATACAGCATCAACCCCAACCATTTCAGAGTCCAAAGATTCGGCACAAACTATCGCCCAAGGCACCTGCACTAGTCCTGGTCATAAACAGGCTGAGTATCCGTAGCATCCGAGCCACCCTTGACCTCTCTACTTGGAAGTATCTTCGGTTCTACTTCCAATCCCTCCATCCCTATGGGATCACTTGGTGCCGGTATTGGTTCGGAATTAGAATCCCCAAGCCGAAGGTCGTGGTCAAATAAGTTCTTCTGGACCCAAATGAGTGAATGCAACTCAGCGGGAACAAGTAATGTCTTATAGTAGTCTCGTTTCAACTCAAGACTCTCAACATCTTCTTGGGGCAAAAGCTGGATCCCGTTCATCATGCCCGTGACCTTTTCCAATTCAGGCTCCGAAAGCATGAGCAGCTTCCCACCAAATTGCTCTCTAATCACCCGATGTCTATTTTCTGAAAGAGTCTGAACCTTTGCGGCAAACTCGGGATCCACCAAAACCACTTGAGCCTCTTTACGTAGCGCAATCAATTGGTTGGCCAACTCGAGAATCCAAGTTGCGCGGCCCTCCTCTTGGGCGAATTCTAATGCCTGATCAAGCGTCATCACCGGTACCGTCGCCTCAGATTTAGTATCCGCTTCGACCATCTCCGTATTGGCAACAATATCCTCGCCAATCTCGGTAACTCCCACCAATCCATCATCCCCTGTCGCTTCGTAACCACCGCCACAGCCCCCAGCCACTTCTTCTGGCCCAATTGCATGCCCGGTCAGATTCCCATCGGGTTGAATCAATCCAAATCCCCCTATCAATGCCACCAAGACAACTGTGATCAGCCATCCGTTTACTTTAGATTTTTCATTGGTCTCCTTATCGCCCGTATTCGTCATGCTTCAACTCCCCAAAAAATGAATGAATCCAAGTAGCAATAGCAAGAAACAAGCCAGCGGAAAAAAACATCTATAAAAGTATTTTTCAAACCTTATTAATAAGTTACATGGGATATCTGCGCAGGGGGAAATCCAAAGAACTTATCTTGACGTGTTTACACCAACATTCGGAGAATTCCGGTTGTTTCCCGGCACAATTTTGACACTAATCTTCAGTTTTTGGTAGGAGCAAAACGAAAATTGGATCCTTAAAGTTAACCTCCACTCAATCCCACATAGATAGCGGAAACTAAGCTACACCCCAAGAGGCAGTATTCCATGTCAGAAACAACATTCCCCACCGCTAAACCTCCGAGAAAACGCAAGGCCCTTGTGCGGAGACTGGTGAACCTCGCCAAACCTCACTGGCGGCCCTTGGCTTTGGGAACACTCTGTCTTCTGGTGGGAAGTGCCATGGGACTCGGATACCCCCAAGCCATTCGCGTTATTATCGACCAAGCCTTTGGAGAAGGCAAAAACCAGATAATCGACCTAGCCGCCCTAGCCATGCTCGTGATGTTTGTGATCCAGGGCATCGCTGTGGGTATACGCTCCTATCTCTTTACCGTGACCGGAGAACGAATCGTCGCCGAACTCCGAAAATATCTCTTCGAGCATGTCTTAAAACAAGAAATCGCCTTTTTCGACCAAAGGCGGACGGGAGAACTTCTAAACCGACTTTCATCCGATACCGGTGTGATTCAAAACGCTGTAAGCGTCAACATCTCCATGGCCCTCAGATTTACGGCCTCCATCATCGGGGGACTTGCCCTTCTACTATACACATCCGTGGAACTCACAGGACTCATGCTCCTGGTGGTTCCTCCCGTCGCTTTCGCCGCAGTCAATATAGGACGGCAGATCCGTAAGTTGTCGCGCAAAAGTCAAGATGCCCTAGGAGATGCCGGTGAAATCGCCGAAGAGAGCATTTCGGGTATCCGAACGGTCCGTGCCTTTAATCGAGAAAATGGGGAAAGCAAGAGATATGAGGGGGCCATCGAAAAAGCCTTTGATGTGGCCAAATTTCGAGCAAGAATCATCGCGAGTTTTATGGGAGGCGCATCCATCACCGGTTATAGCGCGGTCGCCGCTGTACTCTGGTACGGAGGACATATGGTGGTCGCTCAAGAACTTTCGGTCGGCGATCTCACCTCGTTTATTCTCTACACCCTCATCGTCGCCTTTTCATTGGGGGCACTCGGAGGATTGTGGAGCAATTTCATGCAAGCGGTCGGTGCCTCGGAAAGAGTCTTTGAACTTATCGACCGCAATCCTAAAATAGATCACCATTGCGGCCTAACTCCTGGGGACCCCATAGGGTCCATCGCATTTAAGAACCTCAATTTTTCTTACCCAAGCCGACCCGACATCACCGTACTACGGGATATTAACTTTGAAATCGCCCCTGGAGAAATAGTCGCTTTGGTGGGCCCCTCCGGCTCAGGAAAATCAACCATCGCGGCCCTCATAACCCGACTCTACGATCCAGATTCTGGACACATCACCTTTGACAATGATGAATTATCCCAACTTGACCCCACTTGGCTACGGGAACAGATAGGGGTCGTTTCCCAAGAACCGATTCTCTTCTCAACCACCATTGAAGAAAATATCCGCTATGGGAAACCAACCACTGGCCAACAAGAAGTATTAGAGGCCGCAGCTATCGCCAACGCATCCGATTTCATCGAAGAATTCCCTGAAAAATGGCAAACAGAGGTGGGGGAAAGGGGTGTCCAGCTATCTGGGGGACAAAAGCAGCGCATTGCCATCGCCCGTGCTGTGCTTAAAAACCCGAGGCTCCTAATCCTCGACGAAGCCACCAGTGCCCTCGACTCCGAAAGTGAGTACCTGGTTCAGGACGCATTGGAACATTTGATGCGAAATAGAACCACCCTAATCATCGCCCATCGACTTTCAACCGTCAAAAATGCCCATCGGGTAATGGTTTTGGATGATGGTGTATTGGTTCAAAGTGGCGACCACCATTCACTCATGAACGAATCTGGTCTCTACAAATCACTGGTGGAACGTCAACTATCCGCCTAGCCTAAGCAACCTCGGTCATCTTTCCCTTGCAGATTCTGCCCTGATTGTGCCTTTGGAAACACCATCAATTCAAAGCTCATATTTAAAATCTCATCCCAGGGACTAAGCAACTTCTTGATCAAATTCCGACGGTAAGGGGTCGACCTCGCCGGATTGGACATGCCATAAATCAGCATACACACCATCTTTTTCAATCAACGTCTCATGGTCCCCATCTTCTCGCACCCCGCCCCCTGCCAAAACCAAAATTCGGTCGGCATGACGTATGGTTGAGAGTCGATGGGCAATAATCAAGGCTGTTTTTCCATAGGTCAATCTCAATAGATTTTCCTGAATCGCTCGTTCCGTTTCCGTGTCCACAGAACTTGTGGCTTCATCAAAAATCATAATAGGCGCATCCTTCAAGACCGCCCTAGCAATGCTCAACCGCTGACGCTGGCCCCCAGACAACTTAATGCCCCGTTCTCCCACCACCGTCTCATATTGCTCAGGTAATGACATCACAAAGTCATGCAATTGAGCCATGCGCCCTGCTTTCTCAACATCGGCCTTTTCCACTTGCTCTATGCCATAGGCGATATTTTCAGCGATAGTCCCATGAAAGAGATAAACATCCTGGCTGACCAAAGATATGTTGCGGCGCAAATCTTGTAGACGAAGTTCTCGAAGATCATGTCCATCAATACAGACTTTCCCACCGTCAACATCGTAGAAACGCAAGAGCAATTTAATAAGTGTCGATTTACCCGAGCCAGTGGTACCCGCCAAACCAATCGTCTGCCCCGGATCGACATGAAAATTGAGGCTCCTTAAAATGGGCATTTCTGGTTTATATGAAAAGTCGACGTCATCAAATGAGATTGCCCCGCGCACACGCCCAATGTCTTTGGGGGATTCTGGATCTTGTATTTGCGTCGGTGTATCCAATAGACCAAAAGTTCGAGCCGCACTCGCCGCCGCTCTCTCAAAATCATCTAAGGTTACCCCTAGCCTGGTCAAAGGCCACAAAACCCGTTGGATCATCATACTAAAAAGGACCAACTCCCCAACCGTGATAATCCCCGTATCTTCCAATACCCAATAGCTTCCCACCAAGAGGACACCGCCAAAGCCAATCGCAATGGCCATTCGAATTAAAGGAATATACAGAGCACTAAGCTGAATCGCGTGGCGATTGTTCTTTTGGTAAGTACTCGATGCGCTCGAAACCCGAGCCAACTCAAAAATTTCCGCAGTAAAGCTTTTAATGACCTGTATTCCCGCAATATTGTTTTCTAATCGACTACTCAAGTGCCCAACAGATTCCCGCACTTGGGCATATCTGGGTCCAATCACGCGCTGATAGTGGAAGCTACCCCAAAGAATAACCGGAATGGGAATAATCCCAATCAAAGCCAATTGCCACGATGTCGCAAAAAGAACACTCCCGGCAAAAAGAAATAGGACCAAAAGCTGGAGAATTTCGTTGAAACCCGTATTCAAAAAACGTTCAAGTTGATTCACGTCGTCATTGAGCATGGCCATGGTTTCACCCATGCGATGATTCTCAAAAAACGCGATTTCTCGATGCTGAATATGGTTGTAAGCATCCATCCGCAATTCGTGCTGTAGATCCTGGGCGAGATTCATAAAGCCCACTTGATAAAGCCACTGAAAGAAACTCTCGAAAGCAAAAATGCCGACACCCAGCGCCGCCAGAAACACGGCCATGGGCCAGGGCTCTTGGGTATCCAACAATGTTACAATCCATGCCGGAGGTTCACGGCGCACGGAATCGATCACCCATCCAACCAAGAGGGGCGGCATCAAATCAAGTATCCTATTGATCACGCTGGTGGTGCAGGCCCAACGAAATCGTTTCCCGTGGGGCTTCAAGTAGAGAAAGAGCCGGCGCATCGGGGTCGCCGCTAATTTTATTTCTTCAGACATGGGCATACACCTCACTCGTCGGACCTTGAAGAACTGTCTTACATAAAGTACCTCGTTCAGAAAGAGTCATCGCGCCCAAACACCAAAACTCCCATGAACCTGGGGTGAAAACGAGCCGAACGCCCCCCAAGGATTTACCTCTACTCAGCGATGGCCTCATCCACATCTTCCACATTCTCAAACCACCAAGCGCGGAAACAGGCAAAAAATCCGAGGGTCTCTGCCACATGAATAAGAATAGAAAAGTCATTGGGTTGACCATCCCATCCCAAACTCACAAATCTCGCCACACTGAAAACCCCCAAAACCATGGACACAATTTTTAGGACAAAAGGGCGTAAGTTCTCATCAACCACCCCCACTCGACACACATAGGCCAACGTAAAAAATGTGCCCGAATAACAGGCTCGGATCTCCGCAAAACCGGAGATGCCGGTAATGTGCAGCTCTAGGTTCCCGAGAAGTATAAGCGGTTCAAAGAACGCCTGAAGCGCAACCACGAGAAAACAAAGTCCCACCACCCCCAAAACCGTTCGACTATCTTTCATAAATCCTCCCGAAATCATTTAGCAAGTCCGCCACGAATAAAACACCCCTCCACCCAAACCCGAAAAAAGCTTCTCATGTCTCCTTCCAAGTGAGCCAAAATAACCCGCGTTTTTGGAACCCGGCCCACTGAAGTAAAGTGCCACCCTTCCATCCCCCCGCAGGCCCAACCACAATGCCCATGACCCAACGCACTTTCCGCATGTCGGCCTTCGCAATCTTACTTGGGCGCATTGGTCGCACGGAACGAGGACTTTTTGCCCTTTCCTTTCCCAGACCCTCCCCACGGTTCCACCGCCCGATAGACTTCGGAGAGCCGCGAAACGTCAACCCGTATTTTTCTACCTAGGTTGGTTAAATCCAGACGGTCAAAAGTGATATGCTTCCCATCCTTCTCAAACCAATCCTCCTCCACTTCTAGGAGTCCAGCACAAATAAGGGCCCCCAGGCGTTCTTCAAAGGCCCCCCTGCTTAGCTGTGGTTCCCCTTCCTCCCGAAACAACTGCCCGCGAGTGATGCCTGGTCGCTTCCAGACAGTGGCTAGGACACCTCCTGCCCATCGCTGTTCCTTAGGGCTTAGGGGTTGGCTTTCCTTCACCACACAGGTTTCTGGGGAACAAACATCGCAAAGCCCACAGTCTTCACCCTCTTCTCCAAAATGCCCCACCAATTGAACCATGCGACACCGATAGCTTTGCGCATATTGAATCATGCGATCGAGCTGTGACTTTTTGTGGACGCGTTGTGCCTGGTAGGGCTTGTTCCACTTACGAGGTCCCAGGCTGACCTGATCTCTGTGATCGAGGATCAATCCTCCATGGAGCCACAACTTATCGATGGCATTGAGCAATACATCGTCGTCGTGGGAAAATTCGGAAAGAAATTCCTCGCGAGGCTTGGGGTCTGCACTTAAAGCCCGATGAACTTCGTCCAAAAGTGCAACATCGGGATAGTTTTTCTCATAAAGGAATTCCTGAGTCCGTAGATCGGCCCAAGAATAGAGCAAGAGCGCCTTTGCCAGCTGACCATCTCTCCCCGCCCGCCCAATTTCTTGATAATAATTTTCCACACTTCCCGGCATGGCCGTGTGAATCACTGTTCGAATATTCGATTTGTCGATACCCATCCCAAAGGCAATGGTCGCCACAATGACGTCCAATTCGCCGTTGGCAAAACGACGATAAACATCGTCACGCTGGGCCGCCCCCATACCCGCATGGTAGGCACAGGCCTCAAGATTGGTGTCAGCCTCCGATAAAAATGCCGCTAATTCCTCGGTCTCACGCCGTGAAAGGGCGTAGACAATGGCGGGAAGATGCTCCTGGGATGCCGAATCCACCAGAAGTTGATGAACAATACCCGCGCGAACCGATTTGGCCGCGTTCACACATTCAATGGCCAGATTTTCCCTTACAAACCCGTGAACAAACCGATGCGGCCGCTCCAGGGCCAACTCGGTCATGATATCCTGCTGCACAGAGCCGGTGGCCGTGGCGGTTAAGGCCACGATCGGTGTCGGCCGTAGAATGGGTAGCCGTTCTTTGAGCATGCGATAATCAGGCCGAAAATCATGTCCCCATTGGGAAATACAATGGGCCTCATCCACGGCGATGAGCGTGGGCTTTCGTTTGGCCAACATCTCGGGAAAGCCCGGCACCCGCAACCGCTCCGGCGCGATAAATAGATAATCCAACGCCCCCCCCAAATAAGCGTAACAAACCTCCCGCGACTGGAGCCGACTTCGACCCGAATGAATCCTTTCGGCCCGTAATCCAAGACTCTCTAATTTGGCTACCTGGTCCTCCATCAACGCAATCAGCGGACTAATAACCAGGGTCGTCCCCCCCAGCGCCAAACCGGGTAATTGATAACAAAGAGACTTTCCCGCCCCGGTGGGCATCACCACCAAGGCATCACCACCCCGGGCAACGGCCTGACAAATATTTTCTTGATGTCGCCGAAAAGTTGTGTGTCCAAAAACACGGTGGAGGATCTCACCTAGGGAGGCTTCCTCTATTGCGCCATCATCACCCCTGGGTAACGACAAAACCCTCGACTCCATGCCCAACGCTCCCTTTCGCACACACTCCTCCCATGGGGTTCTCCCCATGGCGAATGTCGGCAAGACGCCGCAAGATAAGCCAGCCAGCCGAGAGTGCAAGTGGGCAGCATCAAGATTTATCATCCCTATCCCCCATAAAGACAGAGCCGATAAAAACAGGGTGTCGGCGGTGACAACGCAGCCATGCTCCTAAAACATTCACACGTCGTCGCTTTTCCCCCACAAAACCGGCCTTAGGTGCAAATAAAACAGCGACGGTTGCCGCGTTATTGCGGGTTCATACCTGGTTTCCCCTAGGGTTAGAACCCATCGATAGGGAGCCAAACCCTGGGGTTGGAGCCAAGGGTTCGTCCTTCCATTCAGCCCCCTCGACAGCCGGCCCACATCCCGGTATGGACCCGCAATAAACTTGGTGAAATAGACCCTGAGGTAAAAGCGATGTCGGCAATCATTCCCCCCCGCCTCATGAGCGGAATGCAAGAGTATATGCCTGAAGAGCAAGCCTACTTTAACGGGCTCAAGGACATCATTCGCGGGAGTTTCGAAAAATTTGGGTTCTTTCCCATTGAAACCCCCACCCTGGAACTCACGGAAATCATCCTAGCCAAGGGCGGCGGTGAAACCGACAAACAGGTCTATCAATTCGAAAAGGGCAAGAATAACATTTCCCTCCCCTTCGATCTCACGGTGCCCCTGGCCCGTTATGTGAGCCAATATAAAAACGAACTTCAAATCCCTTTTCGACGCTATCAAATCCAAAAAGTGTGGCGGGCCGAACGCGCTCAAAAGGGTCGGTTTCGAGAATTCTATCAATGCGACGTGGACATTGTGGGCGCCCCCGAGCTGGCCGCCGACGCCGAAATCATCGCGGCTATGTTCCACACCCTCAAGGCCCTAGAGATTCCTCCTTTCACCTTTCGAATCAACAACCGGAAAATCTATGACGGTATTCTCGTGGGCCTCGGACACGAAAACCAACTCGCTGAGGTCCTTCGAACCATCGATAAACTTGAAAAAATTGGCCCCGATGAAGTCACACGACTGCTCAAAGAAGAAGGACTCTCCGATGAGGCGGTCCAAAAATTAACCACATTCTCGAGCACCCGTGGCCCAGCCGCCGACGTGATCAGCCAACTCGATACCTTAGACTACGGCCAGGCTTTCACAAGTGGGCTCAACGAAATCAAGGATTTGGTGGAATTGCTCCCCAAATTTGGCGTGGATGCCACCAGCGTTCATCTCGATATGTCCATTACCCGCGGACTTGACTACTACACGGGCATGGTTTGTGAAACCGTGTGCGCGGAGTTCGAGGATTTGGGAAGTATTTGCTCCGGGGGACGTTACGACAATCTGGTTGAAAACTTTTCCAAAGAAGCCCATACCGGCGTGGGCATGTCCATCGGATTAAGCCGACTCTTTACCCGACTTAAAGTTCGGGTAGATAGCACTCGAAATCCAGTGGTCAAACTCATGATTCTCCCCACCCACGAAAACTACGTGAGCCGTGCGGTGGAAGTGTCGACCCTCTTCCGCCAAAAGGGCATCAACACCGAAATCCTTTATGGGATTCGCAAACTTCAAAAGCAACTCAAACAAGCCAATGCCCGAAAGGTGCCCCACTGTCTCATCCTCGGAGATGATGAAGTAAAAAACGATTTTTTCACCCTCAAAGACATGGTAACAGGCGACCAAATCCGGGTGGAAGCTGCTGCAATTCAAACATTTATTCAAAAAACCTGGTTCTAAACGCATTCTACAAGCAACGCTCGAAAATTCGATCCGATAATTCACGGGTAAATTATATTTTGAATGAGAGTAAGCTCCATGACCATCCCAAGCTCCGGCTCCACCGGTGCAGCGAACCGCTGGCGCTCGGCCATTGGTGCTGTGATTAACCTTCAGCGCGCCCAAAATGAATTGCAGCCGCAACAAAATCCCATCACCGTTAGAAACGAAATTCACGGCGAAGACGTCTATGAAACTTCACCGCAAGTAGAGAGTAATAAGCCGAGTCTTCACCGCACCCAGACGCTCAACAAATTCATTGAAATTGTGGCCGACGCCCTCGAAGCCCGCGAGCTTCTCGGCGATGACCCTGAGCAAATGGTTCCCGGCGTCAGGGAATATCTCTTCCCCCCACCCATCAAGCCCGTGAAGGGTTGGCATTCCCTCCAGGGACTCGTGTTGGGCAAACGAGGTTTGCTCCAAGGACTCAAGGAAATGTTCGTACAAAGACAAGTGGGTCGGGGCTTTGCCAAAGCCTTGGCATCCACGGTGTTTATCCCCTTCCAACTCGTAGCCTTCGTGGTAGACACCCCTCGATATTGCGGAGAACAATTGGTCGCCCTTGGAAAAAGACAAATCATTAGCAGCATTCGATTCGAAGGCACCAAGCAATCACTCCACTGCATGCTTGGTGGCGCCATTCAAATGTTGGGAGGACTGATGCGGATCGCATTGCCTGCGGGCATTGTCGCTTTGGGGATCTTATCCGGAGGCTTGCTTGGTGCCGCGGCAGCCTGCCTCTTTGAAGCCGTTTATTTCGGCGAGGATCTTAGCAAATTCGGCAACGGAGAATACGAAGAGATGCTTATTTTCCGGGCCTTGCGAGATATTGTGGGCGGATTGTCCATCATCTTTGGGGCCGAATTTATCCGTCGCCTCAAAAACGATATCATCAACCCCTACCTGGAAGGATCAAATCAAACCGGCGACTCTGAAGAATATAGGAATTCAATGGTGTCACCTTAGATGAACACCGCTGCCGCTGCACGCGAGATCCACAGGTCGCTCTTCTAGCCCCACAGACTTCCGCTGCATAAGCCCCGATGAGATGAGAAGAAACTAGGGAACATGCTGGTCAAGGACGTCGAGAATTCCATCCTCGTCGGTATCTCGAGACAAATCATCATCGTCGCAAACCGCGTTATTGGCGACCGGACGCACCACAACACGGGAAAGTTCATAGGTACCAAAGCATCCTTGCAAGGTAGGTGACATCGTCCCAAAAGAAAACTCTACGGAGTGAGCGCCTGTATTCCCCGCTCCAGTGGCATCAAATTCTCTCTCCCATTCATCGTTACTCTGATTGACATCGATGGTTCCCACACCAATGCCCACGCCACTCCCCACGGGTCCACCGTCTCCAATGGCACCGATCTGAGCACCAATGGCACCGGTCTGATCGGGGTATCTAGATATAATCGTGACTTGCATGTCAATCACCCGTAGAACGGTTTGTCCTCCCACTCGGATCTCACCGACACCACCGCTATACATCCTTTTGTCTCCCGCCTTACCGGCAATATTCCAAGCTGCACCCGTGCCATCATACGTATTAATATGACTAAAAGATTGAAGGGAATAGTCGTCTGTCCACACTGTCACCGTATCGGTCCCGTTCAGAACCGACAAATCTTCTGCGGTCGCATTCCCTGTGGTTATCGCCCCACTTCCTTCGTTGTTCGTCACCGCCGTGGGATTCTGGCATCGACCATCACCCCGTCCATCTTCATTCCAGCTAAGAGCGCCATAGGCATACTGGTTAATGTTAAAGTTCGGATCATACTGCGCAAAAACAAAGGGGGTTTGGGTGAGCGAAAACATCCAACGGTCTTGAGCTACCACCGGTGGTCCCGCTTGCAAGTTCAAAATGGTAAACGTAATCGAGGGCCGCGAACAATCATGTGCATGTTCATTGCCATCGTTGCCGTGATCATCAACGCCATGACCGGTATTCACCCCCTCATCCACTTGTTGGGGCCGACAAAAACCATTCCCAGCATCATCCGCCTCGCACTCTTCGTGCCCAGAGCACGTTTCCGTCGATGCCAAATTACCGGACGCATCCACCGTGCACTTCGTTCGGCAAAGCCGTTTAGTCACGCAGTCATAGCCCTGCACACACACATTGCTCGCATCACACCACGCTGGTTCGGTCGGAGCACCGTCTCCTCCATCCGGCACACAATAATCACCATCATCATCGCAGCGGAAACCACTGTCCCCACACTCGCCGCTATCACAAGGCTTCAAACAATGGGAGGGCTCTTCAACACACACCTCGCTGCTATCACAAACGTCTGTATCACCCGTACAATCCGTGGGACCATCGCCGGTCTCACTCCCATACTCATTCCCGCCGCAAGCCTGATCGCAGGAGCATTTGTATTCTCCAACACTGCCTGATTCATTATCGCAATCGGTGGAAGTATCGCAGTAACAATCAGCGGGAACACAACTCTCACCTTCGGCAACGCAGGTCCCATTACAAGGATATTCACCCTGGGAACAAGTCATGGTATGATTGCCACCCGTACACTCGCCGTTGGTAAATTCATTCACCCCATCGCATTTTGCAAAACAATCATTGGAATAAGACCTCATGCCATCGAGACTACAAACGGGCTCATAGTCGGTTCTACAAACACAGTTATCATGTCCAGATGTTTTGGGCCTGCAGTAGCCATCGGAATTGCATTCCTCCCACTCATCACAATCCGCATTGTCGGTCGCGGAGGGGTCACATCTCTGACGACAAACCGTCGGACCGGTGACACAGTAATAACCGGTGTCACATACACTCACTGAATCACATGGATGAAATCCGGAAGGATGGTCGGCCCCCGAATTAGGATCCGGAACACAATAAGAACCATCATCATCGCAGTGGAAACCACTGTCCCCACACTTACCTTCGCTATCACAAGGTTTCAAACAATGGGAGGGCTCTTCAACACACACCTCGTCGCTATCACAAACGTTGGCATCTTGAGAGCAATCCATTGAGGCGCTCACGTCGCAAGACTCCCCATCCTTCACGCAGTAACGGTTACCCGATGGGTCATAACAGGGAACCGGAGCATCCGATGAACAACCATGTTCGGTCCCCATGGTCGAACAATCAGCCCCTTCCGGCGCACAGCTAAAACTTCCTGCTGGGGTTTCGCACCGAACGGGGTGAGATTCGGGGCAATCACCACCACCACTCTCATGGGGCTTAGGCTGGCAATAACCATCGCTGGTGCATTCCTCCCATTCTGAACATTGGGTCGTGGCCGTCAAAGTAGAATCGCAAATCTGCCGACAAAACTTCGGACCATTCACACATTCATAACCGGTTTCGCAGCTATTCGAAGTACCGCAGGGTTTCATCTCGTAATAACTTTCGCCATCGGGAATGCAATAACCTGATGTCTCATCATGGAAATCACACTTAAATCCC
>JAYZAY010000047.1:0-27916 GCA_036339465.1 Myxococcota bacterium | reverse complement strand
GTGGGTGTCTGAGCAAGTTCGATGCCAAGTGAACGCTTGAAAGGATTCCTTTTAAAGGGGAATATGGCTTGCGACTGTAGCATATTAAAGGGATGTGCATCTATTTAGAACAATCCATAACGCTTGGGGTTGAAGGTGGTTGTACCAAAAACGGTGATCGAGGAAATTAGAACGCGAGCGCAGATTCTCGATGTTGTTTCGAAGCATGTCGAGTTGCGCAAGCAAGGAAAAGACTACATTGGTCTATGCCCATTTCATCCGGAGAAAACTCCTTCCTTTAGTGTTTCTGAGAAGAAAAACTTCTATTATTGCTTTGGTTGTCAGGCTGCTGGTGACGCGTTGAGTTTTGTTATGAAGTTCCAGGGGATGTCATTTGGTGAAGCGGCGGAGAACTTAGCCGGTGATTTAGGTATCCAATATGCTTCGGATCCTCTGGTGGCTAAGCAAAGAGAAAAGTTTGAGAAGGTATACCACATCAACCAATTAACGTCGGATTTTTTCGGTCGGTCTTTACGGGATGCCTCGGGGATGGCTTGTCGGCGCTATGTTCAGGAACGCGGTGTACTGAGGGATGAGGTGAATTTGTTTCAGGTAGGCTTCGGTGGCGCTTCGACGGCGTATTTTCAGTGGATGGAAAAAGAGGGGGTTCGGAAGGAGGATTTGGTTGAAGCTGGCTTATTAACAGAGGATAAGCAGCGCCTTTTCTTTGATGGGCGAATGGTTTTCCCCATTCGTGACGAACGGGGAAAAATTCTTGGATTTGGGGGAAGAAGACTCCGAAAAGATGGCTTTGGACCCAAATATCTCAATTCGAAGGATATGCCATGGTTTAGCAAGAATCGAATGTTATTCGGCGTGTACGAGGGGCAAAAAGGGCTTCGACAGGAAAAGACAGCGGTGGTTGTCGAGGGTTTTCTCGATGTGTTGGCAGCCCATCGGGCAGGGGTTGAAAATGTTGTTGCCTCCCTAGGGACAGCTTTCAACGATGAACACGTCCGACTCTGTGGGCGCTTTGTTGAAAGGGTCACCCTAGTCCTAGACGGCGACGATGCGGGCATTAGGGCCGCCTATAAAGCGTCACTGGCTGTTCTCAAGGGTGGGTTGAAAGCCAAGATGGCGATTCTTCCAGAGAAACACGATCCAGATAGCTTTATTAAAGAGCATGGCCCTGAAGCATTCAGGGAGAGAATTCGAGAAGCAGAGCCTGCCATCGAAGTTTTAATGAACCATTATCTTGGGGAGCAAGCAGATTCAGTGGAGTCGCGAGTCGAGGTGGCCCGGCAAATTCAGCCTCTTTTATCGGCGACCTCTGACGGTTTAGAGCGGGATTTATATATGGCTCGTTTGGCCGAGGCGGTTGGGGTATCCATCGAGCAATTGAAAAATCATCTAAAACCAGTGAAGCAAGTTCAGCCCCATGTAATTGGTGGGGCGGAATTGGATCCTAGATCTCCAGAGGTAAACCCACCCGCCTTCGGAGAACCGCCTCATTTTTATGATAATATTCCGTTGGGTTACGAAGAGAGGCCAAACCTGGACGCGCAGCGTCAGCCGGAAAAAGTGGCCGCACCCACTGATTTTGAAATCGCGATTCTAAAGGAGCTTTCTCTCTTCCCCCAATTAAGGGTACGATTTGAGGAGATGGGAGAATACGCACAGACCGAAGAGATGGAAACGCTATGCTCGGCGCTTGCTCTAAGCGAAGCAAGTGTCGAGAAGGTTGTAGAAAGTCTTGGGTGGTCGGAGCGTGCTCGTTCTAAAATGAGACGCGTTTTTGAGGTGAGCCCTCTTGAGGCGGGAGAGGATGTTGATGTGGTTCGCCTAGCCGATCAGACATTTAAAGATGCCCTTGATCGACTTAAGGCCAAGCATCTTGAGAGTGCATTAGACGAAGTAAAGATTGAGCTGACTGCGGCGGAGAAGCGAGGAGAGGAAGTTGGGGATTTGGCGAGGCGTAGGATGGCTATTTTGCACAACCTGAGAGCGCTACAGCGGAAATCTTAACGAAGGAGACCATTACATGGCCGGGGGCGATAAACCGAAAGAGTTTGAAAAAAAGCCAAAGTCTAGTGACGTGCTTGAATCCAAGAGTTCTGTAACTGTGGATGATATGCTTGTGGGTTTAGAGTTGACGGTTGAATTATTCGAAGATCAAGGACCGTCCTCAAAAAAAGGCTCGTTGAAGGAAAGAGCGGCCGTGGATAGGAGTATTGAAGGACTACCGGGCCTTAAGAAGCTTTTTCAAGTCGGTCGAAACAAAGGTCATATAAAGCTCGAGCAGATCAATGAAATTGTTCCAGATGACAAAAACGCTCTGCAGACAATAGGGAAAATCCTAGACCTATTGGCTCAAAACGAAATTGACGTTTTTGATTCTAACGGTAAGAAAATCCAAGAGGCCAATAAGTCGAAATTGCTTTCGGTCGTCCAGGAGGAATCTTCAGTTCGCTCTGCAGATCCGGTTCGTACTTACTTACGGAGAATGGGCGCTGTTCCACTTTTGAGCCGCGAGGGCGAGGTGGAAATCGCGAAACGGATCGAAGAGGGTGAAATAGAAACTTTACACACGCTTAGTTATTCTTCGATCGCGATCCAAGAACTTTTGAAGTTAGAGCAGCGCCTTGACCGCGGTGCCGTGAAGATTCGAGATATCCTGAGGGAATACGAGGCCACCGATGACGAACTCGATGAAGAACTTGATGAGAACGGTGGTAAGGACGATGAGAACGATTCCGAGGCCGAAGAGGAAGAGGATATTTTAGATAAAAAAGAGGGGGAGAATGAGCGGCCTGCTGGAGAAGAAGTTGAAGCAACTCGTTCTGCTTATGAGGCCGGGAAAACAGCGAAGAAAGTGGGGTTCATCGAAGACCTTCAAAATCTCAAAAGGTGCTGGACATCTTATAAGGAGCTTTCCAACCGCCTTGCGGATGAGGTGCTTAAGCCGGAGCAAGCCAATGAGTTAGCGGCGCAACGAGTTGAGGTTAGTCGCAATATGGCGACGATTTTTGAAGGGATTCGGCTTTCGAACAAGCAGATCGACAAGCTTATTCTAAAGATCAAAAGCACGGTCATGAAAATCAACAAGACCGAGATGGAGGTCTTAAGATTAGAGCGAAGATTAGGATTAACGCTTGAGGAATTGACTGGGTACATAGAGCGTTTTCGGGAAAGCGAAGACGAGAAGGCCGCAGTTACGAAAGAGAGCGGCTTACCCCGAGATGCCCTTGAAGAAGCCGAGCGCGTTTTTGTGAGCGTGGAAAGAAAGTTAGAGCGTATCGAGAGAGACAATGGGATCACCATTGACCATGTCTGGGAGAGCTATCACAGCATCGCTAAATCAGAACGTCAAACGGATCAGGCAAAGGCCGAGCTGATTGAGGCGAATTTAAGGTTGGTGGTTTCAATTTCTAAAAAGTACACCAATCGTGGCCTTCAGCTTTTGGATTTGATTCAAGAAGGAAATATTGGGTTGATGAAGGCGGTAGATAAATTTGAATACCGCCGAGGATACAAGTTCTCTACTTATGCTACCTGGTGGATCCGGCAGGCAATTACCAGGGCGATTGCAGATCAAGCTCGAACCATTCGAATTCCCGTTCACATGATTGAGAACATCAATAAACTCGTGCGAACCA
Source organism: Myxococcota bacterium (assembly GCA_036339465.1). Lineage (GTDB taxonomy): Bacteria > Myxococcota > XYA12-FULL-58-9 > XYA12-FULL-58-9 > JABJBS01 > JAYZAY01. Next base: position 24,281 of record JAYZAY010000047.1, on the reverse strand, counting down.
CGCGTTATTTGGTTCAAGACATGGGGCGTGAGCCGACCCCAGAAGAAATAGCAGAAAAAATGGCTTTGCCTCTGGACAAAGTCGAAAGGGTTCTCCGTATCGCCAAGGAGCCAATTTCTCTGGATACGCCCATTGGCGAAGATGAAGATTCTCAATTGGGAGATTTTGTAGAAGATGAGAACGTTTTGAATCCGTCGGAGGTGGTGATCGCCGATAATTTGAGTGATCAGACTAGGAAGGTCCTGGCGACCTTAACCCCACGGGAAGAAAAAGTACTGAGAATGCGATTTGGTATTGGTGAGAAAAGTGATCATACTTTGGAAGAGGTTGGACAAGATTTCGAAGTAACTCGAGAGCGGATCCGCCAGATTGAAGCTAAGGCGCTACGTAAACTTCGCCACCCGTCTCGTGCCAAACGTTTGAAATCGTTTACTGAGTGATTTTTTAGGAGAATTTGTACTAAGTCACCCCCTGTTTATCAATCGTTTCACTTGTCTTGCATTTGGAGCGTTGCCAATTTGTTACTCCTTGTGCTAGACGTCTCTCGAAGTACAATCTGGCGTACACGCTTGGCGCGTCGGATATTGTTGGGCCTATAGCTCAGCTGGTAGAGCCGTCGGCTCATAACCGATTGGTCCCAGGTTCGAGTCCTGGTGGGCCCACCAACCGGCGGAATATGTGTGAGAAAATCCGGGGATTGTGCCGATTTGACCTGATTAGGAGGCCAAACCAGTGCGCGAGCAATTAAGTTTCTTATATGAATTACAGCGGATTGATGTACAAATCTTCGGTCTAGAAGAAGAAAAACGTGGGCTCCCTGCAAAGCTGACGAAACTCAACGGACAATTGGACAACCTTGGAACTGAAATCCAGGGCCTTGATGGCAGTGCTGCCGGTCTTGAGCACGAAGCGAAGGCGCTCGAAAGCAATGTTCAGGCAGAAAAGCTAAAGCTCCGTAAATGGGAAGCTCGTCTAAAGGAGATTAGAAATCAGCGTGAGTATCTGGCTCTATCTCGAGAGATAGAGGGCACAAAACGAGCCATTGGCGATTCCGAAGAGAAGATTCTGGAGCTTTGGAAGAGTAGAGAGACTCTCGAAGAAGAAGTGGATGGTCTTCGAGATAGGACCACCGAAGTTGGGGTTGCGGCTACGGACGAGACGGGACGCTTGGAAATGCGTCTCGGTGAAATTAGTGGTTGTATCGAAAAACATGCCAGCCGGCGGAAATATATTCTTCCACGGGTCGACAAAACGTTGCTTCGTCGTTACGATCGCATCCGGGCGAAACGTCGGGGTGTGGGTTTGGCCATAGTGATGGGCGGGACTTGCCAGTCGTGCAACGTCGCTCTTCGGCCTCAAATGTACAATCAGTTACAGCGTGGTGAGGAAATTCTGGAGTGCGCCAGCTGCCAAAGGATATTGATTTGGCAGCAACATCTTCCGAATCTGTCCGATGAAAGAGCAGTGGAAATCGCAGCGGCCGAGGCTACGGAATCTTCGGATTCTAACGCGCCTCTTTAAATCTATGTCGGATTCCAAGAAGAAGCTTCTTTCTGAGTTTTCCAAACGATGTTTAGAGGATGTGAGTTGGCTCGCTTCAACTGCTGCGAAACTGGATGGGTTTTCATATTCCGAGCTTGTGGATTTACTTCGAGACTTTATCATTCCTGAGAATGATTCGACATCTAATACATCAAAGACGGCATTTTCTGGTTCCTGGGCTCGCTTGCATACCGATGGGGCGGCACGAGGTAATCCAGGTCCTGCGGCAGCGGGCTGGGTTCTCTATGGCAGAGACGGATCGGAAATCGCAGCGGGTGGCGAACGTTTGGGAAAGAAAACCAATAATGAAGCTGAATATTTGGCCCTATTGGTGGGTGTGAGGGAGTCCGAAGCTCGAGGTATCTCTACGCTTGAGATCTGTATTGATAGTGAGCTGGTGGTGAAGCAGATCCTGGGGATTTACCGAGTGAAAAATGTCCGACTCAAACCATTTTATGATGAGATTCTTCATTGCTTGAGAGCTTTTGAGAGTTGGACCATTGCCCACGTGCGACGCGAATACAACGTCGCGGCTGACCGAGAAGCCAATAAAGCTCTCGATAACCACTGACGACTCATTTTTCCTAAGGGTTAGCCGCCTGTTCTGATATCGATAGTTGGAAAGAAGAAGCCGCTTTTTCTTAGTGACTCACTGGGTTCAACCACTTTTCCTTCGTGATCTTATCTGATAGAGAGCGTCCGCTCACTGGAGACAATCGGGTGGTCGCTGAGGATTTATAGCCTTAGAGGAAAGTCCGAGCACCGAAGGGCGAGATGCTGGCTAACTGCCAGGCGGGGAGACCCGACGGAAAGTGCCACAGAAAATAGACGGCCAGCCGTAGCGCTTAGGCGTGAGTTGGTCACGATGAAAAGGTGCGGTAAGAGCGCACCGCACGCTCGGTGACGAGTGTTGGCAAGGTAAACCCCATCTGGTGCAATGCCAAATAGGAAATCAGGATGCGCAAGTGTCAGCTGGCGGCCCGTCGGTTGGTTTCGGGTAGGCAGCATGAGTTTGTAGGTAACTACAGGCCTAGATGAATGGTCACCGCCCCTTCGTGGGTACAGAACTCGGCTTATAGATTGTCTCCAGTGGGCTCTTTTTGCTTGTGATTGGTTCTGACTTTCCGTTTGTCATGGCGTTTCGCGAAAACCCGAGAACCTAAAATCCCCAATTCAAAAAAGAGGGTAAGCGGGATTGCCATTAAAAGTTGTGTAAAAGGGTCCGGCGGTGTGAACAATGCAGCCAGCACGACCGCTACGACGATCCAATATTTTCGGAATTTGATGAAACCTTCTACTTGGACAATTCCAGCACCGGTTAGAAACCACATGATCAGTGGTAGTTCGAAAACGATGCCGAATGCCAAAAGGAGTCGGACGACAAGGGAAAAGTACGCGGCTACAGAATATTGAGCCGAAACCGAATCGGGTACCAGTGCGACCAAGTATTCGAAGCCCATGGGCATGACGATGTAAAAGGCGAAGAGGCCACCGCTAACAAAAAACGCTGTTCCAAATAGGATAAAGGGGACGACCCATTTACGTTCGTGCTTGTAAAGGGCAGGACTCATGAAGAGCCAAAATTGGTAGAGGAGCCAAGGAAACGAGACAAAAATACCCACGAAGGCGGCTAGTTTTAGGTGGGTAATGAACATTTCAAGGGGAGTTAGAACGATCATTTCTTGGTCGGGGATACCGTCCAGGGGAATTCTGAACCATTCGAATAGCTCTTCTACGAATGCCAATGCACCGAGTCCGCAGAGAATGACTGCTAGAATCGCGGACATGAGTCGTCTTCTCAATTCTCCAAGATGAGCGAATAGGCTCATTTTGGAGCCATCGAGGTTCTTAGTCTCCGGCAAGCTCTTGCTCCTTATTGGGTGCGCTGGTCTCGGCTCCTTGGGGTGATTCAAGATCTAATTTTGTTTTAGGGACTGGTTTTTTCGGTACTTGTTTGTCGTTTTCGGCGTTTATGTGCAGGGTGGCGCCATGATTAGCTTCGCCATGATTAGCTTCACCATGATTAGCTTCACCATGATTAGATTGAGAATCTTGGGAAATACTATGCTTGGGGGTCGCGCGGTTTTTGTGATCACGTTGCATGAAGTCATCTGAGATCTGGATGGCAGCTTGAAACTCACTGGCTGCGCGTCTGAATTCTCGAACGCCTTTGCCTATTTGTTTGGCGATGCCTGGTAATTTATCGGGGCCAAGCACAAGCAAGGCAAGCACCAGGATGACCACGATTTCTGCTAAACCAAGTCCGAACATAGCCACGGTGTATCATGGGATGACTTAGTTTCAAATGTCAGTGGCGCTGATTACTCTCGTCTAGGTCGGAAATAATACCCGATGCACCTGCAATGGCTCGCCCAATTTCCTGGCTGTAGTTCAGAAGCCTGCCACTCGAGTCCCGAACGTCTCGAATAGCATCGCTTGCTTTGTCGAAACCTTCGCTTTGGGCGCTCCTAGCGTGACTAACGTGAGTTACCAATTCGCGGATCATCTCTATGGCTTCGGTGAGGTTGTGCCCGCCGCGTTTTTGTTCTTCAGCGCTTCTTTCCACATGTTGTGTGATGGATTTAATGCGCTCCGCACTTTGCATAATATGCTCGGCTCCCTTGGCTTGCTCTTGGGTGGCAAGGGCTATCTGTTGAACCGTTTCAGCAATCCGACTGATTGCGTTGGTGACTTGTTTTGAGCCTCGAGCTTGTTCTACCGTTGCTTGAGCGATGTTTTGGATCATTAAAGTTGATCGTTTGGCACTGTCAACAATATTTCTTAGGGCATCTTCAGCATTGTGTCCGAGACGAACTCCGTCATCAACATCTTCAACACCCCGAGACATTACCGAAATAGCATTACGGGACTCATTTTGAATTCCTTTGATGAGGTCGGCGATTTCTTTTGTAGATGCGCCGGTTCTTTCCGCGAGTGCTTTGATTTCATCTGCTACGACCGCAAAGCCCCGTCCGTGCTCTCCTGCTTGCGCTGCGATAATGGCAGCGTTTAGAGCGAGAAGGTTTGTTTGTTCTGCGACATCATCGATGACGCTCAGGATGTTTCCGATTTCATTAATCCTCTGACCCAGGTTCCCAATCGCGTCAGCGGCAATCCTGCTTGACTCTTTGATTCGGTCGATACCCTGAATCGTTTGTTTGATGGCATTCACACCTATTTCTGCATCGTTGGTAACAGTTTCTGAGAGCTTGCTGGTTTCGGTGGCGTTGGTTTCAACTTGGTTGATGGAAACGTCGATTTGATTCATGAATGCAGCAGTGTCTTCGGCTGCAGTGCTTAACTCTTCAATATTGTTGGCAACCTCTTTTGAGGAGAAGGTCATTTCTTCAATCGCACTGGTCGTTTCTTGCAATGAAAGAGAAAGGTTGTGAATATTCTCTCGGACCTCAGTGTTGATGGCTACCATTTCACCAATACTTGTGGCACCTTGCTCGGCGGAACCCGCCAATCCTTCAAATTGTTCCGCGAGTCCATTATAAAATGTTGAACTTCCCTCGTTGGCCTGGGCTACCATCTCAATTGCGGCAGATTGATTTGTGAGGCTTTCCGAGAGGCCGGTTAGGGTTCCATTCACATTGATGACGACCCCGTGAAGCCCGTCTACTGCTTGGGCTTTCTCTTTGGAGCGTCGGTGGAGCGCGATGATACTTTCTTCTGCATCGCTAGAGATGGCCATGGTTGCGCGGGCTTCGTGAATTGCTTCATCGAATTTTCCGAAGGCCAATCGCTCTACAAACTTGTCGATATTTGCCTCACCTTGGTTGGAGTTTGAGTTGCTCCTATTTGCGAGATACCCAATGGCAATGAAGGCAAAGAGTGCAACGATGTACTCGGAGTAACCTTCGAAGATGTTAATTCCGAGTGTAAGGCCGAGGAGTACGAAACCAACTCCGATTCCAGCGGACTTTAAGCTAGCATTAACGGGACTCTTCACGGATAAGCCTCCCAGATGGTCTGATGAACGACGGTCTTTGGTGAACCCCTTAAGCCCGAAAGCCTTATCGTGAAATAAATCGTCGTTGGGTCCATACTCTTTTTCCCAGGCGTTGATTCATTCCCAGTAAGTTGTCCAGACTGACACATTCCAATTTATATCAGGTATTCTAGGTATGGGGCCAGGCCCACGAAAAAAATAAGCCTAACTTGCTGTTTTTATGGTATATCTAACCGGCCTTTATCGGGACCAAACATTTCATCTACGGCGGAGTCCTTGGAATCATTGAGGCTATCTCGCTTGCCTCGCCCCATATCGTTCATGAGAGATTCCATCGCTTTTAATGAAATATCCATGCCGTCTTGAATGGTTTTGTCGAGGGATGCTTTAAGACGACGGAGGAATTTTGCTTCTCGGATGATGGTTGTTCGGTCCAGCATTCCAAATTTGGGATCGTTAGCAAGATCTGCGTAGCGGTCGACGATGCCCATTTGGGCATTTAAGAGTAGTTGTCTTTCAAACAGGGCCGTTTTTTGCAACCGAAGCTGGGCTTTGAGCTTTTGTCGTTCTTGTGTTGCTCGAGCATCGCCCATACGCGCACGACTTTGAAGTCTTTTTTCTTTTCCTACAATGTGCTCTTGTTCATTACGGATCTTGCTGATCCCAACCCGGTGTGTATGGACATTGATTCTGGCTATTTGGATTAATTTTGGTGCAGTGGTTTTTAGGCGCCTCCGACATGTGGAGAACCAATTGTTCCATTTTGGCTCTTGTTTGGATGCATTGGTTTCTTTTTCTCTTTCACCCCGTTGATTAATGATTGAATCTCCACCACTTTGAAGTAGAGCTTCATTTTCTTGGGTTCGAACCGACACGCTGCCGCTGTCTACGTAGATTCTGGCGCGCCCATCGTCGGCTACGGCAACTTCAAATTCGGTTCCCCGAACTCCGGCCACAGCATTGGAAGTGACGATGCGGTAATGCTCCTCTCCACCCATTCTCTTTACGACTTGGCTCCAGACTCGCCCAAAGAGAAGGACCAATGAGTTGCGTGTGGTTTTTTGGCCAACTTGTCTTGAAACCAAGACTATTTTTGAGTCGGGGCGAATATTTAGAACCGTTTCATTCGGCAGGCGAAGCGACAGCCTACCCTTGAGACCTGTTCGGATTGCCGAGCCAAATGGAATATAGCTACGGGCGTGAGCAGAGTGCTCCGAGGTTGCTCCAGGTTGTTGAATCCAGGCACTCCCAGTAACTTCGAGAATCAGCGCCTTAGTATTTGAACGCGCCAGCCCGGATTGACTCATCAGAAGTATTCCCAGAACAACGCAGAAAAAGGGGTGAAATGACTGTTTTAGCATATTTACACAGTTCCGATGACTATGAGACGTCGCTCCCCAAGAAAAATTCGAGGTTGGGATTTTCAGGTACATCAAATGCTTGCTCTTCTATGGGTCAATACAACCAACGGAGTAAAAGCGACCCACATCACCGAACTTGATTTTCGTATCACGGCAAACCACAGGTCATTTTACCCAATCTTCGTTTCATTTAGAAATTGCGTAAATCCCAAGGTGCGTAAAGCAACTGAGGCATAAGATAAAAGAATCTGGTCTTTGATGAGATGATTGTAAGAGGCCACGGCACCGATGGTCATTGCCTTTACTTCCTGGTCTTTATCTGGCCTGATCCAGAAAGAGTTGCACCGAGAGCTATAGAAGAACTCTTGTTGGTTGGGGTCTAGTGAGTAGGGAAAACGCGCGCACGATTGAGGCCAATGAGGATAGATGGAGCACTTCCCTTCTGGACTGAGTGCTTGGCAAGCATGGTATTGATTCTGATGTAGTTTCGGGAAGATGCTCCAGGCTGCTGAGTGAACGTATCGATGCATTTCTGGAGAATCGGTGGGGATGACATCGAAATTACAGTCGATTAAATCGGTTCGTCCGATATCCATGAGTGTTGCGATGTCCTCCAGTCGTAGCAGAACTTTTGATTTTGAACCGATGCAGCAGATGTCCGTGCAACTTTGACAATCATTGACTTTCCATTTTGGAGCGATAATTTTCAGGTTCTTTGAGCTCATGAATGTGGTTTTGGTTTTGACCTTGAGTTTGAGAAAGCGAAAGAAGTTGGGCGGAGCATAAAGGGGACGGGATGAGATTTCATCCCAAAGATTCTTAAGCGCATCGCGTTTCGTTATTGATTGGGTAGAAGCAATTTGTTCAGACATGGGCATGGACCTAGCACAATATACGCGAAAAGTGCATGGCCTCACGTGGGATTTTCTGGGCAATCCGATAATCGGCAGAGCCTCTGATTTCTATGGATTGAATGTTTGGGGGCAGTGGGGCGTTGATGTTTTGGATGGTTAGGGGCCTTCGAATACTTTCCAGAAGTGGGAGTGTGCCAAAGTCAATCATGGCATCATCGACGGGCAGGTCTAGACGACCGCAGGTTTCATCCCGGTTACCTCGAATTTCTGAGATTTGCACCGAGAGTGCTACTCAGTGTATCCCAGGAGTTAGAGTTGGCGAAGAACATTAAAACGAATAACAGGCAATAGAACGAGCGATGATTGATTCGCATGGGCCCCTACCTTCGATGAAATGAGTAGGCCAAGACTAGAGGGCGGATCCGAAATAGCAAAGAGCATAATACACCGGTTTGACGAGAATAATTACTGAGATTCTTGGTTCTTGGAGGGAGTAAGGTGAAAAAAATTATCTTGGTCTTACCCGTTTTTATTTTGGGTGCTTTCTATTTTCTTCACACAGGTTCCCGAAACGAAAAAATAAGTGTAACCACATTGATTCCCACTGACGCCAGTGGGGTTATGGTGGTTCCCATCCTCAAGGAAATGCGGGAAGGGATGACTCGATTGGCTTGGAGCTTGTTCCGGGGAAACTCGAAGGGACGTCTAAAGGAGATACGGGGGGCCTTGAAGATGAAATTGGGCTTCGACATCTTGGATGAAGCGAGTTGGAGCGATTTAGGCATCGACCAAACGGATTCTATGGCGGTCTTTGGATTCGGAAAAAAACCGAAGGCGTTTACGGTGGTTAGAGTTGTTGATGAAGTGAAGTTTCGAGAGGGATTACGGCGTATACTCAAGCGGGTCGACGGTGCAGATAAAATTCAGCAGAAAACCCATGTTGAATCGGAGCTTTTATTGGAGGTGATCGGTCGGCCATTTGGGAAAGAGTTGGTTCCTGTTGCTACCATAACTGTTTGGAGAGGGCTTGGCATTGTCGTTTGGGGAAATTCCGGGAACCTGTTGGCCGAGTTCATAGAGTGGGCGATTGAAGAGGAGCAAAAGAAAGACAAAGTTTCTTTTTTCGATACCTATGTGGGAATGGAACCAGAAAAGGGGTCGCAGCTTCATGTTTATGGAAGTGCTGGATGGGGAGGGGTGGCCTCAGGATTGCGAGGTCGTTTTGGGACGGGCAAGCTCAAGCAATTGAGTTCCGTGCTAATGAGTGACCGGGGATTGAAAGTGGTGGGACAAATCCCACGTTCGGCAAAGCGTAAATTTGAAATATCTTCGACAGAGTTACCGGATTGGATGAACTCATTTCGGGAAAAGATGCCTCCATTTTGGGTCACGGGGAATTTACTTCACCAGAAAACTTTCGATGAACTTAAGGGGCTCTCGGGGTGGCGTATATGGGGACAACCAAAGTGGGAAGAAATCAACGGTTATCTCGGGGCGGGAATTCTTGACCGAGCCCTCCCTCATCTTACGGGATGGTTTACCAGCTGGGGAGAGATGACCTCTATCCCCGAAGTTTTGATTGGGATGCAGCAGGCACCAAAGAGATGGCTCCGAGCGCCGAGGGGAACCGAATTTATTGCAATGGTTGGTCTTAAGGGGGTGGATAAATTTAAGACAATCCTGGAGACTCAGATGGAGACCTTAAAAGGCCGGGGCGTTGAGGTCGAAGTAGAAGAGTCTCTTATTAATGGTCACATGGTTTTGTGTTATCGCGTTGGAAAGGAATCGTTTGTTCAGTGGGGGCTCATAGATGATACTTATTATTGGGCATGGGGACTGGGGTGGGAAAAGAAAATTCATGATGCCCTAAGTGCTATATCCGATGCGGAAAAGGGCTTGACTCAGTTTTGGCTCAAAGGGCTAAATGGGGCCGGCCAAGAGTTTCATGGTCAAATTGCCCTTAGCGATTTGGGAGAACGCTTCCAAGAGTTCTTAGGAGGCCCGGGGCAGCGAGGGGGGGCTTTGAAAGCAGCATTGCTTAAAGACCTTTTCGATTTATTGGGTCATTTAGGTCAAGTTTCATTGGGGCTCAGCATCGCGCCTGAGCGTTACCGATGGACATTGGAGCAAAGACTCTAATGGGGCTTCTACAAGGCCATGGCTTAGGAAAATTTGTTGGTTCAGAACGCACCGCTATTTTCAGGGAGGTACAGGTCTCCATTGAAAGGGGGCAATGGGTGACTGTTTGTGGGGGGTCAGGTTCTGGGAAGACCTCTCTTCTTCAGATTTTGTCTGGTTTGGATCCGCAAAGTGCAGGAGAGGTGATTTTTGGTGAATCTTGCCTCTACACGATGCCAGAAAAAAACTTAGCTCGACTCCGAAATCGTAAGTTCGGATTCGTATTTCAGAGCTTTGAGCTGCTTGAACGCTACGATATCCGAACCAATATCGCGTTACCGGCTTGGGTCGCTGGAGACGATACTGATGATGGCCGAGTCGACGAGCTTCTAGACCAAGTTGGGTTAGCGGTGCGTAAGACTCGGGAAGTTTGGACTCTCTCAGGTGGGGAAAAGCAACGGGTGGCTTTGGCACGAGCTCTTTACCACACGCCCGAAATCCTTTTTTGTGATGAGCCTACGGGGAGCTTAGATGACCATAGTAAATCTAAGGTGATGGCTTGTTTGAAAAAGGTCAAAGAGGCCGGGATGGCGGTTTTTTTTGTGACTCATGAATCGTCTCTGGAGTCTTTGAGTGACCAAACCTTGGTCTTGAAGGATGGGCGTTTGGTGTGAAGTTAGCGACCACTTTCAAACTGGCTGTGAGCGATTTACGGATGAAGCCTCAAGCCCTATTATCATCGGTGGTGGGGATTGCGCTGGCGGTGGCGTTTTTGGGAAGTGTCCTCTCTCTCTCTTTGGGTATTCGAGAGACAATTGGCAAGAAATGGGTGGGAGAGTATCCCCTTGATAGGGTCGAAGTGGTGAAACCTAGCCTTAAATTAGGCCTCTTCGAATTTGATGGAAGCAGTCTCTTTGGGGAAAGAAAGTTGGACCGAGCCCTTCTTGGCCGCCTTCGCGATATCGATGTTGTTGATGGAGTTTATCCTGTCTTATCCATCAATCTTCCTTTGGGAGCCAGAGGTGGTCGAGAACTCTTAGGGAAATCGCTCTATGCCGACGTCATGGTAACAGGAGTACCGGCCGAGTTATTGGCAGGGGAGCTTCAAGCCTATTTGACGCAAGACTCTTCTGAGCTCATGCCTGTTTTGGTCTCCGACAAACTTGTCGATATGTTTAATTCTGCGGTTGCCCCGGTGGTGGGGATACCTCGAGTTCAGCCGGAGGCCTTAAGGGATATTGAATTTGAGATTTTGGTGGGCCGCTCATTAATGATGGGCAGTCGTGGTGCCAAAAAACAAGGTGTCATTCGGTCGAAGGTTGTGGGAGCTTCTCCGTATGCCGTTGATTTAGGGGTTACGGTCTCCATAGGGCGAGCCCGTTCTCTTATTAAAGAGTATGCTTCGTCGGAATCTGCCGAGGAAAGATACCAATCGATTTGGGTAAAGCTCAAACATCCCGACTTTTTACCCGACTTTGTGGAGGAGGTCGCCGCGATGGGGTACGAGGTGCATCGGCGTGGGGAAACTCTAGAGCAAGTTTGGAGGGTTGTTTTTCTCTTTGCTTTATTACTCGGCAGTCTTGTCTTTGTGCTAGCGGCTCTTATTATGGGACACGTTATTTCATCCTATGTGCGCGAACGCTGGCATGAATTGGCGATCATGAGAGCGGTTGGTGCGCCGAATTTTAGTTTGTTGCAGTTGGTTTGCGTAGAGGCCTTGGTCTTGGGGTTTTTGGGATGGGCTTTTGGGATGATGGTTCTGGGGGGGCTCGCTGTGGGAGTCGAATCGGGTCTGGCTCAGTTTATTCCGCCGTTTCCGCTAAAACCGGAAGTCTTTTTTGTGATGCCCGCCTGGTTGGCCTGCTTGCTATTCATCGCATCTGTGCTAGCAGCAATGTGTGGGGCTCTACCTTCTTTATTGCGGGTGAGCCGGGCCAATATTTCGACGATGTTGAGGCGCGGATCCTAAGTGCGGCAATCGCGATGGAGTAAATTGAATGATTACGGCGGATGAAATTAAGCAACGACTGGAAACTGGCATCACCGACTCGACAGTGACGGTGACGGACATGACGGGTACTCAAGACCATTACGATGTGACTGTGATATCTTCGGTTTTTGAAGGTGTCTCCATGGTGGAGCGCCACCGCATGGTTTATGCCCCACTTTCTGATGTGATGGGGGGAGCCCTCCATGCTCTAAAGTTGAGCACGAAAACCCCATCAGAAGGCTAAGCTGGCTACCACTAAGCGGTGGCGGGATCGATTTTGTTTGGATCCCAATTCAAATCGGCAATGGCTTGTCGCACCTCAGATGCTTCCACTTTCCCCTGCTGAGAAAGAGCACTGAGGGCCGCGATCACGATGGAGTGGGCATCTACTTCAAAGTGCCGTCGCAGTGCCTCTCGGGTATCTGAGCGGCCATAACCATTGGTTCCCAGAGCCGTTATTGGGTTTTTTGGCACCAGTGAAGCGAGGGTTTCCGGTAACTCTGAGACCCAGTCGGAAGCAGCGACAATGGGCCCTTTTGCCTGGGCTTTGTTTAGGGTTTCCACGAGATAAGGAAGCTGTGGTTTTTGGGCTGGATTGATTCGATTGTGACGTCTCACCGCGCGTCCATCCCGGTAAAGTTGCTGATAGCTTGTGATGTTCCAAACGGGGGCAGCTATATTGTATGTTTCGGCGAGAATTTTCTGAGCTTGCAGAACCGAATCTAGAATCGTGCCACTGCCAAATAATTGGGCGTGTGCTTTTGGCTTTTTGGGAAGAGCCACCCTGTCTGGGTGTCTGTAGATGCCTTTCAGGATGCCTTCTTCGGCGCCCTCCGGCATACTCGGCATCATGTAGTTTTCATTGTAAAGTGCGATGTAGTAAAGGACGTCTTCATCGTGATCCAACATCCGTTGGAGTCCGTCTTTGATAATGACCGCGGTCTCGTAAGCATAAGCAGGGTCGTAGGCCAAAAGATTGGGAACCGCGTTGGCAAAGAGCATGCTATGCCCATCTTCGTGTTGCAGGCCTTCACCATTCAGCGTGGTTCTACCTGCGGTTGCGCCCATGAGAAACCCTCGGGTTCGCTGATCTCCAGCCTGCCAAATTTGGTCGCAGGTCCGTTGAAAGCCGAACATCGAATAGAAGGTATAAAAGGGAATCATCATGGTATTGTGATTTGCGTAGGCAGAGCCTGCGGCCAGGAAGGAAGCCATGGAGCCGGCTTCGGTAATGCCCTCTTCAAGAATCTGCCCGGTTTGGCTTTCTCGGTAGTAGAGGAAATTGTTTGCATCTACGGGGTCGTATTGTTGCCCCAATGCAGCGTAGATTCCAATTTCTTTGAAGAGAGCATCCATACCAAAGGTTCGTCCCTCATCGGGAATGATGGGAACGATGTGTTTACCGAGCTCCTTGTCTCGCAAGAGGTTTCGTAATAGTCGGACGAACGCCATGGTGGTGGATATTTCGATGGTTGCTTTGGTGCCCTCTATAAATTCAGCAAAGACTTTGTCTGGTGGGGGGGTGAGGCTTGTTTTGGGATAGGTGCGAGAGGGAACGTCCCCCCCCAATTGTCTTCGTCGTTCCTTGAGGTATTGAATTTCGTCGCTGTTTTCGCCGGGGTGGAAGTAGGGGGCTTTGTCGATTTCGCTATCGGAAATTGGGAGCTCGAGGGTGTCACGGAACTTTCGTAGGTGGTCCAAGTCGAGTTTCTTCATGGAGTGGGTGACATTACTCGCCTCAAATCCTTCTCCGAGAGTCCAGCCTTTAACGGTTTTGGCCAGGATGGCTACTGGAGCGTTGCGGTGTTCAACCGCCTTCTTATATGCGGCATAGAGTTTCCGATATGAATGGCCTCCCCGCCGTAATTTTGGGAGCCGTTCATCGGATATGTTCTCGAATAGTTTTTCGAGTTTAGGGTCGCCATTGAGAAAATGTTTGCGAATATAAGGGCCGTCGGAGACACTGTATTTTTGGAATTCTCCATCGACCAGTTCATTGCATCGTTTGACGAGGGTTCCACCTACGTCATTGGCAAAAATCGGATCCCATTCTGGTCCCCAGATGACTTTGATAACGTGCCAACCGGCTCCTCGAAAAACAGCCTCCAGTTCCTGGATGATTTTTCCATTTCCGCGGACGGGGCCATCTAGGCGCTGGAGATTACAATTGACGACGAAGGTTAGATTATCGAGTCCCTCTCGCGCCGCCACTGACAATGCGCCGAGGGTTTCGGGCTCGTCACATTCTCCATCTCCAAGGAAGGCCCATACTCGATTTTGTTCGGTGTTTTTTAAGTTCCTGTTGTGGAGGTAGCGATTGAACCGTGCCTGGTAGATGGCCGAAATTGGGCCGAGTCCCATGGACACAGTGGGGAATTGCCAAAAGTTTCTCATGAGCCAAGGGTGTGGATAGGAGGAGAGACCCTTCCCTCCCGTTTCTCGGCGGAAGTGCTCCAATTGCTCTTCGGATATTCGGCCTTCAAGGAAGGCTCGAGCGTAGACGCCGGGGGCAGCGTGCCCTTGGAAATAGATTTGGTCGCCTCCGCCTTGGGCTTCGCGGCCTTGGAAAAAGTGATTGAAGCCGACTTCGTAAAGACATGCGGAGGAAGCGTAGCTGGAAATATGGCCGCCGATGCCAGGAAATCGTTTGTTGGCTCGCTGAACCATGGCCATGGCATTCCAGCGGATGATGCGTCGAATGCGTTTTTCCATGACCTCGTCACCGGGAAAGTCGGGTTCTTCGAAGGCGGGTATGGTGTTGATATAGGGAGTTTGAATTAAAGGCGGGATCCCTACGCTGAGTTCCCGAGCTCTTTTCAGGATAGAGCCGATCAAATAAGCAGCGCGCTCGGGCCCATCTTGCTGGAGGATCATTTCGAATTCTTCCAGCCACTCCGATGTTTCTTGCGGATCGACATCTGGAAGTTGAGATTTAAATTGATCAAACATGGTGGTGCCCCAATTCGTCGTGACGTGTTATGAGAGTTTCTTGATAAAGAATGTCTTCATGCAAGGTACGCTCTGTCCACTTTTCTGTATTCAGCGCGGATATCGTAGGGCCTTTTCATGAAAGGCACTGGATATACTGCGGGCTGCATACGGTTATCTAAAGCGGGATACGGGGTTGATTCAAGGATCGCCTTGAGAAATAGCTAGCAATCGTCTTCGGTGGTGTCGGTGGGGTCGGATTTTTCGAGCATTGTCGGGAGGGTGAATCCAGTACTGGGTTTTCGCACCACGGAAAATACATCGTTGATCACATCGTGATGCCCGTAGCCAGTTGGATAAGTGTGGGGGCAAGCCCCGGCCACCAGAAGCGTGCAACGTGTTTCAGAATGGTTGCCCACGGCTCGCAATGTTTTTGGAGAGACTCGAACGATATCCCCTTTTTTCAAAAAAAGGTGGTCTATCATATCTGAATCATTCATTATTTTTAGGTCGGCTTGGCCCTCAAGACAGAGGTAAACTTCCTCTTGCTCCCGGTGACTATGAAAGAAGTCAAAACCTTCGCCCTGGGCCAATTGAAATATAGAGAGACCTAGGTTCGTCAATCCCAGGAGGGTGGCAATTTGGGTGGCGTTGTCAGCCTGGTCGAAATCGTAGTGGGCCTTCGTGTAAGACATCCCAGCAACCTAGCGAGATAAGGCCTGGGTGGCAACATCCAGGGATCGCTTTCTTCGGGAGAAAATGCTAGGGGAATTCGATAATTGACTTGAATGAGGCGCAATGATGCGAAAAATTAGTTTTTTCTTTGGTTTCGTAATGTTTTTTAGTTCCCAATTGGCCGGAGCCCAAGAGACTGAGGCCCCAGGGATTTCGGCGGTTGAGCCGAATATCTTGAATGAGATCCTATTGAAAGTTAGGCAAGCTTATCGGCGACAAGAACGACCCATGGTGATTTTTGATCTTGAGGGCACGCTCTTTGATAACCGCCCGCGAATTTCGAAAATTCTGAGGGAATACAGTGTTCAAGAGTTGAAGCATGTACGTCCCCAAGAGGCGAAAGCCATTGGTGGCTTGAAACTTGAGCAAATAGAATATCGCGTTAAAGATACGCTCGAGAGTATTGGGATCAATGACTCAGCGATTATCAACAATGCCAGTATTTTTTGGGCCGAGCGTTTTTTCACCGACAAGTATCTGGAATACGATGAGCCGGTGTCGGGCGCGGTGGAGTTTGTTCGTCAACTTTATACTGCAGGAGCTCGAATTGTTTATCTCTCCGGAAGAGATACCGAGCGCCAGTTGGTGGGGACCATTGTTCAGCTCAAGAAATATGGTTTTCCCATAGGCATTCAGGGAACAGAGGTCATTTTGCGGCCTACGATCAAAACGCCGAGAGCGATGTTTAAGCAGAGAATCAATCAGTATTTACGTCATTCCGGTAAGGTGATTGCAGCTTTTGATAATGAACCAGGCAATGTGAATTTTCATCAGCGTGCTTTTGGAAATGCCCTCTGCGTTTGGTTTGATTTCATCCATTCCTCCAATCCACCACCTCTGCTTCCCGGCATTCGGCGGATTGAAAACTATGATCTTTCGGCTGGTGTGGCCCTTGATCCTCTCCGAGGCGCCAAGGTGGGGGCTGTACCCATGAAGGCACTTCCTGTAGCGCGGAAACTTGATGAATTAAGACTCGAGGTGGCGACCGATTCATCTCAGACCGACGCAGCGACAGCGAAGGAAGGGCAAGGGGAGTAGATTTGTGGTTAGCTGGTGGCCCCGTCGGTTGCGGCCACTCCCTTTTTACTGCAGACTTTACCGGTTTTTAGACAGAAGCAATTACTTGGGTCGGTTCCGACCCCGCCACAGGAGCCCTTGAGGCGTTTACCTTGAAAGATAACGCCAACCGCCATGAGGGCCATTAATCCGGCCATTGCCAGGCACGAGGTGATGACTGTGGACATTTTTTCTCCTACTCTTCTTTAAGGATATCACGGAACTTCTGATATTCCTCTGTGGATTTTTCAAGGATGTTGTTGTTGGGGCCTATGCTTATGAAACGAGCCGCGATCTTTAGCTTCGTAGCGAGGGCGTAACCCGCGTCTGGCCCCAAAACATTAAGCGCGGTGGCCCAACCGTCGGCCACCCCACAATGTTGGTTGATGACGGTCACCGAAGTTAGAGGATGCGCAATGGGGTGCAGAGTGCGTGGATCGATGGTGTGGGATACTTTTTGGCCGTCTAGACGGTGGAAATTTCGGTAGTCGCCGGAAGTTGCCATGGCGTGTCCTGAAAGGGCTAGGACATCATGAACGATTCGGTGGTCGGGGTCCGGTTTTTCGATGCCGATATTCCAGGGTTTGTGCTCTACATTCAAACCGCTGGTTTTTATTTCACCCCCGATTTCGACCATGTGGTTTTGGTATCCGAGCGAACTGAGAGCCATAGAAACTTGGTCCACCGCATAGCCTTTGGCGATGGCTGAGAGATCGATCATTATTCGTGGGTCGGGTTTGGTGAGGATATTTTCTTTTTGATCCAGCTTGAGATGCTGCCAGCCCACGAATTTAGTGAGTTCAGCGAGTTGTTCTTGGTTTGGTTGGGTCTTGACCATGTTGGGTCCGAATCCCCATGCATTGACCAGTGGGCCCACGGTGATATCAAAAACGCCTTCTGATTTTGCACTGATATCCAGGGATAATCCGATGACTTCGGCGGTGAGCGGGGATATTTTAAAGGGTGTTGTTTCTGCCCACTGATTGAAGCGTGAGATCTCAGAATCTTTTTTGTAGGTAGACATGAGGTTATCTACTTTGTCCATGGCCTCGACAATGGATTTCTTAATGCGCGTTTTATGGGCGCTGGTTAAATGGCCTTCTGCCACGGTGATATTGTAAGTGGTGCCCATGGTGGGCCCACTGAATTTATGGGGGATAAGGGGGGCTCCGGGGGATCCGGGATAAATTCGGTAGAGTGAAAATGCGACGAACGCCACCAGGAAGATTGGGAGCGCACGCGGCATTTTCTTTTCGGGAAATGAATGACTCATAATACAGGGAAAAGGTAAAGCTTTTGGGATCAGCCGCCGAAGTCGTCCAGAAAGATATTGTCTTTTTCGACACCCAGATCGTCTAGCATTTGGAGAACGGCTTGGTTCATCATCGGTGGTCCACAAAGGTAGTATTCACAATCTTCAGGGGCTTCGTGGTCCTTAAGATAGTTGTCCATGAGGACTTGGTGGATAAAGCCTTTATAACCGTGTTTGGCACCCTGTGGTTTCCGAGTTTCTGAACTTGGGTCATCCCATTTTTCTGACTCGATGGGATCTGAGAGCGCCAGGTGCCATTCAAAGTTATCGTTTTCGCTCATAATCCCTTCGAAATCTTCGATGTAGAATGCCTCTCGAAAGGACCTGGCGCCGTACCAAAAGCTAACCTTACGGTCCGTGTGGATTCGTTTAAATTGGTCGAAAATGTGGGAACGCATGGGTGCCATTCCTGCACCGCCCCCAATAAAAACCATTTCGGTCTTATTTTCGGTGGCAAAGAATTCGCCATATGGCCCAGAAATCACGACCTCGTCACCCGGTTTTAGGTTAAAGGTGAAAGAAGACATCTTACCAGGCGGTGTGCCTTCGGGAGCCCGGGGGTGGGGTGAAGCGATTCGAATGTTAAGCATAATGATGCCACGTTCTTCTGGGTAATTGGCCATGGAATAGGCACGGATTGTCTCATCGTCGACTTTGGAGACGTAGCGCCACATGTTAAATTGGTCCCAATCACTTCGGTACTCCTCCTCAATATGGAAGTCCTTATATGCCGCGACATGGGGAGGGGCTTCGATTTGAATGTAGCCTCCGGCTCTGAAAGGGACATCCTCGCCTTCCGGAAGCTCGAGGACGAGCTCTTTGATAAAAGTTGCGACATTTTGGTTGGAGCGGACCTTGCAGGTCCATTTCTGGATACTGAAAACTTCTTCTTCGAGTTCAATTTCCATGTCGTTCTTCACTTTGACCTGGCAGGCCAAACGACAACCCTCCCGCTGTTCACCACGGGAAATATGAGCCTTTTCAGTGGGGAGAATCGCTCCCCCTCCTTCTTTCACATGCACGGTACAAACGCCGCAACTTCCCTTTCCACCGCAAGCGGACGGAATGAAAAGTTTGTTGTTGGAAAGGGTATCTAGGAGAGTAGAGCCGGCATTGGTTTTTAGGGCATATTTGGGATTGCCGTTTATTCCAATGGTGACACTTTCGGAGCTGACGAGTTTTGATTTGGCCGATAGGAGCACCAACACGAGGGCGATAATGACCGCGGTGAAGGCGATAACTCCGGAGATAATAACTGACATCGTGCTTTATCCTTTTCGCTTTAGAGTTGAATGCCTGAGAAGGCCATGAAACCAATGGCCATCAAACCGGTTGTCATAAAAGTGATACCCAATCCCCTCAGGGGAGGGGGAACATCACTGTAGCGCATTTTCTCTCGGATAGCCGCTAAGGCGACGACCGCGAGGGCCCAACCAAGACCGCTTCCGAGACCAAATACAGTACTTTCTACGAGATTATAGCTTCGCTCTGCCATGAAGAGCGACGTTCCTAGAATAGCGCAGTTTACCGCTATCAAAGGAAGGAAAATCCCCAGGCTGGCATGGAGTGCCGGCAGGTATTTGTCTAAGGCCATTTCCACAATTTGAACCGCAGCGGCAATGGTTCCGATGGCGGTTAAAAACCAGAGGAAGGATAGGTCTGTATCCTTGAAACCTTCTCCTGCCCAAACGAGGGCCCCTGGTTTCAATACATAGACATATAAAATGTTGTTGAGGGGCGTGGTCACGCCCAGAACGAAGATAACCGCGGCACCGAGTCCGATGGCGGTGTCTACTTTTTTGGAACAGGCCAGAAAAGTGCACATTCCCAGAAAGAATGCGAGGGCCATGTTTTCCACGAAAACGGCTTTAACAAATAGGCTGAGACCTTGCTCTAATGTCATGTTCTCAATCCTCCTCGATTTGTTCTGGTTTCCATGCTCGGATTATCCAGATGAAAATACCAATTAAAAAGAATGCTGCGGGTGCGAGTACCATCAAGCCGTTGGGCACATACCAGCCACCCTCGTTTGCCAGGCTCAAAACCTGAACGCCGAAGAAACTGCCAGAACCAAAAACTTCTCTCACCACAGCCACGGCCATGAGCACCACACTGTAACCTAGGCCGTTTCCAATGCCGTCGAGGAAGCTTAGACGAGGGCCGTTTTGCATCGCATATGCTTCAGCCCGTCCCATCACAATACAGTTGGTGATGATGAGTCCAACAAAGACCGAAAGCTGTTTGCTAATTTCGTAGACGAATGCTTTCAATATTTGATCCGTGACGATCACCAAGGAAGCAATGATTGTCAGCTGGACGATGATTCGGATGTGGCTGGGGATGTAGTCTCGGATGACGCTAACTGAGAGATTGGAGAGCCCGCAGACCAAAGTCAGTGCGATACTCATAACCAGGGCGGTTTCCATTTTGGTGGTTACCGCTAAAGCCGAACAAATTCCCAGAACCTGAAGGGCAATGGGGTTATTGTTGAAAAGAGGATCTATCAGAGCTTCTCGTTGAGCCTTGCTACTCATTACGCACCTCCTTGGCGGACGCGAGCCAGATACTCGCCGAAACCGTGCTCACCTAACCAAAACCGCATCAAATGGGTCACACCATTGCCGGTGATGGTCGCACCGGAAAGGCCATCGATTTTACTCGGGGCGGCAGACACCGGGCCTGCTTGTCCTTTAATGACCTCAATCACAGGCTCGAAATTCGAATCGAATGGCTTTCGGCCTTGCCAAAGCGCTTTCCATTTAGGGTTGTCTACCTCGCCGCCCAAGCCAGGTGTTTCACCGTGTTTGTAAAAGGTGAGTCCGTCGATGGTTTGAGTGTCGGCGGATAGAGCGACATAGCCGTAAAGCGTAGACCAAAGTCCCTTTCCTTCTACTGGAAGGATGAGTTTTTCCATCTTTCCACTTTCTACAAACTGGTAGACCAAACCGTATTTAGGGACTCGCAGTACCTTCGCTCTGTTGTCGGGGGCGACTTCGCTCAGGGCCTCATCCAGCATGGCTTTTTGCTGGTCATACTTCAAAGGGTCAATGTCTGCCGCGTAGCTTCCTGTTTTGAGCTCGACTACTTTAGGGACAATTTTGTCTGTAAAAGTCTGAGTTATCTGTTCGGGGGGCCAGTCGGCGTCGGCCTTCATAAGACCGGCGACCGAAAGAACCTTCTTCTGCTTATCGAGAAGCGCGTTGGCCTCTTGCCTATCCTTTAATCCCACCGCCGAACCTGAAACGAAGATGGAGCATACGAGGCAGACTCCAGCGGCGAATAACAATGTATATCCCGTACTATGCTGCATAACGCAGGGCCCTCCGTTTGATATTGGCTTGAACAAAGAAGTGGTCGATGAAAGGAGCGAACATGTTCATGAAGAGAATGGCGAGCATCATGCCTTCGGGATAGGCGGGGTTTACCACCCGAACCAGAGCAACCATGACGCCGATGAAAAAACCGTACCATAGTTTTCCAGTATCGGTGAATGCGGAAGACACGGGGTCAGTGGCCATAAACACCATTCCGAATGCCCATCCACCCAAAACGAAGTGCCAATGAAATGGAATTTCGAACATGGGATTGGTATCTGAGCCGATGGCGTTGAACATGAGCACCGTGACTGCCGTACCGATTGTGACCCCCGCCATGGTTCTCCAAGAACCAATTTTGGTCATCAATAGGAGTCCCGCTCCCAGCAGGCAGGCAAAAGCCGATGTTTCACCCATGGAGCCAGGCACGAATCCAAAGAAGGCATCCATGAAGCTCGTATCGGCCAACCCCGCATTTCCGTCCGTTGCTGCTTTTGCCAAGAAGGTCGCGCCGCTAACGCCGTCGACTCCGTCTAGGTTTGCAGCTATCCAGCATTTGTCGCCGGATATTTGCGCGGGATAGGCGAAGAATAAAAAGGCCCGAACTGTCAGGGCGGGGTTGAGGAAGTTCATCCCCACACCACCAAAAATTTCCTTCCCAATGACGATTCCGAAAATGGTGCCGATGACCACTTGCCAAAGTGGGATGGTTGCCGGCAAAGTTAAGGGAATCAGAGCGCTTGAGACGAGAAAACCCTCGGTGATTTCATGCCCTCGCATAACCGCGAAAAGGACTTCGCAGAGCCCCCCGGCGGCAAGCGTTGTAATCCACACCGGCAGGAAATAGAGGGCGCCGTGGATAAAGCATGCGAGGATGTTGTTTGGGTCGAAGCCCAAACCCAGCATCTGGTAAATCTGAGTGTTGAAACTATCAAGGGGCAAAGCCCCATTGGCAATGGCAGTGTGGGCTTGAAAACCCGTGTTGTACATTGCCCACAGAAAGCAGGGCTGAAGCGCGATCACCACGGTGATCATCATGCGCTTCAAGTCCAACCCATCTCGAGCGTGGGCATTGCCTTTGGCGACATCAGGAGGGGTAAATAGAATGGTATCGTGGGCCTCCCACAATGGGTACAATTTCTCGAATTTTCCGCCTTTTTCGAAGAGGGGGGCGACTTTATCGTGTACATCACGTAGCGCTTTCATAGGGGTTATCCCTCCTTTTGTATTTGGGTGAGTATGTTTCGGAGCATTGTGCCATATTCATTTTTGCCGGGGCAGACGAATGTGCATAGAGCCAAGTCTTCTTCGTCCAATTCGAGACAGCCTAACTCTTCGGCTCGCTCAAGGTCACCGGTACAAAGGGAACGGAGCAGAAAGGTAGGGAGAATATCCATAGGCATGACTTTTTCGTAAGCGCCAATGGGAACGATTCCGCGGTGAGAACCATTGCTGGTGGTGGTGAAGTTGAACTTTTTACCGGGTATCAAGGCAGAGACAAACGTGGGTATCACGGAAAATCGGTCACCGCCGGGTTTCAGCCAGCCCATAAATTCGCGCCCTTGGTCTTCCACCATGAGAGTGATTTGGTTGTGGTAACGGCCTAGAAATCCCGCTGTATCCCCTGTGGCGATTCTGCCGCCGAGCACCGAGCCCGAAATGGTCCGAATACTTGGGGCGGTGCTCTCTTGATGGCAAAGCTGGTCTATGGAGGCGCCCAATCGTGTCCTTAGTAGCCGAGGCCGAGTGACTGGAGGCCCTGCGAGGGAAATGATGCGTTCGACATCTAATTTCCCATCTTTAAAGAGACGCCCGATGTTGACCACATCCTGATATCCGATGTGCCAAACGGTTTTTTGTCGACCCACAGGGCGAAGGGTATGGATGTGGAGGCCAGGTGTCCCCGCTGGGTGCTTGCCAGAAAAATCCTCTTTTTGAACATTGGTTCCTTCGGAGGGTATTTGCTCATTGGGGGCTGTGCAGAGGTAAGTTTTTCCCTGGGTTAACTTGGAGATTGCTTTTAGGCCACGTACGAAAGCATCTTTGCGATTCTCCAGGCTCTTTTCAACCGAAGGGCTCAATGGGTGGGTGTCCATGGCGGTTACGAAAATTGCTTCCGGCTTGGTTCCGGGCTCTGGGATACGGCTGAAAGGTCGGGTTCGGAAGGCTGTCCAAGTGCCTGATTCAATGAGAAGTTTGGCAATGGCATCACCTTTCATCTTCTCGACTTCTTCGCCGGTGAAATTTTCAAAGCGGTGGAAATCGTCTTCGGTGGCTTGGTTGCTTCTTTCGGCCTCGTTCAGTTCAACCGTGACCGAGATAAGGGCACGTTTGGCCCCTCGATGCACGCCGGTGATGGTGCCGGCGCCAGGAGCGGTGTAGATGACCCCTGGGGTTTTTCGATCCTCGAAAATAGGCTGGCCACGTTTAACTGGATCGCCTACTTTTACGAACATCTTTGGTTTCATGCCGATGTAATCGGCGGCGGTTAGAGCAACGGTGGTTACGCTTTTATTGTCCAATACGGATTGATCTGGATCTCCGGTGATCGGGAGATCAAGCCCCTTGGTAATTTTATAACTTGGCATTGTAGCTTCTTCCGTTCCAAATTAGTGTATGTGACGCTTCTTTAAACTTCTTCACCGAAAAATTCAAAGTTTTCTCTGTGAAATCGATTTACTTGCCGAGATCTTTTGAAGCGTTTTTTCTCGTCGGCGTTTTGCTTCTGAGAAACTCAAGGGCCACTCGGTCAGTACCTGAATGTAAATATAGGGGCGTTTCTAGGAATTATCCAACTTGTTGTAGAAACTTCGTTTCAGTGGAGGGGAAAACCAGGTAAATCTGAGGTGCGGCGGGGGCGTCTAAGTGCCCGTCTGAACGGGTTTGCCTTGGAGCTATATTGGTTACGGCCACAGGGAGGATACTGATGGATGAAGTATATTTTAAGGTGAAGCTTGGGTTTAGACGGACCGGCTTGTATGCCCGGTGGGGAGGCCTGACTCTGTTGCCCTTCTTGCGAAGGAGGGTGATTGTTTCGAGTACGATTGGGCATAATTCTCCTACTTCTATAGCATGGATTTTTGTTATTTGATTTGTCAAGGCGCTCAGCGTTATGG
>JAYZAY010000046.1:0-25543 GCA_036339465.1 Myxococcota bacterium | reverse complement strand
CTTGAAGGTGATGATACTCCAAACCCTGCTTTTCCTTACATCTATGACCGGAGCTGGAGGTAAAGGTGCATTGAAAGTTGTCCCGATCTGCCACCTCACGCTTGATAGCGCTTGGAATGTGGCGGCCTGTCGCTTTTGTCGTCTGCGTGGAGGATAATGCTCGATGAGGAGAGGATCCCTGCTTAAATTTCATCTTCATGCGTTCTTTTATGAGGAGGTCAAGGGAGGCTGAAAGCACATCCTGAAGCGAACTCTTCCCAAAGGGCGAAAGCTCTTGGGCGCGCGTTAACTTCTCTTGGATTGATTGCTCTATATCCACCGAAAGACGAAATCGCCTGGGCGAAAGAGAGGGCTTTAACACCCCACGTTCATCCTCTTTGCGGTCATTCTGCTTAAATTCATTCTGCTTTGCGGGCGCACTTGTGTCGGCAGGCTTTGGGGAGAGTTCTCTTTGGGGATTGTCAAAGCCAAGATTGTCAAAGTCAAAAGAGGGCAAGGCTCGAATCTCTGCCTTGGGCTTTTTCTTTTTTTTACGGGCTGATCGCTCTGAGGAGAGTTGTGCTGCGAGTAACTCCACCTCTACTCTCGTTTTATGTTTGCAAAGGCGCAAAACCTTAAGGTGATTTTCGGATGTGAGACAAGGGCGGATAATGTTGATGGCGGTTAGGTGAATCTCGCCCTCTTCAAGCATCTCTAAGGCTATGGGATATTGCCGAATAACGCGACCTGCCCCGATCCGTTTATAGGTTGCGGCCTCGGAGAGATGAAGATGCCCCACACAGAATTTAAACATAGAGGAGTAACCTTCTTCAGCAAATAGGCGACGATGGTCTATCTCATTTAAGAGCGCGATAAACCGCGCCTCCCCTTTTCTGTTGAGCTGGAGCTGCTGGACGCATTGATTCATCAATTGCTTGCTTGTGACCTTTTCTGTGATTGGTTTCTCTAAAATTGGTTTGTGTGGCGGTGTTATTTCCATGCTCGAATCCTTGATGTCAAGACGAACGCCTTAGCACTATTCCCAAAATAAAACAATAAAAATACCGGGCATTATTTCGCATTTTAAAACATTCTCCCGTGTCATCATCAACCCATTATCATCGTTATGGCCATCGTAATCGGCTGCGGCAGCCCAAAAGGCTTAGCCCGCCGCCAGATATGTATTGGCTTTCTTTTTGGGAGAGTTGAATTCACCAAGCCCTGGCGCTGCGCTTACCTGGCAACCGGACTTAAGCCTTGGAGGTCGCCGATGCCGATTGGCTTTCTTTGGGGAGAGTTGAATTCACCAAGCCCTGGCGCTGCGCTTACCTGGCAACCGGCCTTAGCCTTTTGGGCTAGCCGATGCCGATTGGCTTTCTTTTTGGGAGAGTTGAACACTTCATTCGAAGCTCACAGCCAAAAGCTCGGCTCTGACCTATCTTATGGATTCGGGGAGAGCTCTAGAAGCATGCCTTCTCCCTAATGAAGGCATCCTTTGGATGAAGTGTTCCTGCTCTTTCACTTTGAATCATCGGCTGCGGCAGCCCAAAAGGCTTAGCCCGCCGCCA
Organism: Myxococcota bacterium; assembly: GCA_036339465.1. Lineage (GTDB taxonomy): Bacteria > Myxococcota > XYA12-FULL-58-9 > XYA12-FULL-58-9 > JABJBS01 > JAYZAY01. Next base: position 23,996 of record JAYZAY010000046.1, on the reverse strand, counting down.
GATACGTATTGGCTTTCTTTTTGGGAGAGTTGAATTCACCAAGCCCTGGCGCTGCTTATTTGATGTCTCAGGCCATCAAACTACCTTATCCCCGCCCTACACACCCATCCTCGACTTCCAAAAGCCTTTCCCCTAAGGTGCTGGCTAAGTGGAAAACGCAAGCATCCATACCCTCGTCGTCGGGGGAGGTGTCATCGGCCTCGCCATCGCCCGAGAACTGGCCCTAAGGGGCCAAGAAGTCGCCCTAGTGGAACAACATCCCTTCCTGGGCCAAGAAACCACGAGCCGAAACTCAGGCGTCATCCACGCCGGCATCTACTACCCAACAAACTCACTTAAGGCCAAATTGTGCGTCCAAGGGCGGCGCCTCCTCTATGACTACTGCCAAGAAAAAGACATCCCCCACCAAAAAATCGGTAAAATCATCGTGGCCACCACCCCCACACAACAAGAAAAACTCCACCGCATCCACAAGCAGGGCCTCGTCAACGACGTCGAAGGACTCGAACTTATCGGCCCACGGAAAATTCGCGCCCTAGAGTCAGACATTGTCGGCCTAGAAGCCATCCTCTCCCACCAAACAGGCATCATCGACGTCCACAGCTTCCTCAAAGCCCTCGAAGCTGATTTCCTCCACCACGGAGGCATGCTGGTGAAAAACGCCGCCGTCCAAACCTACAAACGCTCTAGCGAGGAGCATATCGTCCACATCCAATCAGACACTCCCTACACCGTGCAGTGCCGCACACTCATCAACGCCGCAGGCCTTCACGCCACAAAACTCGCCAACCTCATCCATGAAAACGACGCCCACTGGACTCCCATGAATTCCTATTTTGCCAAAGGCCATTACTTTAGCCTCTCAGGGGCCCACAACTTCAACCGACTCATTTACCCCATTCCCGAAACAGGCGGCCTCGGCGTACATCTCACCCTCGACCTCGGCGGTGCCGCTCGGTTTGGCCCCGATGTCCAATGGACTGACAAAATCGACTATTCCTTCGATGAAAGTAGGAAAGATACATTCATCCAAAAAATAAGTACCTATTGGCCTGCTGTCCTAAACCGCAACATCAACCCCGACTACACAGGCATCCGCCCCAAGCTCGTCGGGCAGGGGGAGCCGGCAGCGGATTTTAAGATACTTTCGCCAGAGCATCATAAAATATCAGGGGTGGTGCATTGTTTAGGCATTGAGAGCCCCGGACTCACGGCGGCATTGGCCATCGCGGGGGAAGTTGCCGGGAAATTGGGATAGATTGAAGACCGAAAGATCGATTCTGATTCTAGATGCTTTGGCTTTTTACCCTCCTTTGGGCCCTTAGAGCTTCTTTCTTACCCAGCACCGAAGCCAAACCAGGTTTTGTTCGCTCCAGTCAGCCCGCCCTAAAATCCGAAGATAGCCCGATTTAATTTTCCGGTTCCCATGGAGCGGGTGCTACCTTGAACAATGGGAATTCGTTCATTTTTTTCACGGCCCCGCAAACCGCTTGTTCCCAGATGCCCACCCCACACCTCTGAGGCGACAAGATTTTGCCGCGAAAATGTGCAATGCGATGGCGGGGAATTTCAGGGGAATTGTCTTACAAAATGCGACCCGATCCAAAACCGAACTTCCTATTTCCTTCCCTGCGCTCCACAGTGTCTCGGAAACAACGCCCATGAATTTTTAGTCACTCACTAAATGTATCCATCATTCTAATGCCTTATAACTGGATTTATCTCCCCACCACCCTCATCACGATACCCTAGCCCACTTCTGTGTTCTTATAGAGCAAGGCAAACTCACTTAGACTGAACTTGAGATTTAGTATGGTTCTTGATAAAAATAGTTTGTAGCGTTTGGGAAGGAAAGCCCTCGGGAAAATCAACTCAATGGTGATGAAATGACCTACAAAATCCCCCCTCTGTTAACATACTTCAATCGTCATCCTTCACATCCCAAGTCGTGCAAATCACAAAACCGCGCATGAAATTTGCGGGAGGTTAAACCAGTGGCAAAGAAAAAGACGGTCTTGCTTATAGACGATGATCCAGGCATCCGCGAGCCATTGGCCCTCCTCCTCAGGGGCGCGGGCATCACAGTTTACGAGGCCTGCGATGGATTGAAAGGAGTGACGCTCTTTCGCGATGTTGAGCCAAATTTGGTCATCACCGATCTCGTCATGCCGGCCCAGCAAGGATACAAGACCATTTGGCATATTCGACGAGTGAGTCCCCATGTGAAAATAATCGCGATGTCCGGCGGCGCGCCCCGTCCAGACGGAACGCTTATTGCGGGAGAGGAAATGCTGGAATCCGCCTCTCAATTCGGAGCCGACTTCGTCTTCCTCAAACCCTTTGAGCCCTCCGATATGATTCAAAAGGTCTTCGAAATCATGAACGAAATTGAAGGAACGCCTTAAAACAAAGTGTCGGTAGACCCTTTCGGCAATGCACCAAGCCCCCAGGGCACCTTCTAGACCCAAGCCATTCTCGCCCGCCCGCTCACTCGCCACAAAAAACATCCGCATTCGCCGATTTTCTAGGCTTCAGAGCCACACCAGTTCCATTACCGGATGCCTTTCCTAGCCTCATTTGCGTCCCCCCTTGGACCATAGGATAATGTTTGGAGGAGGGTCGTGGCTCCAAGAAGACAGTCATCAACTTGGGGCTTTCGGCTGCATGAGGAAACTCTCCATTAAAAAGTCAAAGGAGTCATTGATGCCAGAAAGAACCTATAAGAAAATCGAATTGGTGGGTTCTTCAACCGAATCCATCGAAGAAGCCATTAAGAACGCCTGCTCCAAGGCATCCACCTCGGTTCACAATTTGCGGTGGTTTGAGGTGACTGAAATTCGCGGCAATTTGGAAGCCGGCAACCCAACCTTCCAAGTCACCATCAAAGTGGGATTTCGACTTGACGACGGTGCGTGAAAAAAACCAAAACGGTCAATGGATATCCGTAAGCCACTACCTCCCCATCCCCCAAAAAATTCTCCAAATCCATTGGCCCCCAAAGGTTTGTTGCCCGTCCCACTGATTATGCTGGCCCCAGAGCAAGGTAAAATTCTCAGGTGAATGTTTAACACCCGCATATTTCACACAGCCCTAGGTAAAAAGGTATGGATGTGGTGATAGGCCAAGCCCTGTTTTCCCCACACCGCCGACCATATTTTCCCACAAAGCAACACTGAAAATAGTCGTTCAAAGCTACTTCCCTTTTAATAGCACTCGGAATATGGGAGGTGTTTTTCTAGGGAGAAGCTCGTTTTTTTCGAGGATACCCGACTTCTTTAAATTTTGCATTCCTTACCGCTTCAACCAGCGGCGCCAAAGATTGAAACACCTCCTGGAGGAAGTTTTGGCCATAGGGCATAAAGCCTTGCGCTTCTCGTCGCGTTTTTAAAAGGGCGTGGTCCATATCCATCTGATGCCGAAAAATGGGGGAAGTACTCAGGCGACATCTTTGGCCTGAGAAGTGTCTCTGGCAGGAGTGATGGCTGGTCCTTCTTTTCTTTCTTTTGCATTTTGCCCCTCTTTCCTTTCTTGCTTTGGGGCGAGTAACAAACAGCCCTATCTTTGTTGCCCAGCCCATGGACATGAGAGAGAAAACAAATAGAAGATAACTTGTCTCATTCATGGATACAGTTATTGGATATCGAGATAGAGAATCAAAGCCACCATTGAGGTCGAAGACAACAACAAAAGCCCAACGAGTAAAGAGGTGCCCCGACCTAAGACCTAAAACAAACCTCGGAATCACACGCAGAAAACCCATAAGCCAGATTCCCAAAAAAGGAACCATCGTCACCGCCTCACCTACAGTCAACGCCATCCCCCTACAAACAACCACAAAATGCGCCATGCCTAGTTTCGCACAATAGGAAACACAATAAATCAATTAACCAATTACTCAAGACACAACACCGCGGAAAACACCCGCGAACAGAAAGCGAACAAATCGTCAGCATTAACAAACACTTACGAAGCGCAACCACTTACACCTACGCCCGCAGACTCGATTCGACACACCCATACCGCGTCCTACTTTGAGTCATTTTTATCGAAGTTTCGCGTGCAAAATTGGTCTCCACCACCTACAATTTAAAGAGAGGATTAATTCATTGGAGGACCCATAGATGCGAAGCAAACAACAAATACGACGACCAGCATCTAATAACTTTTCATTTTGCCTTATTCTAGGACTCTGCGCGTGTACGATGCCCCACTCTCCGGATATTGGAGTCGCAGCCGTCGCCCCTCAACCAATGCGCCCCTCCCTAACACACCAAGCAAGCCCCTCTGTATCCAGTAGTTACGACAACATCCCAGCAGCAGAGTTGCTCGAAATCGCACTTTTCTACCTCCGTTCCGGTGACTCTGCCTCCGCAGCAGAAGCCTTCCAGGCCGCAGTCAACACAGATTATTTAAGCGATGCAGGACGCGCTGTCGCCTATTGGTACATTCACCTCGCCGAAAAAGCCCAGGGGCATGAGGGAAGCAGTATTGATGCCCTAGCATCCTTTGTGGTTCTATCAGAAGATCTTTTAGATGAGCGAGACGCCTACAGTGTCGGACAGAACGGCACACAAGAGTTCATCAATCAGTTCGATTTAAGACGCAGATTGTCTTTGGCCCGAGCGGTGATGTCGGCTACTTGGTCACAAAAAGCTTCCCAATATGGTCGTACCAGTCAAGATCCCATCCCGGTGCACGATCATGCAGAAGTCTCTTATTTCATCGAATTGGTCTCACCTTGCCCCAATCGAGTCGGTGCGCTCAAAAGAGAAGCGCATCTAGTCCAAGAGCAAGTTCTAGAATCAGTCACCCTTCAATGCGGGCAAAGCACAACGCCCATTCAATACTATTTCGAATTTAAAGCCCCCGCCGTACCTGGGGTGGAGGTTGCCAGACGACTCTAGTACCTGACACTTAGGCAAACCCAGACAACCCTTGACTTCTAGACATTTCATTGATTTTTGCGGGGGCAAAACACCACCCAAGGTACAATAAGTGAGACCCCGTCGCCCCCATCCAAAAATCTCAATCGTCATTCCCATGCTGAACGAGGAACAATTACTCGAGGGCTTATTTAACGTTCTTCTACCCATTTTAAGGGCCTCCGACTGCCAAAGCTTTGAGATTATCTGCATCGATGACGGCAGCACAGACCAGACCTATCAGAAGCTGGAGGCATGGGCTCAGAAAACCCCCACCCTACGCCTCATTCGGTTCACACGAAATTTTGGTAAGGAAGCCGCTTTATTGGCTGGTTTTCAGGCCTCCTCGGGCGACGTGGTCATTCCCATGGATGCCGATCTCCAAGACCCACCCCATCTCATTCCTAACTTTCTCTCGCAGTGGTCAAAGGGCTACGACGTGGTGCTTGGCCGGCGAACAGACCGTTCCCTTGACTCATTCCTAAAGCGCATAACCGCCCAACTCTTTTATCGATTCCTCAGTCGCCTATCGAAGGTCCCCTTATTCGTCGACGTCGGTGACTTCATGCTCCTCGATCGAAAAGTCGTTGACTCACTCCTCTCACTCCCGGAATTCCCAAGATACACACGAGGACTTATCGCTTGGCTCGGCTATCCTTCGACCCCTCTGCCTTACAAACGGCCTAGCCGTCATTCGGGCACAACCAAGCATACGCCTTGGAAAGTTCTTACATTAGGAATAACTGGGATGGTTGGTTTCACCCAGGCGCCACTGCAACTTGGGTTCCCACTTTGCACCACGGCCATAGCCAGCGCAATCATCACATACTCACTCTATTGGCTCGGAAAAGTCGATGAAGCCAGCATCTTTTCGTCGCTCTTAATCCATCTATTACTTGCCGGAGGGTTTCTTGCGGCCGGCGGTCTGGGACTATACATAGGGAAAATACTCGAATTAAAACAGGGTCGCCCTGCTTTCATCCTTAGGGAATCGCTCCGATGCATGGATAAGCAAAAGATGAGCGACATAAAAAGAAATGACGATAAGGGCCAATATTCCCGTGGATAAAATCGGTCATGGTAATTTGCGCTCCGGAAACAAGAATCGCCTTTTAGACCCCGCTGGCTGGAGAATCATCTTTCCAATCACTTTCATGCTCATGGGTGGATGCTCCGGTGCCCATCACCCCCGCCCCCTCACTGAAACAAATGCTTGGACCCTGGTTACCCAAGACAATGACCCCTTCACCACCGACCAACAATACCCGCCTCCAGCGTGCCATCCTGTTTTCGTCAGTTTCGAAGACGGTACGGTGGAAATTGATACCGGTGGATGCAGTTGGGTAACCCTTCAGCAGCCTCTTCTTTCCAGCGTTGACCAAGGAGAAAAACTCAAGTTTCTCTTCTATCACAACGTCCTTTTCTCCGAAGAAATCGCCGAGGCCAAAGTGGCAATCTATTTCGGTGATTCGCCCCTATGGGCCCTCACAATCCCGATCCCACATGCGCCTCAATATATGGTCCCCGTGGTCACTCTACCCTCTAGCTTCGAGAAAAACACCCCTGTCTACTTTCATGTAGACAACCATGGTGCAAACTCCTGGAACCTCGGAATCCTTGAGATTGTCAAGCCAACCGACAGATAAATGCCCGTAAAATGCCAGACCCGTTGAAGCCCTATGGCTTCACCATTAATATAGCCCTATGCAACCCGGAAACGACCCTCCACCCTCAAAGGGTGGGAACCCTCAAACTCAAACCAAGACACACGACAAAACCCCACCGCGCCAACTGACCCGATCTGGGGTCTCCTTCGCCATCCACCTTCAAAGTCAGGGCGGTGACCCCCTCGGCACCTTCCAAGCCCTCAATGCCAATCCAAACGGCCTCTATCTAGCCACCACCGATGACCCACCTCCGATCGGTCTTAAGATCCGAGTCCTGCTCCCCCTTCGCACGCGCCCCGGCAATCCCCTTAACCTAGCCGCCGAGGTGGTTCCTCATGTAGGATCTCCAATCAGCGGTATTGGAATTCGAATCGATTCCAAGACAACGCCCCGTGAAGATCTCCGACTTTTTCGCCAAACGATCTTTCACTCTATTCGCAACTCCGAACCCTAAGGTTGGCGCCCCAAACCTCCCCTTCCCAACCCTGAATTTCCACCCGCTCCACCGCCACCATCTTCGAGGTGCACCCATCCCAACACCGCCGAATATGAAGAGCACCCTCGTGCCTGCCAAGACATCCAAGACAACCAAAACATCCAGGCATACAAGCGACATGACTGTCGATTCATAACTTCTCGGTGCAATTTTTTTGAAAATCCTCGACATTCGTGATGAAATCCTCCAATTAGATTGTCATATTTGAAGCTGACGAAAGAACTTAGTACTATATTTGGGACGCTAACGACCAACTGCAGTTTGGGCAAGAATAACCCAACTCTGGAAATTTCGTGAACCGGGGTAAATTATGAGTGTGTTTCAGTTTCCGCCATGGACCAATAAGATAAAATTTCTTGTGGGTTTAGCTGTTGCCGGTGGCGGGTTTTATGCCTTTCTCATTGTGAACTTTGGCTTTTCGCCTGCCACCACCGATGTGGGCTATCAGCCAACCCAGCCCGTCCCGTTTAGCCACGCGCTCCATGTCGGCGAGCTTGGAGTCGACTGCCGCTACTGCCACACGACGGTGGAGCAAGCCACGCATTCACCCATTCCCGCAACTCAGACCTGTATGAATTGCCATAGTAAGATTCATACGGAGAGTCCGAAATTGGCACCCGTACGAGAATCGTGGAAAACCGGCAACCCCATTGAGTGGGTTCGGGTTCACGACCTGCCCGACTACGCATACTTCAACCACGCAGCTCACGTAACCAAAGGTGTTGGTTGCGTTTCTTGCCACGGCCGGGTGGACCAAATGGAAGTCGTCTACCAGCATGAGCCCCTCAGTATGGGTTGGTGCCTCGACTGCCACAAAGCCCCGGAACAACATTTACGACCCGTGGAGCATATCACGGCCATGGATTGGAAACCCACCGATCCCCACCTCGGAACCAAGCTCAAAGAGCTTTATAACGTAAATCCCTCACTGGATTGCTCAACATGTCATCGATAAAATCAAAAGCAGAAAATTACTGGCGTAGTCTCGACGAATTGGCCGAAAACTCCGAATTTCAAGGATATCTCCATCGGGAATTCAAAGACGTCAATGTCGATGCACCTGGCTCAGTCTCGCGCCGGCGATTCATGCAGCTCATGGGCGCATCCCTGGCCCTATCAAGCGCCAGCGGTTGCATTTTGGAAGGTCCTGGTATGTGGGCCAAAGAGAAGATTCTTCCCCATACGCGCCGACCCGCTGGCCTGGTACCCGGCCAAACCAAAAGCTACGCTACTCTTTTCAATCTCGGCGGATTCAGCCAAGGCTTGAGCGTTACCAGCTACGAAGGGCGCCCAATCAAAATAGAAGGCAATCCCCTGCACCCAGCAAGCCTTGGTGCCTGTAGCACCTACGCTCAGGCATCCATCCTCGGGCTCTATGACCCCGACCGCAGCCAACAAATCCTGCAGGGGGGCAAACCCAGCGATGCCAAAACCTTCGACAAGTACTTATCGAAGTTATTGGGCAAGTTGAAGGCCAACGGCGGCCAAAACCTTCGCGTTTTAGCAGAGCCGAGCGCCTCGGTTACCTTAGCCAAAGTGAAGGCTGATTTTCTGAGTGCCTTCCCCAAGGCCACTTGGACAGAATTCACCACTTTTAACCGCGACAACGTCGATGAGGGAGCCCAAATCGCATTCGGGGCAGGCACGAGGGTCCGATACAATGTGGCCAAAGCAGAAATCATCGTTAATCTAGACGGAGACTTCCTCACGGAACATCCAGAAGCCCTCAGACACACCAAGGAATGGGGGGACAATCGAAACCCTGAAGCCGGAAAGATGAATCGGCTCTACGCCGTGGAGAGTCATTTCTCAAGTTCCGGCGTCTCTTCTGACCACCGCCTGCCACTGCGGCACGAACAACTTAAACCCTTTCTTCTGGCACTTCAGGGCGCTCTCAAAGCCCACGGTGTGACCATCGAGGGGCCAGAAGCGACACCCAATTCCGGTTTTTTGAAAGCACACAAGATCGCTGCCTGGGTCAAAGCCCTCGCCAAAGACCTCGCGGCCAATCAAGGAAAATCCTTGCTCACGGTCGGATACAGACAACCGGCGGAGGTTCACGCCTTGGCCCATCGGTTGAATGTAGCCTTGGGTAATTTAGGCAAGACCCTAAGTGTCTTAGGGATAGCCGCGAAAACGAACTCCAACCAGTACCGAGCCATCAAAACCCTGGCCAGTGACATGAACACAGGCAAGGTGGATACACTCCTCATCTTAGGAGCCAATCCCGCCTATTCCGCCACAGGCGATCTGAAATTTGGCGAAGCCATGAACAAGGTGAAAAATAAGATTCACCTGGGCTTATATGCCAATGAGACGGCTGCGCTCGCAACCTGGCATCTTCCTGAAACGCATGCGCTGGCAACCTGGAGCGATGGTCGTTCTTTCAGCGGTACTTATTCCGTCGCCCAACCCCTCTTAGAGCCACTCTACAAGTCTCATTCCCAAATAGAATTACTCCTCAAGCTCATGGGCCGCGAAGATTCCGCCTATGCCTTGGTTCGCGCCACTGCATTGACAATGGCAGGAGGCAACCCCGCTGCCCTTGAAGCAGAAAAGGCTGACACAGCTCCTTCCGCGGCCAACACGGATACCGCCGTGGCCGCAGCGCCCAACAAAAACGACCGCACTTGGCGAAAACTCGTGCAAGACGGCATAGTGCCAAACACAGATTACCCGGTTAAGACCGATGCCACCCTTCAATCCTTCTCCATTACCCCACCGAATTCAGGTTCGCTGAATTCACACGACAATCTCAAAAACGGGGAATACGAGATTACCTTTATCGATGACGGTAAGGTCTATGATGGGCGTTTTGCCAACAATGGTTCGCTCCAAGAGCTACCCGACTTCACCACCAAACTCACCTGGGATAACGCCGCCCTATTAAGCCCATCCACGGCCAAGACCCTCAAGGTCAATGACGGCCAAATGATCAAGCTAGAAATCGGCGGTCAATCGGTAACACTCCCCGTCTATACGCTTCCGGGACAGCCCACCGGCTCTATTGCCGTGGCCCTCGGCTACGGGCGCGAGGAGGCCGGACACGTCGGGGGGTCTGCCAAATTGAGTGTCGCATCTCCCGGTTTTGATGTTTCCGCAATTCGCCGAAGTTCGTCGGCCTTTCAAAGAAAGGGCGTAACCATCACCGCCACCGGCGCGGATTACGAACTGGCAAGCACCCAAAATCACCACGCTATCGATGACACCGGTTACCAAGAACGAGAACGCCGCGCCCATACCCTTATTCGGGAAACGTCCCTTGCCGAATACCAAAAAGACCCAGGCTACGTCGATAGTACGAAATACGAACACCACCTTCCGGTGATCGATAAATACAAGCAGGAACAACTTTTCGGTGCCCTCGAGTACAAGGCCGACCACCAATGGGGGATGTCGATCGATCTCTCCAAATGTAATGGGTGCAACGCTTGTATCATGGCCTGTAACACCGAGAATATCGTTCCCGTGGCGGGCAAGGATCAGGTATTAAAGGGCCGCGAGATGCAGTGGCTCCGACTTGACCGCTATTTTGCTGGGGATGAGGAAGACCCAACCATTCTTAGCCAACCCGTTGCCTGTGTGCATTGTGAGAATGCCCCCTGCGAACAGGTCTGTCCCGTGGCCGCGACCCTCCACACCGAAGAAGGCCTCAACGATATGGTCTACAACCGCTGCGTGGGAACAAGATATTGCCTCAACAACTGCCCCTTGAAAGTACGGCGCTTCAACTATCATAATTATCACGAGGACCTGAAGACACCGGAAAATAAAGTCAAGACCATGCAGTTTAATCCCGACGTTACCGTGCGTTTCCGAGGGGTCATGGAAAAATGCACGTATTGTATCCAGCGCATCAAACAAGCTAAGGATACGGCGCGCAACGAGAAGCGGCCCCTAGCAGACGGCGATATCACGCCCGCCTGTGCACAAACCTGCGGCAGCGACGCCATCGTTTTCGGCGATATCAACGACAAAAACAGTCGGGTATCCAAACTGCGAAAGCTCGCCCGGTCATACGGAATGTTGGGGGGGTTAAATCTCCGTCCGCGAACCGAAATGCTCGGAAAAATACGCAACGTAAACCCTGACTTGGCAAAGGTGTAAACCATGACCTCAGCCGTCATTTCCAATGATATTTTGGACGACAACACAGAAGAAACACCGGGAAAACGGGCCCTCCTAACCCTCGGTGCTGCCGACTTTGCAGACGTTACAGAAGCCATTTGTTCCGTGCCTGAACAAGCTCGGATCAACCGTAACTGGTGGGTGGCCTTCCTTGCCTCTGTTTCGGTTCTAGGAATGTTTGGCGCCTGTATCGCCTACCTCCTCTGGGAAGGGGTTGGGATCTGGGGCAACAACAACCCCGTTGGCTGGGGTTGGCCTATCGTCAATTTCGTCTTCTGGGTCGGTATTGGCCACGCAGGAACGTTGATTTCCGCCGTTCTTTTCCTATTCCGACAAAAATGGCGAAACAGCATTGCACGTTTTGCCGAAGCCATGACTGTTTTTGCCGTCATTTGTGCGGCGACCTTTCCGGGCATCCACATCGGCCGCGTCTGGGCGGCGTATTGGCTCTTTCCGATTCCCAACCAAATGGAGATGTGGCCCAACTTCCGAAGCCCATTGCTTTGGGACGTATTCGCGGTTGGAACCTATGCCACCGTCTCTATCCTCTTTTGGTATTTCGGAATGCTTCCCGATTTGGCGACGCTCAGGGATCGCGCCTCCACCAAGATCCGCAAGATCATGTACGGCATTTTCTCTATGGGCTGGACAGGCTCTTCCCGCCACTGGCACCGCTATGAGCGGGTGTATCTCATCCTCGCCGGGCTCGCCACGCCACTGGTTTTGTCGGTTCACTCTGTGGTATCCTTCGACTTTGCCACCTCCCAGCTCCCGGGTTGGCACACCACTATCTTCCCGCCCTACTTTGTGGCTGGCGCCATCTTTAGTGGCTTTGGAATGGTGGTCACCCTGGCTGTTCCCTGCCGGGAATTTTTCGGGATGAAGAATCTCATCACCGTTCGCCACCTTGATAATATGAATAAGATTATCTTGGTCACCGGCAGCATGGTCGGCTACGCCTACGCCATGGAATTCTTCATGGCATGGTACAGCGCCAACGAAATCGAGCAATTTGCATTCATCAACCGGGCCTTCGGACCCTATTGGTGGGCTTATTGGATCATGGTTTCGTGCAACGTTATCTCGCCTCAACTCTTCTGGTTTAAGTGGTGTCGACAGACCCCTTGGTTTATGTTTGTGGTCTCCATTTTCGTGAACATCGGTATGTGGTTTGAGCGATTCGTCATCACAGTGACCTCCCTCAGTCGAGATTTCTTACCCTCAAGCTGGGCCTATTTCGAGCCAACCATGTTCGATGGTTTGATGCTCTTAGGAAGTTTTGGGCTCTTTTTCACCCTATTCCTTCTCTTCATTCGGTGGGTCCCCATGGTCGCCATCGCGGAAGTAAAAGCGGTGATGCCCGAGGCTGACCCCCACTATAAAGCAGAACACGAGTAACGGAGCATAAGAGGTTAGGATGACAGAAGATTCAAATACCAAAGTCTACGGCCTACTCGCCGAATACGACACCACAGCCAAGCTGGTGAAGGCGTGCGAAAAAGTGCGAGATGCCGGCTACACGAAGTGGGACAGTTACGCTCCATTTCCCGTTCATGGCATCGACCCTGCCATGGGCATTAAACCCACCAAGCTGCCATGGCTTATCTTTGGCGCTGGTATCACCGGGACCTGTGTCGCCCTCTTGATGCAGTGGTGGATGAACGCCTACGACTACGAATATCTCATCAGCGGTAAACCCCTCTGGAGTTTGCCTGCGAATGTGCCCGTAGGCTTCGAACTCACGGTTCTATTTTCCGCATTGACCGCGATTTTTGGATGTCTCGCGATAAATATGCTTCCTTCGTTCCACCATCCGTTGAATCGCATTAAGAAATTCGCGCGCGCCACCGATGACCGATTCTTTATTGCCATCGAGGCCGCGGACCCCAAATACAATCCAACCGCGAGCCAAGCACTCCTGCGCGACACCGATCCCTTAAGCCTCGAAGTATGTGAGGATGATCGACACATTGGTGCCGCCATTCCCAAACCACTGCTCGCTGCGGGACTTTGTTTCTTCGTCGCGGGATTCATTCCCCTCGCGGTCATTGGAAAAGCCCGCGTAAGTCACATGGAAAACACGCGCATCCACCCCAACCCGAACATGGATTTCCAGCAAAAATTCAAGTCGCAAAGCGAAAATTCACTCTACGCCGATGGCCGCAGCATGCGCTCAAAGATACCCGGCACCGTGGCGGTGGGTGAAGCTCAACTCGATGACCACTTTTTTCGCGGAATCGTTGACGACCAATGGGCGGCCACCCTTCCAAAACAAGTCGTGATCAATCAAAGCTTACTTGCCAACGGACAAAAGCAATTTAATATCCATTGCTCAGCGTGCCACGGAGAAACAGGCGATGGCAACGGCATGGTTAACCGCAGAGCCCTCTCCACAGGGCAAAGTGCCTGGGTTCCTCCCACCTCCCTCCACCAGGGCTACCTGCGCACCCAACCCCACGGACAAATATTCAATACTATTACCAACGGCATTCGAAACATGATGGGCTATGGACACAGTGTCGCCGTAAATGACAGGTGGGCTATCGTGGCCTACATTCGAGCCCTGCAACGAAGCCAATACGCCAAGGTTGCTGACCTTAAAAAAGACAAGCAATCTAAGTTTCAATGATTGAGAAGCGGAGAGCATTCTAATGAGCGCGAAACATATGCCGTCAACCAAGGGACCCGAGGTTCAAGCCGACGACAAGCTGGGTAAAATCACCCTCTTTAGCTTTGGGATTGGTATCGTTAGTCTAATTGCAAGTGGAGCCATTGGCCAATCCCATAACGACCAGTGGGCAAACTTCCTCCACTCCTACCTAACCAACTTTTCATATTTCCTAAGTATCGCCCTAGGCGCTTTGTTTTTCGTTACCCTCCAGCATCTCACGAGAGCGGGCTGGAGTGTGACCCTGCGTCGCCAGGCGGAGCTTATTTGTAACGCGCTTCCCATCCTGGCGCTTTTGTTCCTTCCCAACATCATTACCACGCTCATGGGCAACCACGAACTCTACGCATGGACAAACCACGCGCTCGCTAAAACAGACCACATGCTCCACCTCAAAGAGCCCTACCTCAACATTCCCTTCTTTGCGGGCCGCTGCGCATTCTATTTCTTATTTTGGGTGTGCCTAGCGCGTTACTTCAATAAGAAGTCCCTAGAACAAGATGAGAGTGGTGAGGTGCTCAACACGCTGCAAATGGAAAAAGTATCCGCGCCGGGCATGGTCGTGCTCGCCCTCACCATCAGCTTCGCCGCTGTGGACTTGGTGATGACCTTGGAATTTCACTGGTTCAGCACCATCATTGGCGTCTACTATTTTGCCGGCTGTTTCATGTCGTGCCTCGCATGTCTGATTTTGGGTTCAAAATACCTCCAATCCCAGGGCAAGATCGGTGAATTTATCAACGTCGAACATTACCATGACCTCGGTAAATTGCTTTTTGGCTTTGTGTTCTTCTGGGGTTACATTGGTTTTTCTCAATATATGTTGATTTGGTATGCCAGTATGCCCGAAGGAACACAGTGGTACATCGTCAGAAAAACAGGCGAATGGAACTACATGGTGTGGTTTCTCATCCTAGGGCATTTTTTCATCCCCTATGTGGGTTTGATTTCCCGACACGCCAAAAGGCGTACTAGAATCCTTGCCTGCTGGGCCGTGTGGCTCCTCTTTTTCCACTGGGTGGACCATTATTTTATGGTCATGCCTACCATGAGTTCCCATGGTCATGCTCTTGCGGGCGAGATCCCCTTCAGTATCCTCGACCTTACTTGTTTCCTAGGCATAGGCGGCATGTTTGTGGGCACCATCGGCTACGCCATGCGCGGTAAAAAGCTGATACCAATCCAAGACCCTCGGCTCAAAGAAGCTCTTTCCTACGAAAATTTTTAATCTGGAACCATAATTTTCGGGTTTGACGTTAGGTGATAACATGGAACAGAAACTCATTGGCATCTCTAAAACTCTGACCATCGTGTTCGCGACGGTTACGGTTCTCATCGTCGCGGCCGCGGCCCAAGAGTGGGAAGAACACCGCCACATCAATGTAAATGACTTTGCAAAAAAGGAATACCTTGCCGATCAAAAGACGGCACTGAACACCTATGACTGGGCCGACAAGGAATTGGGTTTTGTAAAAATGCCCATCACCGAGGCGATGGCGAAGGTAGAAGCGGAACTCGCCGCCGGTACGTGGGCGCCTGTGGTTCCCACCGCAGAACAAATTCTCGCCGTGGAGGCGAAAATTCTGGATGGCGTCACCAACGAGGTCTTGGCCAGTCTTGGTGACAGCGCGCCCACCATCAAAGCCGGAAAAGCCACATTCAAATCCCTATGCACCGGTTGCCACGGTCAGAATGGGGAGGGGCTTACGGGACCTAATTTAACCGATGCTTATTGGCTTCATGGCAGTGAACTCAAAGACAACTATTTGGTACTTTGGAAAGGCGTCGCCGCGAAAGGCATGCCCCCTTGGGGACCAACCCTCCAGGCAGCTGGGGTCAAAAATCTCGTGGCCTATCTTCTCTCCATAAGAAATACCAATGCAAAGGGAAGGGCTCCTCAAGGTACAGACATAAATGGAGCTGGCCCTACTGACGCCACCGCCACCAACTAGCGCGGAAATCTTACGATAAACTCGATCGAGGTTGTCCACTTAAATAAACAACGAACCCCTCACTCGGAGATCACCATGAAGAAACGAGACTTCGCTCTATCCCTGTGCCTTGTGGCACTCGTCGCTGCGGCGGCTTGTTCCAAATCCGAGACACCCACCACCAGCGAGGCCACCAAAAAAGCCGCCCCCACCCTCGCGGCTCAACAAGCCGTGAAAGCTCCCGGGCTCACGGGTGTGCCTGCGGCGGGAGCCGCCGCCGCTGCGGCCGCGCCTGCAGATCCTGGCGCCGAGGCAAAGGAGATTTTCGCCCAACGATGTGCCCTATGCCATGGCGCTACGGGCTTGGGTGATGGCGCAGGCGCCGCCAATCTCAATCCGAAACCCAGAAATTTGACGAATAAAGGGTGGCAAGCGTCTGTCAAAGACGACTATCTCACAAAAATCATTCTCAATGGTGGAATGTCGGTGGGCAAAAGCCCCTTGATGCCAGGCAACCCAGACCTGATGAACAAGCCTGAAACCGTCTCCGAATTGGTCAAAATTGTACGTGGCTTTGGTAAGTAGCCCACCCTGACCTACCCCTTCCTATATTTTTTCACTTAAATATCTTAGATCTGCGGCCAGACGCGTCAGTGAATTGGCATCCTGCCCATAGAAGCCCCTAATTTTACCCACCTTATCAATCAACACAAAATGCATGCTGTGCACCGTGTCCAGTGGGGTCGGTTCGCGATTAAGGGCCTCCTTCAACGTTTTTTCTCCCTTCCCTCCCGATCGATCGAGCGCTTGAAGAAATCCCTTGGTTACCAAATTTTCCATGGCATCATAATCACCGCTGACAAGCTGCCAAATTTTATGATCTGCATAGTGTTTGGAACCAAACTCCCGAAGTTTTGCCGGGGTATCTGTGAGAGGGTCCACTGAGATAGACACAAGCACAGGCCGGTTTTCCTTTATTTGCGGCAACCATTCTCGCATTTTCTCTTGAACCGTATGGGTTTTCTTAGCGATGGTCGGACATGCCGTGGGACACGATGTAAATATAAAGTTGGCCGCCCACGCCCGCCCAGAAAGCTGCGCCGAGCCAAAGGGCTGCGCATCCTGATTCATGAAAGCCCAAACAGGCACCTCGCCATATTCGGGGAGCTTACGTTCGATACTCTTGCAGGAAAAGAGAACCATGACAAACAACAACATTCCTGGGAATTTCTTAATCATCCGCGTTACCTCACAACCGTTATAGGCCCCAGAGAGGGCCGCAAAACATGCGGTTAATCCAAGGGCCTGTAGCCCGTCAACCCGACAGATAATTTTACCTGTAATAAAATCCATCAATTTTCTTCCGAAAACCTTATAATTTTCATAGAGTAATGCCATGGAATATAGGGTTCGAAAATTTGAATTTGAACCCAAAACTGACTAAATTAATAATGCGTTTAGTTGAATACGGAACACGAAAACGCTATGTACTCAGACAAACGCCGGCCTGGAATTCGCGAATTGAAGACTGGACTTGAACCAATCGATTTGCAATTGCGCGGGTAGAGAACACGGAAGCGTCAAGGATGCGTAGCAAACTGGGATACCGAATGGGAAACCATCAAGCTTCGTATGTTGGTAGAGGGAAGAAATGAAACGATTGATCGTCTTAGGGATCGCTTTAATAGCCATGATTGCCGCCACGGGCTGTAAGGAAATCCCTGAAGAACCCCATGCCCGTGGTAAGGCCCTTTATGCAAGCTGCATTCCATGTCATATGGAAAACGGCCAGGGCAACCAAAAGATTCACGCCCCGGCTATCGCGGGCATGGAGCAGTGGTACCTACAAACTCAACTGATGAAATATAAAAAAGGGTGGAGAGGCATGCATCCCGATGACCTCGAGGGCCGCAAAATGCGCCCTATGTCGCTCACACTGCCCACAGACCGAGACGTGGAGGCCGTCGCGCTTCACATCTCCAGCCTGCCCCAAAACAAACCCGCACCCACTCAAGTCGCCCAAACCGGCGACTCCACCCGTGGCCAGGCCTACTTCGCGGTGTGCACCACCTGTCATGGTACGGATGGAGCGGGGAATCAGGCCCTCAGCGCACCTTCACTCACCCACCTAAACGATTGGTATGTGCTCAACTCGCTCAAAAAGTTCAAGCATAAAATCCGAGGCTCTGACCCCCGGGATGCCGTGGCCGCCCAGATGATTGGTATGGCGGGTGTTTTGCCCAATGAGCAAGCGATGAAAGACGTCATTGCCTATATCGGGACACTCAGCAACAAATAGATCACGGGGTAACAAATAAATCACGCAGCAGATAAATCACCCAGCAGATAAATCACGCAGGAGGCCATCGCGATGGCAGCAGATATTGGACCCGACGAACTGATTAAGAAAACCTTCACGATCACAATGTTGGCAACGGCCGTTTTCGTTGGCGTTGTATTCGCATTCATTCTCTAAGGTAGGAAGTAAACATGATAGAGTCATTGGTTGAACCACTCTCCACCTACGCATCTGATCTCGATTTCCTTGTCAACCTGGTTGCCTGGTTCACGGGCATCTGGCTCGTGCTATCGGAAGGTGTCTTTTTCTGGTTGATTTGGAAATATCGCGCCAAGGAAGGGGTCCGTTCCGAATACATCACCGGGGAAGAGGCCCATCAAAAACGTTGGGTCACTTGGCCCCATTACGCCGTCTTGGTTTGTGACGTTTTTATTATTTATTTTGCCGTGACGGTTTGGGTGGATATCAAACAAACCCTTCCGCCGGCCGAAGCAACCGTCCGGATTATTTCACAGCAATGGGGTTGGACCTTCCAGCACCCCGGCCCAGACAACAAGCTCGATACCAAAGATGATATCCGCACCACCGACGAACTGCATGTCAAAGTGGGAACCACCTATCATTACAAGCTCGAATCATTGGATGTGCTTCATGATTTCTCGGTTCCTGTTTTCAGATTGAAACAGGATGCAATTCCCGGCCGAGTCATCACGGGCTGGTTTAAAGCCACAGGCACCGGAGAACACGATATACAGTGTGCCGAAATCTGCGGCATCGCCCATGGTATGATGGGCGGCCGAATCTTTATTGAAACACCCGAGGAACACGAGAAATGGATGCAAAGCCAGAGCGAAGGCATGGTGGCCTCCAAAATTGACGACAAAGCCCTAAGCACGACCGTCGCCGCCGTCGGCGTACCGTGATTTACCCTAAGAATGATTTTAGCCTAAGAGGTAATAAAGAATGAGTGCAGCAGACCACGCACATGATGCCCACCATGAACCGGGTTGGGTGAGCAAATATATTTTCCCATTAGACCATAAAATCATTGGCATGCAGTATCTCTTTACGGGGATGTTTATGGCCCTCATCGGTGGTTTCCTGGTTTACGCCTTCAGGATGCAATTGGCATTTCCGGGCATCGAGGTCCCATTCTACGGCAAAGTAACCCCCGGTGATTACAATTCGCTCATCACCAACCACGGCACCATTATGGTTTTTTGGGTGGCCATGCCGGTGTTGATCGCCGCCTTTGGCAACTTCTTGATTCCGCTGATGATCGGTTGCGACGATATGGTCTTTCCGCGGATCAATCGCCTCTCCTACCAAATTTTCTTTATCAGTGCCGTCATCATCCTGGCATCATTTTTCGTGGAAGGAGGTGGCTTCGGCGGCGCATGGACAGCCTATCCCCCCCTCTCGGCCAAAGCCGAATACAGTTTAACCCCGCTCGGCTCCTCAATGTGGTTGGTCGCGGTGGCCTTAGAATTTGTGGCCTTCCTATTGGGGGGTATTAATTTTATCACCACCGCCATGAACAGTCGTGCCCCCGGCATGAAGATGTTTGATGTTCCCATCGTGGTATGGATGATCGTCATCGCCAGTATTCTCTTTATGGCTTCGGTAGGCCCCTTAATCGCCGGCGCGGTGATGATGTTTATGGATCAAGTCATTGGCACCACCTTCTACGACCCGAGCGCCGGTGGAGATCCCGTGCTCTGGCAACACCTCTTCTGGTTCTTTGGCCACCCTGAGGTTTACGTGGTATTGCTGCCGGCCATGGGTATCGTGGCGGAGATTATCGCGGTGTTTGCCCGTAAAAAGCTCTTTGCCTATAAGACCATCCTCTACACCACCTTTGCCACGGGTATTCTGAGTTTCTTCGTTTGGGCCCACCATCAGTTCATCGCGGGTATCGATCCCCGAATGGCCAATGTATTTACGGTGACCACCTTGCTCATCTCCATTCCCATCGCGGAAATGCTCTTTATTTATATTGCGAGCCTTTGGGGAGGATCCATCACCTTGAGCACCCCCATGCTCTGGGCCTTGGCATTCATCGC
Source organism: Myxococcota bacterium (assembly GCA_036339465.1). Taxonomy (GTDB): domain Bacteria; phylum Myxococcota; class XYA12-FULL-58-9; order XYA12-FULL-58-9; family JABJBS01; genus JAYZAY01. The sequence goes on along the minus strand of JAYZAY010000046.1, from coordinate 3,822 downwards.
CGAATTCCTCATTGGCGGGGTCACTGGGATCTTCTTAGGAGCCAGTGGTGCAGACGTTTATTTCCACGACACCTACTTTGTCATCGCGCACTTTCACTACACGTTCTTTCCTATCGCCTTTATTGCGGTGTTTGCTGGCCTGACCCACTGGTTTCCGAAGATGTTTGGGCGCCTGATGAATGAGACCGCCGGTAAAATTCACTTCTGGGGGACGATTATCCCCTTCAACTTCATCTTCATTCCGCTTTTTGTGCTGGGCAGTGCTGGTCAGCACCGACGAATCTACAATTACCAACACTTCCCCGAGCTGGCCACCACCGAGCTTCAAAACCTCCGGGTCCTGGCGACCATGGCCTTGGTCACCCTGATCGTATTCCAAATCGTGTTTCTGACCAACTTTTTCTGGAGCATCTTCTTCGGTCCAAAGGCCGGTGAGAACCCCTGGAAAGGAACCACATTGGAGTGGGTCACAGCTTCTCCCCCGCCACACGGCAACTTCAAAGAAATGCCCACGGTCTACCGGGGCCCCTACGAATATGGTGTGCCTGGACGCGACGATGACTACTGGCCCCAGCATTTGCCCAACGAATCCTAACGAATTAGGTATCACTTTAGGAGAGGTATCAACATGAAACCGATTGCAACCACACGAAGTGCGACGGGGATCCCCACAGGCCGATTGGCGGTTTGGTGGGTGATTGTTTCGGAGATCGTTATCTTTGGCGGCCTGCTCGCCAGCTATATCATGCACCGTATCGGTCATCCTGAATGGGCAAACTATTCCATTCACACCAACATCTACGCCGGTGCCTTCAACACCTGGGTTCTTCTGACCTCCAGTTTTTTTGCCGTCTGTGCCCACAATGCCGTTGAAATGGGCAACAATAAAAAGGCAGCCAAACTTCTCATGGTCACCACGGGGTTTGGCCTGGTGTTTTTGGTGGTTAAATTCTTTGAATGGTCCCATGAGATAGAACTGGGCTACACCATTACCGCCAACACCTTCTGGAGCTTCTACTACACGGCCGCAGGCATCCACGGACTTCACGTCATCGCCGGAATGATACTGATGATATGGATAGCCAACGACGTGAGGCAGAATAAGGAAGTACAACGGGTGGAACTCATCGCCAACTACTGGCACTTTGTCGACCTGGTTTGGGTTTTCCTCTTCCCCCTTCTCTACATTGCAAAATAATTCGTCCATTCGAGGTTAAAAAATGAGTGAAGAACAAGCAGCAGCACACGAAAACGCTTCAGAGCATGGCGAGCACCACGACCACACCAAGCACTACCTCAAGATCTACGGTGCCTTGCTCGTTTTGGCGTTCATCAGCTTTCTAGGCCCTGAAGTCGGGCCTACAATTGGCGAAATGCTTGGCCAGCCGGGCATCGGACGCGCCATTGTGCTCTTTACGGCATTTGGGATTGCCCTCGTGAAAGCCTACTTAGTAGCCAGTGAATTCATGCATTTGAAGATGGAGAAAAAATACATTTCCTACCTTATGTTTACCTCCTTGGCCTTCATGCTTCTCTTCTTTTCCGCGGTGGCTCCCGACGTGCTCAATCACCAGGGCGCAATCCACGAAATCGAAACCGCTGAGGGAATTATAACCATCCCACAGTGGGAAAATATCGCTGCTAAAGCCGAGATTCAGCGTGTCTTGGAACAAAGCGGCGCCGCCGGGAATCATTGATGACAGTAGCCGCAACCGTGGAAAAAACCATGGTCAAAGAAACACCGCCCGAAAGTAAGAGCAAACCTGCCATTCCCAATGGTTTATTGGGCATGATTGTCTTTATCCTCACGGAGATTATGTTCTTCGCCGGCTTAGTCAGTGCGCACATGATCGTGAAATCCAACGCCGCAGGCGGGATCTGGCCCCCCATTGGGCAACCTCGGTTGCCTCTCGAACAAACCCTTTTCAATTCCGCCGCCCTCATACTGAGTGGGATCTTTCTTTGGCTTGCCAACCGCAAATTCAAAGAAGCCCATCAAAAAGCACTTCGGCCCATGCTCTTGAGTTTGGCCTTGGGTGTGTTTTTCGTGGTGGCCCAGGGATTTGAGTGGGTGGCCCTCATTGCCCAAGGACTCACCCTTACCTCTAGTGCCCACGGCGCCTTTTTCTACCTCATCATCGGGATACATGGTCTCCACGCCGTCTGCGCCATTCTTATCTTGGGCTACGCCCTGGTGAAACTACTCAGAAACAATCTAGACCCGTCCACGTTCTGGACAGCCCAGGCCTTCTGGTACTTTGTGGTGGGCGTTTGGCCAATCTTGTATATTCAGGTTTATCTCTAGATGCGGTTCCTCGCACCAGCCCTAGCCGTCCTTCCCATCATGTTCTTACCCACACTCGCTCATGCATGCGCAGTTTGCTTCGAAAGCAACGACGAAGCTCGGATTGCATTCATCAACACCACCGCATTTCTAACTTTTCTTCCCCTGGGAATCATCGGAATTGGGGGCTTTCTAATCTATAGGATCTATAAAAAAGCAGCAAAGTCGGATGCCGAAGCGCGCAACACCCGCTCCACACTCCCCCCAAACTCGTGACGAGACCTTAGCAAACCATTGAAAATCGAATAGTCTTGTCATAGAGGTTGCGCTCAAACCAGGGTTATAGATGCATACAGAAGAACTTCTCGAGAATTTTGAAATCCTATTGGATTGGGAAGAGCGTTACCGCTACATCATCGATTTAGGTCGAGAACTGGCCCCACTCGCTGACGTCCACAAAACTGAGGAAAACCGAGTTCGTGGGTGCCAGAGTCAAGTGTGGCTTATCTCCGAAAAAAACACCGATGACGCGCTCACCAAAATCCGGTTCGTCGCCGACAGCGATGCCCACATCGTTCGAGGTCTCCTACGCATACTTCTGGTGATGTATTCGGAAAAAACATCGAAAGAAATTCTCGCCATTGACGCCAAAAAAATATTCGCTCAATTGGGCCTCGACAAACACTTAAGCGCAAGCAGGGCCAATGGATTAACCGCCATGGTCGAACGCATGCGCGCAACTGCAGCTGAAGAAATCATCGCATCGACTTAATCCCAAGGGCTTCATTATGGTATTTAGAAAAAAGAATCGCCAAGTCAATCTAAAGAGCAACCGCGAGCTCCAAAGCATGCGGGCAGCTGGCCATCTCGCCGCCGAATGCCTCGAATGGATCATCAATCAGGTGGAGCCCAAAATGTCCACCCAAGACATCGATGACCTTCAATGCCAATTTGCGAAGAAACATGCCGTTATTTGTGCCCCTCTCAATTACCGGGGATTTCCAAAAAGCATCTGCACCTCAGTCAACGAAGTCATTTGCCATGGAATACCCGACCCCAAACACATCCTCAAGGAAGGCGATATCATAGGGGTGGATGTCACCCTCATCGTTGAAGGATTTCACGGAGACAATGCCAGCACGATTCCTGTGGGTCAGGTGAGCGAATCGACCATGCATCTCTTAAGAACCACCCTCGAATCACAGCGTAATAGTGTGCTCGCCGTCCAGCCGGGTGCTCGCCTGGGAGATATCGGCCATGCTATCCAGGCTCGAGCGGAACCTGAAGGTTACTCTGTGGTCCGGGACTTTGTCGGCCATGGTATCGGACGCACATTTCATGAAGAGCCCGAAGTAAGGCACTACGGAGAAAAAGGTAAGGGTTTAAGACTCCGACCAGGAATGACTTTCACCATCGAACCCATGATCAACGAAGGGGTTCCCAACAGCATTGTCCTTGATGACAACTGGACCGCCATTACTGCCGACCACAAGCTCTCGGCCCAATATGAACATACCCTGGCGGTCACCGACGACGGA
>JAYZAY010000045.1:0-11497 GCA_036339465.1 Myxococcota bacterium | reverse complement strand
GCAGGGCAATTAAAAGTAACCTTCTTTTTGGCTAACTCGGGCACCGCATCTTTTGCTTGAACAACCTTTTTGACCGGTGGCTTACCAGCCGCTTCGGGGGCTGGGGTCAGATTGCGAACCACGGGATCTCGCTGTGCTGCCCACTCATCTGGATCCTTAAATTGCTTTTTGATGGTATCCTTAAAGTTACTCATGCTGCTACCCTTCCCTCAAGTTTAAATGAACGTCCAAAAACAACCTGATAAACCTCGGCCATTTCGTCAGCCGCTTTCATTGAGAATGATTTCGCTCGGTAGGGTGGGAGTTCAGCGCGCCGCTCATGGAGCCACTCCCAAGCGCTTAGCCCGGGAATTGTACAGTCCTGATAGGCTTTCCTTTCGAATATCTTCATCGAAGACAAGGCAAGGCCTTCAATCTCCTCGATAAAGTCCCGTGCCTCATTGGCTGTTTTCACCTTTTTATTGGTGTGTGCACGGGTAATGACCACCGTAGCTCGAAGCTGCTCATTAAAGCACCGTGCTTCTTCGATTTTGCTCGCCAGCTCGGGCAAGGTCTCCAAATCGTACATGCTCGGCTGACACGGAATAATCACATGCTCGATATTTCGAGCCGTCATTGCCTGGAGCATTTCCATACTTTGTCGCCCTGCAACATCAACCACAATATCTGTGAACCGGTCTGCCAAGCCCTCGATTTCACGACGCGCCGTATTACCAAAAACCTGGACACAGTGCGGACTTCTACGGTCTGGATATTCAGAAACCCTTCGACCAATAAACTGTCGAGAAGTACTCTGCGTATCGCAATCAACCAAACAAACGTCATTGCCGGCAATGGCCCGCATTACCGCTAAATTAGTGGTCAACGTACTCTTACCTGTTCCACCCTTTTTCGACGCCACCAGTATTCCAGCCATATCTCCTCCTAACGGGGAAAATGCCTCACCCGTTATCCCGTTATATGGCGAAAAATATTGCCCGTAAAATTTGTTGCATTTTTTCTGGTTTTTCCGGAACCCAGTAACCTGGCAACAAAGGACACCGGGAAGCCGGATACCTGGTGAGCGGGTGACACGGGCAAGCGGGTATATGGTATCGAAGCTACCTGGGTTACGGGTTACCTGGAAGCACAGGTATAGGGGAAAGAATCTCAGCAGGGAGATGTTTAACTGGATCAAAGGCTAAAAAGGGCGCCGGCTCCACGGGCACCTGGCTTCCTGGTGATCTTTTTTCCTTGGAGTCTGGGATTCCAGGGCCCCTGGAAAGAGGGTTCGTGGGTGACGGGGTTATGGGTCACCTGGGTGCCCCTTGTACCTGCTTCCTGGAATACCCGTCGCCTGGGACGAAGGGGAGGGGACCAAGTCTCCCCGTTCACCCTATGCCAGTCTTCGGGGCACCCATCAACCTGGGTAGCTGGTTGCCCTCGCAACCCCTTCACCATCTTCCATTTTCCCTGGTTAGCCTCTGCCCCTTTTTCCCTCCCATACAGATAGCTTCTCCCTGCTTCACTTTGCGATTAACTAAAGCACAATGGGAATTCCGTATTTTCACCTCCCATCATACTCCACTTCAACCTTCCTTCTACGCCCACAGCAGTGGGGTAGGGGAGCCAGCGTCCCCCCAGACAGAAACCAACCGTAAGCCTCCGAGGAAACCACGGCCAGCCTTCAAACCTCCCCTCGAGCCCCGACGGCATCCCCAAATCTTGCTACGCCCCTAACGAAGTTCGAACCTTTTTCCATTATTGGGCTATCCTTGCCGTCAGTGTCACTGATTGCCATTGCTGGGCTACAACCCCGCCCCATTACCTAAAATCACCAACTTCCATTGTTGGGCTTTCCAAGCGAGTATTCCGCATAGTATTTCCATTGTCGGGCTCCATACTGCCGAGTCTGATGACCCAATAATGGAAAGAAAGTACGCAATAGATCCTTTATAGTGCACTCTTTTGCCATTGTTAGGCTGCCTCAATCTTGATTAACCGAACGCGAAATGCTGCCATCTATAAATCCACTAATAAATACGGTAGCTTAGAGACTTGCATTAAAAGAGCATCTCAGGAACAACGTGCGATGAGACTCCATGATAACCCAACAATAGAAATCTATAACCCAACAATAGAAATCTATAACCCAACAATAGAAAGAGAAAACTTGTGCGAGTATTTCTCGGTACTTATCGCTTCTCGTTCACATAACCCAACAATGGAAAAAACCTTATCGCCGCCAAAATCATGGCCCGACAATGGCAAAGAACCTAACCCGATAATGGCAAAGAACCTAACCCGATAATGGAAGAATAGTTCGCTCAAACACTCGGATTTGTTGAACCTTATTGGAACTAAAGATATAAATACTAAAAAAAGAAGATCTTACTTAGAAATGATGAACAAGCAAACCCATCTCATTGATTCCGAAATCATCGATGCTTCAATTATCGATGAGAATCAACTCGCTTTCGAATTTCTCAGAGCCCGCCAACGATCAGCGATCGATTCGATGAATCTGGTGGAATTACCCTTTTCGCTCCTAACCGATGGCCGACACGATGCTCGTAAACAAAATCACCCCGATCGTGATTACGCTGTTCCAACTTCGATTTATCTGAATGAAGATGGTCATGAACGCCTCGTAGCAGGTGAGGGTGAAAGACTTCCCTCAGCTCTCGCTGAACGTGTGGTTTTGGGCCTTCTTTGGCTTTCCAACGAGCACGGCCTACCCCAAGAACTCGAGTTCTCTTTGAGACATCTTGTAGAAAAATATATGTATCCCCATCGCAAATCCAAAGCCAACGCTCGGAGTTTAAGCAGAGTCGTTGAGGAACTCCATTCCATTGCAACAACCCGCATCGTATCGAATCGGTGGTATGACAAAGAGTATGGGCAACAAACTGAGATGAATGCGTCAATTATTGACTATGTACAGTTTATCGATGGCCCCCGCGGCAAGATTGTGAAGCTGAAATGGGGTTCTCAGGTTTATAAATCCGTTGTGGACAAATACACGAAGTCTTTAAATGTCCGGTTTCTCATGACCATCGACCGCGCATTGGATTTGAGGTTTTATCGTTGGCTCGACCGGCAATTGGCAACAAAAAAACAACAGGTGGTTCAAAGCAGTCAGAAGTTTGCAAAATACAAGATGCTGATGTCTTCGAAGAAATTGTCGGCAGGAGGGAAAACCGCCAGTAGTTATGTAACCAGTCAGCTCGAAGATTCTTTGAAGAGGCTTCAAGATCGCGGGCTCTGTGTGCGAATGACAGTGGATAAGTCATTTAATGATTATCGCCTGGTGTTTGAGCGCCTCCCTAAGGCAGAAAGACGTGTGGAGATTGTTGAAGAAGATAAGGCGACAGAGCTTGTGAAGCATTTTTGGACGTTTTTGACCGATGACCTCGACGGAATCCGTGTGAGTAAAAAAGAACACCACCTCGCAGGCGAGTGGCTTACCCGACATGGGCCCGAACGACCTTTTGAAATGATTCCCATTGCTGTGGAACACGCCACAAAGCACAAAACCAAGGCTCAAATTACGTCGTTTTGTTACTTGGCCGCTTTCGAGTCTGCTGCCCGCGCAGAAATCAATCAGCGGAAGAAGAAACCCAAGAAAATTAGCCGCCAAGAAGCAGAGGATGCTTACGCTCTCTATCATGAGCAAAGATTAACCGAAGCCAAGGAAACATTGTCAGGCTTCGAATACGAAAAGCTCTCTAAAGAAGCCGCTGAAAGAGCTCGACTCTCTCCTGAATTTACGAGCAATCGCAAAAAAGTTATTCAAGAGGCTATTGTAAGAAGTGTTGTGGAAGAAGCGTTGATTCAACGCATGGGTGGAGAATCTGAAGAGGCGTTTATCGCTATACTCATGGGCGAAACGGACTAACGCACTTTTGAAAAATACCTCCATGGTCTTTGCTAAAAACTTTGTCAGAGTATGTCAGACCAAGCTCTTGCTAAAGGCTGGAAGTATTGGATTGGTGTCGCCTAAAATCCAAAGCTTATAGTATGAATGCGAATCAATATTAAGTAGTTCGGTATGATCGGTGTTCTCGAGTCCGAGTAGATAGGTTGAGCTCGGTTTGAGGCGCGGACCGCGGAAGCGGGGAGGGGATAGGTGTTTAGAGTGGGACGACTTGGTGTTGAATTAATTAATTTGTTTTGAGAATACTGATTCTCATAATGTATCTTGGGGTTTCTATGCGAATTCCATGAACTAAAAAGGCGACACTTCATATTCCGCGCCTTCCGTGAAGCAGACTGGGGCGCAGTTTATGGCCGAAAGAGAAGGGGCAAGACCTAATCTCAACCTCCGAAAGAGGGTACAACTTCTACATGCTCACATCATCGACGCAGAGAAGGGCGAAACAGGGAGGATCTCATTAGTATTCCTAGATTTTGGGTCGTGAAACGGGCCCACCACGGAATTTCGGATGCCGTTGTAGGAAGTAACCGATTGCAAAATCGCGTTCTCAGAATTCGTGTTGTTATTTTCCCGATCGGAGAAGAACCCTTGAAGATTCTAGATGAAGAGGGGAGCCGGCCCCCAAATCAATACACGGCATCATTCGCCCATCATATTTCCCTTGTGCAGCCAACCCATACTATAAATGCCCGGGCATAAACCTCAATTGCCCAAGAATGAAAAGAAGAAGGCCGACATGTCGCAAAACAGAATCCAAAATGACTACTTCAACGCATACCTCTTCGCTGCGCGGGCGCACCAAAACCAAGTGATGCCAACCACCGATAAGCTACCCTACATTTTCCATGTGGCAGCAGTAGCGGCAGAGGTGATGTTATCTGACAGCTTTAGGGCGTTTTCTAGACCATGGTTGGCCGTTCAATGCGCTCTTTTACATGACACCATTGAAGACACCGCAGTCACCTATGACCACGTTAAGAATGCATTTGGAGAGGCTGTTGCCGATGGTGTCCAAGCTCTCACCAAGGATGAAGAGTTGCCAAAAGAAAAACGCATGGAGGATTCATTGCAACGGATCAAGCATCAACCCATAGAGGTTTGGGCCGTGAAGATGGCCGACCGGATTGTCAATTTAACCAACACGCCAAGACAATGGCCCTACGAAAAATTAAAGCACTACATCACAGAAGCCAGGCTCATTAAGCGCTATCTCGAAACGTCATCCCCTGGACTCACCACTCGATTAAATGAAAAGATTACAAGTTCTGAAGTGCTTCTTACCTCTGGACAACCAGCCACCCTCAATGAAGCCAAAGAGTCGCAATGCTTGACTCCTCGATAACATCGTATTTTACAAGACCTGTTGTCATAACCGAAGGAGCCAAACACATAGGCTGCGTTCAAGGCTACACTCCATTATGAGCGTCTTATATAAAACTCGCATAACGAGGCATTGAACCAAAACGGCTTACGCACCATCTAAGACTTCCAACAGTCGGTAATTCTATGGGGAGCATCTTGAAAAACTCGACCGTCGAAGATCTCGCTTCGAAAAAGTTCCGTCTGAAATCCTATCCTGCAATTCCTTAGGAAGACATCTAACTAGACAGGTAACCTGTCTAGTAGGCAGATAATAGTAATTATGAACACAAAATGTGGGATTGGATCTGACATAGCGCGGTCTTATTCATTAAAATCGTTGTATTTAAGCCAACTTAGACTCGGTTTGGTCTCGAAGATTGGGGCAAACCTTGGCATATCGAAATTCACAACAATACAACAGCCGAGGTGCCCCAATGACAGACATCCGGATCCCAATTCCCGCTGAATTCAAGGGCATAGCGCCTGCTATTTCAGCTTATATCGATCGTCTGAAAATCCTGGTGGCGGAGATGGGGGTTGAGCAGGCTGTGGACTATGAAGCGGGGGAAATATCACTGGAAAAAGGCGCGGGGAAAATCGAGCTCTTAGGACACAAGACACTCCTTCAGCGGCTCAACGTTGATTCTCCTTATATCCGTGTTTGGGGTAAAATATCCGTGTTTGGGGTAAAGCCTATCGGCGCACCGGCAAGAGGTGCACGTACCCTATAGCGAAGTCTTTTCTCAAGTAGCTAAAGTAACCGCCAAAACCCGGCTCGACAAACTTCCAACTCCGTCATCAGGTGGGAAACATTCCAAAAAAATTGCTTGTATTGGAGCAAGAACAGATGAAGCAAAAACGACGAGTGCAAATGAAGACTCTACGGATCTCTAAGACTTATTCAAAGTTTGTAGATAATTTGTTTGATTGATTTCTTACCCATGTGAAATTGAGAGCACATAAAATGACTGATAACGATTTGAATCGAAAAATGGGGTCCACTTCAGGAATCCAACATTTAAAAGACGTAGCCATAGGCCTACCCGTAATGGTTGTCGTCTTCTGTGAATATACATCGCTATTTGTGTCGGGGTTCAATGAAAACATCCCGAGATAAAGGAGACTTATCGAGCGCTTCCTCCCCTGCTCCGGATTGGCTTAGTAAGGTGCTCCATTGTGGATGAAGAGTTGGTGATTACAAGTTCGAGTCGGAAACCCTCTGATTATAGAAAGTGAGCATTGTCTAGGCGTGAAAACTCCAACCATTATAAGCAAGGAGATGGCTATGTTCATGCGATAGATCTTAGGGCTCGAGGGCGATCAGAGATAACGAATTGGTTGGTCGGGGGGTGCTTTTAGCTGGTGGGATTTCAAACGATTCGTCACGGCGGAACTGCAGGCCATCTCCATCTTTATCTGCCCCTGTCCCAGAGGATTAAAACCTTAACACTTTGCCCGTGTCTAAATGCGTCATTCCCTAAGTAAGATCATCCCCCTGGCATCACCCCAGTACAGGACCTGTGCAAAATCCTGGAGCCTTCCAATAAGTCCGGTCCCACCACCTTAACGCAACGCTTCACACAAACTTTGATTTTCGGGGAAACGGAACCAACACCCAACCGATAACCATTACGATAAGAAAAAACGAGGCTCAGAAATGCGAGCCAAGAGCAACCCACCCCAAAGAAGATTGAATCATTTGAAAGTAGGAGCTTCTCAATGCAACTCATCCAAACAATGATGGCCCTGAGCCTCTCAATCATGATCCTCAGCGGATGCTCTGAGCCTGTCGTCGACGCATCGCATCAAGACACGAACAATACAGAAACCACACAAGACAGCACTAACAGCACCAGCGAAGAAACCATTGACACAACCCCCACTGCAGACACAAGCACCAATACTGCCACTGGAGACACAACCCCGACTGCAGACACAAGCACCAATACTGCCACTGGAGATTCCACCTCCGGCGCAGGGGAAGAAAATACAGACGACGTCAACTTAGACGATTTTGATGAGAATGAGTCAACTTCAAATCAGGAAAACCCCGGTGCCAATTGCGCCGAAAGCTGCGCCAGTGCAAACTGTAATCACAATCAGGTTTGTCTGACATTAAGCCCAAAAGAGGTGGAAATCAAAGAAGCTTCTTGCGCCATCAACTGTGTGGACGCACGCTGTGGCGACGGGATCGTTTGGGCAGATCATGAACAATGTGATGATGGCAACACCGACGAAACAGACAGTTGCCTTAACAATTGCCAAACCGCTTCTTGCGGCGATGGACATATTCAAGATGATCTCGAGGCTTGTGATGAAGGAAGCTTGAATTCCAATATCGCCCCAGACGCATGCCGACTCGATTGCAGCATCGCTCGCTGCGGTGATGGCCTTGTAGACTCAAATGAAGAATGCGACGATGCCGGAATCAGTGATACTTGCAACGCCCTGTGTCAGGATGAGCTACGAGTGGTCGCCCTCGATGTACTTCCCGCAGCCGTAACCATTGCCGCCGGAGAAACTTTTCAATTAACGGCGCACATTACCCATTTCGATGCAAACCAAACCGATTTACTTGAGGGCCCAACTTGGTCAAGCAACGATATTTCAATTGCCATCGTCGACAAATTTGGATTGGTCACCTTAACAGGAGGCGTGGGAACCGCAACCATCACGGCGCAACTTGGAAACTTTCAAGCCAGTACCAATGTAACAGCTTTTGCCGGCCTACCCTATACAGGCACCCTAAGCCTTGAATCACTGAACTGTTTTGCCATCAACACCGCCCTTCCTATCCACGCCGAGATCTTTGATTATTTCGGAAATCATATTCCAACCCCAACCCTCAGCGTCGTTTCGAATCATCCCAATTCCGTTGCACTCAACGAAAACCAAGAGTTTACCATAACCCAAGAAGGAAACCACCAAGTGTCGGTATCCATCGCCGGAGAACTTCATCCGGAGAGTGACCTAACTTCGATGTCTGCCAACGTCTTAATTGACCACAGCAGTCCGATAATCGAACTCACCAGTCCGCACCGCAGTGAAATGGTCGAATCAGGAACCTATGCTGATAGCACCATCTCGGTACAAGGTCGTGCTCAAGATCTGATTAGCCCCATCACCTCACTAATCCTCAACGAAGACGAACTCCCCGTCGGATCAACGTCACTGACAACCACAATCAATACTTCAAATCTCAGCCCATGGGGAATCTCCGTACTTCATGCAGTGGCAACTGATAGCTGCGGTAATATCGGTACCCTAGTCCAATCCTATACTCGAAGTCCGAGCTACTATGCGGCAGCAACGACCCCAGACCCAGAAGCGACCATACCCAACGGCGTCATTACACAACTGAATCAACCCATTCTCGACGATGGAGACCGCAGTGACCTCACTGACATTGCATCTTTTTCCCAAGCCGTCCTAAAGACCATCAATCTAGATAAATCGGTTCAAACCCCCATGAACGACTCCGTAACCTCAAAAAAATGCAGTTGTAGCTGGCCCTTGCAGTCTATTACCACCGAAAACACCGGATTCAGAGTCACTAAAACCGGCACCATGACCTACGACGACATTCTCATCGATACCCTTTCAACCCAAGAGGGGCAACTGAGCCTAGGAGGTACCATTCGCAATCTAGAGCTTCCCATCAACGTGCACGGGGTTCTTCATGAAGGTTGCGCTTTGGTGTGTATCAACCGGGGCGTCGTGGATGGAGATGTGGGTGGAGCCATCAAAGCAAATTCAATCAGTATCCATGCAGACATTGCCGTGACCCATGAAAATGGAGTGCCTTCCGTAAGTTTCTCCGCCATCAATATTCAATTCGAAAACCTCTATCTCGATATCAGCTGGGGCCTACTTGAAATTATGGGCTCCCAACTTGACGACCTGGTTTTCAACCTACTGAACGAATTCGAGACCACCATCGAAGCGACCCTTTCTGCACAACTTCCCGCAAAGCTCACCCCCATGCTCCAAGATACTTTCGCTTCAACCCAAATGACCTCCTGTATCTCCACACCAGAGCCATTTGACTTCAATCTTCATGTCGTCAGCGGTATTCAAGATTTACATTGCATGGATGAGCCCGGTGTAGGGGGAATTCATACTCAGCTTTACACCCAGGTCTATCCTTCAGTACGAGGTGACAACATTTCGAGTCATGCGAAAGGTGCGATTCGACAAGAACACGTAACATGGTCAGCCATGGATACCGATGGCGCCCATGAATTCTCGGTTGGCATTAAAGATGATCTAATCAATCAAACCCTATGGGCAGTTTGGTACGCAGGAGGTATGGATATTCCGAATGTTCTAGAAGCTTTTCCTATGGACATACCCAATACCGATGACCTTGGTTTTTCGGCTACTGACGCAATGGATATGGGATTTACGGTTGAAGAGATGAGCCTTTCGATGAAAGCCCATTCACCCCCTGTACTTATGCCCTCGCGAGACGGTGCCCTTACGCAAATGGGGGTCGGTGATATGGAAGTTGCCGCATCGGTCACCATTGCCAACATTGGGACCATTGGCATGTCCATGTATCTGTCATCGGTTCTCGGCATGAACATGGCCCTTGACCAAAAGACCAATCAATTGCAGGCGAGATTCGATGACGATTACCAATTTGGGATTCAAATTGAATCGGTCCAAATTCCGCTGGTTGAAAATATCCCCGATATAGCAGGCCACTTAAGTCAAATCGTCAACCAGGTTATGAAGTGCATCATTCCCGTCATTCTCGGAAATGCGATCGCGGAAGTCCCCCTTCCGACCCTAGATGTCGGTGGCATTGCTGGCTTACCCCAAGCCGAAGTTTGGGCCATCGACAACGGGGTCATCGATCGAACCGATGGTGGTTTTGGACTCTCTGGCTCCATTATGAGTGTCGTCTCCCCAAGCGATACCTACACATCCTCTTCAAGCCCCACCCACAACCAATGCAATTGACCCTAGCAAGCGACTCCCAAAAAGCATCCACCGACACTAAAAAGCCTAAACCAAATTCTTCGATTTCCCCTAAGCTGGATACTTTGCCTACCTCCACTCCCTAAGCAAGGGGCAATCCACCTCGGTTTCCTTACCCTAAACAATTCACCCCGCCCTCCATCGAGCCTCAAACAGTGGCTCAATGCTCTCGCAGAAACGCAATGACGGTAAAGATGCGAAGTTGCGGGCCCTGGCGATATCTAAGCGGCTGAGTTTCTTCGATGGTTCCGTTTTCCTGAACTCTGCCCAAAAGAATAGCTGGCTGCAGACGCTAAAATAACAATGATGGCTTGCACACCAAATTCCCGCTGCTCCTTACTCGGGTTTTCAATAATCGCCCAAGCAAAGAGAAACGGCGGACACCACTCCAATCACCATGAGAGAGGCGCCACGACGGATTCGATTCCACCAGCGGTCCCATCCATCGTGTTCCTGCTCGTTTTTTTCGTGGCTCTGGCCTCGTTTACAATCGCTTGAGCATCTGCCTCGGCAATTCTTAATCTCGTTTGCATTTCAAGATGGAATCCTTCGCCGGAGATTTTGTGCAGAGAGACTTTTCCACCTTCCTCATGAAAAACCAGGCTTAGATTTTGTGCAGAGAAACTTTTCTAGGTAGCTGTCAAACAAACCACCAACACTGGCGCTACTCTCAGAGCCTGTGTTTCGCCTCTTCACATTCGTCACGAAAATCACCGGTCATTTCTCAGACACCATTGAAAGACAGGGACAAAAAAATCACGCACCAGACCCAATAAATCTATCTTATCTGGTATGTGTCAAAGATTATCAGACATGATGGACATTTTAAGGGTCGTCCATCTAAATTTCTTTTATAAGAGACAAAATAGATTCAAAACATTCGTTCACTTGGTCCATGGAAATACTTATACGCTACAGTTTTTACTAAGTCTCCGTTCTTCAACCACAGCCACTCGTCTGCCGCCCCGCCCCCGTTTTCGCTTAGGCGCTTGCAGAAGGAAGCAAGAGAGCATTAAACCCCAATTCAGACCTAAACAAGACGGGGTATCCCACTGTGTCGCTCTTCAAACCTATGAGACACCTCTATTTCGCGTTGTACCGAAAAAACAACAAACTGGGCATTACCATACAAAAGTGACATTATGATCGTAGGAGGAGTGCTAAGAAACTCAACATTCTTTGGTGAATGAAAAATGAGTAAGCCATTAATTAAGAAAAGGTCCTAGATTCAGCATG